>CAZVMH010000018.1:0-1653 GCA_964628585.1 uncultured Candidatus Saccharibacteria bacterium | reverse complement strand
CTCATCAAAAGTAAATAAATTTGAACAGGCGTGGGCGAAATTTAACGGATACAAATATGGTGTGGCTTGCAATAGTGGTACTAATGCTCTGTTTCTGGCCCTCAAAGCTCTCGGAATAGGCAAGGGTGATGAAGTGATAGTTCCTGAATTTACAATGGCAGCGACCGCGTGGGCAGTTTCCTATACTGGCGCAAAACCAATATTTGTAGACTGCAAAGACGATTTAACAATAGATACGGACAAGATAAATATAAATAAGAAGACAAAGGCGATAATGCCGGTTGTGATTTACGGAAGGGTTTATGACGATTGCCGGAGATTTGGACTACCAGTTGTTGAGGATATGGCGGAAGGTCACGGAATAAAACCAAGAGGGAAAGTAGCGTGTTATTCATTTTATAAGAACAAGATTATTGAAACCGGAGAAGGTGGAATGTGTCTCACTAATGATAAAGGACTAGCGGATGAGATGCGAAGTTTAGCGAATATGTATTTTGACAAGGAACGAAGCTATCTACATCCAAAAATCGGTTACAACTTCCGGTTAACAGAATATCAAGCTGAACAAGGATTAAAACAGGTCAAAGATTTAAAAAACATTATTAAAAAAAGAAGAATAATAGAGGCATGGTGGAACAAGTATCTAGTTAAAGAAATTCAGATGCCAAAAAGAGATACTGTTTGGATGTACGACATAGATTGCAAGGACAAACAGAAGGAAGTCAAGAAAAAAATACCAATGTCTAGGTACTTTTTTAAGCCAATGAGCATGCAACCCTGCTATAACCGCAAATATAAGCGCCTCAACGCTTACAAATGGTCGAAAAGAGGCTTGTATCTCCCACTCTGGGATTTAACTGAAAAAGAAATAAAAAAAATATGCCAGAAAATCAACAAGTGTTTCGAGAAAGGCAAGTAGAACAACCAGAAACAGAACCAAAACAACCACTAGTAAAATACGAAAGTAAGCCATTGTCTTCAGAAGATAAACTGCTATCAGATGAAAAGCCGATTGAAAGTCTTGAAATTTGGGAAGGAGAAAGTCGCAAGAAGTATGTCAATGAATATTTTAATACTCATAACATAGCCCATGAATTTGTTTGGAAAATGCCAACAAGCGAGATTGATAAATTTGTCAGAAGCGAACTGGAATCGAAAGAATATGAAAAGACTACAAAGAATTATAAAAAAATACTTTCGGAAATTGAAACCGAAATTGGAAGCGAAAATCTTGAGTTGTCTAAAAGGCTTCACAAAATAGTCGGATATATACGTGCCATGCAAAAACTCTACAAAGCACGAGCATTAAGGGAAAAGTATTTGAGTCCTAAAATCCCAAGCCAAATTTTGTAGAGTTATTTGGCTTTGGGTTTAACCACTTAAATTATGAAAATTCTACTAACAGGAGGCGCAGGATTTATTGGTTCGCATTTCCAAAAGTCGATTGATTGCCAAGTTTACGATTTGGTCAATGGAGATGATATTCGGGACAGGTTCAAATTGGACAGGCTCTTTAGCAAAGAAAGATTTGATATAGTCATCAATCTAGCCTCAAGAGCAGGAGTTCCAGCCGGAGAAGAATTTTACGAAGAATATTTCTCCACAAATTGCGTTGGGTTAAAAACATTAGTTGAAGTCTGTAAAAAGTACAAC
>CAZVMH010000017.1:0-1878 GCA_964628585.1 uncultured Candidatus Saccharibacteria bacterium | reverse complement strand
AGGGACAGTCCAAACATAACCACATTCTGCACATTCGAACCTTGCGACAGAATCCCCAGGCACAGACATATTGTGTGCTTGCATACTACTACACTCCTGGCCACGAGTAGCCATGTCGTGGCCACGTCTGCATTTAATCAACACAACTGGTCTGTCGTCTTTGTTTTTTCGCATGGTCAAACCATACCGCGGTCATCCAAAAACTTCTTTGACATGAGCAGAAGCCATATCAATCCAATTTTTCTCAACGTCAGAATGAAACAATGGCACCGACATTTTCTTGGCTATTGACACACATTTTTCATAATCACATCTAGTGATAGTCCATGTGTACACAGGCGACATTTTTGATACAATGTGCACTATGTCATTGCCATCACACGCTCTTGGTGCGTCAACTGAAAGCTTCCCCAGTTTCAGTCCGACTATAATTTTTGGATAATTCTGAAGAGCGTATTCAAGAGTAGCTGGACGAAACCTTCGCCCACCCATGAACATGTCGCCAGGTATGGAGTCCATTATGCATATTCTGGCATAAATCTATTCAAGAAAGAAGAAATTGCCCGCCTTGCATCAACTTCTTCTATTGCTTCATCTGCTATAGCCTCTGCCTCTTCTTGTTCAAGCTTTTGCTTTTCGTCAGACTCAAGCTTTAGCTTGAACTCCTCTTCTACCTGCTTCTTTATCTTATCACCTTCTTCATTCATGACAATTTTTAGCTGTTCGTCAAGAGTAAGAGGCTTTTCCGGTACATTGACATTTCTGCCTCTGGCACTTTTATTGATCCTGTTTATCTCCACCATTTTCTTCATGTACTCGTCAGAAATTTCTTTCTGAACGCGCTTTCGGAGCTTATTTAGATCTTGCTCCTCTTTAGGCGAAAGAAGTTTCAAAGATGCTCTCTCTTGCATCCGTAAAATTTTCCTCAGATCCAAATCGCGCTGGTATTGAATTTTGGCCTCTTCTCCTTTGAGATTGGCTCTTTCAGCGGCTTGCGGAGTCACATCAGAGAAAAACTCGTCCCAAAGCTGTTCATACTCACTCTCTGGAAGGTATTTTTCAACGAATTCTTGAATAGATTTCATTAACCTGACGCGAGTGTCTCCAACAAACCCAGACCACCTCTTGCCATATTTTTTCAAAATGTCTGAAGATTCCTGAGCGTTAGGTCCTGAACCCATTGACATCTCTTCAAGATAATCTCTGAACGCTGAAGCCTGGCCCATGTTGGCTGTAATGTCTGGCAAAAACGTACCAGATCCATCTTCTTGGAAAATGAAATCAAAAAGAAACTTTTGCGCTCTAAGGCCTTCTTGAGTCGCTGGTAGATTGTTGACCATATCCGGCACAATTTCATCGATCGTATTCAAGAAGCTCTTTTTCGCAGCTTTTTCATCCACCGGCAAACCCTCGGTGCTCCCCATGTCTTGTGGGATCTTTCCTAGGCCGCCAGATGGTTCCCCACCGTCTTCTCCTCTTTTCCCGAAAGCTTCATCTATTGTTCTATCGCGAACATTTTTCCTTCGAAGCTTTGTAGGGGTGATTTTATCCAGATTGACACCTTTGGCTACCAAAGCCTGCTCTAGCTGTTCCAACTTCGTCACGTCTTCAGGTGTCCACTTATACCTAGTACTTCCAACGTCATGTTGACTCTTGCGCCACAACAAATCCGAGTACATTTCTTCGTCTGTGTACTTACCCTTCCTGAATTTCTTGAAAGAGTTAGACATTGCTTTTGCATGCAGATTTGAATACACGTTGTTGAGAGCTTGACGCCAGGTCGACGCTCCAGATTTGCCTTTTTTGGTGTCTGACTTGAAATCAAACTTGCTTGACACCATGTAGGTCAACATGTCCTGAATTGCATCATACGCGTCT
>CAZVMH010000016.1:0-2216 GCA_964628585.1 uncultured Candidatus Saccharibacteria bacterium | reverse complement strand
CGGTTATTTTATTGATGCTCAATCATTTCAATTTATTCAGCAAACCCTAATTACACTAATCAATATTTCTTTTAATTTTTCAGCATCATTTTTTACCTTGGAATAGATGACTTTTGATTTATCATAGTAATCTAAAATTCTAAGACTCTCAGTTAATTTCAAAATCACAAATTCGAAATCGGTAGTGTCAAATTCTGAAAAGATTGCTTTTATATTAGGGTCAGAAATTTTCTCAGCCAATTTTTTGTAATTAAAATTATCTGGAAAGAGATCAACACTGAAACCATTACCCAATATCAGATGCCTTTTATTGGTTTTTGTGTTAATGCAATCGTCAAAGTTGTAAATCTTTTCCATAGGTTTAGTTTTTTACTTGTACCTCCCCGTTCATCAGCTTCGGTAACAATGCATCACGCAATGCGGTGAGGGTAAGGATTTGGGATTGGTTCGATTTTATTTTATTGAATAAAGGTTTGGACTCATCTCTGAAAGCATTCATTACACATTCATCAGGGATTAATATTTCCATTTCTTTTATCATAGCAGAGTTTATTGCCGTTACAATGGAAGAAGTGCTACCTAAAGTTTCATATTTATACGTCTTAAGAAATATATAAAGATATTCCTTGCAAAAAGGGGTGTTATTATTGAATTTAAAATGTGCTATTGCTTCATTTGAAAGCATTTCTTCGGAAGTTATAGCTACCCTACCAACAGTCATCTTAAAACTAAGAACAACTGTATCTTTTGGAATGATTGGAATATTGTATGTTTCAACAGCTTCTTTAGTTAAATATTCTGATGAATTAGAGATAAACACACCATCATTACCCAAGTCTTTTATTGAAATCCATTTAATATCTAGTGGATTAGTAGTAAACCATTTCGATTCTTTTCTTGGTGGAGTTCTACCAATTGCAATATCTGTTACCTCTTTGAGTTGCTTACTTTCCCAATCTTCCTTTGCTTCTTCTACGAACCACTGCCTGAAAAGGGTTTCGGCCATTTTTTCGAGGGTGGCGTTTTGGCGGTGAAGCAGGTCTATTTTATCGTCGAGGCTGGAAAGGATTGAGGCGATAGATTTTTGTTCGGAGAGAGAAGGTAAAGACAATGGTATTGATTCTACTACTTTTCTTTCTGCAATGTTTATCTGAACAGAACCATGTGATGCCTGTGTAATTAGTTCAAAACCTTGCTTTGAAGTCAAAAAATAATATAGATGTTTTAATTCTATCTTCTCAATATCCGGTCTTAAAATTAGGAGAGCTTGACTTATAATACCTTTAGGGTCATTCTCTTTTATTATTGATATTTTACCAACTGTTCCAGAGCAACTTATTATTAAATCATTTGTCTGTACTTGAAATCTTTTTAATTCTTCAAATTTTTCTTTATCAATAAAAAAGCGGAACTCTCTTTCATTATAAATTACATTTTTCTGTTCGTAAACAGGAATGCCCACTTCTTTCATTTCACCTCTTTTTAAAGATGATCCAAAAGGGCCTCGAATGTATCCTTTGGGTATAAGTACTTCACCTAATGTTGTATCTTTCCACTCACTCATTTGTTGTAATCTTTAAGAGGTTTCAGGCCTTTGGATTTTGCTGGCAATTTAGCGCTGGCTTTTTCAATTTTCTTTTCTTCGCCTACCACACGGCGTTCCAGTTTTTTAATGTCTTCGGCCGCCGGAAGCTCTTCGGGCTTAATACCACGCTGGCCGAGCATTTCGCGCACGCTTTTGTTATTTTGGATATGTTCGCGGGTTATGGGCTGTTCGCCATAAAGGTTCTTATTTTCTACATTGTAATTGGTCATTTCGGTAGCCAGGTTCTTGGCAGCAATCGTCAAGGTGGGTAAAAAGTCGGCAAGCGGACGGTTTGATTGCACCCCGAGCCGCTTTTTCATATCTTCGGTGGTATGCCCGCCAAACAAGGCCGTATCGCCTTTTGAACGGATGCGGCCAAAGCCATTATCATCAACACCACGCTCGTAAATGTTTTGTGAGAGTTGCTTTTCAGATGCACGCAACCTGTCCCTGGTTTCAAGTCGCGATAGAAGATTCAATCGTTCCTCTATCAGTTCGGCTTTTCGGGTTTGCACTGCGAAATAACTTTGTGCAAAAGCAACTTCTTCTTTTTTGGGGTCTCCGTTTTGCGCAATCAGGTAACAGGCATAACGGGTAAGCATGTAATCTGTTACTTCCCGTTTAGCTCCGC
>CAZVMH010000015.1:0-2529 GCA_964628585.1 uncultured Candidatus Saccharibacteria bacterium | reverse complement strand
GAGTTCCAAATGGATTGGTATTGGAAATTATAGTATCTTGTTTTTCAGAAGTAGCTGGGTTTTTCAGAACTCCATCAGCTCCAATAATCTCAACCATCGAAACTTTTAAATCATCGTCAAAAGACATATTGTCTATGTGCTGAGAGGTGTATTTTGTTTTTGAGATGTTAGCCATTGAGATAATGTTTTATGTTATTTACGATAAAAGCACTGCTACAGATAGGGCAAAAAACTTCATTTTCACTTAGTTTTTGAAATTTATGCTTTCCCATTTCACATTGGGTTTGGGCGGTACGAGAAATCTCAGAGTGGGTAGCCTTAAAAACTGTCTGGGGATCTAGGGGGTCTTTTTCTTGACTTTTTTTGTTGTCCATGATATGTATTAGGTGTAATTATTAAAACTGGTTATGAAAAAAACAATTCAAATTCTAACTATTTTTTCTTTTGTAAACATAATCAATAATTTAATCGGAATTTATTATGGTTATTTTGGGGATAATAGGAAACTAGATATTTCTATTCTTTGGGGATATTCTCTGTTTACTAATCTTCTGTTTGCTATATTTTTTGTTTATTTTGCTATAACAACTATGGAGGGTACTTTGTGGAAAAAAATAAAATTTCTACTTAATGAACTTGCCTTTGGAATTTTGATTGTTTTTGCTATTTCGATTGCTTCAAAATATATTTAATTTCTATGAGTAAATTTACAGAATCAATAAGCAAAGTTTTTAAAGGATGTTGGGAAATATTTGCTAGTGTTCTTGGATTTATTCTTTGCGCAATTATTGTTTTAATTATTGTTGTTAATTGGTTGGGATTTTTTGGTATAATTCCGCAAGGAGATAAAACAGATGATCGGTATTTTGATGAACAACATCAACCCTTTCGCTAATTCTTATAGAATGGCTGCAAATTTAATCTTTTCTTAGCTTGTTCAATTTCATATAACTTCTTTTGTTGCTCTGGTGTATATTGCGCCTGGGCATTTTCTTTTACGGCATCTCTAATTGCATTCTTGGCATAGCTAGGATCTAATTTCATTGCCTCTCTAATTGCGTCAGTGTCATTATTAGCGATTCCTTGTCTGATTTGTTCTCGCATTTTTGTTCTAATAATATCCCTCTCTGTTTCAGCAGCCTTGTTTTGAGCTAAATCTTCAAAATATTTGTCTCCCATAAGTTCATATCCTTGAACATCTTTATTGGCTTTGCCTTCTCTTTCTTGTAAAAACTGAGACATTTCTTTGATAATCCCCTTTGCCATATCAGTCTGGCCATTTTTAAGAGCATTATTAAGAGCTGACTTATATTCTGCAGTTCTTGCCTCTGTATCTTTGTCGTAAAAATACTTTGAATTTTCTTCATTATAGTTAGACATTTTACCGGTAATTAAATTGAGTATTCTTGAAGCCTGAGAACTGTCTGGAGAATATCTTGAACCACGACTATTTGAGGCATTTTCAATTCCCAATTTATTCCAAATACTCCCTTTCTCTTTAGTCCCAAATATTCCTCCCGGATTAAGCTTATCCAATTCGTTTAAAACTCTGATGGAACGAATTGCATTTATGGTCTTAGGATTCATATCCAACCCAAAAAAGTTTTTTGTTTGTCCAGGATAACTTTGGATATTTTCATAACTTCCAAGGGTATCTTTAAAAAATGAAGATTTGTTAAGAAGTGTCTCAAGTGGAAGTTTTAATCCAGGTGTGATCATTCCCAAAATGTTTTCCAAGGGTTGAGACAAAAAGTCCATTGCTTGTGCTGATGGCAACCATTGCCCCAAAAGAAAATATTGGGTTGATCCATCTTTGTCTTTTCTAACTCTAATAGGAGAATTGGAGGTAATATAATCTGAAAGATATTTTTCATTTGGCTCTGGAACTCCCTGTTCAAAGTCTTTTTTAGCAATTCCTATTTTTGAAAACTTGCCTGGATTTTCCACAAATTGTTGAACCTGCAAAGGAAGATTTTTTGATGTCCATGTATAAAACGGCATTATTCGCTTAAATAAGCCTTTTTCTACGCCTGTTAGATCTCCGTAATCAAAGAGATATTTTTTTACTGATTGAGCTGCTTCCTTTACTCCGTATCCCTCGGCACGTTTAGAAAGAAAGTGTGCAATTTTAGCGTTATCTTCAATACCTGATCCGATTGCTCTGTTTGCTCTATATCCCACAAATCTTTGAGAAAATGGGTTAAGAGTTTTACCACCAACTTCATCAGCGAGTGTTTTTGCAATATCATTACCATATTGTCCAGTACCTATAACCCCATGCTGTTCCATTTCTTTGACTAACTTACTTTCTGCTTCAGTTAGACTTCCCATTGCCATTTTTCTTTGCAAGTTTCCAGCCCACGCGTAAGCAGGAGTTTTAACATCAGCCAAAAAGTTATTCCAAAGATTTCCTGCTATATTTCTGATATGATAAGCCGGAGCCATAAGAGCTTGTGCTTTCCAAATATTTTGCACATTATCAAACATCTGAATTGCTTTTCTTAAAGCTTCGGGATTTGTCATTTTTTC
>CAZVMH010000014.1:0-2771 GCA_964628585.1 uncultured Candidatus Saccharibacteria bacterium | reverse complement strand
AAGTAAGAATTTTACTTGGATCGACTCAAAAGATGGGCTCAGGTACAAATGTACAAAACAAACTAATTGCCTTACATGACCTCGATGTCCCTTGGCGACCTGCTGACCTTGAACAAAGGGCAGGTAGAATTGTTCGTCAAGGCAATGAAAATGAAAAGGTGAATATCTTTAGGTATGTTACGGAAAATACCTTTGATAGCTACTTATGGGTGCGACATGAAGTCGCCTAATTAATTGTCTGGCACTATGACTAGACCAACTTTTCCGTAAGTTGAGCCTAATATCAACTGCATTACTGGTAACGGTAGTGTGGTAAGCTGATATGAAAATGTAGCCCTATTTGGAGGTGAAGCCGTGAGGCAGAACCGAAACTGTTAGCACAATACGGTTAGGGAGCAGGCTCGATGGCATGGTTAACGTAAGTGAACTACTGATAAACGTCGTTAAGGTGAACAGGCTAAAGTTGCTGATAAGCCTGAACCAAAATGGTACGCAGTCGGATAACCCTTTCCATAGTGGGGTTACACGGACATAAGACTGCCGGCGAAGAGGTAGAACCTAAACCATCATTTATTAATTAGGCGGAACATGGTAAGCCCGTATTGTTGCTTTTAGCAAAGCAGACCGCAAGGAACGCCGATAGCAATGCGGGTAAAGGAAAATGGAAAAAGCGAAGGACATGTGGTAATAGCATGGATAGGAGTTTAAATGTTACTCCACACGAAAGTGGGCAGACTTCCATTCGGTTTTTAATCACAAGAGAATTTTTAGAACTTTTGAAAGGAGAGAAGGCAAATGAACGCAAAAGCGTGTGCTACTTCTGACAGAGCGAGGAATTGGGAAAGTATTGACTGGAACAAAGCTCTAAGCGATGTTAAAAAGCTACAAATGCGTATTGTGAAAGCTCAAAAGGAAGGCAAATATAATAAAGTAAATTCTTTACAATATTTGCTTACTAATTCATTTTATGCAAAGGCATTAGCAGTAAAAAGGGTAACTGAAAACCAAGGAAAGAAAACACCTGGTGTCGATGGAGAATTATGGTTAACATCAGAAGCTAAATTCAAAGCAATATCGAGAATGAAACGTAGAGGGTATAAACCAATGCCCTTAAAGAGGATTTATATTCCAAAAAGTAATGGTAAAAAAAGACCTTTAAGCATACCAACTATGCTAGATAGAGCGATGCAAACACTCTATAAATTTTCATTAGAGCCAATTGCAGAAACAGTTGCAGACCCGAACTCTTATGGGTTTAGACCCAAAAGACGTACACAAGATGCAATTGAACAATGCTTTACTAGTTTGAATAAAGGTAAATCCCCTAAATGGGTACTTGAAGGCGATATTAAAGGGTGTTTTGATAACATCAGTCACAGATGGATGATGAATAATATTCCGATGGATAAAGAAATACTTAGGAAATGGTTAAAAAGTGGATATATTGAAACGCAAAAACTTTTTCCAACTGAAAAAGGAAGTCCACAGGGTTCACCAATTTCACCAGTAATTAGTAACATGGTTTTAGATGGTCTAGAGATAGTTCTCAAAGAAAGATTTTCTAAGAAAAAGGTGAATGGGAAGTATCATTTTCCAAAAGTTAACTTTATTCGTTATGCTGATGACTTTATTGTAACAGGAGAATCTAGGGAATTGTTAGAGTATGAAGTCAAACCATTAATTAAAGAATTTCTAAAAGTCCGAGGGTTGGAACTTTCGGAGGAAAAGACATTGATTACACATATCAATGACGGATTTGATTTTCTAGGTGTTAATGTAAGAATGTATGATGGAAAGCTTTTAACAAAACCTTCTAAGAAAAATTATGAGGCAATTATTAAGAAGATTAGGAATATAATCAAAGATAATCCTTCAATGAAACAGGAGCTACTGATTAGAAAACTCAATCCTATTATTAGAGGTTGGGTTAACTTTCAAAAGTTTAATGTTTCTGCAAAAGCGTTTGAAAAACTCGATTATGAAATTTGGCAAAGTTTATGGAGTTGGTGTAAACGAAGACATCCAAAGAAAGGCAGAAGATGGGTTGCAAAAAAGTATTTTCATACAATCGGTAATAGGACATGGAGTTTCAGTGTCCCTACTAGAGAAAAAATGGAAAACGGTGAAGATTTCTTTATCAGGTTAATTTATGCAACAAATACTGATATAAAAAGATTCACTAAAATCAAAGCAGCAGCCAATGCTTTTGACCAAGAATGGGAAGATTATTTCGTTGAAAGAGAAGAAAAATTGATGAGAAATGAAATCAAAGGGAGAAGAATTATTAGCGGATTGTGGAATGAGCAAAAAGGACATTGTGCATATTGCAATGGGAAAATCACCCTTGAAACCGATTTTAGAATTTATCAGTTTGGTCTCGATAATAAGGTAAAACAATTGGTTCACCCTGATTGCTACGAAAAGCTAAAAACACAAAAGAATGAAAAAGAGTTGGCTCTTTAATTAGGGCTTATAGAAACTTGAGCCGTGTGAGGGGAAACTCTCATGCACGGTTCTTAGAGGGGAAGGCAGTAGAGATACTGCTGACCCACTCGACCAGACCATAGAAAACAAGCAAAAATTCATCAGTCAGATTATGACCTCAAAATCTCCTGTCCGTTCCTGCGAGGATATAGACGAAGCGGCTCTCTCCTATGCGGAGATTAAGGCTCTTTGTGCAGGCAACCCAGCGATTAAAGAAAAGATGGATTTGGACATTGAGGTGGCACGGCTGAAGCTCTTAAAAGCCAATCACCAAAGCACAAAATACC
>CAZVMH010000013.1:0-2971 GCA_964628585.1 uncultured Candidatus Saccharibacteria bacterium | reverse complement strand
TCTGGTCTGTGATTTGGACATTTATTATTACTGCATCTCTCTGGTATGGTTTTTGTGCCATCCATCATAAGTGCTCCACACATTTCACAAATATTTCCTGTTGGTTTTGCTTTGATTGCATTTTTGCAGTCAGGGTAGTTTGAACAGGAATAAAATATTCCAAATCTTCCGCGGCGTTCCATCATTTTGCCCTTTTCGCATGTAGGACATGTGATATCTGTCATTTTCTTTTTTAGTTCTTCCTCGTCTTGTTTTATAAATTTGCATTTTGGGTATCGAGAGCAAGATATAAATGTTCCGCCTCCGTCACGTCTTTCTCTTATTACAAGTTTGCCACCACCTGATTTGCCTTTTTTATCTCCACACATAGGGCACATTTCACCAGTTTCTTTTGGTCCTTCGAGCTCTTTTCCTTCAAGGTTTCTTGCTCCGTCACATTCTGGGTATTTACTGCATGAATAAAATTTACCGCCTCTTGAAAGTTTTACTATCATATTTGAATTACATTTAGGGCATGTTATATCATTAGGCGCTTCTCCCATATTTGTAGCTTTTGCAAGTTTATCTTTTTCTTTGATTTCTTTTTGAAATGGAATATAAAAATCTTTTAAAGTTTTTGAGTACTCTCTTTTGCCGTTTGAAATATCATCTAACTCATCTTCCATAAGAGCGGTAAAAGTGTCACTTATATATTTTGCAAAATTATCCTCAAGAAAAGAAGAAACCACATCTCCTGTGTCAGTAGGAAAAAGAGTTCTTCCTTCTTTTCTGATATATCCTCTGTCTTCAAGTGTTTTCATTATGGATGCATATGTTGAAGGACGTCCAATACCTCTGGCTTCTAGTTCTTTCACTAGGCCAGCCTCGCTATAGCGGTTTGGTGGTTCGGTTACTTTTTCCGTGCTATTTAATTCTATTAGATCAAGTTTGTCTCCTATTTTAACTTCTGGGAGTTCCACATCTTCTCCTCTTGAAGATGAGTCACATAATAGCCAGCCAGGGAAAAGGATTCTTGATCCGTTGGCGTCAAAATTAGGGATTTGGTCATTTTCAATATTTGCAACTATTTTAGTTTTAAGAAGTTTTGCGTCAGACATCTGCGAAGAAACTGCTCTTTCCCAAATTAACTTGTAAAGTTTCTTTTGTTCTTCTGTATATCCTCCATTTAGCTCATTTATGTGAGTAGGGCGTATTGCTTCGTGAGCCTCTTGGGCATTTTTAGATTTTGTTTTATATGCATGTATTTGCGCATATTCTTTGCCATACTTTTTTTCTACAAAAGAAAGTATCTGAGATATTGCTTGAGCACTCAAGTTGGTACTATCTGTTCTCATATATGTTATAAGCCCAGCTTCATAAAGTTTTTGTGCAACTTGCATAGTTCTAGAAGGAGAAAATCCAAGACGAGTACTTGCTGTTTGTTGAAGCGTTGAAGTTGTAAAAGGAGCACGAGGACTTCTCTTTTGTTCACTTGCTTTTAAATCTTTCACAATCCAATTTTCTTTTTTACCTAGAGTTAAGATTTTTTCTACAATCTTTTCGTCTCTTGGTTCTTCTGTGCAGTGTAGTTTGATTTGTTCTTTTTTGTTTATTTTGAAATCTCCATCGATAACCCAATATTTTTCTGGTATAAATGCACGAATTTCTCTCTCTCTTTCCATTATTATTCGAAGAGCAGGGGATTGTACTCGTCCTGCAGAGAGTCCATAACGAACTTTTTTCCAAATAATTCCAGATAAATCATATCCAACAAGCCTATCGAGAACCCTACGAGCTTCTTGAGCTTTAACTAGGTCAGTGTCTATATTGCGAGGAGTTTTGATTGCTTCTATTACAGCATCTTTTGTAATTTCATGAAAAGTTACTCTCTTTATAGGAGATTTAATTTTTTTGTTTTCTTCAAGAAGAGTTTTAATATGCCAAGAAATAGCTTCTCCTTCACGGTCGGGGTCAGTTGCTAATAATATTTCACTTGCTTTTTCTCCGAGAGATTTTAGTTCATGGACAACTTTTTCTTTGCCTTTTGATATTTCGTAATGAGGAATAAATCCACCTTCGATATCAATAGCATTTTTGTTTGATTTTGGTAAGTCTCGAATATGACCAACAGACGCACGAACAGTATAATCTCCGCCAAGATATTTTTCGATAGTTTTTGCTTTTGATGGTGACTCAACAATTAAAAGTTTTTTTTCTTTCATTGCCTATATTAGTATCACCTTATAATTTTTTTTGCAAATGTTAATCAAATTATTGTTTAAAAATTTTTAAAGTGAGATAATAAAAATATGGAAATATTTTTGCAGGCAATTGGGTGGGTAGGTACATTTTTAATAGTATTAGCATATTTTTTAGTTTCTAATAATAAAATCAGTCCCAACAGTAAAAAGTATCAATTAGTAAATTTATTTGGATCTATTGGTGTAGGATTTAATGTGTTTTATCAGCAAGCATGGCCTGCATTTGTGTTGCAAGTTATTTGGGGAATTATTGCAGTTTTCTCAATAATAAAAAGCTTAAGAAATAAAAAATAGATTTTATATTTTTCTAATTTCTCCAAGTTCCTCTTTAATTAGTTCTTTTATTTCCATTATTGAAAGTAATGCATTGGCTTCAGAAATAGAGAATCCAGAGATACGGATAAGTTCATCACGAGGTATAGGCTCTCTTAAAAGTTCAATAATTTTCATTTCATCAGAACCACAGTCGGCATATTTTTCTTTGTCATCTAATTTTGGTTTTTCTATATTAAACCCCAATGCAAGCAGTATATCCTCGCTTGTTGTTATAGGTGTTGCTCCTTGTTTTATGAGCCAGTTGGTGCCATTTGAGTTTGAAGAAAGAGCAGATCCTGGGACAGCAAGAACATCGCGATTGTAGTCTAATGCCATTCTAGCAGTGATTAAGGTTCCTGATTTTTCTTCAGCTTCGACAATAAGTACTGCTTTGGAAATTCCTGCCATTAGTCTAT
>CAZVMH010000012.1:0-3093 GCA_964628585.1 uncultured Candidatus Saccharibacteria bacterium | reverse complement strand
AGAATTGGGAAATCACGTGGGAAGCCGTAACAAAAGGCGATGCCGGCAATGCCATCAGTATCGAGATCGTGAACGGCACGGGCGAAAGCTCACCCATCACAATCAGCACTACCGGCAACGCCATCAGCATCGCACTGGCGACAGACGCGCTTGGTGCCCCCGACAACGCAGCCAACACAGCAACCGCTGTCTTGACGGAATTGAATGCCGACGAAGCAGCCGGCGCACTGGTACAAGGGACATTGACCGGCGGCGGCGGGGTATGCGCTACTGAAGTATCTTCCAACCTTGCCGGTGGCGTAGATGGGACACCCGGCGCAAAAGGCGCACTTCGCTTTGGCACAACCGCTCTATATGTATCAACCGATGCAAGCACAACTGCTGTATCGAATTGGAAAGCAATAACATTTGATGCAGAATAAAGGATAATATCATGGCACTTAAAGAAATCTTGGATAAGATTGCGAACGCACTTCCTGCTGATGCGGGAAACGACATTCTTTCTCTGCTGGCAGATGCCAAGCGAGAGGCAAACACCGTGCTTGCGGATCTATCCGCAGCAAACAACGAATCCAAAGAGCGGAGACTCAAGCTGTCCGAGATGAACAGCGAGGTCGACACGCTAAAAGCGCAACTGGCAGATGCCACGAAAGCTAATCCAGAATTGGATTCGCTCAAAGACAAGGCTAAGCGATTTGATGAGATGATGCAGAAACAAGAGACCGAAAAACTGAACCAATGGAAAGCGAAACACGAGCAACTGCAAAAGATCGTCAGCAACGAGACCGATAAGCGCAAAGCTAAGGTATCTGAGCTTATGGCCGATTTTATCATGCCTGCGGAAGGTGAGGAATACACAGCAGAGATGGCGGACGCCAACCTCAAACTGTATTCCGTGCTGGAAAAAGCGGGCGCATTTGCCGAGCCAGAGCCACAAAGCACAGGATTCCAGCGAGTTAGTGCTGCGGCTGGCGTGGCGAAACCAGAATATAAATCAAGTGGGGCAGCAATTGCCGCACAACTCTATCCAAAATAATTAACAGAGGTAAATAACTCATGGCTACTACTAATCCGACACTACAAAGACTGGCCGTTGCTTGGGAAGTCCCGGACGATCCTACCGTCATTATCGACTTGGCGAAGGCATCGGGCATCCTGCAATCTGCTGTTGTGGCGAATGCTTCTCATGGCACGAGTCACAAGTATAAAATCGTAAACGCGCTTCCTACCGGAGCGTTTCGCAACATTGGCGAGGGCATTGTCCCCACCTCGCTCAGCACGGATCGTATGAAAATCGACCTGTGGAACCTGTCTGTTCTCATTCAAGAGGATTGGAAAGAGTTTGCTAACTATCCTGGCGGAAAGGCGGGATGGATTGCTGACAACCTTCCTGCATATCTTGAGGGCATGGGGCAGACCGCAGCGAAACAGATCATCTATGGCACCGATCCGACCTTTGGCAGCACAAAGGGCTTTATTGGCCTGCATCAGTATGCCAAGGCGTTCGGCAATGTAATCCAGCGCGGTGGAACTACTGGCGGCAATACCTCTATTTTTGCGGTTCGTTGGGACGAAAGCAATGGCATGTCCATCCGCAAGAACGGAACCGCGAACCTGATTGATGTTGTCGAGATCACAGGCGAAAAACCTGTTACCGTGACCACCAACACCACCACGGGCGCGCAGCTTCCTGTTTACCAGTGGATGGTTGACGCGTTCATGACTCTCATCTGTCCCGGAAAGAAATCTGTTGCCGCAATGACTCAGATTGACTCCACTCACCTGCCCACCGTTGACACAATGAATCAACTGGTACATAAAATCTATGCCTCCACAGGCGAAAAACGGATCTATTGCAACCTTGACGGATTCCGCTATATCAGCCTGCTGAAAGATACCAAGTATAACATGTTCAGCAACGACACTAACTATGACGTGGCACTTGGCTCTTGGGCTGGCATTCCGATCGTAATCGACGAAAACATCTCCAGCGTTGAAACCAACGTTCTGGACTAATAGGAGTATAACATGGCAAGATATAACAAACTCGGATATGCCGTTGACCAGATTATCTGTGAAGATATGGCTCTCCCTAATAAGACCAACCTAACCGCAACCAATACCGTGACTCTGGACGCAAAAAAGGCTAATCGCCTGCGTGTGATTATCTGCGCTGCATCTACCACAGTAGCGATTGCTGACGCTGCTACGATTACATTCACTCCGCTGTTTGGCAATGTTGACGCTGCCGGTGGATGCTTAATCCGCGCGATGGGCTCTATCGTTCTGACCGGTGGTGATGTAACACTGAAAGACCCCGGCGATGTAACAACCAAAGACTTCCCCGATCCCTTGTCTTGGACTGCCGGCAAGCTGATTACCGCGTTTAGTATTCCTGCTGAACTCGCTTCCGCTTACAAATTCATGAAACTCAATGTCGCTTGCTCCGCTGATGAGAGCAGTGAGAAGATCGAAGCCTACTTGGTGATCGACTAATCCCTCCAAACCGGGGGCGGTTTTCCTCCTTGGCCGCCCCCACAATTTAAGGATATAATATGGACACGCTCGCAACACTACAAACAATATCGCGATGGGAAAAAGAGATCAATAACCTTGGCGGATACACCGAAAAGTGGGGATTGATTTCCGCATCTTCAGAGACGCCTGTTGAGATCACACTCTCCAATAACGTAGCCAAAGCCGTTTGCGCGCTTGCGTCTGGCGGGTTCATATCGATTACCGTAGAAGATAACGAGATTGATGTCCCTGTGTCGCAGACGGTATCTATCGCGCTATACGATTCAGATGACGCGCACATTGATACATTTGCGCTTAACGAAGGTCATGACGTGTATTTGTTTGGCACTAACGGCATCGAAACTGGATCACTCTCCAGCGCAACCGCATGGCAAGTATGCCAAACGACACGCACTTGGCAGGATAAGCTTGACTTGGCGCATCAGATAGTCCAGAACGACATATTGACAGCGCTATACAATCGCTTGAGCCGCTACACTGACGCAGAGATCATTGACGCGATCCAGAACATTGACGCGCTTGCGCTCTCTGTCGACATGAAAGCGCTTGAGTTGA
>CAZVMH010000011.1:0-5131 GCA_964628585.1 uncultured Candidatus Saccharibacteria bacterium | reverse complement strand
TCAAAGGAATTGACGGGGACCCGCACAAGCGGTGGAACATGTGGTTTAATTCGATAACAAACGAAGAACCTCACCAGGACTTGACATCTATGGAATCTCTAAGAAACTAGAGAGTGCCGTAAGGAGCCATATGACAGGTGCTGCACGGTCGTCGTCAGCTCGTGCTGTGAAGTGTCCCGTTAAGTCGGTAAACGAGCGCAACCCCTATTGCATGTTGTATTCTCATGCGAGACTGCCGGTGTTAAATCGGAGGAAGGTGGGGATGACGTCAGATCAGCGTGGCTCTTACGTCCTGGGCCACACACGTGTTACAATGGGTAGTCACAAGGGGTTGCAATACCGTAAGGTGGAGCTAATCCCATAAAACTACCCCCAGTTCGGATTGAGGGCTGCAACTCGCCCTCATGAAGCCGGAATCGCTAGTAATCGTAGGTCAGCCATACTACGGTGAATACGTTCTCGGGTCTTGTACACACCGCCCGTCAAGTCAGGAAAGCCGGTAACGCCCGAATTCTGCAACCGCGGAACACGGTGGGATCGGTGATCAGGACTAAGTCGTAACAAGGTATCCCTATCGGAAGGTGGGGATGGATCACCTCCTTTCTAAAAGGACACCCAACCCTTTCGTAAGAAAGAGTTTGGGGACGGTCGATCGCCTGACACTCGTTCTACGAGTGCCGAGGTGATAAAATCCCCGATATTACATCGGGGTGCGTATATTGCCACTATTTAGTTGTTTGAAAAAAAATTACGCCCTCGTAGGCGTTTTTTGTTGATTTATAGACAGATATATTGTACAATCGCAATGCCAAGAAGGCGAAGGGGGAAGAATTATGCTTCTGTTATCAAGGAAGAGTGGCCAAAGCATTGTGCTCCGTATCGGAGAAGATGTTGTCGAGATAACTGTCATCCAACTCAAAGACGATCAAGTTCGTCTTGGGATAGAAGCACCTCGACATGTTATAGTTCACAGGAAGGAATTACTGAACAAACAGTAAGAACTATTTCTCAGCTACTCGGTTAGCGAGATTATCGAAAAGTACGATTTCCCCTCAGTATGGGCGGAATCGTAACATTGTTCTGTGAGGAGAACAACAGTACAGAGAGCTCGGCCGGAAACGGTCGGGCTCGTTTTCTTTCATTGAAAACCTGAATATTTTTTGATACTATTAGCTAGTAATTCGGGCGTATAGCTCAGCTGGTTAGAGCGCGTCACTGATAATGACGAGGTCCATGGTTCGAGTCCATGTACGCCCACCAAAAAAATACCAAAGTAATTTGGTATTTTTTTATAATTGCCTATACGTTCAGAAATGCATATAATGTAGTTATGTTAATTGCAGTTCATTCAGTAGCGGGCGGGATTGTAGGCGAAAGTCTTGGCAACCCAGTTTTGGCTTTTTTGGTCGGTTTTGTGCTCCATTTTATTATCGATGCCATTCCACATGAATATGAGCATGACGAAGATAAAATGTCCGTTTTGGGTTGGTTATTACTAGCTATTGATATTATTATTACTGTTTTTGTCTGGAAAAAATATTTTTGGACAGGATTAAATATTGAAAGCAGTTTTCTTTGGGGAGCGTTGGGCGGAATTTTTCCAGATTTAATGGACAATATTCCAATATTGCAAGCGTATTTTCGCAAAAGTAAATTTGGTAGAGCTTTTCACAAGTTTCACGAAAATATCCAAAAAATTATTATTGGTGTAATCCCTGGTGTTGTAGTTCAATATGGACTTTTAGCTTTAATGATTTGGTATTGGGTTAAATAGGAGGGGACACGAAAAAAGGTTTTTCATTAGTTGAAATCTTGATTGATCTTGCGATTTTGTCAGCTATCTCAGCGGCTGTTTTGATGACTTACTCGGCTAGTAGCAAATCTATGGATCTAGCTAAAGCAAAAATTGCTTCGGTAGCTTTGGCGAATGAAAAAATGGAGGAACTTCGTAATATGCCCTACGACGAATTGGCCACCAAGACGGGGGCAATTTATCCGCCGGGAAATATTCTAGATGAAGAGATTGTTGAGGAAAAGGGCATTCGTTTCAGAGTAAATACAGTTATTTCTTATATTGATGACCCATATGATGGCAATGCAGATGGGACAATTGCTGAAAAACCATTAGATATCTATCCTTACGATTATAAGAAAGCTGAAATTTCAGTTACAAAAGTTGGTAGAAATACATATTTAACAAAGCTTTCTTCAACTTTTTCTGCCAAAGCGGCTGAAACCGCAACAAATAGTGGCATTATTAAGCTATGTATTGTAGATGCAACTGGAGCACCTGTTCCAGAAGCAGATATTTCTATCGAAAACTTGCAAGTTACTCCTGCGGTCGATATTCATGCTAAAACTGGCCAAGACGGTTGTATAATGGTGCCAAATTTACCGCCATCTACACATAACGATTACCATATTGTGGCAACAAAAGATGGTTACTCTACAGATATGACATATCCACGGACGAGCCAAAATCCGAATGCTCTTGTTCCAGATGTTGATGTTTCTATTCAACAAGTTACGCCACAAACCTTAGTTATTGATAGGGTTTCAAAATTAATTCTAGATTTAGTCGATAAAAATGGTCTTCCGATGTCAAATTCCCCCATTCATATTGAGGGAATAAAGGAAAAATATTTTAATCCGAGTACTTTAAAATATATGAACGATTTTACTGTTGATGCAAATGGTCATTTGGAGTTAGAAAATATGGAGTTTGACAACTATAATTTTTCTATAGTAGGAAAATACATTCTTAGTAGTGTACCCTATCAACCAGTCAATCTGGGCCCAAATACTACTTTAAATGTTAGACTTGTAGTGTCAGATTCTGGTGCCGATCTGAGAATAGCCGATTGCATACCGAAAGAAGGTAAAACAGGAGAAAAGATTTATCTAACAATAACAGGAGAAAATTTTGAGAGTAATGTTGCGTTAAAAGTTGTTTTTCCGGGTAATAACCATGAAATTTCTGCCACAAATATTTCAGTTAAACAAAAAAATGAAATTGAAGCAGAACTCGATTTAACTGGTGCAGAAACTGGATTATGGAATATTGTAATAACTAATCCAGATGCTTTGACTATGGTCCAACCAGGAGGTTTTGAGGTAAAAATATGAGTAAATGTAATAAAAAATACAGAGGTTTTTCTTTGGTTGAAATGCTAGTAGCACTAGCAATTTTTTCAGCAATTTCACTAATTTTGGCTACCTTTTTGTCTCAAAGTTTAAAGTCGTATCGAATCAGAAGCGAAGAATCTGAAGAGCAGGAGAAAGCTTCTCATATAATGAGAGAGTTTGAGAAAATGACCAGGGCAGGCACAAGGGTGATAGTAGCGAACCAAAATGAATTAAAATTTTACCGTTATTTTGATTTAACCAGTTCTTCGCCAACTCAAATAAGATATTTTATTGATGGTAATCAATTCAAGATTGGGCAAACTGAACCAGTCGGAGTTGAGCCAAATATTTCTTATCCTTTATCAGCCGAAACAATTCATCTAATTGTTGAGGACGTTGAAAATCCAAATATGATTTTTGAATATTTTGATGGAGAAAAAAATTCTCTTGCTCTACCAATCGATACGACAAAAATTAGATTGATAAAATTGACAATTTCACTTGATCAAGATACAAACAAGCCTCCAGCGGCCGTAACTGAAACAACGGAAGTTAGTTTAAGAAATTTAAAAGACAACCTATGATAATTCAAAAATAAAAACTCAAAAGTCAAAATGATAATTAATAATTCAAAATTATCCGATCGAATAAGAATAAAAGTATTTTTTACTTTTAACTTTTTACTTTTAACTTCGCGCCATAGGCGCGGGATGTACCTCCCCGTTATTCTTATGTCCTGTACTCTATTCATGGCTTTTGCTGTGGCCGTAATAACAATTTCAATGAGCAATTTAAGAATTGCGAATCTTCACGGTAACCAAATTAGTTCAATGTCTGCCGCTGAATCAGGCATTAACTACTATATGTGGCATCTTTCCCATGAAAATACTGATTATTGTGACGGTTTGGCGTCATGTCCTGCAAAAAATGACGATGGTTCCTATGGTCCATTTACCCATGATTATAAAAGTGTAGGTGGTGAAATTTTGGGAAGTTATGATTTATACATTACGCCTCCCTCGGATGGTGGTTCAATTACTACTGTAAAATCGGTAGGAAAAACTATCGGAAGCAAAGTTGAGAGGACAATCCTATCTCAAATTGGTATGCCATCGTATACTAAATACACTCTATTAATAAATGGGAATCAGCTCACTCTTGGCACAGATGGGAAAATTGATGGTACAGTTCATGTAAATAATTCTGGTATTTACAATATGGGAGAAATTACTGGTGATGTTTACTCGACAGAAGATACCTATCATCATTCAACTTATGGCGATCAACCAGGCGTAGGAGGACCGGGGATATTTGGAGGAGGAAAATTTTTCCCGGTATCAGCAATAGATTTTAATCAGTTAAATGTAGATATTCTAAACCTAAGAAATGAGGCAAAAAATGAAGGAAACGGTGACTACTTCGATGCCTCAAGTAGCAGAGGTTACCATATAATATTAAATCAAAATAATTATGAAATAAGGCGTGTTACCCGTTATGATAACGATAACAACATCATTCGGGAAGATTCTTCTTCGGTGCATAATTACCCTACTGACGGAGTAATTTTCTTAGAGGATGACATCTGGGTAGAGGGAACAGTCAATAACCAAAAGGTTACGATAATAGCGGCCGATCCAGAAGCAAATCAAAATCAAATGAAACGAATTGTTGTTAACGGCGCGGTTAAATATACAAATTATGACGGTAGTGATAAAATTGGACTAATTACTCAAACTGATATTACTTTGGCAAAAAATGTTCCCTCTAATATGGAAATTGATGCGGCTATGATTGCCAAAGAAGGTAATATTTCGATTCCGAATTACGGTTCTGCAAAAAATTACTTGAAGGTTTACGGTAGCATGGCCTGTGAGTCAGCAATTTGGAAATACACTAGTGGCAATGTAGTTGTTGGTGGCTTTAATACTAGAGATATGATTATTGACCAGAATAATGTTTTAAATCCTCCACCAAAGTTTCCTTTAACCGGTACATTTGCCATACT
>CAZVMH010000010.1:0-6546 GCA_964628585.1 uncultured Candidatus Saccharibacteria bacterium | reverse complement strand
CGGCTGGCGAGCCCGCGTAGCGGGCGAGCCAAACGCTTCTTTTTCCAACTGGCGGACTGAATGCACTTCCCTTCGAACACCTTATAGCATGGCTTGACCAGCTAAGACTGTCTTTCGAAGAGGAAGATTCAGAAAAATCTACATGATATCTAAGGATTTGATATTTAGTACTTTTGCTATGCTTTGCAACTTATCAATCGAAAGATTCACTTCTCCACGTTCAATCTGAGCGTAATAGCTAACATTAATGCCTGCTTTATCAGCCACCTCTGCTTGGGTCAATCGCGCCTTTTCTCTGACCTTCCTGATCTTCTCACCCAAGTTTTTCCGAATTGTTTCGTTATCACTGCTCATTATATCACTATATTAACAAATAACTATCTAAATATCCATAGCGGCTGGATGAACTAACAATCAAAATACAATTTAAACACATCGTTGCGAACATTCTTCTTTAAAATTTCTACTTGTACTTTTCGTTAATTTGCTTGGCATGGAGGACAGTTTTCTCGTTCTTATTATAGCAAGTTGAAAGAGTTAGTATTTTATCGTCTTTATCGGGTCGAGTTTCAAAATCAAAGATGCTTCTATCGCCGACTAAATCTAAAAATTTCTGATAATCCCGGTCTGTTTGAAATGAGGTTTGTAAATAATCATCTGTTGTTTTGATGCGATAAAAACTGAAGACTTGCCATGAAGTGTCTCCTTTTTCTGTAGTTATCTTAATAAAATGATTATTTTTGTCGCCAACCCAATTACTTTTAGTGATACTATTTAAAGACCCGAACATTGTTTTATCTTTTCGGTCATGACCATAAATAATCGTATTCCTGCCGAGTGAATCAACAGCAGTTCTGTAATCCAAGAAAACCCATCCAGCGCGGTTAAAGCTTTTGTCGAATGAGTGATTCAGGTAGAAATTATTATCTTTAGATTGGACAAAGGGATAATTTATGTTGGTTCCTTCGACTTTTACCCAGCCTCTAACATCAGAATTAATTCTTTTAAGCTCTTCAAAGTTAATCCCTTCTTCATCTGACCCAGGTTTAATCAAAAATTTTATTTGATCGCTAGTTTTCCTGGAATCTGCTTTCCATAATACAATGTTAACTAGCGAATAACTAAAACCAATAACGCAAAGAATAAATAGAAAAGTAATAATTTTAGGTTTTCTTTTTTTTGCAATCAATATTTTCATGATATAATTATTTATATATATAATATATCACATATTTCGATAATGGGAGGGATAAATGAAAAAGGCTTTAGATTTTTTTCAGGCTAAGAAACTGGTTGCATGGATCGGTATTTTGGCTTTATTAACGCTTTCAGCAAAAATCGTATTTGCTGTAGAACCAACAATAGTTAGAGTTAACGGCACATTAATTTACGAATCGCCCGGTGGATATAATGCCGAGCATGGGATTTCCGGCGTTACCTTTGATGCTGAAACAAAAACATTAAATTTAACCAGCTCTTCACTTGAGAGCATCTATGCAAACGGTGACCTCACTCTCAATTTGAGCGGAAATAATGCGATAGATGCTATTGCTTCAAATATTGCTTTGGAGGTAAGGGGCAATTTAAATATTAAAGGCAGTAATGGATCGTCCTTGAATATTATGGCGATGACTGCAGACGATCGAGCCATTGAGCTTGCGGCTGACTCAACTTTAACAATTGGAGATGCTGGTAATCTGGAGAATTTGATTACTGTGAGCATTCAACGAGGAAGAAATGTTAATACAGTAGATCATACCACTGTTGTTGATGGAAATACTTATAATTATACTGCTCCTGACGATGGTGGCCCTGAAGGACCGCCTCCTGGTGAACCACTGCAGATATTTGTTGACGGATTTGTAGCCATTGATGAGACAGCGGACCCTCAAATTACATCTGCTGAAGGAGAAGGATGGAGCATCGAACAGGGTTTTATGGGAATTTATATGTTAGATGTTGACGCCGGTACTACTCTCCCTTATATCAATGGATCCGGAGACGGCGCTCTCTCGATTAATCCGCAAGGCGGAGACATCACGATCACGGAGAACGAAGATAGTCGCTCAATTAATATGGACGGTAATGTTGAGATTATGACTGGGATGGGTGATATTTCTGGTGATATAAATTTAATCGGTGGTATTCGTACAGAGGGAAGGGTAAATATTAATGACAGAGATATGACTATCGGCAGTTCAGGAACGCCGAGCTGGAAAGGGATTGAAGCTAGAGAATTATTTGTAGGATCTGGTAATTTGACGATTCACACTACAGCCACGGCCTTAAAATATTACAACGAAACTCCAGCAGAAGGAGAGGGAATGCTAGTTGAATCAGCTGCTGGCAAATCTCTGATTGTAGCATCAAGTGATGTAGCCACAGCTAACGTTATCTCTGTGCGAGTTTCCGGAGGAGGTGAAGTTGACCTATCTTACTCAACTTCTTTGGGTACATTTTCTCCCGAAGCATCGCATTGGCCGTGGACAGATATGACTGGTACTGAAGAAGAAAACCCCTTGCCGATTACAGTTACATGTGAAGAAGGAACAAGCTCTGCTAATAAATACAGGATGACTACAAGCGACGGAAATTTCCTCTTGGAGTCAACAGCCGGCACCCTCTACCAGCTTGGATGGAACATTCCCGATACAGACGATTCTACTGTAACAAACGGTGCGGTTAGAGTAATAGCTGCCAATGGCTATAGATTCACTTCTAATGGTTACACTGATTATTCAATCGAGGCTGGTAGTACGGTTACGATTGAGCTATTGCCTGATTATGGATATCAATATGTTTCAGGCGGCTTAAACGGGAACCAAACTATGCCTGACGAAGGAAAAGCATCTTATACCTTTACAATGCCAAGTAATCATCTGCATCTAAGCGCTATTTTTGAAAAGAAGGATGATAAGATATCAGTTAGCAGTGACAAGATATCCGCGGCATCAATCACATTGCCTTCTGGCGAGATAAATGGTAATGCTGATTTCACAGTGGCAAACGCAGTTGATATTGATCAATCCGGTTTCTCATCAGTAGCAGGGAGTAATACCATCGGGGGCTACGTAGACTTATCTCTCAAAGAAGTAATTTATAAAGGATCTACTGACGATGCATGGACAACAAACATTTCAGAGCTTGACCAGCCGATGACAGTAAAATTGAGTTTAGCTAAAGAATTACAGGGTCATTCAAATTATACCATTATCAGAAATCATAACGGAACTACAAGCGAAGTCAGTAGTACTTTTGACGCTGGCAGTAACGCCATAGCATTTGCCACTGATAAATATTCTACCTATGCGATCGCTTATAAGGATTCGCCTATTACCACAACAGCCACAAACAACCCGCAAACTTACGATGGAATCAACGATCAAATAATCCTCGGAATTATTAGTCTGCTTGGACTGTTAGGATTAGCATTTTACTCTGGGAAAAGAAAAAAGAATATATACATCAGAGGCAGCTACTGGCGTTATTAATCCTCGTTTGGTGATTATTCACTCCTATTCTCTTTCTTCAACCTTCTCTAAAACCTTTGAGTTCAACCCTTTAACTTTAACGATTTCTCTAATTGCCAAATAGAACTCCGGCTCAGTGCCGTCCCAGCGCTTTTTTAGTATGAAATAATATAGGTGGCCTTTGATTCTCTTGTTCGGACATATAAAAATAATTTCAGGGAATGGCTTATCGGTATTATCTTGCCATTCGTCGCTGTCATAATATTCCAAATAGTCTTTTACTCTTTTTCGTATTGCGACCGGAGGGATATCGTCGAAAATATCTAAAAGATATCGCTTTACTTCTCCTTCCGGATATTTTAGCGAAAAATATATATCCGGGCCCGGCTTAATCATGCCCTCGATGTTATATAAATCTACCTTAGTGCGAAATTGCAGCTCGGATTTCCACTTTTTGGCCGTATCCACTAAATTTATATAAATATCTGCCACAAACAAGCAGTGTTCTCTAAATTGCTTCGTGAATTTCTTTTCCCGCCAAACTCTGTTCAAAAGCTCCGGATCAATATTGCCAGCCTCTATTTCTTTATCCAAACTCTTCAAATATTTCCGGCCTTCATTGTCTAAACAATATACCGTCGGTAATGCTGCTAGTTTCTTGTCATAGTAAGCTGTAATGTACTTTTGCTCTACTAATTCGTTAAGCCAGGATAATACTCGACTGCGGTATTTATGACTAAGAATAGTTTGTATTTGATGTCTATTTAAAAAGCGAAAGCGATAAAGAAGAATAAGAATTTCAGTTTGTTTTTTGGATGGTTTAAATTGTGTTGGTAATATTTGCATTAGTTTAGAAGCCTAGAATATGAAGGACTATTAATATATTAAAATAAGTGTACTTAAATATTACTCTCTTGACCTCAAATTTGTCAAAGTTTTGCGTACGTAGGTGTACACTTTTCTGTGGAAAACTTACCTATTGACACTATGTTTATATCCATAGTAAACTATGGATATAAACATAGTGAGGAGGGTATACGAGGTCTGCTCAACTGCAATTAATGGATAGGCAAAGTCTGGCAGCAAATAGGGAAAATGCTACTAAGACTTTTGCTGACTTTGCGGTTGGAAAACCCTCATTTGAAAACCTGGTTGCTAAGCATAGCAAAACTCTGGATTCCGCTTTAAGTAATATTTTTCCAAGCAAGCAGGAAGAATCCAGAATAGAGCAAGCCAGGCGAATTATGGGTGATGACATCAAGGAGCTTTCAGACGAGGATTTAGAGGTATTTTTGACCGAATTTCAGTATCTAATCGATTGCTGGCTGGATGAATACGAAAAACAAGTTTTTGATAACAAAACATTAAAGGAAACATTAATGGAGGTGTGAAATGAATAGCGCATTACTAGTTAAATCAGACCAACGATCGGATAGAGCGATCGTTTACATTCGGGTTTCTACCGAAGAACAAGTCGATAACTATTCGCTTGGAACACAAGAGGATATTTGCCGGAAGGAAGCAGAAAAGCGAGGGATGACCGTTGTTCAAGTATTTCGTGAAGAAGGGCGATCAGCCAAGACGATTACCGGTCGCCCTACGCTAATTGAGATGTTGGAATATTGCCGAAAGCATAAAAGAGAAATCGGTTCGGTTATTGTCTATCGGCTAGATAGAGTTTCCAGGCAGACCTCTGATTATTTAGCTATTAGAAGAAAATTGGCTGAATGTGAGATAAAACTAATTTCTGCCACAGAACCGACTGGCAACAGTCCGACCGAAAAGTTTGTAGAGACAATGCTGGCCGGCTTTGCCCAGATGGATAACGACATTAGAAGTGAGCGGGCTAAGTATGGATTAAGAGCAAGGTTTCAAGCGGGATTAACCAGCTATGTAACAATGGGATATCTTAATCAGAACGGCTACACAACCAAGGATTCCAAAACTTTTGATAAACTCCAGGACTCTTGGCACTTGATGGCTACTGGCACGAAAACTTTGCGAGATATAGCCGATATTCTAACCAAGCAGGGAGTCGCTCAAAGACACAAAGGCGGGAAGATGTTGCCCCAACAGGTTAATAGAATGTTTCGCAATAAGTTCTATGCTGGTTTTGTTGTATCAAAAAAATACGGTCAGGAAGTCAGAGGCCAACATCCGCCAATGGTTACAGAGGAACTGTTTTACAAAGTCCAGGCGGTTTTGGACGGCAGAAGCCATAATATCACAAGACCGTTGGCAAAAAGACACAGAGACAATCCTCATTTCCCTTTGCGCCGAATTGTTAAGTGTGAAATCTGCGGGGCTTCTTTTACAGGCGGTAAAAGCAAGGGCAAAAGGGAATATTACGGCTACTATTTCTGCCCCCACAGGTGCAAAGATTCAAACGTCACTTCAGAAAAAATAACCCAAGATACTGCCGACTATTTGGGAAGCATGTCTTTGACAGAGAACACTGCTATATTATTCAACGCATTTTTGCGACGAACCTATTCCCGAAGGGCTAAAACATTGCAAAAGAGACGAGAAGTGGCCGATAGCGAGCTGAAAAAGCAATATGAGCTTCGTCAGGCGTTAATTGAGAAGAACTTATCCGGTATTTATTCGGACGATATCTTTAAGGAGCAAAATGGAATGATTGAGGAGAAGATAAAGAGCATATATGCCACCCAGGATGACCAACTGCTTGAAAAATATGCTCTAGAACCGATTACAAAGTTTGTAGAAACCAAGCTTACCGATCTGCAGAAAAATTTTTAAGCAATCTATGAAAAAAGACCCGGAACCGGATCTCGGCCAGATCAGAATGCTCCTGTGTTCGATATTTCCCTCTGGAATGCCATATGGCAAGAACGGTTATTCGAACACAGAGATCAGCCCCTTTTTCAGAACAATTTTGGGCTTACAACCTAAGAATCCTGATCTTGTCTCACTTGGCGGTGTGCTTTCGAAAAAATTCGAACTGATTTCGCCCAAAATTTGTAGGGCGGGCGGAATTCCCCCCAGACCCCCCTTCCGCCCGCCCGCAGAAGCGACCCTTTCGGATTGGACGATTTCAAGTTTTTCGTTCCGCTTT
>CAZVMH010000009.1:0-10669 GCA_964628585.1 uncultured Candidatus Saccharibacteria bacterium | reverse complement strand
AAAATTGATCGGCTCACTCGTTCGCCGAAAGATTTTTACCAACTGATAGAATTTTTTGAGCAAGCAAAAATTGATTTTATTTCCATTACGGAAAGATTTGACACTTCTACGCCCGCCGGCCGTTTGCTTCGCAATATTATGCTCACTTTTTCGCAGTTTGAGCGAGAGCTAACAAGTGAGAGAACAAAAGATAAGATGTTGGAACGCGCGAAAAAAGGTCTCGCAAACGGCGGGCTAACGCCTTACGGCTATATGCGACAAAATAAGAAACTTATCTTACACCCGAAAGAATCGGGAGAAATAAAATCAATTTTCGAAACTTATATTGAAACTGGCTCAACCGCCAAAACCTATCAAATGTTAAAAGACAAAGGAGTAAAAAATAAGTTAGGCAAAAATTTTTCTAAAACAAATATCAGCCATATTTTGCGAAATGTTATCTACATAGGCAAAGTTTTGCACAATGGCGAAATTTATCAGGGTATCCACGAGCCGATAATTTCGGAAGAAATTTTTGCCCTTGCTCAAAAAATCCACAAGGAAAAGCAAAGAAATTTTAGAGTGTACAAAAATTTTCTTTTCGGCGGACTTATAAAATGCGAGGAGTGCGGTTCAAATATGACTTCTTGTTTTACTAATAAATATATTGCTGGAAAATTGAACCGCTACTATTACTATCGTTGCACCGCAACAATGAAGCAGGATTGGCAGGCATGTTCGGTAAAACAAGTGTCCGCCGAAAGAATAGAAAATTTTTGTTTGGAAAATTTAGAACGTATTTCGGTTGATAAAAACTATATTGAAAATCTTGTTTTTCGCCTTAATAACGATGAACGAGCGGGACGCCGCACGGGATACGAACTAACGGACGGATGCTCAAAATTTTCCACCGAAATCATTTCGGACACTCTAAAATTTTTTATTAACGGACTCAAAACCACAAGAGGAATTGAAAGAAACCTTTTTGCTAAAAAGTTTCTTTCAAACATTTTTTATTCCCCCGAAAGCATTAAAATTCGCTTCATTTCCCGCCAAAGCGACGGCGAAGCCGTCGCGAAAGCGAGCCCAGCCCCGCTTGTGGCGGGGCTGGGCGAGCGAACACTCTCATCTTCAAAAAATGAGTTCGTATCTAATTTGTTGGCTCCCCGAGCTGGACTCGAACCAGCAACCTTTTCGTTAACAGCGAACTGCTCTGCCATTGAGCTATCGGGGAACAACACTAGAAAATAATACCAAAAAATGACCTCAAAGTAAATATGGGGCAAAAGCATCAGGTCTATTGCATAAAATAATAGTTTATGTTATTATAAATGAGTCTTAAGTGATTGTTCTATAGATTGCGAAAATTAAGTTGAAATTTCGACGTTCTATACAGCAATTCGAAATTTGGATGGAGCCATCCAAACTATCTTATAAGATAGTGATAACAAATGTCTCCTTAATTAATTTTCGCGCTTTTTTTGTTTTGTAAAACAGAAAATTGACGCAAGAAAGTAAAATGTTTACAAAATCAAAATTTTCCGGACCGAGAAAATTCGGAAGCAATAATTTCGGAAGAAACCGCGCTGGTGGAAGTCAGCAAAGATTTGGTTCTCGTCACGGTGGCCTTCCATCAAACAGATCAAAGGGTCGTTTTTCTGAAAAAATCGATCAAAATCTATTTGTAAAGAAAGCAACTAATAACACTGAAAAACCAGTTCAAATTAATCATACTTTCAATGATTTCAATTTTTGTAATGCAATTAAAAATAACCTAAAAATCAAAAATTATACAATCCCAACTCCAATTCAAGACCAGGCCATGGATCATGTCCTTTCTGGTCGCGACCTAATTGGTTTAGCCAATACTGGTACTGGTAAAACAGCCGCTTTTTTATTGCCCCTAATCGACAAAGCTTACAGAAATCAATCAGAAAAAGTTCTTATCATTGCTCCGACAAGAGAGCTTGCGATGCAAATCGACAATGAACTTCGCCAATTTTCAATGGGCATGCGAATTTATTCAGCTATCTGTGTTGGTGGAATGCCAATTTACAAACAGATCAATAGTCTAAAAAGAGGTCCACAATTCATAATTGGTACTCCCGGGCGATTGAAAGACTTAAGCGATCGAAAATTAATCCGGCTTGAAGGCATTAGAAACATCGTTCTAGACGAGGTTGATCGAATGCTAGACATGGGATTCATTGATGACATCAAAGGCCTATTAGAACAGACTCCTGCCGAAAAGCAGTCTTTGTTCTTCTCTGCTACTATGCCAGAGAAAATTCAAAGACTTGTAAACCAATTCACTAAAGATCCTGTCAAAGTAACAGTGAAAAGTGGTAATACGGCCGAAAATGTTGACCAAGACATCGTTAGAGTTAGAGACCGAGCAATGAAATTTTTTCAATTGCGTGATTTGCTTATTCAGGATGATCTTAAAAAAGTTTTGATCTTTATAGAAACAAAAGCTGAAGTTGAGAGACTGACCAATCATCTCATTACAGAAGGATTCAGAGCAGACTCAATCCATGGTGATAAAAAACAGCATCAACGCCAACGTGCTCTCAAATCTTTTCAGAATAATGAAATTACAATTTTGGTTGCAACAGATGTGGCGGCTCGCGGACTTGATATCGACAATGTAAGTCACGTTATTAACTATACTGTTCCACAAACTTACAACGACTATATTCACCGAATCGGCAGAACCGGTCGTGCCAACAAAAAAGGCGTAGCTCTAACATTTGTGGAGTAATTATGGAAATTCGAAACATTGCAATTATCGCTCACGTTGATCACGGCAAAACTACAGTTGTTGACGGTCTCTTAAAACAGTCTAAAACCTTCCGTAATAACGAAGCAGCTATGGACCAAGACCTGATTATGGACTCAAATGATCAGGAAAAAGAGCGTGGTATTACAATTATGGCAAAAAATACCGCCATCAATTTTAATGATGTCAAAATAAATATTATTGATACTCCAGGCCATGCTGATTTCGGTGGGGAAGTTGAACGAACTTTAAACATGGCTGATGGTGCAATTCTTATGATCGATGCACAAGAGGGCCCAATGCCACAGACACAATTTGTTCTGAAAAAGGCTTTGGAACTTGGTCTCAAAGTTATAGTTGTTATAAACAAAATTGACAAAGTAAATGCCAATATTCCAGAGACAATCAACAAAACTTACGATCTATTCTTGGAATTAGCTACAGACGACAGCCAACTTGATTTCCCAATCTATTACGCCGTTGGTCGCGAAGGAAAAGTTTGGGCTGAATTGCCAGAAGATGAAAATGTTCCAGCTGATCTGACTCCAATTCTTGAAGCGATCGTTAAATATGTTCCTGCCCCAAAAAAAGACACAGAAGGCTCTCTCAAAATGCTTATCTCTGCTCTTGATTGGGATGACTTTATGGGCAAATATGCTATGGGCAGAATTACTTCGGGAACACTAAAAACTGGTATGCCGGCTGTTGTTTCTAACCAAGCAGGTATTATTGAGAGTGGAAGAATCGAAAAAATTTATATTACGCAAGGACTGAAAAAGATTGAGGTAGAAGAAGCAGAAGCTGGCGATATTGTTTCTGTAGCCGGATTCAAAAACGGTTCTATTGGCGATACTATTGCAGATAGTGCTGATCCAACAGCTTTGCCTGCCATTGCAATCGAAGAACCAACTCTAAGTATCTCAATTTATGCAAACACTTCTCCTTTCGCCGGTCGCGAAGGAAAGTTTGTGACTGCTCGTCATCTACATGATCGAATTATGAAGGAAATTGAAACCAATATATCCATGAAATTAAAAAATGGTCCAGCTGGAGACTTTATTCTTTCTGGCCGAGGAGAACTCCACCTTTCTGTTTTTATTGAAACATTGCGACGCGAAGGTTTTGAGATGCAAGTTGGAAAACCAAAAGTTATTACCAAAACCATTAATGGTGTATTAAGCGAACCAATTGAAGAGCTAACTGTTGATGTTGCCTCTGAATTTTCAAGCACTATTATTGGAGAGATCAACAAACGCCGAGGCGTGCTCTTGAACCAAACTGAAAATTCTGATGGTACAACCAGGTTGATATTCGAAATATCTACCCGTGGTACTCTCGGTTTGCGTAATGTTCTTCTGACCGCTTCCAAAGGAACAGCCGTTACGAATTCGCTTTTCCTTAGATTCGATGCGACGGGAAGTACTATCCCGCAACTTCGAAACGGTGTTTTGATCGCCTTTGAAAATGGAAAGGCCCTGAGTTATGGACTCAATATTGCGCAACAGCGTGGTACAACTTTTATTGTGCCAGGAACAGAAGTTTATGCCGGAATGATTGTTGGTCTTAACTCTCGAGGTGAAGATATGGAGATCAACGTCACAAAATCAAAAAACCTGACCAATGTTCGTGCTGCCTCTGCTGACTTTATAATAGTTTTAACTCCTCCCACAATATTCTCCCTTGAACAATGCATCGACTTCTTGGAAGAAGATGAACTTCTTGAAGTAACACCAAAGAGTTTGCGTTTGCGTAAAAAAATTCTAAACAGTGCTAATCGCTACCGAGCCCAAAAGAATAAATAGATATCAAATTAAAAAAGCATTCGTTATCGTGAGTGCTTTTTTTATATGTTAAAGATGTTGGGTTTTGATATAATTACAATATATTATGCATAAAATCGATCATAAAATTGCATATCTTCTTGTGCTGGTTGTTTTTTTAGGAGCAAGTACTGCTTTTGGTGCCAAATATTATTTAACGATTAGAAATAATCTCTTAAAATCGAAGCAAGCGACAGAAGAAATAATTCCGATAGTAACGGAATCTGTTGCTGTTCCTGCGACGGAAGAAATTAAAGAACAAATAGTTAAAGAACCGCCAAAACACACCACTAAACAAACCATATCTACAACTCAAAGCGGTGCTGAAAAAGTTACAACTGTTTCAAATGGTGGTTTAAGCCAAACTGAATCTAACAATTATCTTGCCAATTGCAAATCATCATCTTCTCCATCTAGTGCAAGTGTCACAGACAGTACTGGACGATATCCGGCATTAGCATCGGTTCTCACAACTTATCTGAATGGATTACGCTGGGGCAATGAAATTAATTCTTTTTGTGGGATTTTCGTTCAAGACGCCGGTGCTACCGGTTGGAGTGGCCAATATGTTGCGTCTTATCGAGCTGATGGAAGTGGGCGTATTGTTAGTGCACAGGGAGCAATTCTTCTAAATGCTTCTTACTATTCACAATTAAATCAAAGTACCTTCAATGAATACATGAAGCTAATCCTGTCCCATGAGTATGGGCATCATTATACGCAATATCACAAATGGGTTGACTTAAACTTACCGATAAATGTTCGTTTTCCAGATAGTTATTACACTATTCGTCCTCTCTCCAAATCAACGACGGTGGTAGATTGTTCAAATAGCTGGAGTGCTTGCGAATCGGAAATTATTGCTGAAGATTATTCTTATCTCTATTCTGGCTTTGGGATGCATCAAATGAGCTCAACGATTGGTTTCCCATCTGTTGGTACAAAAACTTGGCTTGATAATTTGATTGGTGCAAGTAGCCCCACAACTCCGCCACCAGTAACTCCGCCTGTTACTCCGCCAACAACAGAGCCCCCCACTACTCCGCCTGCTGATGTAACTCCACCAATTACTACGCCAAGCATTTCAATTTTAAGCCCAATAAGTCCTTATACTTGGAGTTCAGACACGGTCAGTTTGCATATTCAAATTAGAACATCAAGTGCCGATCCTGTAGTTAAGATTAAACTTTATGTTAATAATATTTTTGCCAATGAAATTTCTGCAGCTAATGTAGATGTCAGTTGGGCTTATTCTAGCGTACCAGCGGGAGAATATACTTTTAAAGCAGAGGCATACGATGCAAATAATAATACCGCAACAGCTGACTTAGTAATTATTAAACGATAATACCTCGACCGACATCATATTAATATGCATTGTCATCAAAAATCAATTATGAAAATTAGTAAAAATATCTAGTGCTATAAAGGATAAATTAGCCCTGTTGATAACTTAACAAAATAATACTACATATAGTATATTTACTATCGCAAATACCACAACATGTGGTATCTTTTGTATCTGGACAATTGACCGAACATAAAGCGAATAGTAAAATTAAAATTACCAAGTTTTAATTTGGTTCTTAATATTTTATTTTCGGGAGGGAAGATGTACAAGAAGATCAGGAAAAGAGATGGTCATTTAGCTGAATTTGATTTTAGCAAAATTGAGCAGGCTATTTATAAGGCTGGCAAGGCGACTGGTGAATTTGATGAAGATGTTGCTAAAAAATTAGCTAAAAAAGTTTTAGACAAAACCCCAGAGAGAATCAGGAGAAACATCCCGACGGTTGAAGAAATTCAAGACGTAGTAGAAGAGGTTCTTCTTGCTTCGCCATACAGAGCGACGGCAAAAGCCTATATTATTTATCGTCAAAAACATTCGGAATTACGCCAAATGGCCGAAATGCAAAAAGTTGACCTTATGGATCAATATCTTAACAATATTGACTGGCAGGTCAAGGAAAACGCCAATATGGCATACTCCTTACAAGGACTCAACAACTACGTTGCATCAGAGATTTCAAAAAGTTATTGGTTACAGAAAGTATATACCCCAGAGATAAAAAGGGCTAACTCTGAAGGTGATATGCATATCCACGATTTGAACATTCTTTCGGCCTATTGTGTCGGTTGGGACTTGCAAGACCTTATTGCAGAAGGTTTCCGTGGCGCCGCAGGAAAGATTGAATGTAAACCTCCTACTCACTTAAGTGCTGCTCTTGGTCAATTAGTAAATTTTTTCTTTACTTTGCAGGGCGAAGCAGCCGGAGCCCAAGCAATTTCTAGTTTTGATACCTTAATGGCTCCATTTATCCGATATGATAAACTTACTCCTCGAGAAGTAGAAAAATGTTTGCAAACATTCATGTTTAATATGAATGTACCTACTCGTGTCGGTTTTCAGACTCCTTTTACAAATGTTACTCTAGATCTAATTTGTCCTTCAACTTTGGCTGATCAACCAGTTGTTATTGGCGGGAAACCCCAAAAAGAAACTTACAAAGATTTTCAAAAGGAAATGGATGTCTTCAATGAAATGTTTGCAAAAGTTGTTTCTGAGGGTGATGCCAAAGGTAGAGTTTTTACTTTTCCAATTCCAACATACAATATCACTAAGGATTTTGATTGGGATAACAAAGGACTAGACAACATTTGGAAAATGACAGCCAAATATGGTATTCCATATTTTTCAAATTTTGTTAATTCTGATATGAAACCTGAAGATGCTCGTTCAATGTGCTGTCGGCTTCGACTCGACAATAGAGAATTACGTAAACGTGGCGGCGGTCTTTTTGGGGCTAATCCTTTAACTGGCTCTATAGGAGTAGTTACAGTAAACTTACCAAGACTTGGATTTCGTTCTCGTGATAAACGCGAATTTTACTATAATTTAGGCTATATTATGGATTTAGCTAAAGAGAGTCTGGAAATGAAACGTAAGATTCTTGAAACAATGACTGACTCTGGTCTTTATCCTTATACCAAATTTTATCTTAGAAGTATCTACAAAAGAGACAAAAAATATTGGGGCAACCATTTTTCTACTATTGGACTACTTGGAATGAATGAAGCTTCTATGAATTTATTGGGCAGGGATATTGCTACGGCTGAAGGACAGCAGTTTGCCCGTGAAACGCTTGATTTTATGAGAGAGCGACTTTTTACTTATCAACAAGAAACTGGAAATAACTATAATTTAGAGGCAACACCAGCGGAGGGAACCTCTTTCCGTTTAGCAAAAATTGATAAAGAAATGTTCCCAGATATTATGGTTGCCAATGAGGACAATTATCAAGAGTCAAAAGTTTCACCATATTACACCAACTCTTCACATCTTCCAGTCGACTATACTGAAGACATGTTTGAGGTTTTAGATCTTCAGGATGATCTTCAGACAAAATATACCGGTGGTACAGTAGTCCATCTATTTATTGGGGAAGAAATTAAAGACATCAAAACGGTAAAGTCATTAGTGAAAAAAATATGTGAAGATTATAAGATGCCTTATTTTACAATTTCTCCAACTTTTTCAATCTGCCCGAATTGTGGCTACATTGCGGGCAAAGAGATGGTATGTAAAAAATGTGGTGCTGATAATGAAGTTTATTCTAGAATAGTAGGTTATATCAGACCTATTCAGCAATGGAATGCAGGAAAGAGAACAGAATTTGATGATAGAAAGACATATAAGATGAACAGCAAGCCAAAAAAGGAAATTGAAGAAATTGCCCCCAATGCTCAACCAGCTTTAGAACAAGTAGCGTTGGTCTAATTATGCAGATAGCTGGACTTCAGAAATTCACAATGGCCTGCCCGCAATGCTAAAGCATAGCTTTTGCAGGCGAGCGAGCTATGGGACAACTTAATCTTAGGCAAAAATAATGCAAATTGCAGGATTCCAAAAGTTCACAATGGTAGATTTTCCCGGTACGATAGCAGCCACGGTTTTCACCCGTGGCTGTTCCTTTCGTTGTCCTTTTTGCCACAATCCTGAATTGGTAATCTCCAATAAATTCAATTCATTGATGAACGAAGAAGAGATAATGATGTTCTTCAAGAAAAGAGCAGACAAGTTGCAAGGAGTATGTATCACTGGAGGAGAACCAACACTGCAAGCTGATCTTCTTCAATTTATCGGTAAACTTAAATCTATTGGTTACAAAATTAAGCTTGATACAAACGGCTGGAATCCAGAAACGCTAAAAATCATTATTGATTCCGATAAAATCGATTATATCGCATTGGACATCAAAGCGAGTCCAGACAAATATGATCAGGCTACCAATTCGAAAGTGGATATAAATAATATAAAAAAATCGATCAATTTGATTATGAACTCTAACATCGATTACGAATTTCGCACTACTGTCTGCCACCCGATACATAAAGTTGAAGATTTTGAAAAAATCGGCAAACTGATCAAAGGTGCAAAGCGCTATTTTATTCAAAATTTTGTCCAATCCAAGCACAACGATGAAAAAATAAAGTTCAAACCATTCACAGATGAAGAACTAAAAAAATCAAAAAAAATCGCAAAAAAATATCTTAATGATGTAAAATTAAGATAACAATTAACAAGGAGCAGTATGTCAGAAAAAAGCCCATTCGATTATAAAGTTACAAGTATTGGAGACGGTCAGAACCTGAAACGATATGATCTTGATTCTAATGAAGCACAAGAAATTGTAGATCGGGTAAAAATAAAAGAAAAAGAGGACATTGTTGCAACCGAAAGGGGAGAATATTATACAGATTTTAAAGAATTACTTAACGATCTTAGAGGGGGAATAGGCAGAAAAAAACTTCGGTTGTGGGGTAAAGGTTTTGTTAAGGGATATAATGAGTCAACAAAAAGTGAGTATTTAGAAGTGGGTGATCTGCCAGGTCAATACATTGATGCCTTTATTCATGCGGTTAGGGACGATGAAATATTGCTTAATATTTATCATCCCACAGAAGAAGATCCGAGAAAACCAGGCAGGAAGAAGCTGATTTATTGGCCACGGGTATCTCCTACCAACTTATCAGATTGGAGGATTGAAGTAATTGATTTTTAAATGTCATAATGCATATTATTGGTAAACAAAAATCACTTGGCCTCATGGGCTCAAGTGATCGGATTTGTTTCAACCTAAACGGCAGGAAAAGGGGGGGGTGTGGCTGCGGAATGGCAGAGCTACTTAGGAACACATCGACAGCTACATCTATTGCGTGGTGACTACATCATTTTATATTTTGCAGTTGTTTGCAATAGAGTGAGAAACAGCCGGCTTGCGAGAGGAGTGCAAGCCGGCTGTCGGCGTGGCGACTAGGCCATTGGGGCCGTAGCCACGCAAGGGTTCATAGCGCAGGCCAGCGCTTTCTCGACTGTGCCTATCTTGACAGTCTCTGCCAACAGCTTACCCAGCTTGTCAAGAGAATCGATAGCGTAGCCACCGATCTCGACAGCGACGGCACACTCTCTCGACAATCGTAAATATCGTTTGTGATTGCTGAAGAAAGCGATGAGCCTTGCCCCGCTTCCCTGGAGTGCCTCAACCAGGGAGAGGAACATGTTCTCCGTCCAGCTGACGAAGACCATCACGAGCTCGAGAGTGGAGCGATTCGCACGAGCCACCGCACAGGCTGCGTCATGGCTATGGACGAGGTTGATCTCGTCCTTTCCAAATCCTGTGGTTTCGCAAATCGCCTTGGTCAAACCTTCAAGTTCTTCCTTGGCTTCGAAACCAATCACCAAAACCCTTACATCTGACATTTCCGACCTCCGGAAACAGAATAACAACCTTCATGGTTGTTTGAGGAAAATATACAACAAAGGAGAAATCATGTCAATATCTCAAAAAAAGAAAGGGGCTCCAGCGACTTGTGTCGCCGGAGCCCCGGCTGTATGTAACCGGGACGCCAAAAAGGGAACGTCCCGTCTAGATTTCTCGCCTCCGTCCTGGAGGCGAGGAGGTCGGACCACTCATATCCCATGGTGTATAAGTGCCTTTACATTATTAATACATTTCGTCATCTTTGTCAAGAGGTCGAATTAGATCATCAAAAATCTGACTATGAGTGAATTCGTTAGATCATTTAAAAT
>CAZVMH010000008.1:0-14456 GCA_964628585.1 uncultured Candidatus Saccharibacteria bacterium | reverse complement strand
CGGATAAAAGTTACCCCGGGGATAACAGGCTGATCGCATCCAATAGTCCACATAGACGATGCGGTTTGGCACCTCGATGTCGGCTCATCCTATCCTGGGGCTGAAGCAGGTCCCAAGGGTCTGGCTGTTCGCCAGTTAAAAGGGTACGCGAGCTGGGTTCAGAACGTCGTGAGACAGTTCGGTCTTAATCTGCTGTGAGCGTGGAAATTTGAGTGGGTGTTCCCCTAGTACGAGAGGACCGGGGAGCGAGAACCTCTGGTGTATCTGTTGCACGACCCTCGTGCATCGCAGAGTAGCTATGTCCTATTGGATAAGTGCTGAAAGCATATAAGCGCGAAGCCAGCCACAAGATTAGATTTCTTAGATCCCCCAAAGATAATGGGGTTGATAGGCTTTAGGTGTAAGGGCAGTAATGTCTTAAGCCGTGAAGTACTAATTGATCAATTAAAATATTATTTTGACTAGTGATTACTGGGCAACCAGTGTTTCGAGCGTTTAAGATACCCTAGAGTTGGCATGGTATCTCACTTTTTCTGATTTATCGGGAATCTGTTGGGACCTTGCTGGCGCTCGGGATCGAGCTCATTTTGGTTTTTGAACGGGAGTAAGATTATTTTTATCAATCTTGCTCCGTGTGGAAATCAAAAGATTTCTGAAATAACATATGCACGAATTGAGTTTTTTGTCTTGGTGACTATGCCGGCGAGGTCACACCTCTTCCCATTCCGAACAGAGAAGTTAAGCTCGCCAGGGTCGATGGTACTTGGGCCTTGAGCCCCGGGAGAGTAGAACGTCGCCAGGACAAAAAACTCAAACAATAAAAAGAGCCTCAAATGGCTCTTTTTATGATGCTCCGAATAGATCTGCCCGCAATGCTTCGCATAGCGATGCAGGCGGGGAAGTTAAGCATCTCCGCGTCGATGGTACTTGGGCCTTGAGCCCCGGGAGAGTAGAGCGCCGCCAACACAAAGCCATTTTTTTGTACAAAAAAATCACCTTTCAACTACGCTGAGGGTGATTTTTTATATGAAGATTACTTATCTTCTTGTTCTTCGTCTTCTGGTCCACAACCGCAACCACATTTGTCGCAACAAGGGCCGCAACCCTCAGTTTGCTCATCGGCTGGTTTTTTTGGATCCTTCTCGTCTGACATATATGCTCCTATATTAGTTAATAAAGTAGAAAGTCGTAAAGTTTTTAAAGTACTTTATAACTTTATGAACCTTATAAACTTTTAACTATTATAACATTATCGCATCACGCAAGAGCGGAATAATCTCTCCATAACTTTTTGCAGCAATTCGGTGAGCAGTACGGCCTTTTTCGGTTAGAGTGTAAAATTTTCTTATTCTAGAACCAGCAGAAACCTTCCGAATGTTAGCATATCCTTCTTCTAATAGTTGTTCAAGGGCTGGGTAAATGGTAGACTCTGTTGGCCTGCAGGTGCCTTCAGAAAGTTCTTCAATTCTTTTTACTAATTGATATCCATAGCTTTCTTTGTCTTTATATAGCGCTTTAAGCAAGAAAAATCGAATAAGACCCTGATTGATAAGTTTTCTCCAATATCCAGAAGATGTTAGGTCGGCCATAAAAGTTCCAATTAATTTATCTTGTTGATGTATCGGGGGTCAAAGTAGTTTTAACATATAGCAACCTTACCTTTTTGTCAACGGTTTCTTTCTGATATAATCAGATAGAAATTAAGATAAATAAAGGAGCCAATGCCAGAATTGCCAGAAGTAGAAACTATTAGATTGGGACTACAAAAAACCATCATAGGAAAAAAAATTACCAGATTTGAATCGCTAGATTCAAAAGTTGTTCAATTTACGCCCGAAGATATCAAAAATTCAAAAATAATAAATATCGGTCGCAAGGCTAAGATGTTGCACTTTGATTTAGACAATAAAAAATCGATTTTGATCCATTTGAAGATGACAGGTCAGTTAATTTGGGAAAAATGTGGTGCAGAAAGTAAACATTGCTTAAAAAAATCTCGTGTGGCTGGAGGTCATCCTTCACCGGACTGGATCGCAATATTACCGACTAAACATACCAGGGCGATATTTAGTTTTAACGATGGATCGAAATTGTTTTTTAATGATTTGCGGAGATTCGGTTATATGAAATTGTATGACACAAAACTAATTCAAAATTCAAATATAAAAAATCAAAATTTAAGTAAGCACTCCGTGCTTGGACCATTAGAAACTATTCCAGAATTAGCTAAATTAGGGCCGGAGCCTTTCTCTCATGATTTTAATGTTGAATATTTGATGGAAAAAGCGAGTAAAATTCCAAACCGTAAAATTAAACAATTTATAACAGATCAGGAAATTATTTCTGGAGTGGGAAACATATACGTAGATGAAGCATTATTCTATGCAGGTATTTCGCCACTCCGACCAGTTAAAGAAATTAAACTTAAAGAGTGGACAAAAATTATCGAAAGTATTAAAAAAGCACTTGAGCTTGGGTTGAAATACGGCGGTTCCTCCGAAGATACTTATGTTGATGCTTTCGGTAATCAGGGCACAATGGGTGAACATACGAAAGTCTATCGAAAAACTGGTCAATCTTGTCTAAACGGCTGTGGCGGTACTATCCAACGCATAACTCTCGGTGGTCGCAGCACTCACTATTGCGAAACTTGTCAAAAGTGAGTAAAATGCAATAAGTAGAAATAACTTAATAAAGACTAATATGGAAATTTTGAGAAACATGTGGAGACGAAAGTTTCGTACATTTTTAACAATTGTCGGAATTGTTGTCGGTATTTTTGCCTTTACAGTTATGGGTTCAATGGCACTAAAATTAAATAAGATGATTGATGGCGGTAAAAAATATATTACCGGTCAAATTTCGATTATGCCGAAAGGAAACGATTTTGCTACTGGCCAAATGGGAGGAATGTTACCGGTTGATACGTTGAATGAGATCGCTAAAGTAGAGGGCGTTGAGGCAGTTGAAGGCTCAGTTGGCTTGGCTGTTGATGAACCAAATCCGGACGAACCGATTTCTATGAACATGGGGCAACCGGCAACCATTTATTCAATGGATCCAGCTTCAAACTTTAAGAATAAAAACTGGGAAACATTAGAGATGAAAGAGGGAAAAGCAATCGATAAAGATAGTGCCATAGACGATATCTCGATTGGCTGTACGGTAGCACTCGACAAGGGCTGGAAGGTGGGCGATAAGGTTAAAATCCGTGGCAAGGAGTTCAATGTAATTGGCATTTTAGATAAGACAATGACCGGTCCAGACAGCTATGTTTTTATGAACCTTTCTGTCGTAAGAGAACTTTATATTGAATCAAATCCTTTTCTGAAGTCACTGAAAGATCGAGCGTCAGAGGCGCCTAATATTTCAGACAAGGAATTGGCTAAGTTGTCACCTGAAGCCAGAAGCCAAATTGTTCAGGCCAAAACATTCAAAATTGAAGATGTTTCAACGCAGGCTTCTGTTTCATGGAAAGACGGGGTAGATTCTGAAATAGTCGTTCAGAGAATTAAGGATCAATTCAAATCTGAAGTAGTGGTTTTATCTCCCAAGGAAATGGGCGAGCAGATTGATAAAGCTTCGGCCACAATGAATGCAATTATATATGGAGCGGCTCTTTTGGCCCTTATAGTTGGCGTCTTTTCAATAACAAATACGATGGTAATGTCCATATCAGAGAGAACAAAAGAAATTGGAATTAAAAAAGCAATTGGTGCATCAGGAAGATCAATTTCTTTTGAATATACATTAGAGGCAGGCGTCTTGAGTTTGATTGGTGGAATAATTGGAATGGGATTGGGCGTATTAGCAATTGTAATCATTAATGGCAAAATGGCAAGCAAAGAAGCTGAGATATTTTTACTTGATGCCAACTTTATGATTGGAGTAGTAATCTTCTCATTTGTAATCGGTATTATAGCCGGTGTCATTCCTGCAATGAGAGCATCTAAACTTAAAGTTGTAGACGCAATCAGAGAACTATAGTTAACAAGTTCATAAAGTAAAAAGTTTATAAAGTTTATAAAGGATAGCATGAATAAAACAATTATTGAAGCAAAAGGGCTGAAAAAATCATATAAAATGTCGAAGACCAACACGATTAAAGCACTTGATGGAGTTGATATTATTGTTAAAGAGGGTGATTTCTCAGCTATAGTAGGTCCTTCGGGATGTGGCAAATCAACTTTGATGCATATACTGGGGCTTCTTGACAGACCAGATGAGGGCAGTCTAATTATTGACAGCGAAGATATGTCGAGCCTGAAAGATAAAGTCGCAAATAAAATGAGAGCCAAGAAAATTGGTTTTATCTTTCAGGGTTTTAATTTAATTCCAACTTTAACAGCATTAGAAAATGTTATTCTAGCTGGAAAATATGGTGGAATGAAAAAATCCGCAAGAAAGAAAAGAGCAGAGGAGTTATTTAAATTGGTTGGACTTGTCGAGCGAATGAATCACAAACCCAATGAGCTTTCCGGTGGCCAGCAACAAAGAGTTGCTATTGCCAGAGCCTTGATGAACAATCCAACAGTCATTTTGGCGGATGAGCCAACAGGAGAGTTGGATAGTAAAACTTCTCTTGAAATTATCGAAATATTAAAAAAACTCAATAAAGATAACAAGCAAACATTTCTTATAGTGACACACAATAACGAGGTCGCAGAGGCATGTAAAAAAATTATTAAGCTAAAAGACGGTAAAAACGCATAAAGACTGTTAGAATCAGAGATATAAGGATAATTAAGATCAGCTTTTTGCTATTGACAAAATATTGAAAATAGGTTTATAATTTAGGCGTAATGAGACAATATACCACAAAATCAATTAAGCATAACCCCGACTTTTGTAAGGTCCTTGTTATGCATATTTCGGCGGTATATTAAACACTCAAATTAAGAACCTAATGTTTAAAAATATACCGCCGAAAGAAGAGAGGCGGTTTTTTGGTTTTTGGATCGGTTGTGGTTACAAACTACGACCGATATCAGAAACGGAAAGGCAGGTGATGAGAATGCTCGACAGAGCAAGTATCGAGGATGCAAAAGTATCTGCACATTATCTGGATCAGATACGTCGGATTCAGGCAGATATCGATGCGGGAGAGAAGGTAGGTAAATCTCCACGGCAAGTGCTTATGGAGATGTACGGTAAAGGACCGCCAGACGGCGTCTCGACTGAAAAGAGTGAAGAAGCAACTTCAACGAGGTCAAGACGACAAGGAGGTCCCAGAGATGCGAGCAAGACGAGGTCGGGAAAGAGCGGGATTGGTCGTGAGGCCAAATCGCGCCACACAGCCAAGGCTGCCTGAGCGCACAGAGGCACTTCGTTAATTGATTCCAGAGAGAGTCAAACGGAGTGCCTTTTCCATTTTTTGCAGATTTTTTGTACTGTTGTTATACTTTGATAAATAGATCAAATAAATGGAGAATAATATGGAGAAAATTGCAGGGATAATTTTGGCCGCCGGAAAAGGTACAAGAATGAATCAGGGAACAGATTCAGATAAGCCAAAAGTAATGTATGAAATTGCTGGGAAGCCAATGATCGATTATTCCGTTAAGAGCTTAAGAGATGCTGGAGTAGAAAAGATTGTTTTAGTTGTAGGATATAAAAAAGAACTAATAATGGAATATTTTGGTGACAAGGTGGAATACGCTATTCAAGAAGAACAACTAGGAACGGGGCATGCCGCAATGATGGCTGGAAGAAATCTTCGTGGAAAATCAGATGCCGTTATAGTCAGTTGCGGTGATATGCCATTAATTAAACCCTCAACCATAACCAATCTTATGAAAGAATATGAGAAAGTTAAGCCAACGATTGCGATGCTTGTGGCAAAATCGACCGATGCAGGATCTTACGGACGAATTGTTAGAGATGAAGCTGGAGATGTTGAAAAGATAGTCGAAGCAAAGGACTGCTCCCCTCTTGAAATTAAAATTCAAGAATGGAATCCCGCTTTTTACATTTTTGACGCTAATTGGCTCTGGGAGAATTTCTCACAATTAAAATCAAACAATGTTCAAAAGGAATATTATTTGACAGATATAATTGCGATAGCAAAAAAACAGGGTAAAAAAGTTATTACGACGCAAGTGTCATCGGAAAATGAAGTTTTAGGTATCAACACACAGGAACATTTGGCGGATGTCGAGAAGCTTTTAGCAAATTAATAATAGAGTAAAAGGCATTGAGCCGCTTGATTGTTGCGAGAATCAGACCTGGTGCCTTTTATTTTTATGTAATATTTGTTAATTTGCATTAAAAGAAATAGTTAGCTACGAAATTCTCAAGATCTAGGTCGAAGTCAGACTATTCCCCAGGGATTCCTCCTTGCGGAATGCTTTTTTGATATCTATTATGAAGTTATGAACCAAAAAACATTGGGAATTATAATTAAGCGAACTAACTACAGCGAAGCGGATAGAATTCTGACTATTTTTACTGAGCGTTTTGGCAAAATTAAAGCGATTGCCAAAGGAGTCCGCAAAACCACCTCAAAATTGGGTGGTTATTTGGAACCTTTTATTTTGGTTGATTTTGAGTTGCACGAAGGCAAAACTTTTTATACCGTAACTGGTGCTTCGGTTGCTAAAAATTTTCCAACACTGCACACAGATTTAAATAAAATTGCCAAAGCTTTCTACATTGGCGAGATGATTGATCGATTCTTGGAAGAGCATCAAAAAAATCCTACATCGTTTCAAATACTAATTGAAGTTTTGGAAAGCATTGAAGAAAGTAGGGAAGACCTGATTTTGCGTATTTTTGAATTAAAATTGATAGAATCGGCTGGTTTCTCGCCAGAGCTTAGAAATTGTGTCCATTGCCGAGAAAAACTAACAATTGACCGAAACTTCTGGGATAAAGTCGAGGGTGGAGTGATATGTGAGAACTGTCAACACAAATTTAAGCATGGGCAGCCTATATCAGATAATGCCATAAAAGCGCTCCGAGTAATCGAAGGCGAAAGTTTTGATCTAGCCAAAAAGTTTAAGCCAGATATAAAAATCCGCCAAGAGCTCGATACAATCCTGACAGAATATGTCGAAAGCATTCTCGAGCGCGAAATTAAAAGTAAGCGATTCCTTGGTCAAACACGAAAATAGTTTTTATAAGATCAAAATTATGGTATATTCAATCAGTAAACGGTTTACTGTTAACGATTGACGGATCAGTCACAAATGGCTCAAGAAAAAGACAATTCTATGGAGAAAATTATCTCGCTTTGTAAGCGCAGAGGTTTTATATACCCTGCGAGTGAAATATATGGCGGTTTTGCCAATGCTTTTGAGTATGGTCCGCTTGGCGTACAGATGAAGAAAAACATTTCCGATGCTTGGTGGAATAAATTTGTGATTGGACGCGAAGACATGGTTGGAATCGACTCCGTTATCATCGAAAATCCAAAAGTCTGGGAAGCTTCAGGTCACATCAAGAACTTTACAGATCCGCTAGTTGAATGTTTGGGGTGTCACGCCAGATATCGCGCCGATCATATGGATGAAGGTAAATTTATCGGAAGCAAAGCCAAAAAGGCAAAACAGTGTCCAGCTTGCGGAAGCGAAAAATTTACTGAGCCTAAACAGTTTAATGCCATGTTTAAAACAGATGTTGGCGTAGCCGAGGGTTCAACCTCAACAGCTTATTTGCGGCCAGAAACAGCCCAGGGCATGTTCATTAATTTCAAAAATGTAATTCAATCAACTCGAGTCAAAATTCCTTTTGGTATTGCCCAAATTGGCAAAGCCTTCAGAAATGAAATAACTCCGGGCAACTTTGTCTTTCGAACGCGCGAATTTGAACAGATGGAGATTGAATTTTTTATCGAACCAGAGCAGAGCGAGTCAACAAAATGGTTTGAATATTGGATAAAAGAGTGGCAAAATTTCTTTTTAGATCTTGGACTTAAGAAAGAGAACCTAACCATCAGAGCACATGAGAAAAAGGAGTTATCGCATTATTCTTCTGGCACTTCTGACTTGGAATACAAATTTCCGTTCGGAGTATTAGAACTAGCAGGTGTAGCCCAACGAACTGATTTCGATCTTACAGAACATCAAAAATATTCAGGACAGGACTTATCATTTTTAGATGAAGTAGCCGGCAAAAAATATCTTCCTTATGTAATCGAGCCAACCATGGGTCTAAACCGTGCAATGTTAGCATTTCTTTGTGACGCTTATGAAGAATCAGATGGATCTGACGGCAAGGAAGCTGGAGAGATTACACTTCGACTTGACCCTAAAATTGCTCCAATCAAAGTCGGCATATTCCCACTAGTAAAGAAAGAAGGCTTGCCTGAGATTGCCAAAGAAATTGCAACCGATTTGCGAAAAGCCGGAATTTCAATTTTCTATGATGAATCGGGTTCTGTTGGCAAAAGATATCGCAGGCAAGACGAGATTGGTACACCATTCTGTGTTACGGTTGACTTTGACTCATTGAAAGACAAATCTGTTACTGTTAGGGATCGGGATACAATGAAACAGGAACGAATTGAAATTAAAAATGTTAAAGAATTTATTACTGGGAAATTGATTTAGATTATTTGAGATATCTAATATAAAAAAACAACTTCGAGAGAGGCTGTATTTTTAGTTATCCACAGTTATGGGGTTTTTTGTATTGACGACATATAAAAAGAGCAATAAAATGTGAAGTAGTGGTAATAAGTGGGGTAATGTGGGAAAAATTAAGTATGTTTATAGGAGAGTATCAGCATTCAATCGACGACAAAAGTCGGGTAGCAATTCCAATTAAGTTTAGGAACAAGCTAGCGGATGGTTGTGTTGTAACAAGAGGACTGGACAATTGTTTGTGGATATATCCAGCGAACGAATGGGAAAAAATTGCCTCTGGAGTAGCAGAGCTTCCAATTACTTCAAAAAATGCACGATCGTTTTCAAGATTTATTCTTTCTGGCGCAGTTGACACAAAATTAGATAAAGTGGGACGGATTAATTTGCCAGCATATTTAAAAGAGTATGCCGGTATAAAAAATAAAGTATCAGTTTGTGGAGTTTACAATCGTATTGAAATTTGGCCAGAAGAGTCCTGGAACAGTTTCAAGAAGACAATGGAAGAAAGTTCAGATGAGGTAGCAGAAAAAATTGAAGAATTGGGTTTCTAGCATATTAACAACAAATTTTGTGAAATCAGTGGCCAACAAAAACGCCTTGATCTAAACCACGGAGGAGGTCTCCGATATCAGACTACATCGGAGAAGCGAGGGGCAAAGGCTAGCTAAGTGTTCAACAAAAACAAAAACTTTAAAATGTGCTCAAAAAGTTGGCTGCTGGTTTTACAAAATAATATAAAGTTGGAAGTACAGGTTATTGGGTATGATTGAATTTTATTTTAATAACAATTTATTACATCATCTTTCGGAGGGTTGAGTGGGACGAGTATTTACAGCGACAAATAGCAATAGTTTTATTGCGGGAGAACGTAAAAAAACTATTAGTAAAGACATTGTAATCGGACCAACTGCAATTAAATTTATTGCCATAGCAATATTTAGTATTTTGGCAATTGTATATCTAGCTCAATCAACCTCTGGTGCAAATAGAAGTATGAAAGTGCGTGACCTTGATACTACAAAATCACAACTTGAGCTTGAGAAAGAGAGACTATCGGTTGAACAAACCAGACTAAAGTCGTTAAAAGAAATTGACAATGGAGTAGACAAAGCCGCACTTGTTCCGCCGCCAATAATTCCAGCAAAATGAGTTTATTTGTAATAAGTCTAGGGTTTGTCAAACACTAGGCTTTTTTAGTTGCTAAATGGGTCAATCTCGATTAAAATTTAAATAGATGTCTGAATATAAAAAGGTAATAAATGGACGCCTTAAACTAATTGGCGTATTTGTTCTTGTTTGTGGGGTAATTTTGATATGGAGAATGTTTGATGTTCAAATTACTAAACATGAACATTATCTTTCTCTTGCTGAAGGACAACAACGATTTGAGAAAACAGAAATTGCGAAGAGAGGACAAATTTATGTTCATGATTCCCTCGTAAACGATAAAGCCTACTATCCACTTGCTTTCGATATTAAAAAATTTTCAGTCTGGGTTGTACCAAGGCAGGTCTCAAACAAAGAAAAAACAGCTGGCGCATTAGCTTCTGTGCTAGGGATGCAGAAAAATGAAATTTTTGAACAAATTAACAACGATAAAATGTATATCCCCCCAATAAAAAAAGGGTTGAATTTAGGTGAAGCAAATAAAGTTAAAAATGAGAAAATAAGTGGTGTGCTGGTAATGCCAGAATATAATCGATATTACCCAGAAGGTACACTCGCTTCTCAGGTTCTTGGTTTTGTCAATGCGGATGGTGAAGGCAAATATGGTTTCGAGGGACGCTATAATGATGAGCTTAAAGGAACAGCTGGTAATGTGACCGGAGAAAAAGACACGTTAGGTAGAGTTATTAGTTTGTTAGAACAAACCGATCCGAAGGATGGAACTAGCTATGTTTTGACCATCGATCGTTCAGTTCAATATTTTGTAGAGAAAAAATTAACAGAGGCAATGCAGTTATACCAAGCGCAGTCAGGCACAATTGCAATAATGGATATCAAAACAGGTGGTATTGTAGCAATGGCAAACACGCCTACATATGATCCAAATAATTATCGAGAACAGGCCAAAATTGATTCTGGAATATTTGTCAACCCAGCAATCGGCCATCTCTATGAGCCGGGAAGTATTTTTAAACCAATGATAATGGCAGCGGCTATAAATGAAGGTGTGATTAATGCAGATACAGAAGGAGAATTTGATTGGCATGTTTTTGTTGATAATTTTGAGATAAAAACAGCAGAAAGAAAAGCTTTTGGCAAAGAAAATATGGTTCAAGTTTTGCAAAATTCTGATAACGTGGCGATGGTTTGGGTCTCGGAGAAGCTAGGCAAAGATAAACTATATCAATATTTAAAAGCATACAATATGTTGGATAAAACCGGTATTGATTTAGACACAGAAGCAATAGGTTATACTCCGCCTTTCAAATATTGGAAGGATATAAATCGTTCTACAATCGCTTTTGGACAAGGGATTTCAGTAACCCCATTAGAAATATTAGCTGGTTATGCTACTATAGCCAATAAGGGGGTTTATATAACACCACATATAGTAGACAAAATTGTGTATTCAGACGGAAGTGAGAAAAAAGTTGAAAAAACAGAAGGTGCACGAGTTTTAAAGGAGGAAACTGCCAGCAAAATGGCTGAAATGCTATATAATGTAGTAGAGGGAGGACATAGTTGGAGAGCAAAGGTTCCAGGTTTCAAGATTGGAGCAAAGACTGGGACAGCTCAAATATCTAAACCTGAAGGTGGTTACGAGGAATCAGAAGATGGTTTGGGGATATATATTCATTCATTGGCTGGATTTGCTCCCACAGAAGACCCCCGATACGCTATGTTAGTTAAACTTGATCGTCCAAAATCAGCAAAATATTCAGAGAATACTGCCGCTCCTTTATTTGGTGAAATTTCTAATTTTTTACTTAACTATTATTATAGGTTAGAACCAATGCAATAGATTTAGGGATATGAAACAAATAATATTAAAAATAATTTATAGAGTATTGGCCTATAGGGCACGAAATTTTATTGAGTGTTTTGATCCTTTTATTATTGCAGTGACAGGTTCAGTCGGGAAAACCTCTGTTAAGGAAGCAATTTTTGCGGTATTAGAGGACGAGTTTGGCCAAAGTGTTAGAAAAAATGAAGGAAATTTAAATGCGGAAATTGGCTTACCATTAACTATTTTGGGTTACAAAAAATTACCCAATAAATTTTTATGGCCTTTTTTTCTTATAGCAGTGCTTTTTAAAAAATTACCCAAAAATTACCCAAAATATTTAGTTCTAGAAATGGGTGTAGAACATCCTGGAGATATTAAATATCTTTGTTCAATTGCTAAACCAAATATCGCAATCATTACTTCAGTAACTTCTGCCCATTTGGTAAATTTTTCAAGCGAAGAGAAATATCGAAAAGAAAAATTATCAATAATGAACGAGCTAAAGGAGAAAGGCAAAGTGCTTGTAAATTCTGATGATAGCGAACTTAAAAAGTTACATGATGATAATGTTGTCACGATAAGTTGTGAATCAAAAGATGCGGAGTATTCTGCTTCTGATATAAAAATTTCAATAACGGGCACGGAATATCGTATTGTTAAATCCGGATATAAAGTGGCGATAAGAACTACTCTTTTAGGACGACAAATGATTTATCCATTTCTTTTTGCTTTTGCCGTAGCTGATGTCTTAGAACTGCCATTAATTAAAAGCACTAAAGCGTTAGAAAAAATAAAACCTATTCCTGGAAGAATGAACCTAATTGAGGGTAGGAATAATATTAAGATTATTGATGATACTTATAATGCGAATCCTTCATCGATGAGGGCAGCTATAGACTTTTTGAATGAGGTTGATTTTAAGGGAAGAAAAATTATGGTTCTTGGAAATATGAACGAGCTGGGGAGGGCCGAGAAAGAGGAACATATTAAGATTGCTGAATATGTCAAAGGAAAATTTGATTTAGTAATATTTGTTGGAAAAAATAGTAAGGAAATGTTTAAGGTTTTTGATGACTCAAAAAAATCATTGTCTTTTGAAAATAGGGGCAATCTTTTAGTAAAAATAGATTCGATAATCAAAAATGACGATCTGATATTAATTAAGGCCTCACAAAATAATAATTATTTTGAAGAGATTGTAAAAATATTAATGAAGAATCCAAAGAAAGCTAAAAACATGTTAGTAAGACAGAGTGTGGCTTGGCTTATTAAAAAAGAGAGATAACAAATCGTAATTATTACATAATTGTTCAAAAGGAGAAAAAATGGAAGTTTTGTTAATTGATAGACTTGATTTAATTAGAATGGCATGGATGGCAACAGCTTCTTTTATTATTGCTATACTTTGGACACCACTTCTGACAAATTTTTTATACAAAAATAAATTAGGAAAAAGAATTCGTGACAGTAAGTCAGCCCCAATAATGGCAGCACTACACGAAAAAAAAGCGGGAACTCCGGTAATGGGTGGACTCTTAGTTTGGGTTACGACCGCGGTTTTAACATTAATTTTTAATTTGGAAAGATCAGCAACATGGTTACCACTTTTTTGTTTGGTTGCATCAGGTGTGGTTGGAGCGATAGATGATCTTTGGAATGTATGGGGTAAAGGTCCAAATGGTGGAGGTTTACGATTCAGGCAAAAATTTTTGCTTTATTTAATTATTGCGGCTGCTGGTGCTTGGTGGTTTTACACAAAGTTAGAATGGAATTCAATTCATTTTCCAGGGTTGGGTGATTATATAATTGGTGCTTGGTATATTCCTATTTTTATAATTATATTGGTTTGGATGGCTTTTGCTTCGAACGAAACTGACGGTTTGGACGGCTTAGCCGGAGGTATTTTCGCGCTTTCGTATGGAACATATGCCTTAATTGCCTTAACACAAGGTAAGCCAGAATTAGCAATTTTTTGTACCACAGTTATGGGTGGGTTATTGGCATTTTTGTGGTTTAACATTCCTCCCGCCAGGTTTTTTATGGGAGATACCGGTTCAATGGCACTTGGAATGACTCTTGGGGTAATTGCTTTTCTAACCAATACTGTTGTGGCATTGTTAATTATTACTTTGGTCTTTACAATAGAAGGATTAAGCTTTATACTTCAGTTTCTGTCTAAAAAAATCCGAGGTAAAAAAATATTTCTTTCCTCGCCCTTGCATCATCATCTAGAAGCGATTGGCTGGCCAGAATATAAGATAACAATGCGTTTTTGGATTATTAGTGCTGTTTGTGCAGTAGCTGGTTTAGCAGTAGCAATAATTGGAAGAGGAATACATTTCTAGATGGAAAATTTAAAAGATAAAAAAATAGCAATTATTGGTCTTGGCACAGAAGGAATCGCGGTTGCCAAATTTTTGGGTGATAATTTTTTAACCTTGACTCTTTTAGATCAATTGCCAGAGGATAAAATCGTTGAAAATTGCCAGGACAATGAAAAAAAGTTTTTAAAAGAACTTTTGTCTCGAAATAATGTCAAGAAAGTATTTTCTGATCAATATTTAAGCGATTTAAAGAGTTTTGATGTTATTTTCCGTTCTCCTGGACTATCATTTTTTAACCCAAAAATTCAAGAAGCAAAAAATTCTGGTGTGAAAATTACTAGCCAGATCAAACTGTTTTTTGACTTATGCCCAGCAAAAATTATTGGGGTTACAGGGACAAAAGGTAAGGGGACAACAGCTTCATTAATATCGGAAATACTAAAGAAGAGTTATCAATTAAATTTTAAATCCCAAGCTCCAAATCCTAAAGTTTATCTTGCTGGGAATATCGGTTATCCCGCACTGGATTTATTAGAAAAAATTAAATCGAATGACATAGTGATATTGGAATTGTCAAGTTTTCAGTTGATGGAC
>CAZVMH010000007.1:0-21690 GCA_964628585.1 uncultured Candidatus Saccharibacteria bacterium | reverse complement strand
TTCATATTTCACAAATTTCAAATAAACGAATCGAAAAAGTCTCCGATGTTCTTAAAGTTGGGGATAAAGTTACGGCCAAGGTTGTTGAAGTCGATGCCATGAAAGGCCGAATTTCCCTCTCAATGAAGGACATAGAACAAAAGTAACTGTTGACAAGTTAATCCATTCTTGATATTATTTAGTTACACTAAAGATTCTTTCAGTTCTAATATTAACTTTTGGCAAGACATTTTGTCTATTCTATTGAAGTGAACTCTCCAGTGGTTTCTGAAAATTCTCTGAACTCGAATAACAATCCCGAACTTCTGAAAGTTCGACAGGAAGTTTTGATATGTCAAAATTGTCCTCTAGCGAAAACTAGAACTAACGCTGTACCGGGCGAAGGAGACCCAAATTCAGATATTCTTTTAATTGGTGAAGCGCCAGGAGCAAATGAAGACAAAAATGGAGTTCCATTCTGTGGTCAGGCTGGAAAATTTTTAGACGAAATGCTAAAAGATATCGGTCTTTCTCGAGAAGAGGTATTTATCACAAATACGGTAAAATGTCGTCCTCCAGAAAATCGAGACCCAGAAGAAGAGGAAAAAAGTGCTTGTCGACCTTATCTTGAGCGACAGTTTGAAATTATTAAACCCAAACTCATTGTTTTACTAGGTCGTCACTCAATGACAACCTATTTACCAACAGCAGGGACAATCACAACGGCTCACGGTAAAGCTTTTCGCAAGCCAACCGGACAAGTGTTTCTGCCACTTTACCACCCTGCTGCAGCACTTCACAACGGAGGGTTAAGGCAGACATTAATTGACGATTTCAACAAAATACCGGCAATTCTAAAGAAAATTAAAAGCCAAGGGCTCCCCTTGGGGGAAACTAAAAATATTATTAACAAAAAAGGACTAGAACAATTTAAATTAGTTTAAAATCATGGAAGAAAACAACAAACAAAAGATCTCAATCCCAATCAATGGGGGAGAAAAGAAGCTACCAAGCAAAAAATCACTCACAAAAAATGATTTTTTGAGAAAAGGAAAACCAGAAGAGCGAAAACTATATCAGCCTAAAGATGGCAAACAAGATGAACTAGTAAGTTCTCGTTTCACTGCTCAAGAAGTAGACCCTGCTAAGGCACGATTTTTTATCGAGCCAAAGTTAAGGATTATTCCACTAGGTGGGGTTGAAGAAACTGGCGGAAAAAACTGTACTGTACTCGAATATAAGAACGACATTATCATTATTGACATGGGGTTAATGTTTCCAGATGAAACAATGCCTGGTATTGATTATGTAATTCCAGATGTTTCGTATTTGGAACAAAATAAACATAAAATTCGTGGTCTGATTGTGACTCACGGTCATTTAGACCATATTGGAGCAATTCCCTACGTTTATGAGAGAATCGGATCACCTGCAATTTATTCTGCACCACTTTCTTTAGGTCTTATTAAATCTCGACTCGAGGAATTTGGTCTAGACAGAGGTGCAAAACTAGCTACATTACAACCAGGAGATGAAGCGTTAGTTTTAGGATGTTTTAAAGTGTCTCCATTCAAATTGACGCACAGTATTCCACAATCAATGGGCTTTTCAATCGAAACACCCGAAGGTTTGGTTGTTTGCACTGGTGACTTTAAATTTGATCATACGCCAGCCGACAGAAAACCAGCCGATTTTGCCGGTTTAGCTATGATTGGATCAAAAAAACCGCTTTTAGTTCTTTCTGATTCAACTAATGTAGAAAAACCAGGCAACTCTGTTTCAGAGAAAGAAATTGAAGATTCACTCTTTCAAATTATGGAAAGAGCAAGGGGGAGGCTCATCGTTTCAACTTTTTCAACCTTAATTTCTCGAATCCAACAGATTTTAAATACGGCCCACAAACTCAATCGTAAAGTTGTCTTTGTTGGTCGAAGTATGCTTTCTACGGTCGAAATCGCCATTTCTCTAGAAGCAATAATCGTACCGAAAGACACAATTATCGACATAAAAGATATCGGAAAATATGATGACAGTCGAGTCGTAATAGTCTGTACCGGCTCCCAAGGTGAGGATAACGCTGCACTCTCCCGAATCGCCAATGGTGAACACAGACAGGTAAAGATTAAACACGGCGATTTGGTTATTCTTTCATCTTCACCAATTCCTGGCAATGAACGAAGTGTCTCGACTTTAATGGATACCCTATTTAGGGCAGGTGCTAAAGTGGTCTACCAAAAACTTATGGATGTTCATACCTCTGGCCATGCCAATCAGGAAGACTTAAAATTGATGCTAGCGCTGCTTCGACCGATCTATTTTATGCCGATTCATGGCGAACGTCACCGCTTAATGCATCACTGCCAGCTAGCCCAAGAAATGGGCATAGTAGATGAACAGCATTGTCTAGTGGCAGATGATGGCCAAGTGGTTGAGTTTGGAAAAGGCAAAGGCGAAGTTACAAATAAGCGAGTGCCTGCTTCATATGTTATGGTAGATGGACTAGGTATTGGAGATGTTGGTAATATTGTTTTACGCGACAGAAAAGCAATGGCTCAAGACGGTATCTTTGTGATTATTGTTACAGTTGATCATGAAAATGGGGAAGTGGTTACTTCTCCAGATATCATTTCTCGTGGATTTATTTATATGCGTGAGAATGAACAGCTTGTCCATAAAGCTAGAGCTGAAATTAAAAAGATTTTTGCTCGTCACGGTGAGAAACCAGGACCGAAGGCAGATTGGGGTCATGCAAAGCAAAAACTTCGAGACGAAATTGGTGAATTCCTTTTCAAAGAAACCGAAAGAAGGCCAATGGTAATCCCCGTGATAATTGAGGTCTAACCGCTTAAGTATATCTAAGTGATAAACATTTTTTACTTCGTCTTGCCCCTAACGAAGCTTTAGCAAAGTGGGGTGGTGATTCCGGTAATCATTGAAGTATAAGAATCGATTCCTTTAATAGTAATCATTCATTATTAAAAAGACTCACGCATTGAGTCTTTTTAATTTGCACCGATATATCATTAGATATATAATGTAATCAAGACCTTTTGAAGGGAGTTTTTTATGTAGTCGTGCATCTAATTTGTTGGAGGGTTATGGGTAGGAAACGTAAATTTCCAAAGCACAAACAGAAAAAACCAAAATGGTTCCAGCGGGAGGACGATTGGGGCAATTTTGTTTTTGACTGGACGCTTGGTCTGGGCGGAGAGATTTGTCGGGAAATTTTCGCCGTGATAATTATTATTTTATCAGTCATTTTCTTTCTGGGCTTCTTTGGTTCAGCCGGTACGGCCGGTATTCAGTTTGCACGGCTAGCCAGGACTTTATTTGGTAGTTTTGGTGCGTATTTCTTTGCCGTTGCCTTCTTTTATTTTGGTATCGCCTTATTAGCACCAGCCAAGGGAGAAAAATCATCCTTTAGAATTTCAAAATTCATTGGAATTTTTCTGTTTATTCTCTTCTTGCCGACTCTTTTTCATCTTTTTATTCCACTAGACGAGGCAAAAGATGCCTTAAGTTTAAATCGCGGAGGTGGCTATGTTGGCTATCTGATTTCGACTCCTCTCCGTAATGCGGTCGGTCTTTTCCCGGCTTTTCTTATTTCAATTACACTTTCGATCATATCGGTTTTGATGACTTTCAAGATCTCACTTACGCAAATGATTCTAGGTAAAGAAGATGACAAGGATGAGGACAAAAACACTGAAGAAAAAGTCTCTTTTTGGGCCAGGCTTGGCCGGAAATTTGCTTCAATGAGAAGTAATAAAAGAGACGATAATGCTAGGGCACCAGTTTTGGAAGTTGACGCAGCAACGCCTTTAATTAAAAGAGATTCAAACTGGGAGTACCCATCTGTTGAAGATATTCTGATTACTACCGATGAGGCTCCAAACCCAGGCAATATAAACAAAAATGTTGATATTATTCAAAAAACTCTAGATACTTTTGGCATAAAAATTTCAACAAGCACTGGTGAAGTTAATGTCGGTCCGACTGTTACTCAATACACTTTTAAGCCAACCGAAGGTGTAAAACTTAATCAAATTGTTGCTCGTCAAACTGATCTGGCGCTTGCTCTTTCAGCTAAAAGTTTACGAATGGAAGCGCCAATTCCAGGCAAAAGTTCAGTCGGTATCGAGATTCCAAACATAATTCCGGCCAAAGTAACTCTAAAAGAGGTTTTAAAATCAAAAAATTTTCGTAATGTTAAGAGCAAGCTTGCCATAGCTTTGGGTAGAGACGTTTCTGGTGATCCAATTTCAATTGATCTTGAGAAAATGCCCCATCTGCTCATCGCTGGTGCCACCGGTAGTGGAAAATCGGTCTGTATAAACGCAACTATCTGTTCGTTTTTGTTTAATAATTCACCTAAAGATTTGAGAATTTTATTAGTTGACCCCAAAAGAGTAGAGTTAACAAATTATAATAATATTCCTCATTTACTTGCTCCGGTCATTACAGAAGTTGATAAAACCGTTTCTGCCTTAAAGTGGGCTGTTTGGGAGATGGAACGTCGATATAAAATGTTTGCCGAAACAGGAAAGAGAAATATTACAGCCTATAACGAAAAACCAGGTCCAGAGGGAAAATTGCCATTTATTGTCATTGTGATTGATGAATTGGCTGACTTGATGGCAACTTCATCTAAAGAAGTTGAGGGTTCAATCGTTCGAATCTCACAGATGGCTCGTGCTACCGGTATGCACTTAATTATTGCGACTCAGAGACCATCAGTTGATGTTTTGACTGGTCTGATTAAGGCTAATATGCCCTCTAGGATTGCCTTCGCCACTGCTTCACAGGTTGATTCACGAACAATTTTGGATCTTTCTGGAGCAGAAAAATTACTTGGTAATGGAGATATGCTCTTCATAAGTAATGGTGTAAATAAGCCAAAACGTATCCAGGGCTGTTTCGTTTCTGATTCGGAAATTGAAGAATTAATTAAGTTTCTAAAATCCAAAGGTGAGGCTGAATACGATGATACTATTCTCTCCTTTAGATCACAAAGTTCTGGTGGAATTGTTGGTGGTGGAGACGGCATGGACGAAGATGATCTGTATAAAGAAGCAGTCGAAGAAGTAATTCGTGCTGGCAAAGGTTCTGCCTCCCTCTTGCAAAGAAGATTGAGAGTGGGCTATGCTAGAGCGGCAAGACTGCTCGATATACTAGAGCAACGTGGTATTATTGGACCATCTGATGGAGCTAAACCAAGAGATGTTTTAATTTCTGATCCATCTTTGGCAGACTTTTCTCCCTCCCGGCCAGCTCCAATGCCTCCACAGATGAATCAACCAGATAATAATATATCTTATGACGATCAAGATTATACTGAAGAAGACAGATACAAATAATATGGAATGAAGCTACTATGGTTCACGGTTTTACCTCTAAAAAAATCAAATCAAAAACTGGCCTCGGATTGCTTTTAAAGAAAGCACGATTAAAAAAGAAGGTCACAATTTTAGAGGCAGAGGTTGCAACCAAAGTTAGGGCAAAATATCTGGAGGCAATGGAGAATTCCAAATGGAACACAATGCCACAGAGCGTTTATGTTCGCGGTTTTGTTCTTGCCTATGCCAAATATCTGGGACTTCCAACCGATGAGGCGCTAAATCTATTTGAGCGGGAATCAAGAATATTTTTCAATAAAAATATCGACATTTCTTACAAAAAAACTCTTCATCAAAAGAAAGTTTTGATTACTCCAAAAATTTTGGCCTATACGAGTCTAGCCGTTTTCATTGTTTTTCTTTTATCATATGTTGTCATACAACTTTTCAATTTCGCCGGAACGCCAAATTTAAAAATTACTTCGCCCAGCAATAATACAATTTCTGAGTCAGAAAGCATTAACTTAGACGGTTTGACCGATATAGATACGAAAGTCACGATAAATAATGAAAACATTCCGGTTTCAGATGATGGAAAGTTCTCATTAAACCTAAAACTTCGTCGAGGCATCAACGTTCTTAAAGTAGTAGCTGTTAATAAAGTAAAGAAAGAAACAACAGAAGTTTTTACAGTAGAATATAAACCAAAGACAGCAGAAGCTGTTTCTAATTCAACAAATCAATAATTTATTGGAGTATATATGGCAAAGAAAGTTTCGGAGGGAGAAAAAAAGGCAGCTGAGGGGAAAAATCAAGCACTCGAATCGGCACTTTCATCGATAGAAAAACAGTTTGGCAAAGGTTCAATTATGAGCCTAGGTGATGGAGCCAAGCTTAAGGTAGATGTTGTTCCAACCGGATCACTTTTTTTGGACATAGCTTTGGGGGTCGGAGGCTTGCCTCGGGGTAGAATTATCGAAATTTATGGTCCAGAAGCTTCGGGTAAAACTACATTAGCTCTTTCTGTTGTAGCTCAAGCGCAGAAAATGGGTGGTACAGCCGCTTTTATTGATGCGGAGCATGCTCTAGATCCCGATTACGCCAAAAAATTGGGTGTAAATTTAGACGACCTTCTCATTTCACAGCCAGACAACGGCGAGCAAGCACTTGAAATTACCGAAACTCTAGTTCGCTCAAATGCACTCGACATTATCGTGATCGACTCTGTAGCCGCACTTGTTCCCCGGGCTGAAATTGAGGGCGAAATGGGAGATTCAATGATGGGCGTTCAAGCCCGTCTTATGAGCCAAGCCCTTAGGAAATTAACTGGCATTGTCTCAAAATCAAAAACAATTCTTATTTTTATCAACCAAATACGAATGAAAATTGGGGTAATGTTTGGCAATCCCGAAACTACAACTGGTGGGAACGCCTTGAAATTCTATTCCTCAATGAGATTAGAGATTCGTCGCAAAGCTGCTCTTAAAAAAGGCGAGGAAAATGTTGGAAACCATGTTATTGTTAAAGTTGTAAAGAACAAAGTTGCGCCACCATTCAAAACAGCAGAGTTTGATATAATGTTTGGTCAGGGTATTGATTATGAAGGTGAACTTATCGACCTTGGTGTTAAATATAGCATTATTGAAAAAATGGGTTCCTGGATTTCATACAATGATGACAAATTGGGTCAGGGCAAAGAAGGCGCAAGAGCATTCTTGAAAGCAAACAAAAATTTAGCTAAAAAAATAGAAAAAGAAATAATGATCAGGTCCAAAGAAGAAATTCCTGAATCGAAAACACAAGAAAGCGAAGGAGAGGAAGTTGCGTAATGTCGCAATACTCGCCTTTAAATTATGCTCTGAAAATACTGGAGAAACGTTCGAAAACTGTTGGCGAGATTAAGAAAAAGATGGCGGAAAAGGAATTTTCTAAAGAGGAAATCGATGCCACCATTAAAAAGTTAATTGCCAATAAATTTCTGGATGATGAGCAGTACGCCAGAAGCTTTATAAAAGAAAAAATATCTTTCAGACATGAAGGAAAGAGAAGAATAGCCTTCGAATTAAAGCGAAAATTCATATCAGATGAAATAATTAAAAAAGAGCTTGCTAATATCGATAGTGAAACAGAAACAGCTTCGGACGCAGCAAAAAAGTGGCTTCGAGTGAGAGGCAAAACAGAAAATATCAGAGAAAAATTATTCCGACATTTGGCCAGCAAAGGGTTCGATTACGATACCATAAAAGAAATAATCGATAAGCAGAAATGAGATATTGATTGGACGTTGAATATTGAGCAATTGAATATTTAGAAGGAGGGGCTGTGTTTCAGAGTAAAACAAAAAAGAAACTTATTCTTTGGTTCGCGGAAATCACAAAAGATGATGTTGCGATTGTTGGAGGCAAGGGCGCGAACTTAGGTGAGCTAACTAAAGCTAAGATTCCAGTCCCGGCCGGTTTTTGTGTTACAGCCGAAGCCTATTTTTACTTTTTAGAGAAATCTGGGCTCAAAAAAGAGATTACAAAGCTTCTCACAGGACTAAATTCAGAAGATAATAAAAAGTTAAATGCAGTTTCAAAAAGCATAAAGAAGAAGATTCTTTCGGCCAAAATTCCCGAAGATCTAGCTCATGAAATTACAGAAGCTTATGCAAAATTAGGAGGCTTAGCAGTTGCAGTTCGATCTTCTGCTACGGCTGAGGACCTGCCAGAAGCTTCTTTTGCTGGACAGCAGGCTACATTTTTAAACATTATGGGCAAGGAGAATGTTCTTTTGGCATACCGAAAATGTTTAGCTTCACTGTTTGAAGCTCGAGCAATCTATTATCGAATCGTTCAAAAATATGATCACATGAAAGTTGGTTTGGCTGTTCCAATCCAAAATATGATTGGTGGTCAAAAGGCGGGCATTCTCTTTACAGTTGATCCTGTGACTCAAAATACTGATAATCTAATTATCGAAGCAGGATACGGCTTGGGCGAAGCAGTCGTTTTGGGGGCAATTACTCCTGACAGATATGTCATAGACAAAAACTCATTTAAAATTATCAATAAAGAAATAAATCAACAGGATTGGATGATCGTAAACAATGCCAAGGGCGGGGACAAACACGTCTCTGTAGCGAAAGACATCCGAAAAGATCAAAAAATCACAGACAGTGAAATTCTAAAGTTGGCTAAGATCGGTCAACAGATAGAAGAGCATTATGGCAAGCCACAAGACACAGAGTGGGTAATTGATAATGGGGAAATTTTCTTTGTTCAGGCTCGCCCAATCACCACCCTTGATAAATCATCCGCAGGAGCGGATCAAACGGCGGATTCGGCACAATCTTCAGCTACAAGTCAATCAACCACTACTGGTGGCATGGAAGTATCTAGTGCAGAAACCCTGCTCAAAGGAGCGGCCGCTTCTCTTGGTTCGGCTTCTGGACCAGTTAAAATTATTCACAAACCAACTGAAATAGATAAGGTAAATGAAGGCGATGTGCTGGTTACAGAGATGACAACGCCAGACTATGTTCCGGCAATGAAAAAAGCCGTTGCGATTGTAACTGATGTTGGTGGTCGAACTTGCCACGCTGCCATTGTTTCGCGCGAACTTGGAATTCCCTGCGTTGTGGGGACTGGAACTGCAACTCACGCGCTCAAAACGGGCCAAGTTATTACGGTTGATGGCTCAAAGGGCTTAGTCTATAAAGGTAAAGTTGCGGCTACGGCAAAACCTGAAGATATTGTTTCATCTAAACCAGGAGCATCGGGGAGCGCCATTTCACAGGAAATTCCAATTACCGGCACAAAAGTTTATGTCAATTTGGGCGAACCACACCTGGCTGAAGAAGTGGCTGCATTGCCTGTAGATGGTGTTGGTCTTTTGCGTGCCGAATTTATGATCGCAGAAATGGGTGAACATCCAAAGGCAATGGTCAAGGCCGGTAGAGGGGATCAGTATGTTAAAGGGTTAACCGATGGAATTCAAAAAATTGCTTCCGCCTTTTCTCCAAGACCAGTGGTTTATAGAGCAACCGATTTTAAAACAAACGAATACAGAGGGTTGAAAGGTGGGGATAAATACGAACCCGCTGAAGACAATCCAATGATTGGTTACAGAGGAGCTTCGCGCTACATTGCCGAGCCAGAGATGTTTGCGTTAGAGCTTGAGGCAATAAAAAAAGTAAGAAACGATTTTGATCTAAAAAATCTTTGGATTATGATTCCATTCGTTCGTACAGTCGAGGAAATGCGACAGTGTATGAAAATGGTAACGGATAGTGGTCTAAAACAGGGTCCAGACTTCAAGATTTGGATGATGTGCGAAATTCCATCTAATGTTATTTTACTAGAACGATTCTTGGATTTGGGAATCGATGGCATTTCGATCGGTTCAAATGACCTAACCCAATTAACCTTGGGCGTTGATCGCGACAACCAAACCTTGGCCAAACTTTTCGATGAAAGAGATGAAGCAGTTGAGCTCTCAATACAATTTGTAATCAAAACTTGTCGAAAAAGAAACGTAACCTGTTCAATATGCGGACAAGCCCCAAGTGTTTATCCTGAAATTACAGAAATGATGGTAAAAGCAGGTACAACAAGTGTTTCTGTTACTCCAGACATGATAATTCCTTCCCGAAAAGTGATAGCTTCAGTCGAAAAGAGGCTAATGCTTAAAAATATTATAGACCGATAAAAATTAGTCTAAAATATGAGAAAGACGGCTCGTACTACGGCCGTCTTTCTGTACTTCATCAAACTTGTCGTTGGATGCAAACTTTGCGACATACCATTTGAGATTCCGCACACTCTAGCCCGTTATGCCGGGCTGGCTGCTCTTGAGGCTTTGACCAGTTTCTCTGCTGCTTCTCTAGACATGCGACGAGCTCCATGAACCAGCGCATCTACTTGCCGGAGCTCATCCGAACCAAGACGACTGCCGTCGGTAACCGTGGTACAGGCCTGTCTCTGTTGCCTGCCTTCCTTCCTTTTCCGTCTGTCTCCCATTACCGATCCTCCTTGATGGTCTTAGCGCGGAAGCGCTTTTAATGTAAAATTATCACAAAATATTTAAAAGCTCAACAAAAAAGTCACTGTATTACTAGTAAGTGACTCGTTAGATAATATAGTTATTTTAGAAGTAGCATTGCTGCCTCATATCGAGGTCGTATTAGTTCTTTGGATTTATTGAAATTTAGTTGCTTATATTTGTTAGCTAATTTATTACGAACAGATATTTTGGCTTCGCCCTGTCCTAATTTTTCATAAGTGAAGGCTGCTTTGAAAATTCCAGGAAGGTTGTCAAAATTACTCATTGCATCAGCATCAGAAACAATTTTTTCTTCAAGGCTGATCCGTTTGTTGTTGACAGAACCTCTATGGTTTAAAATGCAATGTTTCACTCGTTCAATTCTTTCTTTTGGATATCCGAGACTTGTTAACAACTTTTCTGCAATACGGGCACTCGAAACATGATGATTCTCACGTCCTTCAACAATAGATCCAACGTCATGTAGCCAGCCAGCAATCTCAACTATTTCACTATCAGCGTTTAATTCCTTTGCCAATTTCTTAGCATATTTCACGGTTGGGGCAAAATGATAAGGAAAAGGCTCATAGCCATATTTACTGGTTGGTTTTTTGCACTCTTCCTCGACAAAGTTTTTAATATCTGAAATTTTCCTAAAATATATTTAGGAATGGCGGAGAGGGCGGGATTTGAACCCGCGATGCCCTTGCGGACATACGCGCTTTCCAAGCGTGCGCAACCCAAAGAATCCCCTTCAGGGCTAGGCCACTTTACGTTATGGATGGCGGAAGAGGTGGGATTTGAACCCACGAGACGCTTTACGCGTCAACGCGCTTTCCAAGCGCGCGCCATAGGCCACTAGGCGACTCTTCCGTAGCGTTCTGTAATTTGTAATTTTTCCTTATACCCCTTTGGGTGTTTCAAATGCCATTCTCTTTTATACGCTTCCGACTTATCATTAAATTCTTCGTAATAGATTAATTTCCACGGCTTAAAGGGTCTAGTTGATTTTGTATTTCCGATATTATGTTCTTTAACTCTTTTCTTAATATCAACAGTATATCCGATATAATGTCGTTTAAAATTAATACTTTTTAAAATATAAACATAATGTTTCATGACGTTCTAGGCCAAACCCTAAGGGTCCCCTTTCCCGAAGGGAAGCCTTTGGCTTGGGGCTACACGACCTCCCCGATGGTAATAATCTATCATTTCTAACTTTAATTATCAATTCTGGGATGTCTATTGTTGACTTTTGTGGCCGTAAATGTAAGCTTAAAACTATGGATGAAGTAGACCAAATTAAAGAGAGGCTAGATATTGTTGAAGTAATTTCTAGCTATCTAACCCTCAAAAAAGCCGGTACCAATTTAAAAGGCTCCTGTCCTTTTCATAATGAAAAAACTCCTTCTTTTATGGTATCGCCAGAGCGCCAAACTTTTCGTTGTTTTGGATGTAACGAGGGCGGAGACGTTTTTACTTTTATTGAAAAAATGGAAGGGATCGATTTTTATAATGCTTTGAAGCTTTTGGCTGATAGAGCTGGCGTAAAATTAGAAAGTAGATCGGTTAAAAGAGGAGAACAAGAGTTTAAGTCAGATTTGAAGACTAAAATCTATGAAATTAATGATTGGACCAAGAAACTTTATCATAAAATCTTGCTCGACCACCCAAAAGCAGAGCATGCCCGCAAATACTTAGAGGGGAGAGGTATAACACCCAAAACAATAGCCGATTTTGAGCTCGGATATGCACCAGAATCTTGGGAATTGCTCATAAAGTTTTTAGAAAAAAAGAAATATACAAAAGACGAAATCGTCAAAGCGGGAGTAGCAATAAGGAATGATCGCGGTGAAATTTACGACCGATTCCGTGGCCGAATTATCTTTCCAATCTCAAGTATTATGGGCCAAACGGTTGCTTTTACTTCTAGAATTTTGAAAGACGATGGCAAATCGGCCAAATATATAAACTCGGCAGAATCACCAATTTATATTAAAGGCAAGACTATCTATGGGCTCGATAGAGCTAAAATGGCAATCAAAGAAGCCGATAACGCAATTTTTGTTGAAGGTAATATGGACGTAATCGCCTGTCATCAAGCAGGTTTTAAAAATGTTGTTGCCACTTCCGGCACAGCTATTACAGAGGAACAGTTAAAAATTTTGAGCCGTTATACATCACTCATTTCTTTCTCTTTTGATTCAGACGAAGCTGGTTTTACGGCAATGAAAAAGGCAATTCGTCTTGCTCTTAAAAACGATATTGCCTCAAAGATTGTTGCTCTCCAGGGGCCATTTAAAGATGCTGACGAAGCAATCAAAAGTGATCCGAAGAATTGGGTTAGAGCGGTAAAAGAAGCTAAGCCATCGCTTGAATTCTGGATCGATTTATTGATATCTAAATCTCCAGATCTTGGCGTTATCGCTAAGAAAAAAATCGCCAAAGAAATTTTGCCAGTAATTAAAGCTATCTATTCTGATATAGAAAAAGAATATTATACAAAATATCTGGCTCAAAAATTGTCAGTTTCAGAAAAAGCTTTAATTTCGGCCTTAGAAAAAACTGTCGTTGATAGAGAAATATCTAGTGCAAAAAAAGAAGAAGAAAAATCACAATCAAAAATGACTCTTCCTCAAAAAATTATTGCATTTATTTGGATAAAACCGGAATTGATATCGAAAGTTAAAACTGACCCAACTGCCATATATGATAGTGAACTTTCAGATTTTTCAGCCCAAATAGCAGCAAAAAAAATTGGAAAAGAAAAACTAAGTTTGAAGGAAGTCGATCTGTTAAACCAATATGAAATAGTATTACGAAATGATTACGACTTTTCTGACGAAGAGGCAATCAATAGTGAATTTATTTTTATGATTAAAAAAATTGAGTTAGAAAAAAACGATCATATAAAAGCACAGTACGCTGCTAAAATTCAGAAAGCAGAAGCGAGTGGCGACAAAGCAGAGCTCAAAAAACTCCTTTCAGAATTCTCTGCATTGATAAAATAAGCGTTTTTTGATATAATCTATTTATTACAAGCAGATTCGTGCTTTTTGATTTACTCTAAAGGAGATGTTTTGGCTAAAAAGATTTTTGTTCCAAAAAAAGAGGAAGTTTTAGAGTTCTCTCCAGCTGTGAATGCACTTCTAATGAAGGGGCGCTCTCACGGCTATATTTCGCTCTCCGAATTAGTTCAAGCTCAACCAGAACCAGAAACAGATGTAGCAGAAACTGATCTGATTTTTGATTATATGTTCAGAAACGGCATCGAATTTAAAACCGAGGAAGACCAGCCTCGTGGAATTTTAGCTCAAACTCTTAAAGTTGGTGCGAAAAAAGACGATTTAGGTGTATTGGATGAAATTGCCGACGACTCTGTCAGAATGTATTTGCGGGAAATCGGAAAAATTACACTTTTGACAACCGAAGGCGAGATCAAACTAGCCAAACGAATCGAAAAGGGCGATATTTTAGCCAAAAAACAGTTAGCTGAAGCAAACCTTCGTTTAGTAGTTTCTATTACAAAAAAATATATTGGTCGTGGTTTATCATTGCTAGACCTAATCCAAGAGGGTAATACTGGTTTAATGCGAGCAGTTGAGAAATTTGATTACAGAAAAGGTTTCAAGTTTTCAACCTATGCTACATGGTGGATTCGTCAAGCCATTACTCGAGCAATTGCGGACCAAGCCAGAACAATCCGAATTCCGGTTCATATGATTGAAACAATTAACAAACTTATTCGAGTTGAACGCCAATTAGTTCAAGACTTAGGTCGCGAACCAACACCTGAAGAAATTGCACAGGAAATGGGAATTGAAGTCGATAAAGTAGAGCACATTATCAAAATTTCACAGGAAACTGTTTCACTCGAAGCTCCAGTCGGTGAAGAAGAAGATTCAAAGCTTGGCGATTTTATTGAAGATACAAAAAATATTACTCCAGAGGAATCAACTGCTCGTCAGCTTCTTCGCGATAAGATAAAAGAGTTTTTAGGTGAGCTTTCTCCAAGAGAACAGAAAATTCTGAAGATGCGTTTCGGTCTAGAAGATGGCAGAACTCATACTCTTGAAGAAGTTGGTCAGGAATTCGGTGTAACAAGGGAGCGAATTCGTCAGATTGAAGCCAAAGCTCTGTCTAAATTGAAAAAAGGCGAACGCTCAAGCGATTTGGAAGACTACCTCCAAGACTAATAAACAAGAATGATACTATAAAAATGCACTTTATCGAAGTGCATTTTTTAGTGAAAAAGGTATAATATAGCTATTATGAATAAAGATATTTTTAAAAAAGTTGTGTTTTATGCAATAGTGATTTCGATTTTGTTTTTGATTATTTTAACTATTTTGGTTCGATACCATCCGATACTTGGTTTTGATATCGAACTTTCCTCAAAACTTCAGGCTGAAGGCGATACTCCTTTTAAAAAGTTTTTAATTACTAATTTTCTATCGAATATCAGTTATCTTGGTAATACAGCCATTGCTTTTGGTTTAGTGATTTTTACGGCTGCAATTTTCTGGCTTTACGAATATCATTGGGAAAGCCTTTTTGCTTTGTTTGCTCCTATTTCTGCACTTATAAATTCCGGTGTAAAACTTCTAATAAATCGTCCTCGCCCAGGAGAGCAATTGGTTTCAGTACTTGATCATCAACTTTCGCCCAGTTATCCTTCCGGCCATGTTGTGTTTTTTACTGTTTTCTTCGGATATTTAATCGCAGTCATGCTTGTTCAAAAGAAAATATTCTCTGGTATGCGAATTTTTATGACAATAATATCAATCCTATTAATTATTCTGGTTGGAGTTTCCAGAATTTATCTTGGAGCACATTGGGTTACAGATGTAATTGCCGGTTATTTTCTTGGCGTAATTTTGCTCGCAATTTTGGTCTATTTTTACGCTAGAAAGTACTTTTTACCCTCGCTTCACAAAAAATAAATTTTGTGCTAGATTGAAAAAGGTTCCAAAAGAGGAATTTTTTTAATTTGCATACAAAAAATTAATATTGGAGACGAAATGAAAAAGTTTGTGTACTTCTTTGACGAGGGCAAGAAAGAAATGAAGGCGCTATTGGGTGGAAAAGGCGCAAATTTGGCAGAAATGACTACATTGGGGTTGCCAATCCCACCAGGATTTACCATTACAACAGAAACTTGTCAGGCCTATTACGATGCGGGCAAGAAATTCCCAGTTGGTTTGATGGAAGAGGTTAAGAGAAACATCAAAAGACTTGAAAAAGAGTTTGGCGCAACCTTTGGGGACGCCAAAAACCCACTTTTAGTTTCTGTTCGTTCCGGTGCTGCCAGCTCAATGCCTGGAATGATGGATACTATTTTAAATCTTGGACTAAATGATGAAGTTGTTGCTGGAATCATCAAGAAATCTGGGAATGACAGATTTGCTTATGATTCATATCGTCGTTTTATCCAAATGTTTGGCGAAGTAGTAATGGGCGCATCTGATGAGCTTTTTTCGGAGGCGCTTGAGGACATTAAAAAGGAGAAGGGTGCAAAATTTGATACTCAACTTTCCGCCAATGATCTAAAAGAGTTAGTCGCTACTTTCAAAAAAATTGTTAAAAAAGAAACCGGTAAAATGTTCCCAGAAGATCCGATTAAACAGTTAGAGATGTCTATTGGTGCGGTTTTCGGTTCCTGGAATAACAAACGAGCTGTTCTATATCGAAGATTAAATAATATCTTTGGTCTTTTGGGAACGGCTGTGAATGTTCAAGCCATGGTTTTCGGGAATATGGGCAACGATTGTGGAACTGGAGTTTGTTTTTCTCGAAACCCTTCAACGGGCGAAAATAAATTCTATGGCGAATATTTGATGAATGCACAGGGAGAAGACGTAGTCGCGGGTGTCCGGACTCCAAAAAATATGGACGATCTTAAAAAAGAAAACCCAAAGATCTACAAAGAGTTAAACGATATTCGTTTGAAATTGGAAAAACATTACAAAGATATGCAAGACATGGAGTTCACCATTCAAGAGGGCAAGCTTTATATGCTTCAGACTAGAAATGGGAAGAGAACAGCGGCCGCTGCCGTGAAAACTGCTGTTGATATGGTAAAAGAAGGCTTAATTACCGAAAAAGAAGCGCTGCTTCGGCTTGAAGCAGAACAGCTTGATCAACTTCTACACCCAATGCTAGACGCAAAGGTTGAGGCAAAAACCAAATCAATTTCAGAGGGTTTGCCAGCATCTCCAGGTGCTGCTGTTGGTGAAATTGTCTTCGATGCAGAAAAAGCTTTTGATCTTTCAGAGGAAGGCCACAAAGTTATCTTGGTTCGTGTTGAAACTTCGCCTGAAGACTTAATCGGTATGCACTCTGCACAAGGAATTCTAACTGCTCGCGGTGGAATGACTTCACACGCTGCTGTTGTGGCTCGTGGAATGGGCAAATGTTGTGTTTCTGGTTGCGAGTCTCTAACCATCAACTACAAAACTAAAACCATGACAACCGTAGATGGGTTAGTTCTAAAAGAAAGAGATCTAATTTCTCTCAATGGTTCAACCGGCAAAGTATACAAAGGCGCTCTTCCGGTTGAAGAGCCAGCCATTTCTGGTGACTTCCAAAAAATAATGAAATGGGCCGACAAACATAGAAAACTAAACATCCGAACCAATGCTGACACCCCAACTGACGCGGCCGTCGCGGTTAAATTTGGTGCCGAAGGTATTGGACTTTGCCGAACAGAGCACATGTTCTTTGACGAGAAAAGAATTTTCTCAATGCGAAAAATGATTTTGGCTGATACCGAAGAAGAGAGAAGAACCGCTCTATTCGATATTCTTCCTTATCAGAGAGACGATTTCATCGGTTTGTTCAAAGAGCTAAAAGGTCTTCCTGCTACAATCAGGCTTTTGGACCCGCCACTTCATGAGTTTTTGCCAAAGGAAAAAGCTGACATTGCTGACTTGGCTAAAGCTACCGGCAAATCGGTGGCCGAAATTGAAAAGAAAATTGCTTCACTTCATGAAGTTAACCCAATGCTTGGCCATCGTGGTTGCCGGCTTGGGAACACTTATCCAGAAATTACCGAGATGCAAGCACAAGCAATATTGGAAGCAGCCGTTAAGATAAAAGCTCTTGGCATCAAAGTTGAGCCAGAGATTATGATTCCACTTGTTGGAGATGTTAAAGAATTTATTGCACAGAAAAATATCATTTTGGAAACGGCTGATAAAGTCTTTGCCAAAGCTAAGTCTAAAGTTAAATACAAAATTGGCACAATGATTGAAGTTCCACGAGGCGCGCTTTTGGCCGAGGAAATTGCCAAAGAAGCAGAGTTCTTCTCTTTTGGCACAAACGATTTAACACAGATGACTTATGGTTTCTCTAGAGACGACGTTGCAAAATTCTTGCCAGAATATATCAAACTCGGTCTTCTGCAGAGAGACCCATTTGTAGCGCTTGACCAAGAAGGTGTTGGTCAACTAATCCAAATGGCAGTCTCCGGTGGTAAAAAAGCCAGACCAGAAATCAAGCTCGGTATTTGTGGAGAGCATGGGGGAGAGCCTTCCTCAATTGAATTCTGTCACAATGCGGGTCTTAACTATGTTTCCTGCTCACCATATAGAGTTCCAATTGCCAGACTAGCTGCAGCACAGGCAGCGCTCAGGTAGATTATCGCTGAATACAGCATATAAAAAAGACCACTCATAAAACGGTGGTCTTTTTTAATATTTATTCTTTGTAACTCACTACGATGGTTGCACCGTTGGACGATGGATCCAAGGTAAAGTTCAATCGCAAAGTTCCTTTTTCAAAAGTCTTATTAGTCATTAGACTTGATTCAACAGAATCAGTTTGAGCCCAACCTTTGCCAGTTAACGTTGTAAAATAGGCAGTGGCGTTGGCAACAGTTACATCTGAATAGGTCACGTTCCAACCCTTGTAATCATCTGATGTTGATGCAGAGCTATAGGCAATTGTGCCTGACTTAAATTCTGGAACATCAGAAGGCATACTGGTGGGCCACTTTGCATTGCTTCCGGTCGAAGTTGTACCACTATCATTACTAACAGTTACCCCACCATCGCTTGAATTGATATCAACTTTTCCTCCAGTCGCCGATTCCAAAGATTTTTCAACAATATTTTCTGCCACTTTTCTGGCAAAGTATTGTTGTGTTGCGTAACCAATTGCTCCCAAAACTATCAAAACTATCACGATTATCACAATCAGTTTTGTGCTATTATTTTTTCCTGCTATTGCTGATGCAGGCGCCGGTGCTGATGTCGGTGCGGCGGCAGGAGCACTTTTTTCTGTTTCACTCATAACCCTCCTAAATTTTAAACGATATTAAATAAACCATATATATTGTATAATATATTTAGAATTAAAAAAAGGAGAAAAATGATAGGATATGTAGGTAACATTGAAAAAGAAGCTGAAGAGAACGAGAACTTCCGCAAAGTTCTATTTACTGCCCCTCATAGCCAGTTGGTTGTGATGAGTTTACAACCAAATGAAGAAATTGGCATGGAAGTTCATGAGGAGAATGATCAGTTCATTCGAATTGAGAAAGGCGAGGGCAAATCTATTCTCAATGGTGAAGAGTCAGTTTTAGAGAGCGGTAGTGCTGTAGTGATTCCCGCAGGCACAAACCACAATATTATCAATGGAAGTGCTACTGAGGAAATGAAAATTTATACTATTTATTCGCCGGCTCATCATCCAGAGGGCACTATTCATAAAACCAAAGCAGATGCACAAGCGGCCGAATAATTTTATATGGATAACCTCAAAGGGGATCCTTTGGGTCGAATTATTTTAATAACGAATATTCAAATAAGAAACATTAACTTCGTCAGGAGAAAAAAATGGAATGGAAAGATTTTATGTCAAATAACGCCCTGCCTTTTGCTGGCATTGGTGGTTTCTTGTTTATAATCCTGATACTCTGGTCACTTATCTGGAAGGGCCTGGCCCTTTGGAGAGCCGGACGTCGGGGTGAATCTGGTTGGTTCATCATCCTTTTAATCTTGAACACGATGGGTATCCTAGAAATCATCTATTACTTCGCAATCGCAAAAACAGACAAAAAATAAATTAAGTAATTTCTGCGCAAATATATGAAAAAGACCACTTAAGTGGTCTTTTTCATTGGCTCCCGAATTAAAACCATCGCAAACTTTTGAAATTATTTTGCCGAATTTGATACACAAATCCAAAAAGCGAAATCTGACATAACCGCCTCGCTTCGCTCGGCGGAACGCTCGGGCGTGGCGGAATTCCTCCCCCCAACCCCCTCCTTCCGCCACGCCCTCGCTTGGGCTTCGCAAAAAATTTTCGGCGGCTAAATTTATTTTTTACAGATGTAAAAAACGGGCGGATGTTTTCTTATATCCTTTTTGGATATTTGCAAACTACCATTAGCTTCCACAAGTTGAAAACCAGATAATTTTATCTGTTTTTTAACTTCGTTGATTGATGGAATATGGATATATTGTTTTGTTTTGTAGGTTTTATTACCATCGCCCGTTTCTCTGATAAAAAATCTATCGCCAAAATCCATTTCATCTATCTTAAATTCTAAGGATTTGAGAATAAAAAATCTTATCCATTGCCAAACCCAAAAGAAAATATTTTTAGAAAACCAAACTCTAGGATGAGCAGTAAAAATACAAATTCCGCCAACTTTCAAAACCCTACGCATTTCTTTAAGCGCTTTTAGTCTTTCTGTTTCATCTGGGATCTGTGTCCAGCCTTGATTTGAAAATAATAAATAATCAAAAGAGTTATCGCCAAAATCTAATTTTGTTGCATCTCCAATCCGATAATCAATGTTTAGGTTTTTTGTTTTCGCTATCTTTTTGGCACTATCAATCATTTCGGGGACAATATCTACGGCTATGACATCGTAGCCCATTTTAACGAGAGGTATTGAGGTTCTGCCGGTGCCGCAGCCCAAATCTAAAACTTTTCCTTTTGGCGTGAAATATTTTGAAATAAAATATTCTTCACTAATCCAAAAACCATTTTCTGCCAATTCAGAATATCTTTTTTGGGCGTTTTCTCCGCCAAATTCTTCAATAACTAATTTTTTGAGTTCTAAGGTTTTTGACATATTTATTTTTTAAATAATTTTTCTCCAACGCTTAAATGCTTTTATGTCGGCGGAATTTAAGTCAAACCATTCTCCATTCATTCTTTTTGCTTCAAATCGTCTATGCCAATATGCTTCAATTCCACTAGGGTCATCGGTTTTAATTTCGTGGATTAAATCTAAATTTTCAGGCAACTGAATTTTAAGTTCATTTCCTCGACGAACGGTATCATTGGTTTTTCCAATCTTATAATATTTACCATGTTTAAAGAGATAAACCGCACCCAAAACTTCCTTGCCTTTATTGTCAGAATTTTCTTCTTTAGCATTTTTTTCGGAAACTTCTTTACACAATTTGATTATGTCTTCATAACCATTTTTACCCGCACAGTAATCAATAATTTTTAATACAAGATTTTGTTTCGAGCCAAATTTTGTAAAAACTTTTCTGTTAGGAAATTCGCTGTCATTATTTTTTTCTACCGTCAATTCGTCAAAAGTTGGAAATTTGGAAAGTTTTCGCATTACACCGATTACTTTCTCAATTATAAATTCATCAGAATATCCACTCTGTAATTGATTTGGCTCGAAACCGGCTTCTTTTTGTGCCTCACCAAACCTCGCCCAATATTTTTTCCAGTTGTAAGCTTTTATACCAGTTTCTTGTTCAAATCTAGCCATACCCAAAGGAGCCCCACCATTTTCTTTTGCGGTCTTTTGAATTGCGTTAATAATGTCTTGTCTAGTAAGCATAAAAATTATTTCAAAAGTTCTTCCATAGGAACGCCTAACGACTTGGCGATTTTTTGGATTGTTTGAACGCTTGGCTTTGTAACAACACCACCCTCAATTTTTGTAAGGGTAGAGTATTTGATATCCGCTTTCTTTGCCAAGTCGTCTTGCGTTAATCCTTGTTTTGTTCGTATTCGTTTTATGTTTTGTGATATTGTTGCCATAGTATCCAAAGTCTGATAGTATAGAGTTATGAGACAATTCTTTCTTTGCTCACAAATTAAGGATAGCACCATTTTGGGATTTTTTCAATTCGTAGCCGCCGAAAATTTTTTGCGAAGCCCAAGCGAGGGCGTGGCGGAAGGAGGGGGTTGGGGGGAGGAATTCCGCCACGCCCGAGCGTTCCGCCGAGCGAAGCGAGGCGGTTATGTCAGATTTCGCTTTTTGGATTTGTGTATCAAATTCGGCAAAATAATTTCAAAAGTTTGCGATGGTTTTAATTCGGGAGCCAACAAATTAGATACGAACTCATTTTTTGAAGATGAGAGTGTTCGCTCG
>CAZVMH010000006.1:0-61340 GCA_964628585.1 uncultured Candidatus Saccharibacteria bacterium | reverse complement strand
GTGTCTTTACCTGCTTTGACTGTAGAGTGATAAGCTCTTTTAGTATGATGGATAGTTTTCCTGCCACCTGTGGCAATCAGTCTTCCTGCTCCTTTGGCGCCTCTCTTACTTGTAGATAAGACAAAAGAACCGGTTTTCTTAATCGGTTTAATTAGTTTCTTGGCGTGATGAGCAAGCTTCAAACTCAAAAGTGATCCCTCCCTTATCTAGATCTCTTTACTATTATATCTACTTAAGAGCTTGGGGTCAAATTGGAGAAACTAAGCCCGAGCCACCGGCGAGGCCGAGACATAATTAAGTAATATTAAACAAAATTAATATTTTATTAGTTATATTAATGAAAATTAAAAAAGAAGGAGTTCCGGGTAAATCCCGGAACTCCGACTGTTCCTTACTAGCGCTTGATGGGGACGAGGAGAACGGCGTGCTCTTCTCCATTTCTCCATCCATACGCCGCTATCTCGCCGTCATCACTAATTGAAATGGCGGTTCGTAGCTTCCATTGGCCTGTCCGATCGGCCAGATCTACAATGCGACCCTTCTCCCACATGAACGGAGTTCTGTAGAGATTGGCTGAGTTCGGCCCGGTCCAAACTCGGTGGATGGCTTCTCCTACAACCTGACCAAGGTCATTGATGCCGTGTGCCTGGGCGTTTTCGTATCCTTGCAAGGCGATTGGTTGGGCTATCCACCAACCCCTTCTGGTCTTCTGCCAGACGCAGGCTTTGCTAGAGTATGGGTCCATCCATTTCGTCCAGCCGTTCCCCACCACCATGCCCTTTTCGTTTATGGCAGATGGGTATGTCTGCTCTGTGCCAGCTAAAGTGGGTAACGGGACTATCTCCCCGTCCGGCTGTCGCAAGCAGGGCTGGCCATTTACTCTTCCGGGGATCTGCCCGGCCTCGTTAATGGCACAGGCGTTATTGATGTGCAGATCCTGTGCCGTTGTCCTCCCCCAATCCACCAGGAAGGACTTCCACGCTCCGGTGGGAGGAGCCACCTCGACCACGATCTGACCTCGGTTGTTCACTGCCGAGGCATATCCTGCGGTCGCTCCTCCAGGAAAGAGGCCGTCAACGTTCAGGTCGACTGGCTCTTTGCCGAGCCAGAGACAGGCCCTCTGGGCTGGCCACTCAAGCCCAACATCTTTGAACATGATGCCGACCTTCATCCCCCAGTCGTTGAGAGCAACCGGTTCTGTTCCCCCGATTTCCTCAACCATGCGATCTTGGGAGATGAAGCCGTGCTTCTTGTTGTCGGGGCCCATCTCCCAGCCGACCACTTGACCGGTGTTGTTCATTGCAGTCGGCATTTGCCACTGCCCCGGATTGCCGAGGTCCACAATTTCATACTGAATCGCGGGCTCGGGCTTTGCTACAGGCAGGGCAGAAACCGACATTGTCGGCGGGGGACCATCCATAACCCTATACCGGACTCCCTCCGCCTCAATGACGCTAGTCGTCGAAGCGTATCCTGTCTGCACAGCACAGAACAGGATTAGTATCGATACCAATAAGATTACCACGTTCCAGATCTTCACTTCGTTCCTCCTTTTCCTCTCAACCCCACATATAGTGGGTTCTCACACTAGTCGATATTATACCTTAATTCTAACAAAAGTCAATAAATAAAATTAAAAAACTCCATTTATTATCAAAAATCCAATTCTGTACTCAGATCATTTGCACACAAGTATTTTAGTAACAGAATAATAACTTAATGTGATGTTTTTAGATTTGACATTTATTCAGCATATTCAAAATAATTAGCTTTAAAGCTAATTATTTTGTTTCCAAATTTGGAAATGAATTTGCTTAAGTTATTGTTTTTACTCTCTTTTTACGACGAATTAGAATGAAAGCGACTATCAGACCAGCGAGGACAATAGTACCTGCACCAATGCCAACCCAAAGCCAAATCTTTGATTCTGCTTTAACTTTCGCAAATATTCCTGTTGTAGTGGCCTTGCCTGAAAAATTTGTGCTTATGTCTTTGGCTTGTAAATGGAAAGTGTATTCGGTGTCTATTTTAAGGCCTGCATTGTCGGCAAGCTTTAGAACATAAGTATTTTCATCTTTACCAATCGTATCAATTTCTGCCAGCACTTTTGCATCGGCGTTCCCGTTTTCCGCGACTGTTAAAACATAATTTGCTAGGTCCGAATCAGTATTTTTATCCCAATTAAATACGATTTCGCTCTCGTTCGCACTCGAGATCTTAAAATTCGCTGGGACTGCTGGAGCAGTTGTGTCTGTAACCTTTATGCTTGCTACGTTAGAGTTTGCAGACACTGTCCCGCTTTTATACGCCCTAACGACATAATAATATGTCTGGTCTGTCACGACCTTATCATCTTTGTAGGTCACGGTTTTACTATCTGTGGCACCGACTTCGGTGAAACCGCTCTTTTCAGAAGCGCTACGCAAAACTGAGTAGCCAGTCAGACCGGTAGTTGTCGAAGCAGTCCAGGCCAAGTTTACAATTCCTGCCGTGCCGTCGGTGGCTGCCGTAGCGGTTAATCCTGTTGGAGCCGCAACTGAAGAAGAAGTTGTAGCAGTCGAAGAACTGGTCGTTGTATCTGTCGATGCCCCGGTCGATGTATTGTCAGCCGCAGCATCGCCACCAGTAGGACTCGAATCAACAACAACTGCAGGAGCTGGATCGGGAAGCGCTGGCGGTGTACCATTATATCCGAAAGTAGCGAAAACAAAATCAACATTAGCATCAGAAACTGAGTCAATAATTGCCGTACCTCTCGAATAGACATTTGACATCTTGGCCAACCAATATGCTTGAGGAACGCTGGCGGTTGCATACATAGTGTATCTGGCTTCAGGGACTACATCTACGGCTGGAATATCAATAATAGTGTACGCTTCCATTTTATATATCGTGGTAGATTTATGAGCAACAGGGTTAACCATGTCAGAATTTTTATAAAGGGTAACGGTTAAAGTGCAAGAACTCGGGCCAGCGGGCTGAATCCCGGAGTAAACTCCGATGCCATCCAGTTTGTTAAGAGTAGGCCTGAATGTTTGACCCAGTTTTGGATGAGTTAAGAACCGAAAATAACCGTCTGCCTCGGTAATGTATTGGTCGAGATTTGAATAAGCTGACGCTTTTTCAATCTGACCAAAAAATATGCCAAAGATCATGAACAGAGCTAAGAAAACAGAGAACACCCTTCGCAAAACAATGCTTGAGAACATTTTCCCTCCTAATTAGTTTAACGCTTGCTATATATATTATATAACAATAAACAGTTATCTACAAGCAAAAAATGGCCGAAAGTCGATTTTATGTTGACATTTTCGCAAAATAATGTAGGATTATATATTGACTTGGGGGTGTTTTAGCTTCGACAAAAGGAACCTTAAAAACATATTGCAAGCAAGAACGCCAATCGCTTTAAATGTTGGCAAAAACTTAAGTGCAAACACACTTTTTAGCAAAGTAAGATCTGCTTTCGCAGTTCCTAGCTTTGCGCCAGTTGCTGCTTAATTGTGGCAACCGCTCACCTTTGGTCTGTTCGAATCGAAGTCATGAGTGTCATATCTCGAACTACAGTTTCTTTGGGTCAGGCGCGAAGAAACCTAAGTTAAACAGCTGATAAAGTAGTGGATTTTTTCTCCGATTCTATCCATTATTTGATCAAAATTTATCGGAGATAAGCTTGTAAAATGTACGTTTTTAACCTTTTGGACGAGGGTGCAACTCCCTCCACCTCCACCATAATGTATTTAACTTTTTATGAATCATATTCCAGTCCTAGAGAATGAGATAGTAAATATTTTTTCGTATCTTTCAGCTATTAAAGATACTATTTTTGTTGATGGAACGATTGGCAATGCTGGACATAGCATTTCTATAGCAAAGAAAACTGGAACTCAAGTCATTGCGATTGATAAAGACCAGTCTGCGATCAATTTATCGAAAAAAAATATCTCTAGCAAAAAATTTATTGCCCTCTCAATATCTCCACGAAATCTTGAAGGTATCTTCCAACGGCACTTCCGTCCTCAACTCGTCCAAGAATGTAGATAATTAAAGCGGCCAGTAGGGCAGAACCTATAAAAAAACCTAAACCATAAACAATCCCACGCCAAAAGTTCCAAGCCAGACTTGACAACCTTCTTTCATATTTTACGAGTTGTTTCACCAACTCGGTAAATTCATGTTCGTTCATATCTGATATATTAAATATATGGACTTATTAATTCTAATTATAATTATACTTCTATTTCTTTTATTTTGGCAAATAAATTTGATTTATGCTCTGAAATCGGGTGCGCCCATTGTCTATGCCAGCGACGAGGCAGTCATTGATTGTTTAAAACTGGCAAAGCTTAAAAGGGGCGAAACGGTAGTTGATCTGGGTTGCGGAAATGGAAAAACGCTCATTATTGCATCAAAAATATTTGGCGCAAAGGGTATTGGAGTGGAAAAATCGCTTTACTGTTTTCTGCTGGCCAAAATAAGGGTAAGTCTTTTGGGGGAGAAAAATAATATAAAAATTATTATTAGCGACTTTGTAAAAGCGGAGAAATATTTGAAAAAATCGGATGTAGTTTACATGTACTTGCTTTTTAAAACGGTAAAAAAAATAGAAAACTGGTTGCTTAAGAGCGTTGGATCAAAAACAAGAATTGTGTCTTTAGCTTTTAATTTGACAATGAAACCGAAAAATATTTCCTACACGCGAACGCTGGGCATAAAGACAAAAATGTATTTGTATATTAAATCAGATAACGGTTAACTGATAAGCATACAAGCATTCAAGCGAACTAGTAATAATTAAGAAAATATACTACTTGCGTGTTCATGATAAATTGACCCCACTACGTTTTGTTATTCACGTGGTCTACGTCCACGATTCATAATAGCACTTCGTTGGGGGTCTGCGGGGCGAATGGAACCCCGCCCCTTGACAAAATGTAAAGTTTACTTTACATTTTAATTGATAAGATTAAACTATTTAGCTGAATACTTTATGGATGAAAATTTTTCAATAGTAATCCGTTTACGTGATTTACGGAAAAGCAAAAAATTGAGTCAGGAAGAGCTTGCCGAAGAGCTTGGAATTTCACGTCAATCAATAATTGCACTGGAACAGGGCAAATTTCTTCCGTCGCTTCCGTTGATTTTGACTATGTGCAAGTTTTTTGATTCAGGTATTGATGAATTGTTAGAACTGCCATTTGAATTGGCTGGAGACAAGGATAATAATGGTAATATAAAAAATATTATTAATAAGCCGCAATCTTCGAAACAAGAAGATTGGGCCGGAAAGGAGACACATATGTCACAAGAAATTGAGCCATGGAGACCTTTTCGAGAGATGGTCTCTTTGCGCGATGCAATGGATCGTTTGTTTGAAGACAGCGTTATTACGCCAAGAGGAATGGCAGTCATGCCAAAAATTGACATAAAGGACACAAAGTCGGATTTGGTTGTGAAAGCCGAGTTGCCGGGCATGAAGGAAGAAGAAATCGAAGTTGAGATAGCTGACGGAGTCATGACAATATCGGGAAAGAAGATGGAGGAAAAGGAAACAGAAGAGGAAGGGTACTACCATAAAGAAAGCCATTCTGGTGAATTTTCGAGAAGTTTTTCACTTCCTTCAGATGTTGTTGCCGACAAAGCGGAAGCAGACATGAAAGATGGTGTTTTAACAATCAAACTTCCCAAAGTAGAGCCGAAGAAGGCTACCAAAGTAAAATTTGGTAAGAACCAAGAAAAAAAGTAAAAACGCTCGCAAATTATAAAAAAGCCCCCAGCAATGGCGGCTTTTTATAATTATTGAATAATTATTTATTTGAGGATTATTTCGATGCAGTTCAGAGACAAGTTGCAGATAGGGTTAGTTTATTCTTTGAAAGGGGGAGAGAACAGTAGATTTGCCAAGAATCGCTATTATATACTATAATAGTATTGTTGATTGAAATGAAAGGAGGAGGGTGTGGATCACTACGGTACTAGTTCTCTTGCTGCTTTTAACATTAGCGGTCTTTTCCATATGTCTTATTGTCGGCGAGTGCTATACTTATGAATTTAAAAATTGGTTTAAAAACAAAAAACAGCGAAAGGTCTTGGATCAAAAGATGGTAAACATGGATGAAGATGATAAATTATTAAGAATTCAGCGGAGCACAAAAACTTCCCTTAGGTGGTTTGTTCCGGTCCATGATCGTTTAAGGATGAAGTACGGTTGGTATTATCGATGGCATTTAAATCCCAATGCCAACGCTGTGCACATGAGTTTTTTAACAATAATGATTCTTGGTACCTTTGTCGGTTCTTTTTTGGGTTTGTTTGGTGGCACGATTCAGAAGGCGAAAGCTGAAGCGACTATAGTTGATTGTAGATTCATTGCAGCGTCTGAAGATCCGACAAACTGGGATGTGGCTGACAACTGGATTTGTGGTCCTTCAGAGCTACCCGAAATTCCAAACAACACTGCTGATCGCATTTTTAACGTTATAATTGATTCTGATATTATTTTAAATTCCGACAAAACAGTGGCGTCTGTCACTATGCTTGAAAGTGGCGGGAATGTATTCTATGTGGATGGCGGACATACTTTGACAATATCGAGCGCCAACGGAGGAAGCGGGGCTTTTTCCATTGCAACGGCAGAGACCTTTACTTTGCAAAATTCATCAACCTTAAATATTCAAGGGGATGTTTCTGTTATAGACACGACGGGTTTATCAGTAATCGATAACAATTCTACGGTTAATTTTTCGGGGGGTGGTCAAAATATTGCCTTTAACGCTAGTGGGGTTGCACTCGGCGGGAATGCTGTTTTTTCCGGTTCCGGCACAAAAGTTGTATCCGGGATATTAGCTGCCGGGAACAATTTGAGCGTTGAAGGGACTGCTGTTCTTGATTTGGCTACCAATGATCCTGAAGTGTATATTAACGGGAGTCTTACAATTGCCAACGGCGCAACGTGGACAAAACAGGATGACGGTATTGCAAAAATAAATATTACTACAGATACTGCAGCGGCCAGTATAACTGACAACAACACTGTGAAGCAAGATTTGGGAATATTGAATTTTAATAGTAGTAGTGCAGCCGTAATAACGGCACAGACAGATATTAAGGCGACCTCCATTACAGTTGCAGCAGAAGACACTCTTGATATTTCTAGCCGAAACTTTACCTTGACCGGCACCGGCACACCTCTAACAATCAACGGAGCGTTGACAACCACCGGATCGACCGTCACCTATGCCGGAGTAACAACAGCAACTAACATAACTACTGCTCCTTACAATAATTTAATATTGAGCCCTACTGGCGGAACAGCTACCACCTACAACCTAACCGGCAATCTAACCGATGCAAACGCATTGGCCGGCGATCTAACCATCTCTACCGGCGCGACTTTGGACGTTCGGCCTGCTTCCAACGATTACAACATCTATGCTCACAATATAACACTCAATGGTACGGGTAATATCAACGCTACTTCATCGGCGTCAACTATTACTTGTCATGGCAACTGGTCTCAAAGTGGTTACGATACCCATTTTTATGCTGGTTCGAGCACGATTATTTTTGCGGATAGTGGCACAATGAGCTTCCCGGCGGCTGCTAGTACTGTTTTTAACAACATTCAATTTCCTGCTACCGGGGGAACAACATATACTATTAATCAAGGCATAGCGTGTATTGGTGTGGGAGGTAGCGTTACCTTTGGCGATGCCACAACAACAGTTCAGCATTCGGGGGGGTATGGGGCCTCAGGTTTGCGTTTTTATGCGTCAGGCACGCCCATTACTTACAATGGGGCAAATATAAGCGGATTAAGAATTTATTTTTTTGTCAATGGAGGCAATGCTGTAAATATACCTGCAGCGTCATATGGTCCTCTTACTCTTTATTGCAGGTCGGCTGGTATTACTACTTTTAATCTACTGGGGACAATTAGTACGACTGACATTTCGATCGGAGGGGATTGGGCCAATAATGTCAAAGGTCTTTTAGATCTTAAAGGTTACGATCTTACCGTGACGGGTGCCAGCGGAATTATTCTTGGTTATTCTGGTTCAACTGTTAAAAACGGTGTTATACAAAATACTGGCGGTTCTAAGTCAACAGTGAACACAACAGCCATGACGATTCGTGCCGGTGGGGGGGCAAATCAAATTTTAACAAATGGTGTTAACACTATTGATTTCAATGTTTCTGGCAATTGGTCAAACAGTGAAACTACTGGGTCCAACTTTAGTAATTCTACAGTCACTCTTAATAGTGGCAGTACCCAGACCTTAGATAACGGCGGGCAGGCGTTTAACAATATTATTCATTCCGGCGCCGGAACTTTGCAGGTTATAACTAGCCCCTTAGATATCAACGGCAACTTCACCAACTCCGCCGGGATTTTTGATGCCAATGGCCAAAATATAAATGTGGCTGGCAATTGGTCAAATACTGCTACTTTTACCGCCAACTCTGGTACGGTTACTTTTGATGGCACTTCTCTTGCTACAATTTCTGGAAATACTACTTTCAATAACCTAACCTTTGACTCGTCCCAAGGGGCCAAAACAATCAAGACGACGGCTGGTACGACTCAAACTGTAAGCGGAACACTTTCTCTTTCGGGATCAGCCAGCGATAAGCGCATAACCTACCAAAGCACAACTGATAGTGGTTTAATCGGCGACAGGTATTCTTATGCAATTCCTTCAAACATTACCAACGTAAACTATGTAAATGTGAGAGATTTTGCGGTGTCCGGAGGCACCATAGCGCCAATTGTGGCAACATCTACCGATAATGGCAACAATGATGGTTGGTTGTTCAATACCATGCCAAGCGAACCCACGTCTCTTGATCAGGCCGAAGAAGACGATACTCCTATTGCCACAGGAAGTTGGATTAACACAGATTCAGTAAAATTTAGTGCCTCGATCAGTGATTTAGATTTGGATGAAGTAAAATTACAAATTGAGCGCCAGCCGATTGACTCTGCTTTTGACGGAACAGTTTCCGGGACATCGGATAGCTTTTGCCAGTCTCCTTGCACAAACACAATAACTATCAGTGGTCTGGTCAGCGGGACGCAATATCATTGGCAAGCAAGGGCCATAGACAATAGTGGTGCTACATCTGCGTGGGTATCATTTGGCGGAAATAGCGACGGCACTCCACCAGGGACTCCGGCAGCGGCGGATTTCTCTGTTGATACTGCTGCCCCAACTGTCAATATTACTGCTCCTGTTGCCGGCGCATTTGTTAAAGGAACAACGATTGTTAGCTTTACCGATACCGAATCAACTTCACCCCAGTGTTCTATTAACAATATCAACTGGTCCTCCTGTACCAGCGGGGCAACTACACTTTCGGATATTACTGGTTTTACCGGCCTGGCTGATGGCGCTTTTAGTCTTTACTTAAAAGACACGGATTTGGCGAATAATACCGGGACGGATACAGAAGCGGCAATAATAAAGGATATAACTGCTCCAACAAGCCCAGAGGTTACAATAACGGAAGGATCATACACCAATGACAATTCCATAACTCTTAATATGTCAGCTACAGACGCTACCTCCGGTTTAAATACTATTGAAGTATCTGAAGACGGAGGGACGGTTTGGGGAGACCCTTTTGCCTATACCGAAGATCCAACGGTATATACTATTACAGGAGGAACGGGCAATATAACAATTGCCGCCAGATTTACCGACAATGCCGGCAATGTTTCAGCCGCAGCTTCTGATTCAATTATTTATGATACGGCTGGACCGACAAAACCTGGCACGCCCACCACTATAGCTATAACAAATGACACCACACCGACTTGGAGCTGGACATCATCAGAGGATTCTTTGGCTGGGGTTAATTCTTATTCAGTAAGGTATGGCTCTGGAGATTGGACAAATATCGGCAACAATACTACATGGACATCAACAACCTTGGCTGAAGGCAGTTATTCTCTCACCGTTAAAGCAACCGACAATGCGACCAATGAAAGCGTTGTCTCTGACGCCGGCACTGTTTTGATTGATACTACTCCTCCGACTGGCTCCGTTGTTATTAATGGTGATGAGCCTGAAGTTACTACTGCTGGAGTTTTTCTTTCGTTTACCGCAAGTGACACCGGCGGCGGGGATGTATCCGAGGTGGCTATTTCAAATAACGGAGCGAACTATTCCTCCTGGCAAAGCTATGGGGCTGAAATAGAGCACAATTTAGTAGCAGGCGATGGTATTAAAACTGTTTACATAAAATTTAAAGACACCGCCGGAAATGAGTCTAGCGTATATACCGACACAATCCTCATGGACACTACCGGTCCTCAAGCATTCTCTCTTTACTCTCCTGCAAACAATTATTGGGCTAATACAACTTCTCTACAATTAACATGGGAGGCAGCATCCGATTTGGGTTCTGGATTGCAAAAATACCAACTTTATTTTGACGATGCCTTATTGGATGGGAACATTTTATCTTCCGTAACTAGTTATGACTTAACAAATCTTACTCTTGGCCAACATACATGGCAGGTTAAAGCAATCGACAACTTAACCAATGAAACTTCATCGGAGAAACGAACATTTGGTATAGATCAAAGTTTGCCTACTATTCCATCCGGCATTAAGGCAACCAATCTTTCTAATAGTGAATTGTCGCTTACCAAAAACTCTCCGGTAATATTCGAATGGGATGTTGCAACCGATCAAGGGGCGGGAGTTGGGTCTTACCTTGTATATGTAGGAAGTGAACCAGGCAAAACTGATATCGTTAATGGAGAAGAAGTCTCAACGAATAAATATGAAGCCAAATTGGTAGCTGATGGATATTATTACTTTTCGGTTAAAACCAAGGGGAGGGCCGGAAATTTGTCTGCAATCAGTTCAGAATATAAAGTAAGGTTTGATTCGTCAGCTCCGTCTGCAATAACAAAAGCGGTTGTGTTTGACGTCTCAAACAAAGTTACGGGTTCATATGCTGCTTACATAACATGGACGTCTTCAAGTGATGCGGTAGGCGAGGGTATGAAAGAGTATGCTATATATTTGGCAAATGAAAAGGTGGGGACTGTAAGCCAAGAAGGCCCGAGATATTTTGTTAAAAACGAATTAAAGCCAGGACGCTATGTATTCACAGTTAAAGGTATAGATCTGGCCGGCAATGAAAGCGCCTCTTCTCCGGAAGCTCCTTTGGAAATTTCTGCCAAAGAATCGAATACTTTATCAATAACGGATATCAAATCAACGCCAAGTACAATCGTTGACCCTGATAGTGGCAACACTTCTGTACTTATAAACTGGAAAACAAGTTCACTTGCAACTTCTGTGGTTGAAATGGAAGGAAAATCGTATGGCGAGGAAGATTTAAGCAAACTAAACACCGGACACGGCGTATTGATAACCGGTCTAAAAGCTAGCACCTCGTATCAATATAAGGTTATAAGCCGAGATATTTATGGTAATAATATTACTTCAGAAAGCAATGTTTTTAGAACGAATGGAATTATCAAGAAACAATCTACATTAGAAATAATTATCAGATCTTTGCAAGATGTCTTTTCTCTCTTTACCAAGGCCTCTGCCGCCATATTGGAAAAAATCGGAGTATTAAAGCCAACCCAGGTTTCTAAAGAAGGGCTCATTGTTTACAATGTTTCTGATCCAGAGCTCAGTCATTATAATTCATTTATTTCATTATCGAAAGCAGGGCAAACGATTGAAAAATCAGAGGACGGCAAAAACTTTGCAGCTTTGGCAACCCCAGTCGAAAATTATTATGTCGATCAAGCGCTTGTGCCAACAAAGACATATTACTACCGTACGAAAGGTAATGATGGCATTGTTAGTATCAGACCTGATAATAACGATACCGGAGCGCCCGAGATTATTAACCCGAAATTATTAGAAGAAGCGACGCAGCTTTCAGATGATAAGGCGATGATAGCCATAAGTTGGCAAACGAGCAGGCCGGCTACCAGTCAGGTGGTTTACGGACCCGGTGAACCTTCTATTGAAACAGAAAAAAGCGAAAGTCAAAATTCATCACACTTAGTAATACTTGATGGTCTGCAAGCAGGAACTGAATATAAATATAAAATTAAAAGCATCGCCGACAATGGTGTCGGGGCCGAAAGCAGTAACCTTGTATTTAAAACACCGCAAAAAACCGAAACAAAAAGTGTGTTAGAAATTATAATAAAACAATTTCAAGATATTATTGCAAAATTTTCATCTTGGTTTAGGAGTTAAATGAAAAAGATTGCAGAAAGACTTATAAACCTTTCAGCATTTCTTTCGCTGGCAATCGGTATAGTTTTATCGGTTGGCGTACTTCTCGTGGCAATTCTTCTGATCTCCAGTTCAGAGGGTATGAATCTGTCTAAGTTATTTTTGGGTATTATCGTCATAATTATTATTGCCATAATAATCTTTTTCTTCTTTTTCGGTATTTATGAGTTTTTGCGATACTTTCTCAAGATCGAAAAGGAGGTCAAGGTATTAGAAGAAAAAACTGGCACTAACTTTGATAATGAAGGCGGTAAAAGTGCCAGAAACTGAAAAACCTTTGATACAGACGATAGATCTGGTTAAGGATTTTTCTTTGGGCGAAAATATTATTAGAGTATTAAAGGGAATAAATATCGACATTTATTCCGGAGAGTTTGTTATCTTGTTCGGTCCTTCCGGATCAGGAAAGACAACTCTTTTAAACATGATTGCTGGTTTGGATCGCGCTACCAGCGGATCAGTAGTAGTAAATGGTAAAGATCTAGGCAGGAGTAGCTCCAGAGTAAAGGCCAAGCACAGGTTGTTAAATATTGGCATAGTTTTTCAGGATTTCAATTTGATACCAACCATGACGGCTTTGCAAAATGTTACTTTGCCTTTGATTTTCAATAATATGGGGTATAAACAAAGGGTTAAAATCGCCAAAGAGCTTTTGACAGGGATGGGTTTGGAAAAAAGATATGAACACAAACCGATAGAATTGTCCGGGGGCGAGCAACAAAGAGTAGCCATTGCTAGATCGTTGGTTAACAATCCAGAAATTCTAATTATTGACGAACCGACAGGAAATCTTGACAGCAAGGCGGCAAATGAAATTATGAAAATCATTAAAGCGCTGAACAAAGATTCAAAAAAAACTGTTTTACTTGTAACGCACAACCCAAATTATCTTGGTTTTGCGGACAGGGTGATTGAAATGCAAGATGGAAAAATAACAGGCGAAATGAAAGGTCGTTGATGAAAATTACAGATTGCTACAAAATCGCCAAGGGGAATTTATCTAGAAGCAAAATCAGATCTCGTCTTACTATGCTAGGTGTTATTGTCAGCATTTCAGCGATCGTTATTTTGGTTTCTTTGGGTATGGGCTTGCAGCATATTTCGGTTACCAGAATTGCCAGCTTGACCGCTTTAACCAAGCTGACGGTTTCTTCAAAGGAAGGCTTAAACAGTAATAAAATTGACGAACCGATTATAGAAAAAATAAAGAGCTTACCAAATATTCAAGGGGTGTCTCCTGAACTGCAATACCCCGCCCAGATGAGCTTTTTCGATTCTCAAAGCGATGTGATAGCAATGGGAATGAATGCAGAGTGTTTGCCATATAGTGATCTGGTTATAACGAATGGGGAGACCTTTAAAAACGGAGAAAATGAAGTTATTATATCGAAGGCGGTTTTGAAATTGTTTGGCAAAGAGAATGACCCCGATGGAGTAATCGGAAAAGAAACCGATTTCAAAGTCGTAACCGGTCTTTTGAATAAAGAAATGGTTAAGGAGAGAGAAATTAAGGCGAAGGTTGTCGGAGTTACCGCTGACGAAACTCTAAACAGTGTTTACATGCCCTTGTCAATTTTAAAGACCAAAGATGTAACATCTTATAACACATTGAATGTAAAAGTATCTGACAGGAAATACGTAAAAGAAACAAAAACTATTATAGAAAGTATGGGGTTTCAGACCACTACTATTTCAGATCTAGTTGATCAGATAGATCAAGCGTTTCTTTATTTTCAAATAATATTGGGCGTAATTGGCGGAATTGCTTTGTTTGTGGCGGCCATTGGGATTATCAACACTATGACTATCTCGCTTCTGGAGCGTACTCACGAGATTGGAATAATGAAAGCGGTTGGCGCCAGTAATTGGGATATCGCCAAAATCTTTCTTTATGAAGCGGGTATTATGGGTTTTACCAGCTCGCTATATGGTTTACTCACAGGCTGGCTGATTGGGAAACTTGTCAATGTAATACTTCTGGTAATTCTTCGTTCAAATAATATCGAAGAAGACCTTACTTTATTTATCATGCCAATAAATTTTGCAATATTTATTTTTTGTGTCTCAACCGGATTGGCCCTCTTTGCAGGAATCTATCCGGCAATTCGTGCCGCCCGCCTAAGCCCTCTTCAGGCCCTAAAGTCACAGTAATAATATTACCCGGATTGAAAAAAAGACTGCTTTTGCAGTTCCTAGCTTTGCGCCAGTTGCTGCTTAATTGCCGCGACCATCCGTCTTTAGTCTGCTCGAACTGGAGCCACGGGTGTAATAATTCGAGCTACAACCTCTTTGGGTCAGGCGCAAAGAGACTGAAGTTAAACAGCTGATAGAGAAGTAGATTTTTGTTCTGATTTCTATCTATTTCTCAAACCACCAATCAGAACTATGCTTGTAGATAATATGTTTCTAACCTTTTGGACGAGGGTGCAATTCCCTCCACCTCCACCATAATGTATTTAACTTTTTATGAATCATATTCCAGTCCTAGAGAATGAGATAGTAAATATTTTTTCGTATCTTTCAGCTATTAAAGATACTATTTTTGTTGATGGAACGATTGGCAATGCTGGACATAGCATTTCTATAGCAAAGAAAACTGGAACTCAAGTCATTGCGATTGATAAAGACCAGTCTGCGATCAATTTATCGAAAAAAAATATCTCTAGCAAAAAACTATCAGATTCTTTTACTTTCATTCATGATGATTTTAAAAACTTAAAAAATATACTTGATAAGTTGAGTGTCGATAAAATCAATGGAGCACTTTTAGACTTAGGCGTTTCTTCAATGCAATTAGATGATACTTCTCGTGGTTTTTCCTTCAAAAATCCAGATGAAGAACTTGATATGAGAATGGACCAGTCCCAGACCTTTAGCGCAAAAGATGTTGTAAATGGATACTCAAAGTTTGATTTGCTGAAAATACTAAGAGACTATGGCGAAGAAAAACATGCAAAAAGAATTGTCGATAACATTGCTTCCACTCGAAAAGAAAAACCGATAAAAACCGTGGGCGATTTACTATATATTGTAGAAAAATCTATTCCTAAGAAAAAACAGTTTGGAAAAATCCACTTTGCCACCAGAACATTTCAGGCAATAAGAATAGAAACGAATAATGAACTAGATGGCTTAGGCAAATCAATAATTGATTTTTGCGATGTACTATCGCCAAGTAGTAAGTTTGTCATAATCTCCTTTCACTCTTTAGAAGATAGAATTGTCAAGCAAACCTTTTTTGATCTTGCAAACCCCTGTAAGTGCCCTAAAGATATGCCCTGTGCTTGCAATAAAAAACCAATTATTAAAATCGAAACCAAAAAACCAATAGTCGCATCGAACGAAGAAGTTTTGATCAATCCCCGCTCCCGTAGTGCCAAACTAAGGATATTTCAAAAGTTATCCAGTTCGTAAATTGCATAGGGCTTTTAAAGAATATTAATTTTACTTTAAGAACTTTATAAACTTTTTACTTTACAAACTATGAACAAGTTGTCCCTACACACTTGCTGTGCGCCATGTTTAGCGGGTGCGTATGATTATTTAAAAGATGAACATAAAATCGAACTATTTTGGTTTAATCCAAACATTTTTCCAAAGTCAGAATACCGAAAGAGGTTTGAAGAGGTAAAACGATATGCAAAAATAATTGATGCCACCCTAGAGATTGTTAAAGGTGATTATGACGTTGAGCACTCAAAATGGCTTCAACACATTGCTGGATTTGGAAATGAACCAGAAGGCGGAAAAAGATGTAAACGATGCTTTGAATATCGACTTAAGAGAATCTTTAATAATGTTGGAAATAAGCAATTTTCAACAACTCTAACAATTTCTCCGCATAAAAAAGCTAGTGATATTAATAAGATCGGTAAAAGAATAAGTAAAGAATATGTGTCATTTAATTTGTATTCATTGGGTTGCAATAAAAAATCTCTCGAACTTTCGAAAGAATTTAATATTTACCGTCAAAAATATTGTGGCTGTGAGTTTTCAATAAATTAAACGCCAACAATACGTTTTACATCACGTTCTTGCTCTCTATCTTTAATTTTATCTCTTTTTTCATATTTCTTCATACCCTTACCAAGTCCTAAAAGAAGTTTGGCTCGACCTCTTTTTAAATAAAGTTTAATTGGAATGATCGAATAGTTTTGTTCTGAGGTTTTTCCAATCAATTTGTTGATTTCATTTTTTTTAATCAGTAATTTTTTTGTCCTTTGCTTGTCGCCTTCGACATCAAAGTTTCCGCCAATCCAAAAAAGTTCACCGCCGATTATTTTGGCATATGAAGTATTAATATTAATTCTGCCATTCCGAATTGCTTTAATTTCACTACCCAGCAAGACTATCCCGGCCTCAAAAGTATCCTCTATTTTATAATCAAAATTTGCTTTTCTATTCAAAAACTCTTTAGCTTTTCTATTATCCATTGGGTTGAAATGTTTTTTTAATTAATGCCCAATCTTTTACAATAACTGAAAGTGATGCAACCACAGGTACCGCGATCAATGCACCGGCAATTCCTAAAATTTTTGCTCCAATGATTATTGCAAGAATAATAATAATAGGGGAGAGACCAACCGCCTTTTGCATTATCTTTGGTACTAAAAAAGAATTTTCCAGTTGTGAAGTAATAATAAACAAAATTCCAGCAATAATTGCTACTAATGGCGAAACGGTTAAGGCCACAAGCATTGCAATAACTCCAGAAATAATAGGACCTATTGTTGGAACAATTTCTAAAATCATTGCTATAACTGCAAGTGGTAAGGCATATGGAACCTTTAATATTGATAAAATAATAAAATAGATAATACCCATACATAGACAAAGTAGCATCTGTCCCCTAAACCAACTTCCAACTTTTTCAGCAATTTTTTTTGTAATATTTAGAACCGAACTTTGCCTTTCTTCTGGAAATAGATTTGCAACAAAATGATTTATACCGTTCTTTTCAAGAAGTAAGTAAACTGTAAGCACAATTACCGTTATAAATGAAACAAATCCACCAAATAACCCTGTAGTAATATTAATAAAACCACCAGTTATTGCAGACGGGTTATTTGCTATTGACCTGGTATTATCTACCAATACTTTTTTATAATTTTCTGAAAAATTAAATCTATTTATGAGATCGGGTATAGAGGAAATGAACTCTTTAAACTGAAGAATTAATGGTGGAAAGACTACATAAGAGATTAGGGCAATGATAAAAACCGCAATAATAATCAGTGATAAAACTGCAGGAAGACGATATATGCTCTTTTCCCAACGATTAACAATAGGTCTAAATGTCGCTGCTAATATCAATACAATAAAAAATAAGACTAAAATATCACGGATAAAATATAGAAAATAGATTAAGACTAATATTAACACAGCAGATACTATTGACCAGGGAGAGATCGAAATTTCATGTTTTTGATTCATTTTTCTTCCTTGTTTAATCAACTACTTTCGCATATTTTAATTGTAACGGTTTTCCTTCTCTTATTTCAAGGTTGGTTTTCTCTTCAATAGAATATTTATTTTTATTGATAGTAATTTGTTCAATTATACCACCCTTTCTCTCTAAAGCAGATTTAATTAATTTACTATTGCCCAGAACAATAATTTCATATTTTGGTAGTCCAGAAAATTGTCCCAAATTTGTATTAATTGAAAGTCTGACATTATTGACCTGAATTGACTCATAGCCGATATTTTTAATTGCATTTACCAAATCAACAATTTGAGGAATAAGAAGCATATCATCTATTGAAATAATTACGCCCTGGCCTGAAATAGATTTTGCACTATTTATGTTATCATATCTAACAATATCATTCTGATATTGCAATAGCGTATCTTGAGCTGTTTGATTTGAATTATTATAACTGTCCAGATTGACTGTTAAGGTTTTTACTTCTGTTCTTAAGTCAGCATTTGTTTTCGATAATTTTGCCACTTCAAGCACAATAACTTCGTTATTTTCTGGCTGAGTAACTTTCTTAATCGCTTGGGTAGAATAAAATTGAGTAACAAAAAATATTCCTAGAAAAAATCCTACTGTAGCTAAGATAATTTTGTCTGCTTTTTTAAACATTATTTCGTCTCCGATTTTACATCAAAACTACCATCGAAAACTGGAACCGTTATGTCGTTGTTTTTTGATGTATCAAAAATTAAACCATTATTCTTCTGTCTTTCATGAAGACCGATCAGATTATCTAATGATATGATATTTTCATACATTTTGTTCTGATCTCCAATTGCTTCTACTCTAAAAGGTGTAGTTAATCGTGTATTGTTAACCAATATTGTATTTACAATGCAATCAATGGCAGTATTGGCAACTACACGTTGGTTATTAATTGAAATTGCTTCTGCGCCAGAAGACCAAAGTAAATTTACTATGTCACGTAGATCGGCAGCATGAATAATAGAATCTTCTGTCATTTGTTCTCTTTTGCTGTCGTCTAGCTCAATAATAATACCCGGTCCGTTTAATGCGGTTAATCCGGCTAAAGCTTTTTTATTTTTAATGTTAGTCAGCTCTGTTTTTGATAATTTTGCCTCTAAAGTATTTTTTTCGGCTTGGTTCAATGATTTCTGTAAATTCAATATATTTTCCTTAAGTTGACCCTGTTCTTCATATAAAGAATCTCTGGTTTCCTTAAGACTAGTGTAAGGAGAGATTGGATTTATTATTCTATCTGGCACAGAACGCATTTGAGCCGAAATTAATAAACCAAAAACCACACCTGCAACTGCGACTAAGGCGCGTATTGATACAGACTTTGCTTTAGTAATTTTTTCGGATGAGGTATGTTTCATATTATGCTCATAATAAATGGTACCCCTGGTAGGAATTGAACCTACGACCTAGACGTTAGGAGTGTCTCGCTCTATCCACTGAGCTACAGGGGCAAATTATCTATTACTGGATCGATAATATTTTATCAAAAATTTGAATTATTTGCGATAGCAATCATTCGCTTTTTTTAAAAATCCCTCATAAGAGGGATTTTTAATTTATTATTCTATACAAAAATTATTTGACTTGGTTTCGAAGGCTTCGGCTTGGCTTAAATCGGGGCATTTTTGAAGCAGCAATCTTAATGGCATCTCCAGTTCGAGGGTTAACACCAGCTCTAGCTTTTCTTTTGCCCACATCAAAAGTACCGAATCCTGTTAAAGTTATTTTTTCACCTTTAGTAATTTTTTTAACAATCAAATCAAGTAGAGTAGAAACCCCAACCTCTGCCTCTCTTCTGGAGAGACCGGTTTCTCTTGCAACTTCATTAATTAATTCACTTTTGTTCATTTTTTCTCCTTTTTAACTGTTAACCTTAAAAATTTCTTTTACTCTTTTTATTGATACTGCTTTTTTTGTTTCTATATCAATTTCAATTTCTACTGCATTAAATAAACTGTCTCCTCTAGCTACTTTATGGGATATTGGAACCGCTGTCAAGAATTTTTCAATAATTATCTCTTTTTTAATACCTAGAACTGAAATCTCTGGCCCACACATTCCGATATCAGAGATATAAGCAGTACCATGTTCAAGTATATGCTCGTCTGCTGTTTGAATATGTGTATGTGTGCCAACCAAAACTGATACCATTCCGTCTAAATAATACCCGAGAGCAATCTTTTCGCTTGTGGCCTCTGCATGAAAATCAATAATAATGATTGAATCTTTATTCGTGTTAGCAATTTCTTTAGCAACAATGAAAGGATCATCAATCTCATCTTTCATAAAGACCCTTCCTTGTAAGTTAGCGAGAATAACTTTGGTACCCTTAATAGGAATCTTTACCAGTCCCCTACCAGGCGCGGAGTCGGGATAATTGGCTGGGCGTAGGACTTTTATCTTCGGATCGTTTAAATACTCTACAAATTCCTCGTAGGACCAAATATGGTTACCAGAAGTAAAGTAGTCAATGCCAAAAGATAGTGTTTCCAGATATTTTTCGATTGTAATCCCCCTACCAGAAGAAAGATTTTCGGCATTGGCGAAAATAAGATCATATTTTTGTTTATTTGTATCTAAAAATTCCTTGACAGATCTTCTTCCAGGTCGTCCCACAATATCACCAATAAATAAAATTTTTATCAAATTATTTTTCATAATCTTTATTTGGCATATTCGATTGCTTTTGTCTCTCTTATTACATGAATTTTAACCTGTCCAGGATATTGGACCTCTTCTTCAACTTTTTTAGCAATTTCTTTGGATAATTTTTCTGCCTGTAAATCATCTACCTCTTCTGGCTTAACAAAAATGCGCACTTCTCGTCCAGCTTGAATAGCATATGATTTATCGATACCAGGAAATGAATTTGCCACACGTTCCAGTTCTTCAAGTCGTTTAATATGAAGATCAAGAGATTCGCGTCTAGCTCCAGGTCTAGCTGAGGAAATTGCATCTGCAATCTGAACAATAGCGGCTTCAACCGATTCAATTGGGACATCCTCATGATGAGCTTCAATAGCATGAATCAATTCTTTAGGCAATTTGAACTTTCGAGCTATGTCTGCAGAAATAACTGCGTGTGAACCTGGAACCTCATGATCAACTGCTTTACCCAAGTCATGCAATAACCCTGCTTTTTTCACTAAAGCTGTGTCTGCATCAACCTCAACAGAAATTAAAGCACCAATTCGAGCAACTTCGATAGCATGCTGAAGCTGATTTTGACCAAAAGAGGTTCTGTATTTTAGTCGTCCCAATATTTTAATAATTTCTGGTGGCATACCAGCTACGCCAACTTCGTAAGCAGCTTCTTCTCCAGATTTTTTGATATCAGCCGATACTATTTTTTTAGCCTTTTCAAACGCTTCCTCAATACGAGCAGGGTTAATCCTACCATCGGCCACAAGCTCTGAAAGAGTAACTTTTGCTACCTGTCTTCGAATAGGATCGAATGTAGAAATTACGACTGCCTCTGGTGTATCATCAATTATTAGATCAACTCCAGTCAATTTTTCAAATGATTGGATATTTCTTCCTTCACGACCAATAATTCGCCCTTTCATTTCATCTGTCGGTATATCGATGGTCGAAATTGTTGATTCAGACGCTGTTTCAGCTGCAATTCTTTGCATGGCTGTCACAATAATTTTGGTCGCTTCTTTTTCTGCTCCATCTTTTACATATAAATCAACCTCCTTAATTTTTTTTACCAATTCTGCCTTACCTTCTTTCTCAACCAAATCAAGTAAAACTTTTTTTGCATCTTCTTTGGTCATCTTTGCAATTCGTTCCAAACTATCTTCCTGTTTTTTTCTTAAATCACGAAGAAGCTGTTTTGTCTCTTCAATTTGTCTTTCTTTACTATGAAGTTGTTTCTGATTCTTGTCTAATTCGTCATAACGACTGTCTAAACTCCCTTCACGACGACGCAAATCTGATTCAATTTTCTCCAAATGTCGCTCTTTGTCTACCATGTCCCTCTTTGCATTTTCTTTTTCTTTAAGTGCCTCGTCTCGAGCAGAAAGTAACATTTCTTTTTCTTTTGTCTTGGCCTCATCAATAATTTTGTCTGCTTTTTCTTTTGCTTTTGCAATTTTCTTCCCCGACAGAACATTAAAAAACACAAATGCCAAAATTCCACCGACAAATAAGCCAGCAACGGCAGTAAGAATAGTATTAACCATAAGATCCTTTCAAATCCTATTGGCGAAAAGCCAAATCAATCAAAAAATGGATTGAGAATGTCCCCTTAAGCAAATTGTCCCGTTTTTCTTTCCATAAGATTGATATATAGGAAGTATTTTTAAAATAATAAGCTAAATAAAATATACTCTAATTTGTATTTTTTTGCAATAAAAAAATCACCAACTCTCATTGATGATTTTTTTGGTAGCCTCAAGGGGAATCGGACCCCTGTTGCCACATTGAAAGCGTGGTGTCCTAACCACTAGACGATGAGGCCATGGTGGATTGCCTGGGACTCGAACCCAGAACCAATGCCTTAAGAGGGCACTGCTCTACCAATTGAGCTAGCAATCCAAGTCCAGGATCACCTATATTTTATATCAAATTTTTGATCTTTTAACAAGATCGAATGAATTATGACTAAGTTTCTTATTTGCCAAATTCAATATTAAATATGTATGATAATTACAAATGAATAAAATTTCTGAAAATAAAAATGAATCAATTTCTTGGCAGTTTTTAATATCTGATAAAAACGAAGATTTTGCGAACAAATCTAATATGACAAAGATATTCCCGAGCCATCGAGGCGATATTAAGATATTAGATAATGATAAATCGTCCGTAATAAAAACTGACGGTCTTTTAACAAATGATCCTCGTATTACGATATTTTTAAAAACTGCCGATTGTATTCCTGCTATTCTATACTGGCCAGGAACCGATTGGTTTGGACTTATTCATATGGGATATGATGGGTTACTTTTAGATCTAACAAAAAAGCTAATCCGAAAAATCAATAAATTAAACCTATCGGCAGATAAGACGAAAATAATATTTGGACCTTCAATTTGTGAAAAATGCTACGACCATAATGGCATAATAAGAAAATTAAAGTGGTCAGTCTTACATTCCCTATATCCAGAATTTGCCAAGAAGGAAGCCAAGGAATATACTTTTGATCTTAAGAGTGCATATGTAGATCAATTTACAAAATTGGGCATAAAAAAAAATCAGATTGATGAACCTGAAAAACTTTGCACAAATTGCGACTTGCATATATCAAGACATCACAAAACATTCAATGATACTCTAGTCACCGTGGTAGAAAAAAAACTCAAAAAAATTTACAAAGTACGGAATGGTCGGGGTGGTCGGACTCGAACCGACGACCCCCGCGTCCCAAACGCGGTGCTCTAGCCAACTGAGCCACACCCCGATACTAAAAAATCTTATCACAAAAAGACATTTTATTCAATCAGAACATTAAGATTTTTTGTTATGATCGCGGATTTCTTTGTTTAAAATTTTACCATTTTCGTCAATTTCGTACACATAAATTTCTCCTGTTCCAATTTCAAGACTAGGGATCTCTTCATCTGATATTTGTTCCAAATGTTTTACAATCGCCCTAAGACTGTTGCCATGTGCTGAAACAATTACATTATGACCTGCCTTTAGATCAGACATAATATGTTTTTCATAGTAAGGGATAGATCGATTTGCCGTATCTTTTAGACTTTCTCCATTTGGTGGAGCTACGTCCCAACTTCGACGATACTTGAGAAATAATTCTTCGCCAAATTTTTTCTTGGCCTCATCCTTATTCATACCGGTTAAATCGCCATAATGTCGCTCTTTTATCGCCGGATGCCTTTTTACCGAAATTTTTTCATGTCCCGACTCTTTCAAAATGATACCAAGGGTATCTTGAGCTCTTTTCAAATCTGAAGTATGGGCTTTATGCAAAGTGATATCTTTTAACAGCCCTGCTGCCTTTTTTGCTTCCTCTTTGCCTTGCTCAGACAGCGCAACATCAGTATGACCAGTCCAAATATTTAAAAGGTTCCATTCTGATTGTCCGTGTCGAACTAATACTAAATATGCCATTAGTTTCTCCTTAAAATCTTATACTTTTAGAGCTTTTTTGCCAGCATAAACTGCTTTACCACCCAGTTCTTCTTCGATTCGAAGGAGTTGGTTATATTTACAGGTTCTCTCTGATCGACAAAGTGAACCAGTTTTTATCTGACCCGTTCCAAGCCCAACTACAAAATCTGCAATAGTTGCATCTTCAGTTTCACCGGAACGATGAGAGACAACGGCAGTCAAACCAGCGTCGTGTGCCATTTTTATCGCATCAATTGTCTCTGTGACTGTCCCAATTTGATTTAACTTAATTAAAATTGAATTGGTTACACCTTTTTCAATTCCCATTTGCAGTCTTTTTATGTTTGTAACAAAAAGATCATCACCCACAATCTGAACCTTCTTTCCCATTTTTTTGGTCTGAAGTTTAAAACCTTCCCAATCATCTTCGGCAAAACCATCTTCGATGGAAATAATCGGATATTTTAGAGTAAGAGAACTATAATATTCAACCATTTCGGCGCTTGAAAGTGATTTATTTTCCGTTTTTAAGACATATTTATTCCCTTTATATATTTCAGTAGCAGCCGGATCTATAGCGATAAATATATCCTTACCAGAGACATATCCTGCCTTTTCTATTGCCTCAACAATAACTTGTAGGGCCTCCTCGTTTGAGCCTAGAGACGGAGCAAATCCTCCCTCGTCGCCCACTGTTGTATTCAAGCCTCTTTCTCTTAAAATCTTCTCTAATGCATGAAAAGTTTCAGTAGCATATCTAAGTGCTTCAGCAAAAGTTGGTGCGCCAAGTGGCGTTATCATGAATTCCTGTAGATCTGTTGAATTCTCAGCATGCTTGCCACCATTTAGAATATTCATCATCGGCGTTGGAATCAAATTTGGATTTTTATTTCCGGAAATTTCACCAAAATATTTATATAGGGGCAATTTCATACTTCGAGCACTTGCATGGGCAAAAGCAAGTGATACCCCCAAAATCGCATTGGCTCCTAATTTAGCTTTGTTTTCAGTTTCATCTAAATCGATCATCGCTTGATCGAGAGATTTTTGATCAAATTCTTTGCCGATAATTGCATTTTTGATTTGATTGTTCACATTGGCGACCGCTTTTTGTACGCCTTTTCCGCCATAACGTTTGCCCCCATCTCTAAGTTCAACCGCTTCATAGCTACCAGTAGAGGCACCCGAGGGGACAGCTGCTCGACCAAAAGAATCGTCAAGAAGCCACATATCTACCTCAACTGTTGGATTGCCACGCGAATCAAGAATTTCCCGAGCCTTAACATTTTTAATCTTTACCATATAACTCCTATTTTAATACTCTATTAATTTATCAGGTTTGGCCCATTTTTTTCAAGAAGGCAGATATCGCCTTGTTACTTCACTTTTTGTGCATAAAATGCTACAATCTAAAAAGTATGGCGGCTATGGTGAAGTGGTTATCACGCTAGTTTGTGGCACTGGAGTCATGGGTTCAATTCCCGTTAGCCGCCCCATGCGCCCGTAGCTCAATTGGATAGAGCGCTCGACTTCGGATCGAGAGGTTTGCAGGTTCAAGTCCTGCCGGGCGTACCAGAATTTCTTGCTTGTGTACACACTATATTGTTATAATAGATCTATAATATAGCCAGTACAATTATGACAAGAGTAGACGATAAAAAGAAAGCCCAAGGGTTACGCAGACAAGGGAAAACTTATTCCGAAATCAGATCTATAATTCCCAATCTTTCGAAAGGTACTTTGTGTGGATGGGTTAGAAATATAGCATTAACCCACAATCAAAAAGATCTCATTCTTAAGAAAATGAGAACGGGTGCCGATAGCGCAAGGTCTATCCAGAGACAACGTGGATCATGGACAAACCAACTGCGCAAGATTGAAAGAATAAAACAGATAGTTACTGAAGCAAAAAAAGAAGTAAAAACCCTAAAAAGTGACAACTTTTTCCTGATGGGACTCATGCTTTATTGGGCTGAGGGCGATAAATCGGTAGATCGCCAAAACGTCAAATTCTGCAATTCAGATCCTTTGATGGTTGAGTTTATGATGAAGTGGTTTAGACAAATTTGCAAAGTTCCTGAAAATAAATTTTTCATCGAATTAAATATTCACGAGCTACTTGATAAAGAAAAAATGTTGTCATTGTGGTTAAGTGTTACAAAAATTTCAGTAACCAGATTCAGCGTCTTTATAAAACCGACTCAACATGGGTCTTTGAAAAATCCTTCATATCAAGGAACTTGTTCTATCAGAATTCATAACGTAGACTTGTTCAGAAAAATTGTTACGTGGAGAATATATGTTTTAAAAGAAATGGGTTTTGACATAAAAAATGCCCCAGTAGCTCAGTGGATAGAGCAAATGTTTTCTAAACATTAGGTCGCAGGTTCGAATCCTGCCTGGGGTACCAAACCGGATGCTAGGTTTTTCAATATCGGTTATTGCGCTGTAGTATTGACTAATTTCGGTGTGTGAATAGTCGTTTTGGTCCCAGACCAGTCCAGAGGGAAATATCGAACACATGAGCGTGCGCTTGTCTTGTAACTCGGAATCTTTGTATGTTTGCAAAAGATTGCCGAGCTTATTTTTTATAAACAGGGTTATATCCTTTAAGTTATATTTATCAATCAACTCATCCTCTTTGGCCATTACTGCGGCTTGTATTTTCTTCTCAACAATCTTATTTTGTTCTTTGAAGACCTCATCGGAATACACTCCCGAGATATTTTTCTGGATTAATGCCTGGCGAAACTCATATAGCTCACGAAGGTCCTGATCGGCTCTATCCCGCCTTTTTTGCAGCGTAGAGATCCTCTCATAGTATCTTCTTCTAAGATAAGCATTTAAGAGCTCTGCGGTTTTTTCTTTGATCGCAATCTTCCCCAGAAGGTTTTCAGTTTTTTCTTCTATCTTTACAACGGAAGCATTTGCCCCCTTGCATCGTTTCTGGCAAAAGTAATAGCCATAATGAAGACGTTTTCCTTTACTCTTGGCTCCGGTGAAAGAACCTCCGCAACATCCGCATTTAATAAAGCGGCGGTGTGGAAATTCCGGATTGTCCCGGTTTCTTCTGGCAAGCGGCATCGCAATTCTTGTGTTCCTTCCGTCTAATGCCGCCTGGACTTGGTAAAACTTTTCCTCAGTTACCATTGGCGGATGCTGGCCTTGAATTTCTTTGTGATACTTCTTTGAGATGACTTTCCCGGCATAGAATTTGTTTCGGAATATCCTATTAAGCTGTTGAGCCCTTAGAATGGTTGGTTTGGCCTTGGTTCCTCCCCGCAATCCTTTTTCGCTTAAAATCTTAACCATTTCGTTCAGGGTTTTCTCGCCTGTCGCCATCAAATCCCAGCCATAACTTAAAATATCGAAAAATTCCGGATCTTTTATGGCATAACCGTTATTATTTAAATAACCCATCGGGACATAGCCGCTGTTTAATCCGGCCAAGAATCTTGCTTTCATGCCGTTTTTTGTTCTTTCACTCCTGACATCGTTGTCCATCTGAGCAAAGCCAGCAAGCATTGTCTCGACGAATTTTTCCGTCGGACTGTTGCCTGTCGGTTCGGTTGCAGAGATTAATTTGATATCGCACTCGGCCAGCTTCTTTCTGATTGCTAAATAGTCTGCTGTTTGACGCGAGATGCGATCCAAGCGATAGATAATGATGGCATCGATGTCTTTTTTGTGTTTTCGGCAAAACTCCAACATTTCAATCAATACCGGTCTGCCGGTTATGGTTTTAGCCGACTTTCCTTCCTCCCGAAAAGTATGACGAATTATGAGCTTTCTTTTTTGCGCCTCTTTGTTACAAATGTCTTCCTGTGTTTCCAAGGAATAGTTATCAACCTGTTCTTCTGTCGAGACGCGAAGATAAACGACAGCGCCCTTTTTTTGGTTTGAATTGGATTGATCCATTTTTCACCCCTCTCTTAATAATTGATCTAATGTTTTGCCGTTGAAGGCCTGTTTTTCAAAACTATCAAGCCAGCAATCTACTAAGTATTGAAATTTGACTAAATGAATCTCAAGAATATCGTCGGGTATGTCGGTTACAATCTCGCCCAAAATTCGGCGAGCTCTTTGAAGTTTGTTCTCTTCCTGTTCTGTAGGGAAAATTGAGTCCAGAGTAATATTTGGCTTAGAATGTTCTGTGATAAGGGAAGAGGCAAACTCCGAAGTAATTTTCTCGTTTACAGAAACCGCTTCATTCGGTTGAAACAATTTTGTTTGACAAGGCCCCATCTATCCCTCCGTTATGTTCATATATGGATAGTATATATCCATATATGAACACCTGTCAAGCAAAGTGTTCGATAAATTATTTAGTCCTATAGAGGTTAAACCGAACACCTATTCTGTTATGAGAAACCGAGGTCTTATTGTTCATATAATTTTTGCTAGGGTATTGCTTTTTAATCGAATGCATGGTATAATACGAACCATCTGATATCCTCGCGCCCAAGGGGGAAAAGGGCAAGGAATAAAGACGTGAACACGAAAGACGTGAATCAGGCAGTTCAGCTCATGCTCGCAAGCGTTCCCAGCCCAGGAGAAGAAGCAGCGGTCAGAAGAAAAGCAGAAATCCTCTGCGACTTTGCTACGGAGCTGAACCGAGAGTTCTTCGCGAGAATCGGAGTCACAGACATAGAGACAATAGACAGCAACTGTCTCGCCAACGACCTGGGTGGGGAAGTGCCGGATGGTAAGAGCTTCCTTGCGGATGCTTTCAGATCGCTGACACTCAACATTCCCTCGTCCGACCTGCGTACCAGAGAGGACTCCGACCTCCACGTTGAGGTGGTGTTCTGCTTCACGCGAGTGATGCTCAGAGAGAAAGGAAGTAGCCGGTACCGCCGCCCGATGACGTACGAGGATGCGGCTCGGTATATCGTCTACTTCTTCGCTGAGCAGATAATGATGATGATGAGGAAGAACAACTGGTACGACGACCTGGGAGATCTGTTCGACAAGATCGAAAGGGTCTTCAGGAGAACCGATCTTCCCCCGGGAAAGATCCGATACGCCATCCTCGAAGGTCAATCGTTTCACGACCATCTTGAGGAGATGACAGTTCTTGTCCCTGGAGAGGACAAGTACGTCATGATTTCCGGATCTGACTGCCCCGTCCTTGGAGCTGGTTACCATGCCGATCACATCAAGGACATCGTTCGCGAAGGTCGCTGTGAGCACTGCGGATGGGTAGCTGAACGGCAATAGCGGGACCGTCTTTCCCAAACCGAGCCCTGTAGTCCCAACCAGGACAAGCAGGGCAAGGCCAGAGCAATTAAATAATTGATTTCTCTGGCTTTTTGTTTTTATGGACTCCCCGTCAAAAACACCCTCGGATTGACCGGTATTCCGAATACATTTGTTTGAAAGTGAAGATGAGGCCCTGTTGACCAGCCGGTATCTCCTCTGGTGCCTACGACTGTACCTATATCAACCTCCTGGCCTTCTTGTACGGCAATAGAATCCAAGTGACCATAGATAGTAACTATATGATGGCCATGATCTATTTTGACATGTTTGCCGAAGCCTGTGATCGTTTCATCGGCATAGATGACCGTTCCTTTCATAAAAGCCCCGACCGGCTCTCCTGTAGGCCCTGCAATATCAATACCGGTATGAAAGAGCTGATAGGGCGATCTTTGGGAAAACTCCAATGTAACATTGCCAACAGTAGGCCAGATCCTCGGTTCGGTGATGACTTCAATGATTGAGCCGTCAGCAGGGTCATGGATCTCTACCAGCAAAGTTGTGGGATTGATTGAGGCCAGAGTATCGGAAACAAAATTAAAGCCCGCTTGGGTTAAGATAATGACGGCAAAAACCGGCAGGAGGCAGAGGACTCCCACAGTAAAGAATATGAGTTTAATCTCCTTCTTCATTGAAAAGGAGAGGGCGATCAATCTAAGAGTTTGCGGGTTCATGTTTCTTTTTTCATAATATCGGTCGGATCGGTTGTAATCAGAGGATGCTCGGTTTCGGAGGCCGTTACTTTGACTGCGACATGGTGCTGATCGGCAATGATCAATGCCTCTCCCTGTTCGCAGGTTAAAAGAAATCTTTGCTCATATTCGCTTAAGTGGAACTCCGAAGCGACTCCTTTAATAGTAGTGGTGTCCTGTCTCATCAGTATTCGCAGAGCACTTTGTGATGCTATTGCCCGTCCGTAAACATTGCCGAGAAAGTCATTGGCTTGCTGGGAGATAATGGAAACTCCCAAATAGTACTTTCGAGCCCTTCTTACTAATCCGGCTACAAATCTAGCGCTTTCCTCATGCTCTAAAAGAAGCCAGGCTTCATCAATAACCAGTATTCTTTTGCAAGGGTCTGATTTGACTTGATTTTGAACGAATTGAGCGATAACTAGGTGCATGATCTGGCGAAGCGATTCGGGCAGATCCTTGGTATCAAATACTACCAGCCGATTATCAAGTTCAATATTCGTTTGGGTATCGAAAACCTGTGAAAGCGAGCCCGTCGTATATTTCTCAAGCCTTCGGCAAAGCTTAATCTGTTTCATTCCCCGCAGAGTAACATAGAGGTCAAATAGTCTAGGGTATGTTCGACTTTTCTTCTTGGTTGAGTTCTTCTTTGTCCAGCCGGCTTTTTGGTATGTTGTGATTATGGCTTTATCAACGACTGATTTCTCTTCGGCAGAAAGCCCCTCTGCCACCAAAGAGATAATTTCAGTCAGTGATTGAATATGATCAGCAAAGCCCTCTTCCTCGGAGAAAGCGTTGACTTCAAGATCAAAGGGATTAATCTTCTCCTTGGAATGAACAGAGAGTTTGATATTTGTTCCGCCGACTGACTGGGCCAGTCTTTTGTATTCTCTCTCCGGATCGATCACGATTACCTTGGTTCCCTGCATTAAGTGGCGAAGAATTTCCACTTTGGCGGTGTAGCTTTTTCCTGCTCCCGATTGGGCGAATAATATACTGTTTGCATTCGGAAGCGAGAATCGATCCAGTATTACAAGCGAGCTATTTGACCGGTTGATTCCGTAGAGTACTCCCGATTCATGAACCAGTTCAGATGAGATAAACGGAAAGGTCAGAGCGGCTGAGGAGCTGTCCAAATTTCTTTTTTGAGCCAGTTGGTTGTTGCATCTTGGCAATACCGATTGTAGGCCCTCGATCTGCTGAAAAGTAGCCGGTTTGGTATAGAAGAGGCGGGTTGCCAAGACGGTGTCTAGGAGTTTGATCGTCTTATTTAATTCAGCCAGAGTGTCGGCCGAGAGATTTATATATAGGGAAACTTGGAATAGGTTCTCCTGCCCCCGCTGAATCTTGTCCCGAAGCTCTGTTGCCGAATCCAATGGATCTGTTAGCTCCGAACCGATGATCTTGCCTGCCCTCTCCATAGCTCTTTTTGTAGAGATTAGCTCGGTTATTTTGCGGTTTAGTTTGGGAAGGGCAAGTATCGCATCTACCGGTTCAATATGATAGGAAATATCGACGTTGTAGTTGAAGTTTATGAGGTGGTTTAGCCAGCCGCTTGATGCAGTATATGGGTAGCCGGAGATGAAGAGGGTCTTAACATATCGCCCGTCAATTTCCAGGTGATCGGTAAATTCCTGAAGCCCCGAATAAGTGATCATATCGAGCTGATCCTGGTCGCCGACATGAAAAATGAGGGCGTCCTTCTTTTCCTTCTCTACCCTTTTTCTTTTGGCCCATCTTGAGTTTGGTCTTGGTTTAGAAAAAATTTTGATCATTTGTTTTCCTCACTAATGCTTCAACTAAAGGCTGAATCTTGGCCTGCTCCGGCCGGTAATAGCTGTAGAATAGGTCTAGAATTTCTATGCATGTAAGCTGTCTTGCTGTCATCCCGATCTTCTCTAATCCCTTAATGATAATCTCCTGCTCAAGCATGAGCTGTTCCTTGGCAGTTTGGAAATCAACCTTGCCCTTGTTGTCATGAGGAATTACCAAATAGAATCTTCGGGAGAGAATCTTGTTGCCCGAAACCAGCTTTCGGATGAAGTCGCTATAGTTTGCCAGCTGATCTACATAAATCTTTTGCTTCTCATTTTTAAGTTTCTCCTGGAAATCCTCAAGATAGTGGTCGATATCGAGCTCTCGAACCCGGACAATTATCTGAATCGATGTTGTTAAGCTATTTAGAAAGGATTGAAAGGCATCGATCACGACATCCTGCTCTTCTTCACTCTGAAGCTCGAAGTTCAAGGATGAAGTCGAGAGGATTGAGCGGTAGCAGTTATCGGGCAGAATTAAGATGCCGTCTCTGACCTCTTTGATGCCGATTTGAGTTCTGGCCGATCCATTTTTACTTTTGCTCGAGCGCAACATCCATTCCTCCTTTCTTCGACGGCTTAAATGATAAAGATAGTGAATCGCTGGCGAGAATCTTCTTTAGATTTAATTCCTCCAATAGGGTTAAGGGCTTGGAGGATTTTTTGTTTTCGTTTGTGCTGACTTGTTTTTCCCTGTTATTAGCAACTTCTTTGGAAGCGACGATTTCTCTATATATGAGATCATTCTTGGTAAAAACATATTTATTGGGTCTGGATTTATATCGCAGAAATATGATCAGCCAATCGGCCACGATCTTGCCGTTAAACCTTATGGCTAATATTCCCAGCACGGCGAACTGGATCACGATAAATGTCATTTTGAAAGCGCTAAGGTGCATTTTGGGCGGGATTCCGGCATAGATAACTACGCCGATCACAAGGGAGATAACCATCAGCACAATCTGGGGCAGGGTTAAACTGCCGGCAATTCTATCTTCAACGGTTGTGATTTGAGCGGGTACAACGGTAGTTTTCATTTGACCCTCGCTTGTTTAATCGCTTCTTTTGCGCTGACCGTATTCTTTACATTGGAAACATTTCCCGAACTGATCACATTCATAATCTGTCCGCTGAATTTCTTAATTGAATTGGTTGTTCCGCTGGCAAGAGCAAGCTGAATGGCGGTAGCAGTACTTTTTAAGAGGATTGAGAAAAGAGCGACTCCGATTAAAATTGAAACTACCGGATTAGCTCCAACTTGACCGGGAGCGGTTAAGAAAGCCGAGGCCAACTGAATTATGACAACATGGATAAAGACTGTGAAAATAGTAATAAAGTAGGCTTTGGCTAGGTTTGCGGCCAGGCCCGACATGCTCGGAATTAGAGCAAGCAGGCAGACAAAGGGCGAGATAACGGCACCGAAAGCCAGGATCATCAAACGGGAGATATAGAAGAGCAGAAGTACGGCAGCCAGAATTACAAAAATGATAATGAATATCAAAGTTATGAGAGCTGTCGTATTGGTAACTAGGGCAGCCGGATCGAAAGCGTTTAATATCCAGGCCTGTCCTAATCCGCCTGTGGCATGAAGGACTGCATTGACCATGACTTGGCAAAGCTGGATGACCCAATCAATCAAAAAGATCGAGGTATTGGCTCCGACAAAGGCAAGGGCGATTTTAGGCCATACTTCCTTCAAAGTCATCTCTTCCAGCCCGAAAGTTGAGGTGCTCATTATCCTAAATCCCAGAAGGGCAATTACCAGAGCAAAGAGAGAATCGGTGATACCGACCATAACAAGCCAGAAATTAAAGACAACCGAATTGGTGGAAAGAAGGGGCGTAGAGGTTAAAAACCAGGTGATTCCGTCAAAGAGAGGTTTGGTGGCTGACTGAATAATATTTTGCAGAAAACCGGATATCGCATCCAGAAGAACTTGGGTAAGGGAATTATCAGGAGGAGCAGGTTCGATTGCGCTTAAAGTCAAAGCCGTACCGGTAGCATTGTTGGCAGGCTCTGTCATTGCGCTGTTAAGCATTGAGCTGAAAACTGCTGCCCCTATAACAATTACCAATCCGATAAGGGCATTTCTGATAGTCCGCTTTGCTTCGTCCAGTGCCGCCGGATCTCCACTCGAGGTTATATACAGGTACGCTCCCCGTACCAGAAAGAAGACAACGGCAACCGAAGCTAATCCGATCAGGGCGATCATGGCGTCATGGGTAAAGCTTTCAACTTCGGGGTTTGAAGCGGCATAAGCGGAAACAGGGAGAAATAGTATTCCACAAAAAAGAATAATTTTTGAGAATATTCTTTTCATCTGGCTTACCGGAAAGCCGATGTTGCAAGTTCGGTTACAAGACCGCTTATGACGAAAGCGGCAATGGCAACCGCCAAACCGATACTGGAATAGAGAATCGTTTTCTTCGATTTGTCGAGATGTTCGGGGTTACCGGAGCTTGTGATATATCCGATACCTCCCATTACAAAAAAACCGGCTGCTAACAGGCCGGCAATGGTGACGAGGACTTGGATAACGTTTTGAGCGAAGTTCTGTACCTTTGAGAGGTCGGCAGACTCGGCCAAGGCAGGGGTTGCCCAGATCATTAATAATAGGAACGAGAGCCCAAAAGAACGGAGACGTTGTTTCATTGAACCAACTTTCTCCCCTCTCTTGTTATTAATTGCTTGCCTTTTTCTTTCGGATAGAAGAGAAAGGGTAACCAATCAATCGTTCAAGGGGGATATTCGGTCAATTATGAGTTTGTCATACTCTACAATTCAGATTATATAGCAAACGCATGCTTGTCAAGGGTAGTATCATTATCTCAGTGTAGAAGTAGAGCCTCGAACGGGTGTCCGAGGCTCCATAAGTATTGCTACGACTGCGATGCCGAAGCTATTTCACTTTCTTTCTGATCAGGCCAGCCCCCATTGGGGCGAGGAGTCCTGCCAGCGCCAACAGACTCGTTGGCTCTGGGACGGGTTGCGTACCGGTTTTCCATAGCATAGCTTGATGCGAGCTATATTCAGCCCACCCGACTATACTCGTTGACTCCCCCCAGACATCCACACCATAGGCAGCCGAATTGATGTATTCACCAGCGGGCAATAGGGCGTGCAAGTCTATAGAACTGTCAGCAGACCCACTCCACATTCCAGCATGAATGTTGTTATAGGAGAACCCTCCGACCTGAACATCTCCATCTGTACCCAGACCGTAGCAGAAGTTGGCGCCTGTCGGAGTGAGATCAGTCCAGCTACTGGCATTCCCGCGCCACATGCCAACTTTGTAGGTCTGGCCGTTGTCAAATATGGCCCAGCCAACTTGGCAATCGTCTGATATAGATTCTGCCCACGATGATGTGGCTCCTGATGGGTGTAAGTCGATCCAACTGTTGCTGGACTTATCCCACATCCCCGCACGACCCGACGAGGATCCGACCATGGATCCACTGCTGTTTATTGAAACCAGCTGCGTTCCATTTGGCAGGAAAGTACTCATATCTGTCCAGTCACCGGTAATCGTATCCCATGTTCCGGAATGTACCGTGTTGCCGAACATTGCATAGCCCACCGCCTTGCTGCCACTTACACTGAAAGCATATGACTCATCTGCATCTTGGGGCTGTAGATCGCTCCAGCTATTAGCGGTGCCACTCCACATTCCGGCGTGAGCTTTTCCGTTAATATAAGCGTAACCAACCTGTTTGCTACCGGAGATTCCTCGTGCTTGCGATTGACTGGAACCTGCCGGGTTAAGGTCTACCCAGCTGCTCGCAGTACCGCTCCAAACTCCAGCATGTTGGACGTTGTTGAAGATAGCGTTGCCGACCTGTTTGTTGCCAGATACAGCAAATGCATACGAGTCGCTCGCCCCATTGGGATTGAGGTTAGTGACCGTCCAGTCGGCGAATGCTGGCATTACCAGCAAGGTGATGAGTAGTACTACTGAAACTGCAAGTTTCATCTTACTTTCCTTCCTTGTGCTCACCAGCAAGCTCTATGGCTTCGGTGGCAGTGTTTGAAAGCCTGTGCCTTCAAAGCTACCACTGATGCATTTATCAGAGTACAAAAACATAAATATTATACCCTACAATAGCCAATTTAGCAACCCTGAATTAGCTATTTTGTATTTTGACAAGGAATTTAATATTATTCCTTCCACCTGTCTTCTAATTGTAATAGAACAAGAGAACGCCTCGCCTCAAGGTCGTTCATCTCGTAGGGTGCTCCACCTTGACCCGATTCATCCTCTTGTTCTTAGTCCTTCACAAGACAGGCGGGAAGGTCGATCCCGCCCCTTTTGTTATTAATGAAAAGGAGGTAATTATGCAGTTAGTTAAGTCGGTGATGATCTCGATGTTAAATGATAAGTTTAGAAAGAGCGGATCAGGGGTTGTAATGACGAGCGGTGCTATGGCACTACCGGATGTATGCGGGCTTATGCAAAGTATTCGGATGTTTGATGACTTTTCAGAAGATAATGATCCGTATGAGGAGCATGACTTCGGCAGTTTAGATTGGAGGGGCAATAAGGTCTTCTGGAAAATTGACTACTACAATGAGACTCATGATGCTTGGGCCGATCCGCTTACTAAGGAGTGCCATCGAGTGATGACGGTAATGTTAGCCGAAGAGTATTGATAAATTGGGCCTGGGAGTCCGCTCGGATTTGCAGGCCTTTTTTATGGTTGGAGTTCTTGATCTTCATTCTCTGGTGTTGCTTCTTCTTGTTTCTTTGCTTCTCTTTCAGTCACAAATTGCTTTACTTCTTCATATTTCATCTGTCTTGGCCAAAGCAAATCGCCATGGTTATTGTAGATTGGTACATTGTATGAATTTGGCTCTTTCTTTAGGCGCTTTGATAACCTACTGGTTAGTAATTTTTGTGCTTGTTCAGAGGTAATTATAATGGACTCTTTGGTGTGACCCCATTTGTCGGCCCTTCTCGTCAGTTTACAATCTTCCGGAGAGACAACGGCTCCTTTTATTGCAGAAGGCTCGATTTCTTCGTCAACATCAAGACGGAACGTGCCAAGGTCAACGTTACTGGAAATATAATCTCTTTCTTCATAAGCACTTATGCCATCATAACCGTCGGGTTCTTCCAGTATTTGAGTCATTTCCTTTTCAAACATTTGCTTGTCGTCTAATAAAAGCACTATTTGACCTGCTTCTTCCCAAGCAATATACTTCCACTCATCAAAATTTGCCGATGGCCCGGCTGATGAAAAATAAATACCGGACTGAAATGATCCGTGTCTTTTCCCAATTAAAGTCCCTTGCGTTCCCCAACGCGGCGCATCCTTGGCACTTAATCCATCACGAGTTGGTCGTATGCCGTTTGTCAAAATGGAAGGTACACTGGGAAATTGCGTTCTAATAATAAAACCTTGATACTCCTGGATATCCTGAACTTTTGCCATTATTTTTTCTTCCATTTCTGGCGTGAACTCAAATTCCTTATCTTCTATCGCTTTTTCTCCGGCTTCTCGAAGCTCGTCTTGGAATTCTTTATTATGGACATCGGTAAAATCGCCCTTTTCATGAGCATATTCTTCAGGATTGATTGGTGGTCCTTCAGGCATAGTTTTCCTTATTCTTAGGTGTGACAGCTTAATAATAGCATAATGGTTTAAGCCGTAGAATATTATTCAATCCTCAATATTTCTTTTTCTAAAGCAAACTTAATTAACAGGTCAGGATTTTGATTCTCTTCCCAAAGCCTTTTAGTCATTTTCTTTGAATACATAAGAGTTTCTAGAGTGGGGCAAATAAACAAAATTTCTGGAAATGATGATTTTGCTTCATCTTCCCACTGATTAGAAAAGTACATCTCAAAATATGACCGGACTCTTTTTTTAATGGAGTAGCGAGGAAGCGTTGGCTCAAGTATCTCCAAAATTTGATACTGTTCTTTGCCTTCTGAAGTCCTTTTTATAATCAGATCAGGATTCAGATCTGCTAGGAATGAGTAATTTGAATCTGGGTTTGAAAAGTCGCTACCCGTTAATGCGGCATGTTTAATCTTCTCACTACTTTTATTTTGAAGATTTAGGCATATATCAGCGATTAATAAGTGTTTTTTGATAAAGTCATCAGATCGCTCTTTTTCGCGATACAGTCTTTTGATTTGTGCTAGAGGATATTTAAGCTCTCTAAATTTTTTAATACCATTGGGTCCTATATAATAGATTGCTGGTTTTGTATTCTCTCCGATTTTATTTGAATATATTTTCCCGATGTATTGTTTTTCGGTTAGATCTTTAAGCCAGTCGTTTATTCTTTTAGGGTATTTATGTTTTAGTATTGTTTGAATCTGGGTTCGGTTTAGGAATCTGAATCGGTAAAGGAGGGTGAGTATTGATTGTTGTTTATCTGTTATTTTGGGTAGAGTTAATGTCATAGTTGATTTTGTAGTTTACATTTTTTTACCTACCCCTACCATTCCATACTTATGTAAGGGTAAGTGCAAATAAATTTGAATAATCAATCTCAAAATGTCTCAATTCCTGTATCAGCCCCTTGATACAGGCTGGGGTTCTTGTCTTCATACTTATTGGTCTCTTTTACAATCTCTTTAGCAACAGCCTTCTTTGGCACTTTCGGCACTTCTTCTAATCGTCCGGTAAATAGTCTATTCAGATATTCCTCAACTTTTTCCCTTGGGGTTGTGTGCTGTTCTCTGGAGTAAGTAATGACCTTCTTTTTTACCTCTTCGCTTTCCCTGACTTCGAGAGGTATAGTAATCCCCGAAAAAGCATTTTCGCTGACATCGTTTGTTACTTTCATAAAGAAGCGGTAAGGCGGGAGGTTGACGATATCTCCTTTAAGAACTTCCGGCTCCATAAATGGCAGAATGAATTTCTCATCATCCGGGCTGGCTTTTAAGCAAACTATTGTATTGGCATTGCCGGCAACAACTTTTAGGATATTTTGGTCTTCAACTTGAGCAATGTTTTGATGGGAAGCGATCAGTGCGACATGAAACTTTCTACCCTCGGAGGTAATCTCAGAAAACCTTGGCGTGGCAAAATTTTGGAACTCGTCGACATAGAGAAAGAAGTCCCGCCTTTTGCTCTCCGGTATCTTCGTCCGCTGGTAGGCGGCCATCCAAATAAAGGAAGTTAATATTGCCCCAAAGAAAAAGCTCTGATCCTCGCCCAAGTCTCCTTTTGAAAGATTTACAAGAAGGATTTTTCCTTCATCCATAATCTTGCTTATACTTATGGTGCTTTTTTCTTGTAAAAGAATATGGCGGGACATCTTTGAGGTAATGAAATGACCGAGCCTTTGAGTTAAGGGAGCAGTCACATTGGAGAGCTGCATTTTTCCAAGAAGTGCAAACTCCTTATTCCAAAACTGTTTTAAGACCGGATCCTTTAGCGTTCCGGCTATCTTTTTCTGATAGTCCTTATCGGTTAGCAATCTCTGCAATGTATAGAGGCTTGGGTTAGGCGTTTGCAGGGCGGTCAGGGTTGTATTTCTTAAGATATGCTCCATTCTCGGTCCCCAGTACTCTTTGGCCGTTGTTTTGGCAAAGACAGCCAGGACGGAGCTTGTGATCCATTCCTGCTCATCTTCTTTGTCGGTAAAGTTGATACCTGGCGAAAGCAAGTTTAGCCCGATAGGAAACTTCCGGTCAGAGGGGTCGAACACTATTACATCTTTTCTTCGACTTGCAGGAATGATGCCGAGGAGCTCCTGCAGTAAGTCTCCATGGGGATCGAATACTGCCAATCCTTTACCATTAACCATGTCCTGGTAAATTGCGCTTTTTAAGAGAGTGGTTTTACCCATACCGGTTTTGCCGATTACATACATATGCTTTTGGCGTTGTTCCAAGGACAAGCCGATCGGTATTTGTTCGCCCGCATACTGATTTGATCCAAACACAACATCCAGATTAGCGGCGCTCTTTAAGGAAAGCGGTGCTGGCAGCTCTCTGCTTCGAACCCGTACCAAGTCTTCGGTCTGCGGATCGGTTTCAAAAGGAAAGTGATAAAGCATTCCCACTTCAGAAGAAGATAATATCAAGGACCCGCCCTGGCGGGTTCTAAATTGCCACAGACGGTATTGTCTAAGAAGCCGTCTCAAGAAGTTCTGCTCTGCAACCAGTGTTTGACCGGAAGGATGCCCGAATCCGGCAAAGGATGACCGAATTCCTCTTTCCCGCTCCGATATGCCTTTTGTTTTTACCATTAGAAGCACTCTGACGGCTCCTGTAAAAAGAGGCGTATGTATTTTGGATTTCACCAATTCTTCAAGCTCTTTATTGGCAGGCGTTGCTTTGGCTGGACTAGTATCACTCCAAGGAGCTTCTGCCGGACGACCGGTTATGAACTCGGCGACAAAGAGTAAGGGAGCCATCGCAAGATGGAGAACCGCTTCCAAGATTTTGGCATAGGTATAGAGTACTTGCTGACCCGAAAGATTATGCTGCCAATCTCCAAACCGGTTATCTCTTATCGCTCTCTTAATTCGGGCTACTTCACTTTTAATTGATTGTTTATCTATCGGCTGGAGAATAATCTGAAGAGCCAGCAATTCGTTTGGCATAAGCTTGGTCATATTTCCGGTCAGATAGGCCATCGGGTCATGCTTATTAAGATCGGGGTGTTCATTCAGTGGCAAAGAGAAATGCTTGGCTAGTTTAAATTCAATGGTCTTAGCGTTTTGATAATCCTTTTGTTCGGTTGGCAAATAGTCAATTGCCTGATTAATTTGAATCCCGGGGATATATGAGCGGAGGCTTTTTTCGATGGAACCGGCAAACATACTAGATACTCGAATCATATATCGGATTCCTTTGTCCTTTGAGGAAACTATTTCAAAGGAGCAAGTTGCTTGTCTTAATAGCAATCTATCAAGCCAAGACCTTTGATCTAGAAGACCAGATATTAAAGTGAAGAGTTGAGTCGTTGAGAGCGAAGAAACCTTAGTGGCTTGAGGAGGAGTGATTTCTAAAAATATTGATGGCTCGCGAAAGTGACGGATAAGGACTATTAATTTAAAAATGACCGCCAGGAGTATCCATGCGGCCAAGATATATATGAGGTAGGTCAGTAGTTCTTTTGCAATCTGATCGAATTGATAGCGACCGAAAAAAATACGCACTGAATCTAGAGTCGGTAATTTTGTTGGCGCTAAATGCACAAAGTCCCATTTCTCCCCGCCATGCTCAACAATTGCTTCCTAGATATGGTTTATCATAAGTATTCATACTATGTAAAGTAGCGCCTATAATTATAACCTCATCATTACAGGCCGTTGGGACTTGCTTTTCCGCTTTATTAACCAATCGCAAAGTGGTAAGCTGAAATCAACAAATAATAAATTCTCGAGGAAATAAAATGGCAAAAAATAACAGTGCAAATGTAGGCTTTGAAGAGAAGCTTTGGGCAGCAGCCGACAAGATGCGCAATAATATGGACCCAGGCGAATATAAGCATATCGTTTTAGGTTTGATATTTCTTAAGTATATTTCCGATTCGTTTGAACAGCTTTACGAAAAGCTGGTCAAAGACGGGGAAGATGCCGAGGATAAAGACTGGTATACCTCCGAGAATGTCTTTTGGGTACCGACTGAAGCGCGCTGGAATTACCTTAAGGATCATGCCAAAGATCCAAATATTGGCAAAATGATCGATGATGCCATGTATGCGATTGAGAAAGAAAATCCACGCCGGCTGAAAGGCGTTCTAACCAAAGAATACGCTAGACCTTCTCTCGACAAACAACGGCTCGGTGAAATTATCGATTTAATCAGTGATGTTGATGTCATAGACAAAGATAATTCTTCAAAGGATTTACTTGGACGGATTTATGAATATTTTCTAGGTAGATTTGCTGCCGCCGAAGGAAAGGGTGGCGGAGAGTTCTTTACTCCGCAATCAATCGTTAGACTGCTTGTCGAGATGCTTGAGCCATACAGCGGTCGAGTTTATGACCCTTGTTGCGGAAGCGGTGGCATGTTTGTTCAAGCAGAAAATTTCAACCATGCGCATCGTGGACCAACTAATGACATTGCTATTTATGGGCAAGAATCCAATCCAACCACTTGGCGTCTTTGCAAAATGAACTTGGCCATCCGGGGATTTGACGGTAACATCGGCGAGCATAATGCCGATAGTTTTCATAACGATCTTCATAAAGACCTGAAAGCAGATTTCATTTTGGCTAATCCGCCTTTTAATATTTCCGACTGGGGCGGAGAACGACTCCGAAATGATGTTCGCTGGAAATATGGGACTCCGCCAACTGGCAATGCTAACTATGCATGGATTCAGCATTTTATTCACCATCTATCTCCGACCGGAATAGCCGGTTTTGTAATGGCAAACGGATCGATGAGTTCAAACACCTCAAATGAAGGAGTTATTCGTCAAAATCTAATCAAAAATGGATTAGTTGATTGTATCGTTGCCCTACCGGACAAGCTATTTTATTCCGTGCAAATTCCGGCTTGCCTCTGGTTTGTTTCCCGTGACCGATATGACCACAAGTTTCGTAATCGTCATGACGAGATCCTATTTATTGATGCCAGGAAAATGGGAACGATGCTTGACCGCCGGCATCGCGAATTGACAAATGAAGATATAAAAACCATTTCCGACAGTTACCACAACTGGCGAAACACAGATGGTAAGTATGAAGACAAAAAAGGTTTTTGCAAAGCAGCCAAGATTGAAGAAGTCGAAAAAAATGGTTTTGTCCTAACCCCCGGCCGTTATGTCGGCTCTGAAATTATAGAGGAAGACGACGAAGTTTTTGAAGAAAAGATGAAGCGATTGACCACAGAATTAAATGAGCAATTCCAGCAATCAAAGGCATTGGAGGCTAAAATCAGAGACAATTTAAGCAAATTAGGAATCTAAATGCTAGTTTTTATTGATGAATCCGGCGATCCGGGATTAAAAATTGATAAGGGTTCGAGTAGATATTTTACCGTTTCTCTGGTTGTATTTGAAGAAAACGATGAGGCGCTTGCATGTGATCAGCGCATTGAATTATTGAGACGAGAGCTGAACTGGGAACCATGTAGTGAATTTCATTTCAAAAGTAATTCAGACAAAGCTCGTGAAGCTTTTTATGAAGCAGTTTTACCCTATAGTTTTTTTTATTACGGGATAGTGATCAACAAGGATCCGGAAAAACTCTATGGCGATGGCTTCAAAGACAAAATGTCTTTTTACAAATATGCTTGCCGACTGGTTTTTGAAAATGCCAAGGATAAGCTAGATAATGCAATTATCGTAATAGATAGAAGTGGTAACCTTGATTTTAGGCGACAGCTTGAAAAGTATTTAAAATCCAAAGCAAACACGAATGTCAGACGAATTAAGAAAGTCAAAATGCAGGAATCAAGACGCAACAATTTATTGCAATTGGCTGATTATGTTGCCGGAGCGGTAAATAGATCAATTAACGACAAGAGAAAATATAAAGATAAATACCGAAAGATGATAGCTAGGCGCGAAATATATGTACAAATTTGGCCAAAATAAAAAGGGTCCGGTTACCCAGTCCCAATTTATTTATTCCGATCCTATCCCCGAAGGGAACGCAGGTGATAAACACCACATTTCGGACCAGAATTAATTCCAATAACAATATATCACAAAAATAACCAAAAACAAATCAAATTAAATAAAACTAAATAAAACTGTGGATAAATATTTGTAAAATCATGCAAAATAAGGAAGAAAAATGGCTGATCTAACAACTAATGAAAAACAAATCTTGGAAAAGCTTTTTCAAATGAGTGGCGGTTATGTTTTGAACTTTACAGATAGGACCTTCGGCGAATATTTTCGAGATGATCTCAAAATAGACATTTACAATCCAAAATACAATTATGCTTCTGGGTCAAAAGCAAACAGGATGCGAGGATTCTGGCTAAAAGCCACAAATAGAGATGTTTCTGAGAGTATTGTTGGCCTTATCGAATATATCAAGACTCAAACATTGATAGATGGTTTGCCGAGTGAAGACTTCCCACCTAACAGGGTAATTGCTGCACTTGATATAGCAGATAGATTGTATGATCCAACTGGGAAAACAGCGGGGAAGTCAAAAGCTACATTCGAAAACGGAAACATTAATATATTACTACAAGCTGATATTTTTGATCACGTTAAAGAACTTTTAGCCAATGAAAACTATTTTCATGCAGTTGAGGAATCATATAAAATTGTTAGAAAAAGACTAAAAGATATTACCGGCCAGGAGAGAGCAACCGATGCATTCTGTGCTGGCAACATCAAGATTATCTTTGGCCATGAACCCTCCGATGAACCCGAGAAGGATTTTTTTGAAGGCGTAAAATTTTTACATATGGCAATTCAATTTCTGAGAAACGAAAAGGCTCACACTCCAGCAAGTCCTATGGATAAAAATTTAGCCATTCATTACATTTCGTTGGCAAGTCTGGCATATGATTTAATTACGAGGAACAATGCAAAATAGCCAAACACAATTTAAGCAAACCGAACTCGGTCTAATTCCTGAAGATTGGGAAATTTTAAAGTTAAGCGATATTGCTGACATTAAATCGGGCTATGCTTTTAAGAGCAATGAATTTGTCAGTAGCGGAGTGCCGATAATTAAAATAAAAAATATTATCCCGCCAGTTGTTGATTTAACTGAAGTAGAGTATGCAGATAAAATGTTGTCAGAAAAGCTCGGCGGTTATGAGGTTCGATATAATGACATTTTAATTTCCTTAACTGGGTCTAATTTTAATCAGTATCAGTCGGCCGTAGGAAAGATAGGGCGGCTAAGAAACAGAGAGCGAATTGCCCTACTTAACCAGAGGGTCGGTAAGTTCGAGGTAAAAGATAAAACTAGATTATGTAAGGATTTCCTATATTATCTTTTAATTTCTGATGAAGTTAAATTTTTGTTGGTATCTAGCGCAAAAGGAAGCGGCAACCAAGCCAATATCAGCCCGGATCAAATAAAATCATTGGAGTTTGCTTTTCCACCAATACAGGAACAGCTACAAATTGCAAAGATATTAGGGACACTGGATGAAAAAATTGAATTGAATCAGAAAATGATTAAAACCCTCGAATCCCTTGGTCAAGTTTATTTTAATAATACTTTTGGTGAGATTCTAACTGCGGGCAATACTCGGCTTGGTGACTTAATAAAAGTTCTCTCCGGATTCTCGTTCTCAAGCGCCTGTTTTGACGACAAAGGTATTTACGGGCTGGTTACCATCAAAAATGTCCAGGATGGTAATTTCAGTTCAATCTGTGCTAATAGAATAACCAATATACTTGCTAAAGTGCCTGACTATGCTCACTTGAAAGTTGGCGATATTATTTTATCATTAACCGGAAATGTAGGGAGGAGCTGCCTTGTCTTCGGACACGATAAGTATCTTCTAAACCAGCGCGTTGCAAAACTTTCGCCTGTGGACACAAGAAATTATGGGTTTACATATTTTTTGTTCAGAAATAGAGAATTTCAAAACTATTTAATATCGATATCCAAGGGTACTGCACAGCAAAACCTAAGTCCTATTGAAACCGCAAACATAGAGCTGAATATCCCAAGCAGCGATGCTTTATTGTCTTTTGGTATAACTGCAAATTTACTAGTTAAAAAAGTTGTCTTCAATATGCAAGAAATCGAAATCTTATCGCAAATCCGCGATTCTCTTTTACCAAGATTAATGAGCGGAAAGTTGAGGGTGAAGTGAAAAGAAATATAGAAGAATCCATTTTAAAGATATTAAAGGAAGACCAACGCGGGAACAATCCTATTCCAGATCCACTAAGATTTTCTTATCTGCATTCCAAGAAAGACAGTAATGCAGAGGAAATTATAAAGATGATCGCAGACAGTGAATATGTAGCGAAGGAGCTCTACAGAATAGATGTGCCAAAAGAAAATTTTACAATCAGGCCCATGGCCAGACCCGAAGTGCGGGATTGGGTAATTTATCAATTTATTACTGATGAAATAATGAAAAATACGATAGACAAGTTAAGTAATAGAAGCTACAGTGTCCGGAATTTTAAAAATAAATCGAGCAAAATTAATGCTTGGAAACAATTCGATGAAGATTCTTCAACTCTTTTCAAGAAAGGATTTGTATTTTGTGTAACGACAGATATTTCTGGGTATTTTGAGAACATCAACCTAATAGAATTACGTTCGAAAATATATAACCATATTCCCGATGATGAAAAGCTTAAAGCCTCGATAGATTTGCTCTTTAATAAGATCTTGTATAAATGGAGTGCTGGCAGGCTCAAAAACTTTGGTTTGCCTCAAGGGCCGCAAGCATCAAGTTACCTTGGCGATTTGTACTTAGACAATGTTGACCAGTCAATGGAGCACATAGAGGGGTATATTCGTTACATGGACGACATCCACATCTTTTGCAAAACAGAGATTGAAGCAAAAATATCCTTAATAAAATTAATTAAAGAACTTCGGAAATATAAATTAAATATTAATGCTAAAAAAACCAGAATATTAAAACAACAGGAAGTAATGTCGTTGTTCGACGACAATAGAGAAATTCTAAACATCATACAGAATATTATTGATACAAGGAATAAAACTAAAATAAAAACGATAGTGCCTGTTCTAAAAAATTTATTTGTAAATGCTTTTGATAAAAACAACAGGTTTGGAGATAGGCACATCAAATTTGCGCTTTTTAGACTCTCAATAATTAAAAATAGCGGAATTGATATTGATTGCAGTACAATAGTTAACAAAATAATGGAAGAGTTTCACAATAAGCCTCATCTTGGACAAATATTTTGCGAGTTCTTGGTTCAATTTCCAGAAAGCAAAGTAAGGGAGTTTTTTATAAACTACATCAAGGCAGATGATAGAATCTATGAATGGCAGGAATTGCATGTATTAAGAGGTCTATTGGAAACCGCCAATTCTTTTAATGAGGAAAGTTTAGATCTCTTTGTAGATCGTTTTAAAGACAGAAATAATCATTGGGCCATAAGATCTCTTTACGCGCTGCTTTTGGGTAAATATGGAAATAATACTCGAAGAGAGATTGTCAAAGATTTTTTTTACGAAGAATCAAACGATGAGCTGAAAAAAAATCTTGCTATCTCGTTGCAGGAATTAGGGCTAGCTTCTAGGAACGACTTTTACAATGAATGCCAGAAAGAAATCTGGCCCGAATTTTTTATTAAGTTTTTAAAGGATTTAAAAAGCGTCATGTATTTTTGGCCTTATGAGAAGATTAAAATAGAAAATTTTACTGTTGAGGACATGGCAGATAAATATGAATAAAGGAAGTAATATGAAATACACCGAATCATCACTAGAAGAAGCAACAAGAGAATGGTTTGAGGAACTTGGCTATCCAACCATCTACGGACCGGACATTGAGCCTGAAAGTGAAAAGCCGGAACGGAAGGATTTTTCTCAAGTCGTTTTGGAAGGGCGGCTTCGAGATGCTATCGGGCGAATAAATCCTAATATTCCAGCCGATGCTTTGGACGAAGCCTTCAAAAAAGTAGTAAATGTGGCTAATGCCACATCGCTTTTGGTCTCCAATAATCAGATTTTTCATAGATATTTAGTCAACGGGATAGATGTTGAATATCAAAGAAAAGGTGGTTCGATTGCTGGCGATAAAGTTTGGTTGATTGACCGAAAAACTATTGAGAACAATGATTGGGTCTGGCTGAATCAGTTTACGGTTGTTGAGAATTCAAATCGCCGTCCCGATGTTGTTATATTTGTAAATGGTTTGCCATTAGCAGTTTTTGAGTTAAAAAATTTGGCAGATGAAAATGTTGGGATCAAAGAAGCTTTTAATCAAATTCAAACATATAAGCAAGATATTCCCTCATTGTTTGTCTTTAATGAGCTGGCGATAATTTCCGATGGCTCGGAGGCGAAAGTTGGCTCTATTACTTCTGACACAGATCGTTTCATGCGTTGGAGAAGTATTGAAGGAAATGAGTTAGCATCTGATTTAATTCCGCAATTGGAAACCTTAATAAAAGGGGTATTTGATAAAAAGAGATTTCTTGATATCGTTTGCAATTTTATTGTTTTTAATACAACAAAAAAGGATAGTGAGGAACGGACTATTAAGATTATTCCAGCCTATCATCAATACTTCGCAACAAATAAGGCTCTGGAAAGCACAATTGAGGCTACATCAAAAGATGGTGACAGACGAGCCGGAGTTGTTTGGCATACTCAAGGATCGGGCAAAAGCTTGACCATGGCTTTTTACGCCGGCAAGTTGATTGACGCTTTAAATAATCCAACGCTAGTGGTTTTGACTGATAGAAATGACTTGGATCAACAGCTGGCTGACACATTCACTAAATGCAAAGATTTATTAAAGCAAACTCCAATTCAAGCAAAAAACCGTCGTCATTTACGCGAGCTTTTGAAAGTTGCTAGCGGAGGAGTCGTATTTACAACCATTCAGAAATTTTTGCAAAAAGGATTTTTAGAAAAAATGCTTCTGACTGATCGACGAAATGTCGTTGTGATTGCCGATGAAGCCCATCGTAGCCAGTACGATTTTATTGATGGTTATGCTAAAAGCATGCGCGAATCACTGCCCAATGCTTCTTTTATCGGTTTTACCGGAACACCTATTGAGCTCTCAGACAAAAATACTAAAGCAGTCTTTGGTGACTATGTTGATGTCTATGACATTACCCAAGCAGTAGCCGACAAAGCGACAGTTCCTATTTTCTACGAAGCAAGACTGGCTAAAATCCAATTACTGGAATCAGAAAAGCCAAAGATTGATTCAGATTTCAATGAAATTATGGAGGATGAGGAACCAGAACTAGTGAATAAATTAAAGAGTAAATGGGCAAGACTTGAGGCAATGGTCGGAAGTGAAAAGAGAATCAAGCAAATCGCCAAAGATATTGTGGAACATTTTGGCAATCGCCTTGATGTGATGAATGGCAAGGGTATGATTGTTGTGATGAGCCGGCGAATTGCAGTTGATTTATATGAAGAAATTATCAAGCTCAAACCAGAATGGCACAATGATTCGGATAAAAAAGGTTTTCTGAAGGTAGTGATGACTGGTTCCGCCTCTGATCCATTAAATTTTCAAAAGCATATCCGCAATAAAGAAGAACTGGGCAAAATGGCTGATCGAATGAAAGACCCAACTGATGAAATGCAGTTGGTCATTGTACGCGATATGTGGTTGACCGGTTTTGATGTGCCCAGCTTGCACACTATGTATATCGACAAGCCTATGAAAGGCCACGGTTTGATGCAGGCTATTGCTCGAGTGAATAGAGTCTACAAAAACAAGCCGGGCGGATTAATTGTTGACTATTTAGGCATTGCACCACAATTGAAAGAGGCATTGGCGGAGTATTCGCAAAATGATCAGGAAAATACAGCAATTGACCAGGAACAGGCCGTTTCAATAATGCTTGAGAAGTTTGAAGTAATGCAGGGAATGTTTCATGACTTCGGATATGAAAAATATTTTAAGATGAGCCCCTCAGCAAAAACCAGCTTCTTCGGTGACGCCATGGAATTTGTTTTAACCCTTGATCCAGACGACGAAGAAGCCAAGAAAAGATTTAATAAGGCGGTCACGGAATTATCAAAAGCTTTCGCATTATCTGTGCCGAACGAAAAAGCTTTGGTAATTAAAGACCATGTTGGCTTTTTTCAAGCGTTGAAAGCATATGTGAGAAAAATCTCTCCAGTTAGTGGGCCGACCGAAGATGATTACGACTTAGCAATAAAACAAATAGTATCTGATTCGATAGCTTCCGATGAAATTATTGATGTTTTTAAGGCAGCCGGACTGGACAAGCCCGATGTTGCGATCTTGTCCGATGAATTTTTGGAAGAAGTGCGTGGACTTGGCAGAAAGAATGTAGCCCTTGAGATTTTGAAGAAACTCTTAAATGATGAAATCAAATCTTTTATGCGAAAGAATATGATCAAGGGGCGTTCTTTTGCTGAAATGCTGGAGAAGACGATAAAAGCTTATCAAAACCGAACAATTGAAGCCGCTCAAGTGATTGCTGACTTGATTGATTTGGCCAAGGAAATAAAGGGAGAAGTTGAAAGAGGCAAAGATACGGGTCTTGCTGATGATGAGATTGCTTTTTATGATGCTTTAGCTGAGAACGAAAGTGCAAAACTTGAGATTGGCGATGAGACTTTGAAGAAAATTGCTAAAGAGCTAGTCCAACTAATGCGCCAGAATGCCACAGTGGATTGGACATTACGTGATAATATCAAAGCCAAAATGAGGATCTATATTAAAAAATTGTTAAAAAAATATAACTATCCGCCAGACAAGCAGGAAGGTGCAACTCAATTGGTGCTATTGCAGGCCGAGACAGTCTGCAAAGATTGGGTGGGCAAGGAATAAAACATGATGAAAAGGCTTAAAGAAATTCAGCTTAATAACAAGATGGTCAATCTTATGGATCGGCCTATTGTCATTGGCCATGATGTCGACAAGAACGATAAGATTATCCATTACATCCTTAGAGTTTCAAGTTCTATAAAACATCCGGGCAAGAGCTTTGAATTAACACTTTCAAAATGGCAGTATCTTTTATTTCTATTTCAACGGTTAAACAAGAGACGGCTCGTTAAATTGATCGGAGCAATCCTTCTTGTTTGGGGGCTCATGGTCAATAACTTGCCGTTGTTTTATCTAGGCGGGGCTCTTTCTTTGATTTGTGATGTAATTTGGCTAATTGGCGGGAAAGGAAAGAACTGCGTTCGTGATTATGCGATTGCTTATGCATTAGGCCTTCTAATCTTCGGCTGGCACAAAGGTCTGTTCATTGGATCCGCTGTACTTATACTTTATATATATGTACTCGATCCATATTACTTCTTTGAGTTAAACCCTGGAAGCGGGCTCAACACCGATAAAATTAAATGCCTTAAGAGAGAAGAAGTAAAAAAGAAAGAATAAATATGTCTGAATACTACAATTCCCAAAGAACTAAAAATTTATACAACCCTAACTCTGCCGAAGCGTTTAAGCTAAGCCGGTCGAAGTTGGAGCTATTTACCGATTGCCCCAGATGTTTCTATCTAGACCGCCGGCTCGGAGTAGGGCGACCGCCTGGGTTTCCGTTTGCTTTGAATAGCGCAGTTGATTGCCTTCTAAAGAAAGAGTTTGATATTCACCGAGCTAAGGGCGAGAAGCATCCATTAATTGAAAAATATGACGTTGATGCCCGTCCGGTGGAGCATGCGGAGCTGGATATCTGGCGGGAGAATTTTAAGGGCGTGCAGTTCTTACATAAGCCGACCAATCTTTTGATTACCGGTGCGATAGATGACCTTTGGATCAATGAGAAAGGCGAATATATTGTTGTGGATTATAAATCAACCAGCAAGGATGAGGAAATCACGGAGCTAAATAAAGAGTGGCAGGACGGCTACAAGAGGCAAATGGAGATATACCAGTGGCTTCTGCGGCAGAACGGCCTTAAAGTATCTGATACTGGTTATTTTGTTTACTGCAACGGTTGTACAGACAGAGAAGTATTTGACGCAAAGCTGGAATTCGATCTTACCCTAATTCCTTACAAGGGAAACGACAGCTGGATTGAGAAAACTATAAAAGATGCGAAGAATTGCCTTGATTCTAGTTCTATTCCATCAGCTAATCCAGATTGCGATTATTGTTCTTATATTAACGCAGTAAAAAAAGTTATAAGTTTATAGAGATTTGCTATGCTTGTTATTCCCGGAACATTTTTAGTCTTAGTATCCTTACTTCTTTTTACATACTATAATATGAAAGCAAATGAGGATGATTTAAACCGTCCCTCTTTTTTTAACAGCAAGAAAAGAAAATATTTTCTTCTTTCTTGCGCCATTTTAATGTTTGCGGGAGGAGAGTTTTTAATCTTCAACGAAGAATCATATTACTGGATGGGATTATTCCCGCTTCTTTATTATCTGGCATATTATTTGATTAAAAAAGAATCAACCAAAAATATTATCATCACAAAAACATTTAATTTTTACAAAGCATTTTCTAGTCCCGGCCTTGCTTTCTCTGACAAAGAACACCTGACGGCTCCAGTTGAATTTTTGGTTATGTACGGGAAAACACCGAAGGACTTTCGTGATAAAGCACATAAGTATTTGGAGGAGAGAATTGAAGAAGGCAAAATCAAGACTGCCAGGGATCTTCCACAGGAGGCCTGGACAATTATTGGATCTATTGGCAAAGCGGAAATTAAGCAAGACCCAAACAATATTTTGCCGCAGAAAAAAATTGATTATTATTATGAAGAAATCATTGAGGGCAAAGAGCATAAAGCTTTCATTAAAATCTTCTTGAATTGGTTACGGGATGCTGAAGTGCAACTTGAGCGAATGTTCAGTAATTTCGCTTTCGTTAGCCAGCCTCGGCCCGATTTTACAGATGAAGAAGTTGGACTTGCAAATGTTAATGTTTCAAGAGAAGGCGTTAAAAAAGGCGAGGCCACGGAACAACTTGCTGTCTTCCCTGGAGTCCCATTAGAGATTGCTGAAAAATTCGGCTGGGTATCTGATTCTTCCGAGTATTATCATTTAGCGGCGCTGGAATTTCAGAGAAGGTTTCCCAAGCACAAAATCTCTAAGCATATTAAAAAGCAACACAAATATTCAGATGAAGAGATCTTTAATTATGCCCAAGATTGGCAAAAACTAGACACAAGTAAGATAAAGCTGTTTTCTTGAATTATGCCTCTGGAATTGGTTCTAGCTTTACTGCTAAGATAACTATTGCCATGAAGTACAAGTCTTGTGACAAATGCGGAGAGATCGTTACTAAAACCGGATTCATTTCCAGCTTGCAGGGAGCAAGGGAATCCGGCCAATTTGCCAAATGTAATAATCAAGAGTGCGCTAAATATTTTTCTATGTCTCAGTATGAACGTCTGGTTGATAAAGAATACTAACCGAGCCCTACCTGGTAGATTCGATTATGATAAAACAACACCTTCATTTTAAAATACCAGATAATATCGATAAGAAATTATGGCGCTATATATCGCTAGAAAAGCTAGAATTCCTTATCAGGGATAACGCGCTTTATTTTTGCAGAAGCGATTTATTCGACGATCAACATGAAGGGTCTTATACTGCTAAAGCAAAGGAATTTCGTAAAACATTTTACGGAGAAGAGGCTACTGGTTGGATAGAAAACACAATGCCAAAAATAAACTTCAATTTAAAGAAATGCACATACATTTCATGTTGGCATGTAAATAATGATGAAAATATTCACATGTGGCAATCATACGTTGATAAAGGGAAGGCTATTGCTATTACGACAACAATTTCGAAGATTAAGAATTACATATTAGATGAGGAATCTTCTTTTCTTTTAGGGCCAATTCATTATATTGATTATCAACAAGATCTAGTTAGTGAAGGTAATGCATTTGCTCCATTTTTTTGTAAAAGGAAAGAATTCGCCAGTGAAAGAGAATTCCGAATTGTTAAAGAAAGAATGATAGATATCGATGGCATTATCAGCGGAAGTATTAAGATGCCAAAAGGCATTAACATACCAATAGATACCAATAATTTAATTGATGAAGTGATTATTTCTCCATTTTCTGATAAACATTTCAATCAGAAAGTAAGAGAATTGCTTACACGATACAAAATGGTAAACAAATTCAAGGATTCAATATTAAAAGCCCATCACCCACCTATATATTAAAATATGACTGAATTATCTAAAAAAGCCGTAGAGGATTTTCAAGCCCTTATTGAGAAAAAGCGAGGCATAAAACCAAGTTATGAAGAAGCAGAAAGCATGGCTTTAAATTGGCTTCAATTTTTCAAACTAGTTTACAAACCGATTCCAAAAGATAAAAGTTAATTAATCCAGCCAATCACGGTCTTTGAAAAGAAAATCAACCACCAGATAAGGAGGGGAATCGATAGCCCAAGAGCGAAAAGGCAGATTTTTTGTTTAATATTTCGCCTGGAATTGTCGATCAAATTTCTGCATAACTTTTCATACCTTTGTTTATATCCTTCCTCCAGCTTCTTGTTTAAACCGATATGAGAAATGACCTGCATAGCAGAATCTTCATCTCGTATTCTTCTCATCATTTCATTACCTGCCCTATGAGCGAGGATGTTCAAGCTCCCTTCCCATAGGATTTCACGGTCAATGATCGCCGCCTTTTCATGAATATATTTTCCAAGATAAAAAACACAAACTCCCATCTCTTCATATCGCTTAAGTGCACATTCGATCTGTGGCTGCAATATCGAGCTGTATTCTTCAATCGGCCGGGTGAAAATAAAGACCTCGATGTTTCTTTTCCTTAATTTCTCAATAATATTTTTATAGAAGTCGGTTCTATGTTTAGTGATAAAGGGGCTGTAGATTATTACCTCCCTCTTAGCTTCAAATAAATCCTTGATAAATGAGCGGTAGAAAGTTTTTTCATTGAACAATTCTGCATTTTGCGCAGCCGACTTCTCTTGATCAATGATCGTCTGTCTTCTTGTTAAGTGCTCTTTAAATGAATGTGTCTGTGAAACCATACTCCTCCTTTTTATAAATTAAGCTGGAAATTGTTGATAAAATTTGCTATGTTATCCACATATGGTTAATAATGATAAAGCTCAAAAACAGTTTGGCGAAAAACTGAAGAATATTCGGGAAAAAGCCGGTTTGACTCAAGCGGATATCGCCATGAAAGCGGGTATCAATGTTAGCTATTATGCTCGCATTGAAAGAGGAGAAATTAATCCTTCGCTCGCAAAAATACAGAGCATAATGAAAGCTCTTCATATTAAGTCTCTTGATATTCTTTAATATTCGGTTCGGTTCGGTTATATGCACGCCTAAGTTGGTCCAACCAGGCCAAAAGGTGTTCGAATGAAAGTGCATCAAGGGTACCACTCCAAAGGAAACAAATGCTGAAATTTATTCTTTATTTGATTAGGTGGCAACTTTCGACCTTAATCCTGGCGCCTGCCGTAGCATTTTTTAAACATTCTCCTTCAATAATGGGAACAAGAGAAGACTGGGTTGCTGCAACTGTTGCCAATTTAATCGGAGGATGCATTTTTTTCTGGATTGATCGATTTATTTTCAAGAGCAAAGCAATCGAGAAATGGGAAATTTTGAAAAAAGGAGTTTGCGCTGATTGTGGCAAAAAAGATTCTGTAAGGCGCTTGGTTGTTGCACCAGGCGGATATGACAGGACAGAAGACGAAAACCCAGAATACAGATGCAAAGAATGTTCTCTCAAAAAAATTACGAGTTTGAAAAAAAATAAAAAAATATTAATTTAATATTGCGGGTATAGTATAACGGTTATTATGCGAGTTTTCCAAACTCGAGACAGGGGTCCGACTCCCCTTACCCGCTCCAAAATGAGAACATCACGTAAGTGGTGTCTTTATTTTGGAATAAACAAAAAAGGGAGTCGGACCAGGGAAGGGGTCGGGAAACGGTAGTTTCCCGTTGGAGGAAAAGAATAGAAACCGTGGGTTTCTATAAGCGAAATATAGAAATTAGCGTGTTCGCCTCCCCTTACCCGCTCCATTTCACTTTGTTCAATGTAAACTAAAAAACGACTATTGAAATAGTCGTTTTTTAGTTCAAATTATTTATATTTTTTTTGAGTAATATTTTTTCTAACCATCCAAGAGTCTTTTATCATCCGCAAACCATCTTTTATAGGGTCAACTGTTGAATGAGGGTCGTCGTACCAGGTTATACCAACCTCTTTAACCTTATAACCCAATTTACGAGCGATAGCTAAAATCTCAATGTCAAAAGAAAATCTTTCGAAAGTCGCTCTTTTGAAAATCTCTTTTCCTGCTTTCTTTTCAAAAAGCTTAAAACCACATTGAGTGTCCTTAATCCCTCGAACTGCTAAAAGTTGAATTATGGCATTCAATACTCTTCCGCCAATTATTCGCTGCAAAGGTTGTGGATGAGCCAACTTTCCACCATCACAATAGCGAGAACCAATTGCGACAGGATAAATTTCAATATATTTTAGTAATTTATCAAGCTGTTCAAGCGGTGTTGAATTGTCTGCATCGGTAAAAAGGATGTATTGACCCGTAGCATTTTCTACTCCTTCTTTTACTGTATATCCTTTTCCCCTGTTTTCTTTTCGATCAATTATTTTAACATCGGTCATTCCTTTTGCCTGTTCTTTGGCCACTTCGGCCGTTTTGTCGGGTGAACCATCGATAACAATAATTGTTTCAATCGTAAAATCATGCGCTTTTTTATATTCCTTAATTGCCTCAAAAATTTTGGAAAGCCGCTTTTCTTCTTTGTAGCAAGGCACTACAATTGAAACATAATAATCTTTTGGCATTATAATTCTACCTTTCTAATTTCAATCGGTTTTGGTTTTTCGATTGTTTTAATTTCATATGACGCCTTTGGAGGATTTTTTATAAAATAATCAGCTGGAATGTTGTAGACCAATATCGATCCGCCAATAATAGCTGTTGGTTTAATATTATCTAGCCACTCATACGACCATTTATTTTCAATTGGACCATATAATTTTGATGACTGATAGAAAGTAGCTGAAACTGCAATCCAACCTGTTGTTGGTCCGTACGAACTGCGCCATTGTGTTGATTCTGGTAGATAATAATTTGGTTGTGACCCGCCAAAATAATCAACTTTAATATTTTTTATATTATTGTCGTTAACATATTTTTTGAGCCTCAAAAGATCTTGCCCCCAATCTAGCGAAGAGTCTATTAAATATTTATGTCTCTCATTCCTTGGAACTGATTCATTAAAATATCCAATAAAAGATGGATAGTATGACATCACTGATATTATCATATAAAGTATGAGAATTACTGAAGCTGATTTTAGAAAAGTAATTTTTTTAGAATCAAATATCGGTTTAAATAGATATCCGATCGCGAGAAGAACAAATGGTACCGTTGGCATTAAATGACGAATTCCAATATTAAGCGAGCCTTTTAGAGTGAAGCCCCAATAAACCAAAAAAGGTAAAAATATCAAACTAGCAATCCAAGCATCTTTTTTGTCTTTTTTCTTCTTAAAGATAAAGTAGACCACCGATGACAAGAAGAGAACAATGATTGAAATCGGTGTCTTTAGCAGCCAAGCAACCGGAAAATACCAAGGAATTGATTTATCTGAAAGATGTCCCATGATAAAGGTGGCATTACCCCCCGCCACCCTAGCTACCACCAATATAACTCCCAATAGATAATGGCCGAGTGCCAAGGTGATTGGATTATTTTCAAACATATGCAAGAAATTTCGTAGCGGTAAAGTAGCTGGATCCGTGGTTAGATTCATTTCTATAACTTTATGTTCAATTTCAGGTGGAGTATTATAACTAAACGGAATATATATAAGCCATACTAGAAAAACCGAGATAAAACAGGTCCAAAAATAAATTCTAAAGTATGGCCAAAATGTTTTCCAAAATTTTGTTTCTTTTGATTTCTCCAAAATTGCTTTGATAATGATCATCATAAGAAGTACGAAGAAAAGTAAAAAAGCAGAAAACTTAAGTGATTGAGCCAGAGCAAAAGCAACAGCTGCCCAGAAAGTATCAATTTTTGTTTGATTAATGAGTGCTCGATCAAAAAAGTAAATTGTGATAACAAAACCCAGGGCTGCCGCAATATCAGTCGTGACTAGACGTCCATGTGCAATCACGTCTGGGTAGAAAGCGTATAGAAGTAAAACTAATAGTGCGACTTTATCGCCATATAGCTCTTTAGCCCACTTAAAAATAAATAGACCAAGCACTATCATCAAAAGCATCATGGGCAAACGAGCCCAGAACAAAACATCAGCTGGATTATTTCCTGATTCATATATGGTGTACCAACCCGCCTCCCATTGATTTATACCATTCCAACTCCAATCGGCCTCTGGCCCTTTGATGTTTTTCTGTAAAACAAGGGGAAGGCCTGCCAAAGCTTTAGCCAATGGCGGATGTTCTGGGTTTAGTCTGTAATCTTGATATTTATCGTAAGCATAGCCAGAAGGTATGTGAGCCACTTCATCGGTTGTACCGGAGTCTCCTGGTATGCCAAAAGCACCCTTTGAAGAAAATAGGGCAACTAAAAACATAAAAAGTAAAATGGCGAAGACCAGAAGTTTTGTTTTGTTCCTAATAAAAAAATTCTTATACATTTACTCCTCCGTTGATAAAAAAGAACGCTTGGTAGATTTTTTAGTTACCCTGAAAACTCCCATTTGTTGATTGAACATAAGCTTTGTCTGTGAAACTAAAGCTGGTATTGAGGAAAACAATATGTTAGATATTGGCAAAACGAATGGTGTAAGGATCCAGTCTAAAATTATTCTTTTTACAGGAGTTTTACCCTTGTGAGGAGGAAGCAATAGCGTCGAGATCACAAGAGTTGTGATCATGCCGAGCCAAGCAAGGGAGACTAACCAGGCATAAACATGTGGAAAATTAAAAGCAAGCACTGTATTTCTAAAAGCTGGATTTAATGCAAGTGGTAACCAAGAAGAAGTGGCTAAAATCAATGAAGTAGTTGACCAAGAGATGTGCGACTCCCAAAGAATTAGAGCATTTGACCACCGATCAATAAAGGGGATTTCTTCATTGCCGATTGTTCTCTCCATTACAAAGGCAATATCGGAAACACCCCAAGACCATCGTCTTTTTTGTAAGTATTGTTCTTTAATTGTTTCGATAAAATTATCACCAAGCACGGCATCTTGATAAATTGGGGTGTAAAGAGGCACTACCTCATGACAACCGTTATAGTGATAGTAGGTACGCCAAAATTGATGGCCATCTTCAACAATTGTTTCTGTTGACCAAAAATTGACTTCCTTAAGCGCCTCAAGACTCTGTGCTTGAGCAGAAAAATTTCGCAAACGAGTTGGCCTAGTATTTACAATCAGTTGCCAGAAAGAAGAACCCATTGCAATCAAGCGGGTTAGCATTGGCACATCCCAGATATTGTTGAAAAACATTGGGATTGGTTGAAAACTTTTGTGTAGTGGATCTGGATCAGTAATATATTTATAGGTAAGACAAGCTAGATATTTTTTATCCATTACATGATCTGCATCCATATTAGTCACAATTACATTCTCTAAAGGGATTTTTTTTCTTTCAATATATTTAAGAATCTCTTTGCCAGCAAAAGTAATATTGGGGCCCTTTCCCAAGATTTTGTCCTGTGGCAAACCAACCGGATGCATAATATGATGAAAATCAATCTTTTTGCCAAACTCTTTTCCTAAATCCTCAGCCGCCTTCATTGCTCCTTCTCTGTCTCGCTCTTCTGTTGCTAAAACATAGATTAGATTATTTGTTGGATAATCCGATTTTAAAACTGATTCAACCGAATTGCGCAAAATTTCAATTGGTTCTTTATATTCCGGCACAATAATTAAATGATAGATATCTTTCCAATCATCTTTTGGAGCTAATTCTTTTAGACGCAAAAGCCAATCGATGCTAGTTTCCGCCTTATAATAAAAATATCCTTGAACCAAATGGGCAGACATAAAAAATGTCCGAACTAGCCAATAGGAGAGGAAAAATATCATAAAGATTGCCAGAGCACCCGGTGCCCAAATAGCCAAAGACAAGGGGAATAACAAGACGATCCAAACAATTAGTCCGGGTAGAATTTCGAACAACCTTTTATAGCGCCATGTATTAGACATAGTTTAAATTTATAAGATAAAAGATCTCCAGAATTAACAAAAGTAGCGCAATAAATAGACCAGCCCCAAACAAAAGATATGAGATTTCTTTTTCTTTCCTGTATGAAATTATACCAAGAAAATAGTTCAGTGGCAAAATAATTGTAAGATAACGCACCGGATAAATGCCACTTGTCGAATAAATATACATATTTTTATAACGTAATGAAAAATGCCAGATTAAGAAAACGATTAAATAAATAATTATTGAAAATATTGTGAATACCAAATTTATTCTGTCATCAATCAAAACTTTTTTGAGATTTATCGGCGATTTTTTCATTACAATTATTATATCACTAAAAACTGTTATCTGTTATCTGTCTAACTGATATCTAACAATTGGAGCCGATAGCCAGATTTGAACTGGCGACCTTCACCCCGACCCGTACGGGCGGGGTAAACTTTACGAAAGAATTGCTCTACTTCACCCCGCCAGGCGGGGCAAGCTGAGCTAATTTATCCTTATAATCGCGATTTTTCTTTTTCAGCCACTTCTCATGCTTACGAGCTTCCAGATAATCTTCATGATCTCTCATAAAGACGAGTCTCCATGGCCTTTTTCGTGCAGTCGACCTTGATTTCCCCGAATTATGCTCGCCAACTCTTTTGTTTATATCCGATGTGATACCAACATAATAGGAATCGTCTAATTCACTTTTTAGCAAATACGTGGTAACCATAATCTGGAGCCAACGGCGGGATTCAAACCCGCGACCTCTGCTTTACGAAAGCATTGCTCTATCAGCTGAGCTACGTTGGCTAATTAATTATCTTGGAGCGGGATACCAGAATCGAACTGGCGCCTTAACCTTGGGAAGGTCACATTCTGCCACTAAACTAATCCCGCATATAGGTGAGGGACGTATATGCTATACGATACCCGCTAATACAACTTTTAGACTACCAAATTCTGATCTCAAAAACAACGCCATACTTGACTTTTACGCTTAAGTATGCTATAATATAAAAATACTGTGAAAGGAGGTGTTGCTTGTGATTTTCGCAGTATTAAGTTTGCTTTTTGGAGGGCTCACGCTCGTGTGGCCCTCTGTATTAAACAATTGTCCCGCTCTTCCTACGAGCGGGATAACCGCCATGACGGCGGTCTTTGCTGGCCTCATTCTGATGGCCAGTGTGTCCACCTTTGGGCTAGTCAGTGCGGTTTCGCATCGGTAGTCCAAACTGGCTCCTGCCCCTCGTGTTGGGCGCCGGAGCCCAAACAACCAAACGGCGTGTTTCCTTTTCGGGGGAAACACGCCGTTTTTCGTTATTGAAAAAATATCCATATTTTGCTATAGTTTGTCTATTGCGGGGTCGTAGTTCAGCCCGTCTCGGCAGACCGAGCCGAGGTCTGACGGATTGGTTAGAACACCTGTTATTTAAAATGTATTTCATATATATTTTAAAAAGTGAGAATTCTGATCATATTTACGTCGGCCAGACATCTGATCTACAAACAAGATTGTCTTATCACAATCTCGGCAAGGTTAAGTGGACCAGCCGATACAAACCATGGAAGATAGCTTATTTTGAAAATTTTTCCACTAGAGTAGCAGCATTAGAAAGAGAAAAATATTTAAAATCTCACTCTGGCAGAAAATGGATAAAAGAAAAATTTAATACGGGTTCGTAGTTCAGTTGGTTATCAGACAAAAGCTACGCATTTAGTCTGACCCGCCTGAATGCAAGGCTTTTGGCGGGGAGCATAATGTATTACAATTACGTCTTGTTAGACAAAAACACCGGCAAATGTTATATTGGTTTTTGCGTCGACATCAACAAGCGATTAGCAGAACACAAATCAAAACAAGTTTTTTTCACAAAACAATATAGCACGCTAGAACTGGTTTACACTGAAGGATGCATCTCAAAAAAAGACGCTTTGGTCCGAGAGAAACAATTGAAAACAGGATTTGGTCGCGGTTACATAAAAAACGAATAAAAGATTATTTATCAGATCAAAAACAGTCCAAATAGTTCACAATTGGGGTCGTAGTTCAGTTGGTTAGAACGCCACACTGTCACTGTGGAGGTCGCCGG
>CAZVMH010000005.1:0-69073 GCA_964628585.1 uncultured Candidatus Saccharibacteria bacterium | reverse complement strand
ATTGGTACTTTGAAGAGGACGCTAAAGTCAGATAATTAAATGATCTAATACGGAGGTAAAATTTGCTCTTCTCTTGTGAATAACTTTCCTTTGAGTTAGACTAAAAATGTATGGTCTGGCTTTACACAATTTTAGCAGTTGTCCTTGTCTCCGCTATTTCACTAGTTGGAGTTTTTACTTTAGCTATAAAATCGAAAAATTTAAGCAATATTCTACACTTTTTTGTCGCTTTTTCGACTGGCGCCCTGATCGGAGACACCTTTATGCATCTTCTTCCAGAAGCGATCGAAAAGAATTCGTCTCAAATTTGGCCACTTGCTCTCATTATTGGAATACTATTTTTCTTTTTGCTAGAAAAAATTCTCCGATGGCGTCACTGCCACGATGAAGCCTGCGAAAATCCAAAACATTTGGGTCCAATGAACTTGGTTGGAGATGGATTTCACAATATTATCGATGGTATTCTAATCGGTGCCAGTTTTTTGGTCTCGCCAACGCTTGGACTAGCTACTACGGTGGCGGTTGTATTGCATGAAATTCCGCAGGAAATGGGCGATTTTGCTGTTCTTTTACATTCTGGCTACAATGTGAAAAAAGCGCTTATTTACAATCTTTTATCAGGATTGATGGCAATTATTGGTGCGGTTTTAATTTTAATTGTTGGTCAATCGGTCGTAGCTATCACCAACTTTATGATTCCGCTTGCTGCAGGCGGATTTCTTTACATCGCTCTTTCAGATCTGGTCCCAGAACTTCATAAAGAAACCAAGAAGAGTACAACCGCATTACAAGTTGTTGCCATTTTATTTGGTATTTTGATAATGTATGGATTATTGTTCGTAGGATAGAGAAAAACCCAAAAAAGCTATCTTTTTTTATTAAAATGTGATATATTGGAGCCAAGCATAAGGTCGAAGCTTGTAAAATTTAGTACATTAGATTTTTGTTAAGTGCTATTCGTACATTTATTGTATTTGGGGCTATTGCGCTGGCGAAATCTAAAAGGAATTTTAAATGGACAGAAGAGAAGATCAAGAGGCAGCAGCGCCAAATCCAAAATTGTTCGTAGGCGGTCTAGCTTGGGAAGCAACCGATGAGGATCTAAACGCAGCTTTCGCTCCCTTCGGTGAATTAGTATCAGCCAACGTTGTAAGATACAGCGATACTGGCCGATCCAAAGGTTTTGCGTTCGTTGAATACAAAACCGTCGAAGAGGCTACTAAAGCTAAAGACGAGATGAACGGCAAAGAAATTGCCGGCAGAACTATCTCTATCGACTTTGCTCGACCACGAGTAGAGCGAAGCGACAGATAATTAAAACAATCTGCTCAAAAAAATATCCCGCAGTGATGCGGGATATTTTTGTTGTGGAAGGGGTTGTGAATAATCTAGTATTGAATAATACTAGGGAGGGGTATATTGTGAATAGAGAGGGGTATAACTGCGGATAACTTTATTATGAATCATAAACCTATCTACAATCGTCTTCGACGAATCGAAGGGCAAATTCGTGGAATTGAGGAAATGCTTGCTAAAGAACGGCCTGACACCGATATTCTAATTCAACTTGAAGCAGCCAAGAGTTCACTTTCCTCAACCTGTGCTAACTTTATTGAGGGAATGTTAGAGAAAAAAGACGATGAAGTCAAAATATCAGAAACTGCCTTGCGAGCAATTTTGCGTTCGATTAAAAAGAGCTAAATGGAGTCTTCAAACGGAGTCCATCCTTTAGGCTGCTTGCAGCTCAAATAAAAATCCTCATGCGTAGTGAGGATATTTATTTAGGCCTAAAGAATCTCGGTGTTAAAACAGTTTATCAGCATAAAGTGTGCCTACTGTAAGTGCTAGAATTGCGACAACACTCATAGAAACTGCTTCGATAGCGTTCAAATTTTCATGATCAACATTTTTTGAACCAAGTCGAATAACTTCTTTTTGTAGTTTTTCTTTCATTGTAATCTCCTTTTTTATTATTTAAATTATCAAATTAGATCATTGTATCATATTACAACACACTTTGTCAAGACCTTTAATACAAAAATTGGTTATAAAATAATTATTAGTCTTAAAAATAAGCTTAATTATGTTAATTATGGTAGAATCTAAATAGATATTAATAACGAAATTTGTGGAGGGATTATGAATCAAGAAATAGTACCAGGAGGGTCGACAACAAAAAATAACATTGCTTGGATCTGGGTTACCCTAGTTGCAATTGTTTTATTGGTTTTTGGTTATTTTGGTTATCAATATTTAAAAAATCAAGATGAAAAAGAGGCGTCAGACAAAGCAGAAAGAACAACGGAGGTAGTTTTGGAGACTTGGGTCAAGGGCGCAGAAATAATATTTGAGAATACTACTTCGGGCGACACTCACAAAATATCTGAGAATCTTTTTCGTATGTTTAAGCTAGGTCAAAACGGAATATCATATGTTGAGTCAACAGACGGAAAGAATTGGGGTGCTGCTCAAAAGACTGGTATTGTAGAAGAAAAAGGATTCTTTATCTCAAATCCGAATGTTTTAGAACTAGGAGACAATGACTGGATTATGATATATGAGCAACAACCAATTCGTCAGCCGGGGCAACAACAGGGTAATACCTCACCAAGTGCAGCTAACCAAAGAAACCTTTATCTAGCTACTTCGACCGATGGTAAAACTTTTACAAAAGTTGGTATTGCCATAGATAGTAGCAAAGAAGATGGTTATTTCGCCTCCGTACCAGATTTAGTACTGCTTTCAGATGGGAAAATTCGAATGTACTATGTTTCTGGTGGAAATGCTATTGGCTCTGCGGTCTCATCTGACAAAGGCCTAACATGGAAACGTGACTCAGGATATCGTTTAGGCGATGGAGCAGTCGATCCTGATGTATTATATAAAGATGGAAAATGGATTATGTATTATTCGATTCTAAATCAAAATGAAAACGCATTATATAAAGCCACATCAACAGATGGTTTAGTCTGGGCAAAAGTTGGGAAAATTTTAGACGAAGCAAATGCTTTGGTTGATCCAGACGTAGTTGAGATTTCTTCTGATAACTATATTATGTATTATGGTCTCTCTAGTGGTGCATATTCTACAGGTGGAGAAACACTAAACCTATATATGGCAACTTATAAAGGAAAATTATAAAGACAATCTTACAGGAGGATTTTGAAACGAGCAAAAAGCGTAAATAATTTTAAACTGGATTTGAGTCTAATTAATGTTATGTATGGTGTTGTTTTTGCCTACGGATTCAATTTTTTTGATATAGCCAAAACACCATTTGATTATTTTCGATTCTTTTTTGCTTATGCCGTTTTAGTAATTGATTGGATTTATTCTCATCATACTTACTCAGATGAAAAATATAACAGGAATGTTCTGGTTCTAGATTTTGCTGTTTTGTTCTCTTTTTCAAGACTTTTAAATACCTCTACGGCAGATAACCCAAGCTATTTTTTCTGGCTTTTTATTATATTTGCAATTTATCTTATTTGGGATAGAATATCTCAAAAAGATAAAGTCATTTCAGGATATAGTTGGAAGTACTGTTTAATTGGTGACAGTATTGGTGCTATAGGCTACCTTGTTTTTTGGAAATTATTCATCAGTAATAGTTTTTCTCCAAATACATTTGTATGGAGCGCTCTTAGCGTCATTGTTTACTTATTAGCATTTTCTTTCTGGTTCAAAAAAAACTAGAAGATGGAAAAAATAAATAAAAAACTTATTGCAACATGTGGTATGAATTGCGGGCTTTGTCTTCACTACTTAAGAGCAGAAAACAAATGCCCAGGTTGTTTCTCTGGCAGAAAAGTCAATAACCGCCCGATAAAGTGTGGAATTAGATTGTGTAAACACAGAAAAGGAGAGTTTTGTTTTGAGTGTATTCAATTTCCCTGTGAACGACTAAAACGTCTGGACAAAAGGTATAAATTAAAATATGGTATGAGTGAAATTGAAAATTTAGAAAATATTCGAGACAAAGGAATTGAAAAGTTTGTTAAGATTGAATGTAAAAAATGGCAGTCGGATCAAGGCACATTTTGTATTCATGACAAGAAATATTACGATTAAAGAAAAAATATGAAAACATTGGTTATTTACGATTCAGCTTTTGGCAATACTAAAAAAATTGCTGAAGCAATTGCAAAGACACTTGATGGTGAAGCCAAATTGGTGGGTGATTTTCAAAAATCCGATCTAAAAGGTATCGAATTGCTTGTTGTTGGTTCTCCCATTAATGGTTGGATGCCACTACCTTCTGTTATGGCTTTTCTTAACTCTTTTGGGAGTGATGATTTAAAGGCCCTAAAAGCAACTGCTTTTGATACTCGAGTCAAGCTTTTCATTCACGGAGACGCTAAAGAAAAAATCGCCAAAAACTTAGAACGAGCTGGAGCTGACATCGTTATTAAGCCAGAAGCATTCTATGTCAAAGGCAAAGATGGCCCACTTTTCGATGGCGAATTAGAGCGTGCCTCCACCTGGGCAAAAACACTAGATGAAAAATAAATTATCGGTTTGGGATACTAATCGTTTCAATCAAGCCATTAGAACTATTATAGGCGCTAATTGAAATAGTACTAGAATAAACTTTAGCTAGTAGGTAGCCAATTGATTGTTGACCACTACAAACGAAATAATGAACTCCGTTTGATGTTGTATGGGCGTAGAAATGGTTATGACCAGCCACAACAAAGTCAACATTATTATTCGTGAGGATACTTCCGATTGTATTGGAGTAAGTTGGATAATGATACATTACTCCGGTTATTCTGTTTTGTGAAGCGGCACTTTGAAGATCTGACTGTAACCATGAAAGTTGACTTGGATCGGATGCTGAATAGACGCTATCTAAAATAATCATGTGAAGATTGCCAATATTAACCGAATACCATTTTTCGTTGTTGGGAAAAATAAAATTATTGAAATAGAGAGAGGAGTTACGTTCATTATTGCCAATAGCACTATAAAAGGACCGACTTGCTCGCAATGTTGTTGTAACAGCATTAAAAGAATCTAGACTTGCTTGAGTTCCATCTTCCATTAAGTCTCCGACATGGAAAATCGGATTAGCGCTTGTGCCGAGAATATAGTTAACAACTCTTTGATGATTTTCTTCTTCTCCTACTGGATTATTGTCAGTTTGTGAATCAGCATAAAAGGCAACAGTAGCCGAAAGAACTTCGGGTGGAGTTGGATTGTTAACAGGTGTGCTTTCGCTATTATCACCACTGGTGCTACTGTTTTCATTGTCACTATTTCCAGAAGAGATATTGTTTTTGGGGGACGAACTTTGTGTTGATGCCGAACCATTATTAGAAGTTGAGCTTGAGACTGAAGAATCCGGTTGAATACTGGGATTCGTACTGCCTACAGTATTATTGCCTGAACTTGTATCAAGTATACTAGTTTCTTCAATTTGAAAAGCCTTTTTTTCTGTTGGTTGTTGTAAAATGCAAGAGTGCTTCCAGTAAAAAGCGTAACCACAAAAATAATCCCAAGCCAAATTTGAAACTTAGACCAAGAAGCAAAATATTCTTTGAGAGCTATTATCTTTTCTTTTATCACTTTATAATTATACCATTTTGTTGTTAGTAATAGAAAAACCACCTTACTGTTCAAGGCGGTTTTTCTATTGAACTTTATTCTTCGCTACCCTTCATCATAGCACTGACAATCATCCAGAGAGCAGAAAGGCCAACAATATCATAAACTACTCTAGAAGCCGTAGTCATGTCGCCAAAAATGGCTTTGACCAAATCCCAATCAAAAAAACCGACTAAGCCCCAGTTAAGTGCACCAATGATAACTAGCACAAAGGTAATCCAGCCCATTGCACTCATTTTCATACAATCTCCTTCTCGTCAGCCGCCAATCGGCGGAGACGGATTAATTAAGGATATTACACCATAATTATATCATATTAAATCAAGTATTTGTATTTGATATTTTCAAAAAGCGAAAAATGTTGTTATAATTGAATTAACTATTAGACTAATTAAAGGAGACACATGAATGAAGAAGAGAAAAAAGCACCAACATCGGGTGGTAGTGATGTTGAGGAAAACAAAGCGATCGCTGCAATCGGATATTTAGGTATTTTATTCTTGGTTCCGCTTCTTGCAAAACCAAATTCACCATTTGCTCAGTATCATGCAAGACAGGGCATCGCACTTTGTGTTGCCGCAGTAGCGATAAGCATAGTAAGTGCCATCCCTATTATCGGCTGGATTATCGGCCCAATCGGTGGAATTTTGATTTTTATTCTTTTCGTTATGGGCCTTGTAAACGCTTTGGGTGGTAAAATGGTGCCCCTCCCTGTTATTGGTCAATACGCCGTAAAGATATAATTAAATTAAGTGAGGAAACCAGGTATGTCAAATAAGCTAGTTGTTGACGTCGATCTTTGTATTGGTTGTGGTGCTTGTGCTCAAAATCATCCAGATTTTTTCAAAATGAACGATTCCAATCGTTCAAAAGTAATTGCTCCGTATGACGAAACTAGAAAAGATGAAATTGATGATGCTGTTAATAGTTGTCCAGCTGGAGCAATAAAAATCGAAGAAGAAGAGAAAAAATAATCATCGGTCTGACAAAATAGTAATCGATCAATTTATTGAGGTACTTTATGGAGGGGAGTGCAATTTTAAGCTCAGCATTTTTTAGCTGGTGGTACTTTGAACTCTACCATCGTCTTATTAAGTTCTTTCGGCAATTTTTAATCTATTTAGCCGATCTTTTTTCAGTCAAAATTTGCCTAACCACCCTGTTTGCGCCATGGAAGAGAGACAGGGTCAGTTATGAAGGACTTTCTCTCAGGGAAAAGTTTGAAGTTTGGACTCTAAATTTAAGCTCTCGTATTATTGGTGCATTAATAAAAATATTTACAGTGATCACTTTTGCGGTGGCTTTTTTTAGTACATTAGTAATAATTTCGATAGTTTTTATAATTTGGTTATTATACCCAATTGTTTTATTAGGAATTGCAATCTGGGGCATTCAATTAATTGTCACAGGATGAATAATGTTGAAATGAAAATGGAGGGAACAATTATTGGCGAAGCGGTAATGCTTGATCGTCGTTTTCGTAATCCAATTTTTCGTTTTATTTCATTTATTATTTGGCTTGTTGGAGTTGCCTCCATTGCTGTCATAATTGATTACTATCTACTTCATAACCTAGACTCTACAAGACTTTTTGGTCTATCACTTGTCACAGTTGCGTTTTTTCTATTTTATTTAGCTGATCGTAGTTTTTATTTTTCGAAAGCAAAACGACCAGAGCCTTATTCATTAGAAGAAATATTAAAAACCATTAAAGATGGCAAGAAATTTAATCTTTTTCAAGTTTTATCATTTGAGTCAGCTAAGGCTTTTACCTATCTGCCAGAGGGGCTCGATTCAACCACTACTGATTTAGCACTTGCTATTTTATCTTCGCCCGATATGAATTTTATTCTCTTTCGTTTAGGTATTGGGAGAGAAACGATCGAAAATTATATTAAAAATGGTGAAGGAAAACAGGGACTATCTGAAATTATGATCAGCGCGCTAAATAGTGCGATTGCTGAAAATCATCATCAAATTGAAATTGGTGATATCCTTTATGCCTTAGCAGAAAGTGACAAAAGCGTTGGAAAATTCTTAATTGATCTAAAATTAGATCTGAATGATTTAGGAAATTTAATATATTGGCAAACATATATTGAGAGAAAAATTCAAAAAGAAAAACAGTTTATTGATCCTTCTCGTCTTCGTTTAACAGGAGGAATTGGGAGAGATTGGGCTTTTGGTTGGACTCCATTTTTAAAACAATTTTCAGTTGATATTACACGGCAAATTAATGAACATGGATTAAATCTAGAAATAATTGGTCACGAAAAAGAAATTAATGAAATTAAAGAATCGCTTTTGCGTCAGAACGGTGGAAATGCCATCCTCGTTGGTGAGCCAGGTGTGGGCAAAAGAACCGCTGTTTTAGGTTTCGCCAAGAAAGTACTTGAGGGTCAAACTTTTTCTCAACTTGATTTTGAACACATCGTCCAAATTGATATTGATTATCTAATGGCTGGTGTTTCTAACCCGTCAGAGGTGACAGAGCGTATTTCTGGAGTTTTGAGCGAAGTGGCAGCTGCTGGAAACATTATCATGTATATAGAAAATATTCAAAATCTTCTTTCTTCTGGTGATGCTGGCAAGATTGACGCTACGGAAGTATTAATACCATTTTTAGACATGGAGAATATTCATGTATTAGCAAGTTGTGACATGGCAAACTTTAACCGCTATATTGTTTCTAATACTGCTTTAATGCAGAGATTTACCAGGGTAAATGTTGAAGAGCCTAGCGGAGATGAAATGATTCGTATTCTTGAAGATGTAATCCCGCATATCGAACAAAAGACAAAATCAGTTGTTTCATATGAGGCGATAAAGCAAATTGTAGCGGATGCCGAAAAATATATTCAAAATATTCCAAACCCCGAAAAATCAATCAATCTTTTAGACAGCGTTGCTACTCATGCCGTAATAGAGCGAGGCAAAACCATAATTATGCCAAAAGATGTTGATTCATACATCACGGCAAAATATCAGGTTCCGGCCGGTGAAGCGAGTGATGTTGAGAAAGAAAAATTAATTAATCTTGATAAATATTTACATGAGAGCGTAATTGGTCAGAATGAAGCAATTTTGGCAGTGTCTAATGCTTTACGTCGAGCCAGAGCAGGCGTATCAGGCGGTAAAAAACCGATAGGTACATTTCTTTTCTTGGGTCCAACCGGTGTTGGTAAAACAGAAACAGCTAAAGCACTATCGCGAGCATATTTTGGTTCTGAGGGTTCAATGGTTCGTCTTGATATGTCGGAGTATCAGAATAAAGAAGATATCTACAGGTTAATTGGTGGCAATGTTTTGGGAGAAGAGCTACAAGGTTCACTTACAACTGCTATTCGCGAAAATCCATTTTCGTTATTATTGTTTGATGAAATAGAAAAAGCCCATAAAGATATTCTTGATTTGTTCCTGCAACTTTTAGATGAAGGGTTTATAACAGACGGTTTTGGTCGAAAAGTTTCTTTTACAAATAATATCGTAATTGCGACCTCAAACGCGGGTTCGAATTTAATTCGTGAAGCGGTCAGAAGTAGTCAAGATTACGAAAGTGTCAAAAAAGCACTCCTTGAATATTTACAACAAGAAAGTATTTATCGATCTGAATTTTTAAACCGATTTACTTCCGTAATTGTTTTTTCACCACTTTCGGAACCGGAAATTGTTCAAGTTGCCGGTCTAATGATAAATCGCTTGAAAAAAACAATGATTGAGAACAAAGGCATTACGATTGCTATTGATGCACCTGCCGTAGCTAAGCTGGCCAAGATTGGATATGATCCACAAATGGGGGCTAGACCAATGGAGCGAGCAATCCAAGACAAAGTTGAAAATCTACTCGCGAGTAAAATCTTATCCAACGAATTAAAAAAAGGTGATTCAATCACCATTACTGCAAACGATATCGTCTAAATTTTTAATAATATGATCTAAAAAACACTCAAGCCATGGAGTGTTTTTTGTTTTGTACTAAATACTGCCCTATAATTATGATTATTTGTGTATGTAAACTGGCGTCCCAATAGATGTCCAGTTATAAACATCCTGAGCTGGTCCAACACCAAGACGAACACAACCGTGAGAAACTGGTGTTCCTAGGTGATCTGGCACTTCTTTCCATGTGTTGGTCTCTGGTAGCTCATGAATACCATAGGGGCCGTTGAACTGTTGCCACCAGGGCATATAGAGACCATATTTACTTGAAAAAGCACGAGGGTCTTTGCCTGTAATGGAAAAAGTACCAGTCGGGGTGGGCATGCTGGCTTTACCGGAAGATATGGTATAGCAAGTTCCAACACTATTGCCTTCAATCTGGCAAAGTCTTTGAGTAGCTAAATCAATATCAATATATCTTCCAGGAAATCTGCCAGGAACAAATCCCTCATTTGGCATTACCCGTATTTCATTTATAGTAACGGCATAAGTTGCAAGCGATACAGAAATATTATCTGAATTATTCACTTGACTGAAAACTGAAGCAAGAGCAGCATTCTTATCACATAATTTACCCTCTTGCCCTTCTTCTATAACTGAATTATCAGCAGAATTTATTTTTCGATCTTTTTTAATTATTTCAAAATTTTGGGCAATTTTATTAATATAGGCGCTAACAGCGTCACGACTTAGACTGCCAGAAGTTTTTCCATCCACGGTCGTAAATTTAATCCAGTTTCCGATTTCATTCTTTGTTGGAGAATATTTTTTATCTTCATATGTGAAAGTAAAGGTCTTGGCTAGAATGTTGTTGGCATAATCCTTCGCTACAGAAAAATCGGCTACTTTGATGGCTGGAACAATAGTTTCGGCGTTAAGTGCAATTTCTTTGATCTCATTTTCATTAATAAGCCCAAGAATTTGTTGATCGAGGCTTAGAATATTGACAGCAACTCCTGCCTTTTCGGGAACTTCCTTAATTTGACCCTGCTCGACTGTTAAACTGGCATTTTGTGGTTCGGAATTAAACTGTAATACGGCAATTTTTATAAAATTATCATATTTTTCTTGCTCAATTATTGGAGCTATGGGAAGTTTCTGTTTTACGAATAGAGTGTTTGCAGACGAAATAAGCTGTCTAAAAAACTTATTTCCACGGCCAGTATTATAAGCTTCGTCAATTGTTTGATCAATATTAATATTTAGACCTGTATCAGAAAGCTTAGCTTTAATTTCTTTTTCATTGGCTTTTAGAGCAAATTCATCATCTAAAACCTGGGCGTATTTTTCAGTAATTAAATTTTTTGCTTCTTCTTTAGTCTTTCCAGATAAATCTATGCCAGCCACTTCAATATTATGATAAATCTTATTCGCATACGCAACTTGGTAGCCGAACAAAAGAAAGGCTACAATTACACATAGCCCCAAGAAAGAAAAAGCTCCTATCTCGATTGCTCTTTTTGTTTTAGTCACAACACTATTATATTACAAAAACTTTTTAAAACAAATAGTAAATTGCAACGAATTTATCATTGTCGATATATTGATACTGTAAGTCGGGAAAATGGTGGGCCTGGCAGGGATCGAACCTGCGACCGACCGGTTATGAGCCGGCTGCTCTAACCACTGAGCTACGGGCCCGAACTAATTAATAGTATCTTATCAAATCAAGCCGATCTTTTCAATCTAAGTGTTCTCCAGTTTTAATATTAAAACACATTATTTTTACTTTAGCTATTGACAAAAGGTTGTTTAATTGATATAATGGTCTAATTTACTTGAATCTAAGTAAAAATCATACTAAATCACACTATGAACAAAACCAATCTTAAAATTAAACATATTTACCTCGCAGTTGGAGTAGCAATCACTCTCAACCTTGCTTTTGTTGGGCTTGCATTTGCTAGCGAAATTAATCCGAAAAATGTTTTAAAGAGTATTAATACTGAGAGAACCAACAGAGGCCTTTCTAGTCTGAAAGAAGATTCAAACCTTGATTTTGCCTCTACTCTTAAAACTAAAGATATGCTTAACCGAGATTACTTTGATCACTATGCAAATGGTCTAACTCCTTGGGACTTTTTTCGCATAGCTGATTATGACTATCTTTACGCGGGCGAAAATCTTGCCATGGATTTTGTAACCTCTGAAGGAATGGTTAAGGCTTGGATGAATTCTCCAAAACATCGTGAAAATATATTAAATCCCGACTACGCAGATATTGGAATTGGCATTGTTAAAGGGGAATACAATGACAATGGGAAAACTCGTCAAACCATAATGGTAACAAATATGTTTGGTCACAAAAAACCTGCAATTGTAAGAATATATAATTATATTGCTAAGAATATTTTTAGTTCTTTTTAGCAAACCTGTGGATAACTAACAAAAATGAGCTTAAAAAGCTCATTTTTTTATTTGTTGACAATAAGTTCTACTACATATAGTCTTCTTTTAGACACAATCCTCTTATGGCCATAAAGTATGAAAAAGTATGAAAAAGCTATGGGAATATCAAAAAAGTGTTTGCATATTCTAAGCCTCATGGTTTGGGACAATTAGGGGGTTATAAAACTAAAGTATTGTGAGCGAAAGTTTCTTGTCACGAGGGAAATAAGGACTTTTGGTCGTTTTTTGTAATTGCAAAAATCTTATCTTTCTAGTGTGAGGGAACATGTTAATATATAATAATTAATTAGGAGTGTTTATGAAAAAGCTTTATCGAAAGGCGCTCATTTACTTGCTTGCTGTGGCAATGGTTGCACCAGCATGGCTAGTAAATGGAATGTTTAGCGCAACAAGAGTAAAGGCGGCAGTAGATGGATCTAACGTGGTGATTTCACAAGTCGCTGTTGGTATTAATACAGCTTCAAATGAATTTGTTGAATTTTACAATCCAACATCGACAGCTATCGTTCTGAGTGATGCTAATTTTAAAATACTAACAGTTGACAGTAACAACGTTTCTTCGCCAAGAGCATTGACATGGATAAATCACACAATACCACCTAAGGGTTATTTTTTGATCGCTTCCGGTAACGTAGGTGTAGTTGCAGATGCTACATATTCATCTGCCAAACTGACTGGGAGAAGCGGAATTATAATTGAAGGATCCTTAAATAATATTATTGATAAAGTTGGTTGGGGAGAAACAGATCAGCCTAGTCTAGCAGTCGAAACAATGGGGGTAAATATTGGGCTTGTTACAGACGTGAGCATCGAAAGAAAAACTGATTTATCTGGTATTGGTAATGGTTTGGATACGGACAACAATGCAAATGATTTCATACTATTAAATACACCGGATCCAAGAAATTCTTCATTTGTTATTGACACGATTGCACCTACAATGGTCGGCTTAACGGCGACGGTTGACGGAGTTGATATTATCTCAACAGATGGAACACTTACAGTTACACAGAACTCAATTACATCCTCAATAATAGTTGAAATGAGTGAACCAGTAGTGCTAAGAAGTGCTCCGATTGTAATGATAAATATTAATGGAGCTGATTATGCATATGGATCAATAGCTCTAGATCCTTTAGATGCTGAAAATAAAACATTAATTATCAAACCGTTTGGATCAAACGGTGTGGCTGGGATGATCGGAACTTTTGTTTTCACGGTTGATCCTGATTCCGTAGAAGATTTAGCACGAAATGCGAATGTTAAAACAAATTTCACTCTGACAGTTGTTGATTTGATGGAAGCAAAGATAAAAGCCCATACTGATCTTAATGAAGCTCGTACCTTATACAATGATGGAGATTATTCTTCAGAGAACTTAGCAATTTTGAACCAGTTCAAGACAGAAGGAGACATTGCGATAGATGATGCCACAACTCTTCATGAGTTGACACTAGCGCTTCAAACTGCAACTGCTGGAATGGCTGGAATTGAAACAATATCGATTCCAACTGTTACAATATCCATAAACGGAAAAATAGTTACTCTTAGTTGGAATAAGGTTCCGAAGGCAACTGGTTACAAAGTATATGTCGGCAAATCCTCAGATAACTGGATTATTAATGGTTTACAAACAACTGATCTGACCTATTTACAGACTTTTGGCGATTTTGGTTCATTCGTGGTCAGAGTTACTGCAATGTTCGGAACAGATGAAGGAGGTTTTTTAGGGGGTATAAACCAGAAGAATATTGATTTGGTATCTTCGATCACTCCGATCGCACCAGTTGCCCCAGTTGTGATAACAGAAGAAGTAGCGACAGAGGATCCTGTTTCAACCGGGTTAGTTGCTACGGTTCAAGCTGCTCCTCCGGCAGAACAAAAAGTTGAGACTCCATCTGACGATAATGGTCAGATAAAAAGTGAGGAAACTTCGAGCGAGACGGAGGATATCAACTGGACTCCATGGATCGTATTATTCGTTCTGATCCTGTTAGCAGGTGCAGCTACCGGAGGATATTTTTACTGGTTCGCTGGAAGTGAAGAAGACAATAAACCGATTGTGAAAGAAGAAAAAAAGATTGAGAAAAAAGCAATTAAAAAAAGTGCTTCTAAGGATCCAAACCGCAAATCAAAAAGGTGGTAAGAACAAGAATCTAGTGAGAAAAAAGCTCTCTGTCTAGCGACGGGGAGCTTTTTGTAATATAATTTTAATATGAACTTCTTCCGTAAAATTAAAGAGGGGATCGAGAAAATTATTCCAATGACTCTGGGTAATTTTGTAATTTTTCTGGTTGTTTTATATATGTTTTTTGTGGTTGGTCGTTCAATTTGGGTTAATTATAATTCAAATAAAAGTCTAGAAGATGAAGTGGCAAAAATAGAATTGCTTCGAGATAATATTACTGAATTAGAAAATCAGATTGCTTACTACCAAACACAATCTTTCCGTGAAAAGGAGGCAAGAGCTAAGTTGGGCTATAGAGCGCCTGGCGAGAACATTATGATCTTACCTTTAGATACTGAAGAAGAAAAAGTGGCAGATGTTGGGTTGGGTGAAGTGAGCATCAAAACGCCAAACTATGTTTTGTGGTGGAAATATTTTTTTGAGCGGTAACCAAATTCTCATTTCTATTGAATTTGAGCTAGTTTCTTGGTACAATAGTTCTTGTTGATGCGGGGTGGAGCAGTCCGGTAGCTCGTCTGGCTCATAACCAGAAGGTCGTTGGTTCAAATCCAACCCCCGCTACCAGTAACGAGGCGTCGAGAATCGACGGCTGGTTCCTGGTATATATGTTGATTTGAACCAGGAGAAAGGGTCGGGAAACGGTAGTTTCCCGCTGGAGAAAAACAACAAAAACCGAGGGTTTTTGTAAGCGGAGCGCGGTGAAATATCCAACCCCCGCTACCAAGGATTGTCCATCAATTTATTGATGGGTTGTTCTAGGTACTAGGCAAACAAGCCAAAACTCTGTTTTGGCTTAAAGGAAGCGAAGCGAAAGGATGAAAAAGTTGCTTTAGCAATCTTTGTAATCCAGTAGCTTTAACTGACATGGCAGGGTAGACCCGAAGGGTGGCCTTCGGCCCTCAGTTTCATCCAAAGGACGATCGGCTTCTGGTCGAGGTAGACCTGCCTGCTGGCAGGCAGGGCACAGGATCTACCCTGTTAAATAAGTGGCGGCGTAGCTCAGCTGGTTAGAGCGTGGGACTCATAAGCCCGAGGTCGGAGGTTCAAGTCCTCCCGCCGCTACCATTTAACAGGGCGAGTAAGCATGGGGGTAATTAATTTTGCGATTTGTTTATTGCTTGTGGTTTATAGCTTATAGATTGTTTACATAAACTATGGGCTATGAGCGACATTCAATAAGCATTTTTTTAATTTATGAAACTATCTCAAAAATCTATTCCTCATAGAACATATAAATTCATTCAAAAAAATAATCTGATTCAGTCTGGCCAGAAAGTTATTGTAGCCGTTAGTGGAGGAGCAGATTCGATTGCACTTTTGGATATTTTACTGACTTTGCAAGAAAAATTGAATATTAAAATTTCAGTTTGTCATTTCAATCATCGGCTAAGGGGAGTAGAGAGTGATGGCGACGAAAAATTCGTCCGAGAATTTTGCAAAATGCGTGACATCGAATGTATTGTTGACCGAGCGGAAAATAAAAATCAATATAAAAGCGAAGAAAAGGCGAGAGATGCACGCTATGGTTTCTTCAAAAAAATTTTAAAAGAGGGCAGGGGAGACACGCTAGCCACAGCGCACAATCAAAATGACCAAGTGGAAACTTTCCTCCTACGGCTAGCTCGAGGGAGCGGTATTTACGGACTTAAATCTATCCCCTCTCAAAGAGAAAAAATTATCCGTCCCCTACTTCCAATTAACAGAACAGAAATTGAACAATATCTCAAAGATCGCAGACTCAAGCATAAAACCGATTCTACCAATAAAAACCTTAATTTTGATCGTAACTATGTCCGTCACCAAATTTTGCCATTATTTGAAAAACTAAATCCTAGATTTAGCAATTCCCTATCATCGACCATTGGTCTTATTGAAGATGACACAAATTTTTTAGAAAAAATTGCTGACGAAAAGTTAAGACAAATTAGTAAGGTAGTGGGCAACACAATAATTGAAATCGATTATAAAAAATGGTTAGCTCAAGATCATGCAATACAGAAAATAATCTTACGTCGAGCGATCGAAAAATTAATTGGTCTCAAAGATATTACTTCAGTCCAAATTCAGGCAATATGTGAGCTATTTATTAAGAGTATCGGAAAAAAACATAAAATACTCCCCCGTTCATTGCGCGCAGAGCTCATATCTGGTAAAATTGTACTGTCTGTTTAATATATAGTAAGGAGAAAATGAAAAAGCAATCGAAATCATATTTATGGCCAATTTTTATAATTATAGCCATCTTTGCAATCTATTCGTTTTTACCAAAAAGTCCTGCAGCTAAAGACGTACAAATCTCAGAAATTGCTCAAAAAGTTGAAAAAGGCGAAGTCAAACAGATTTTAGTTAAAGACAATCTTGTAACCGCAACACTTCAAGATGATAGCCAGATTAAAGCATTTAAAGAAACAACAGTTGGAGGTTTAAAAGATTACGGTATTACTCCTGATAAAGTAAATATTAAAGTTCAAGATACAACTGGGTCCAGCACTGCTTATTCAATATTATCGATATTTTTGCCGATTTTACTAATCGGTGGTTTTATTTTCTTTATGATGCGATCTGCTCAGGGTGCCAATTCAAAAGCAATGGGTTTTGGAAAATCTACAGCCAAACTTTTTATGGGGAATGCCAAAGTAACTTTTGAAGATGTGGCCGGACTAGTCGAGCCAAAACAAGAATTATATGAAGTAGTCGATTTTCTAAAGACTCCAAAAAAATATCGTGATCTTGGCGCTGAGATTCCAAGAGGTGTTTTGTTGGTTGGTCCTCCAGGGACTGGTAAGACTTTGCTTGCCAGGGCAGTAGCCGGAGAAGCAGGAGTTCCTTTCTTTTCAATTTCTGCTTCAGAATTTGTTGAGATGTTCGTTGGTGTTGGTGCTTCCAGAGTAAGAGATTTGTTTATGAAAGCCAAGAGGAATGCCCCCGCGATTATCTTTATTGATGAATTGGATGCAATTGGTCGTCAACGTGGTAGTGGTCTCGGTGGGTCTCATGACGAAAGAGAACAAACTTTAAATCAAATTCTAGTTGAAATGGATGGTTTTGAAGCCAATGATAACGTAATCATTTTGGCAGCCACAAACAGACCAGATGTTCTTGACCCTGCCCTTCTTAGACCAGGTAGATTTGACCGTCAAGTTATCATTGATCTTCCTGATAAAAACGAACGTACAGATATCTTAAAAGTACATACGAAAAACAAACCCCTTGAATCAAATGTCAAATTAGACAAAATTGCTTCATCTACTCCGGGTTTTTCTGGCGCAGATTTGCGTAATTTAACAAACGAGGCAGCAATACTTTCGGCTCGACATGGACAGAAAACTATCTCTCAAAATTATCTTGATCAAGCCACAGAAAAAGTAATTTTGGGCCCAGAACGAAAATCAAAAGTTATGTCAGAAGAAGAAAAAAATATTACGGCAATTCACGAAGCTGGTCATGCTGTTGTGGGACATTTAACAAAGAACGGTGATCCGGTACATAAAATTTCAATTGTTTCTCGAGGCATGGCTCTTGGTTATACATGGAGCATGCCCGGTGAAGACAGAAGACTTGAGACAAAAGCACGCTTCAAAGACGAAATTGCCTCGCTATTGGGTGGTCGTGTTGCAGAAGAAGAATTTTTTGGTAAAGAAAATATTACAACTGGTGCTCAAAACGATTTAAAAAGGGCGACTGTTTTAGCTCGAAAAATGATAACTGAATATGGTATGAGCGATAAACTTGGACCACAAACATATGGTCACAAAGAGGAAATGCCATTTTTGGGCAAAGAATATACTGAACATAGAAATTACAGCGAAAAGATTGCCAATCTAATTGATGACGAAGTTTCTAGCTTGATAGACGAAGGACATATTGAGGCCAAAAAACTAATTGATAGTCATAGGGTTATAATTAAAAAAATAGCAGATACTCTTCTAAAGAAAGAAACTCTTGATGCAGATGAGTTCTTGGCTTTTTTTGGTGAAAAAGTAGAAAAGAAAAGTGCTAAAAAATGAAAAGAATTTTTGGATTTTTTGGTAAAGAAAACTCTGTTCGAGGCGCTAGCCTTATTTTAATGATTACCCTGACTTTGAGCAACATACTCGGTCTTTTTCGAGATCGTTTTCTAACCAAAAATATTTCTACTTTTGATCTGGACATCTATTACGCCGCTTTTAGAATACCCGATCTTGTTTTCAACTTTCTGATTCTTGGGGCAATCACAGCTGCTTTTATTCCAGTATTTTCTGAATTCATTACTAAAAAGGACGAGAAAGGTGGTTATAGAGTTACCAACTCATTAATTAATCTAGCCGCTCTTGCCATGATTGTGATGGCGGTAATTTTGTATTTTTTGATGCCCCTTTTGATGCCTCTAGTTGTCCCAAAGTTTAGCTTAGAACGAATGTCGCAGTCAATTTTTTATGCCCGTCTCTTAATGATCACTCCAATATTTTTTGCAATTTCATACATTATTGGCGGAGTTCTAAACTCTCACAAAAGATTTTTGGCTTATGCTTTTGCTCCTTTGGTTTATAATGCTTCAATTATTGTTGGAGCGGCCTATTTTGCGCCCCGTTACGGTTTAACTTCTGTTATTTACACCGTAATTGTGGGCGCTTTTTTACATATGATGGTTCAAGTCCCGAGTGCAATTCGGCTCGGTTTTTCATATAAATTGATTTTTGATTGGACTTCAGCTCCAATAAAAAAAATAATTCGCTTAATGATTCCTCGCACAATTGGCATGGGCATGGGGCAACTTATGCTGGTTGTCTATACTGCTATTGCTTCTGCTCTGACAGTAGGCTCAATTGCCGCTTTAAATTTATCAAACAACATTCAAACAATGCCCTCGGTTGTTTTTGGTACGTCCTTTGCTACAGCTGTTTTCCCAACTTTAACTGCAAAGATTGCCTTGTCTGACAACAAAAGCTTCGCTTTCTATTTAAATAGAGCAATCCGTTCAATTGCCTTTTTTCTAATTCCCTCCACGGTGGTATTCATCAGTTTTAGAGCACAAATAATTCGTTTAATTTTGGGATCAGGAAAATTTGATTGGGAAGATACCAAAAAAACAGCTTTAACTTTAGGTTTTTTCTCTATTTCGCTTTTGTTTCAGGGCCTTATCCCCCTTCTTTCTCGAGCTTTTTATGCTCTAAAAAATACAAGGACCCCAATGTATATTTCGATAGTTTCTACCACGATTAGCATCGTCTTAGCTTATCCTCTAGCCCAAAGTATGGGTGTAGCTGGTTTGGCACTTTCTTTTTCAATTGGTAGTTTTCTAAACGCTGCTATTCTCTATTATTTCTTAAATGAAAAATATAATGGTTATCTAAATAAGGGGTTATTCGGATCATTATTAAAAATTACTCTCATCTCACTCGTTATGGGCATAGTTCTATACTTTATGGCTCACTTTGTGGCTCCTAGAGTCGATATGAATAGATTTCATGGAGTTTTGACTCAAACACTCGTTTCCCTTGTAGTTGGAGGAATTGTATTCTTTGGATTAAGCCATTGGTGTGGTTGTGATGAAATGAAATGGGCCTTAACAAGAAAAATAAATGGCCAGTCTACAAAGCAAAATAAAGAACAATAAAGCATTTCTGTTCTCTGATTTACATGACTCAAAGAAAGCACTCTATTCAATGTATGAACTTGTCATACATGAAGGGTGTAGTCTTATTTTGTTTGCGGGAGATATTGTTAACCAGGGCGAACCCATTTCATTTGCCGAAGACTTTTTAAAAACGATCGAAAAGATCGGACTATCCTTTCTTTGGATACCAGGCAACAACGACTTTGGACGAAGTTACGAATTGGTTTCGGCCAGATATCCAACACTCGAAGGCAGAGTTGTTGAAATGCTTGGACGTAAATTTACTGGAGTTGGTGGTTCTCCAGAATCTTGGGCTGGGCACTATGCCGGGGAAAGCCCAGTTGATTCAAAGTTTGTTGCTGATTCAATATTTATCACTCATGCTCCGCCACCGGTGGCAATAAATCTTGAGAAATTTGATCGTGAGAAAGATCAGAAAACTGAAAAATCGACAGTAAAAAAGTTAAGCGATTCTCCCCTTGTCCATATCTGCGGTCATGTCCACGACAGATGGGGTGTCGGATATTTAGGAGAAACAAAAATAGTTAAATTGGCACCATTTTTCTTTGGACATTATGCTATTATGGATTTAGACACATTACATGTAGAATTCGGAAAGGCAAATGCAAGACCACTTATTGGCTAAAATTGGACAATATGGGCTCATTCTCAATGAGAAGGATCAAATTTTAATATTGCAAAGAGCAAGATCAAAATCATGGTCTCTGCCTGGAGGTCGTTTGAGTACCGATGAGAGAGATTGGAAGAAGGCTTTAGAGAGAGAAATAAAAGAGGAAGTGGGTCTTGATGTCATAGATGCAAGACCAGTTGATATAAATATTATCGAAGATCCATATCAGGTAAAGTATTGTGTATATTGCGTGCTCGACGTAAAAGAGCTAGATAATATTAAACCCAGTGAGGAACATTCGGGATATAAATTTGTGGGATTAGAGGAAATAGAAACGATGGAGATGGAATATCAATCAGTAAAAGATGCAATGTTAAGATATTTGAAAGAAATCAAATGAAAATTAATCACATAACCGTATTGGTGAAGGATAATTATAAGGCATTAGATTTTTATGCTGACAAACTTGGTTTTGAAAAAATAATTGTCGACAAGCATTGTTGGGCTAAAGTTGGTGAAATACATATTCATTTAGCGGTCGGCTCTGGTTCGCCTACAAAAGATTCTTTCCAGCATTTTTGCGTTGCTGTTGATAATCTACCTGAATATATTAACAATCTCAAGAAAAAAGATGTTCAGGTCGAGAAAACTGAATATCAGTTTTTTGTAAAAGATTTGGATGGTAATTTAATAGAATTTATTGATATGAATAATAAGTACTTTACTTCGGAGAAATAATGAAATTTGGAGCACATGTTTCAACCGCAAAGCCATTTTCAGATGCCATTATTCGGGCATCAACTTTGAGTTGTGAAGCGATTCAAATTTTTGTTAATCCGCCACAAAGATGGAATCCTATTCCAATTGCAAAAGAAGAAATTGACCGTTTCAATAAACTTAAAAAAGAACACAATATCGGTCCAATCATCATCCATAGTATCTACCTGATAAATCTTGCCTCAAACAATCCGTTTTTCTATGAAGCTTCCAAAAAATCTATTATCGATGATATGCAAAAGGCCAAAGAAATCGGAGCAATTGGTACGGCTGTTCACTTAGGCTCGACCAAGGGTGCCGATTTATCTGAAGTATTAGAGAAAATCGAAAAAGCCATAAAGGAAATACTGGCGGTCGCAGATGAAACAGTCGATTTTGTAATTGAAAATTCTGCCGGTGCAGGCAATGTCATAGGAGATACTCTCGATGAGATCGCAACAATAATTAAAGCGGTGAACTCGCCCAGGGTAAAAGTCTTAATCGATACTGCCCACGCTTTTGAGTCTGGCATGGCCGATTTTTCCTGCATTCCTTGTATAGATGATTTTATTGATGCGTTTGATCAAAAAATTGGTCTTTCTAAATTAGTTGGTTTTCACTTGAATGATTCTAAGACTGACATCAATTCCAAAAGAGATCGCCATGCCGACTTGGGACAAGGCAAAATTGGTCTAGAAGCTTTTGAGCATATCTTAAAACACCCTCTTCTTAAAGATAAATTCGGCATCCTTGAAACTCCTCAAGACGAAACTTCTTGGGAGGAACAGTTGAAACTACTTCGAAGCTTTTAGTAGCTAGTTTTTTGAGCTCAATTCTGATATAATTACTCTTATGGAACAGGAAAATATCAGAAATTTCTGTATTATAGCTCATATTGATCATGGTAAGTCCACTCTGGCTGACCGTATGCTTGAAATTACCGGAACGGTTGAGAAAAGGAATATGCAGGCGCAACTTCTCGATCAAATGGATTTGGAGCGCGAACGAGGCATTACAATCAAATTGGCACCGGTTCGAATGCTCTGGCATAACAAAATTCTCAACCTCATTGACACTCCCGGCCATGTCGATTTTTCTTATGAAGTATCTCGATCTCTTGCAGCCGTTGAAGGAGCTATTTTACTTGTGGATGCATCGCAGGGCGTAGAAGCACAAACTCTCTCCAACCTTTATGCGGCTATTGAACATGACCTCATGATCATCCCAGTTCTAAATAAAATCGATCTTCCTGCCGCCAAGCCTGACGAAGTTGCCGAAGAGATCATCAAAATTTTGGGATGCAAAAGAGAAGATATTCTCGAAGTATCTGGCAAGACAGGCGATGGAGTAAAAGAACTGCTAGATATCATCGTCAAAAAAATTCCTTCACCGGTCTCTACCACAAAATCGGAGAACACGGACGGGCTAACTCGTGCCCTTATTTTTGATTCTATCTATGACTCCTATCGCGGAGTGGTGGCCTACGTCCGTGTCTTTGATGGCAAGATAGAAAAAAATTCCGAAATTGTTTTAATCCAAAGTAAAAGTGGGGGAGACGTAATAGAAACTGGTTATTTCTCACCAAAATTTGTTCCCCACACTCCCCTTTCGGCTGGCGAAATTGGCTACATCGTGACCGGTTTTCGTGATGTTTCCGAAGCTCGAGTTGGTGACACTGTTACACTTAAGAAAAATCCAAGCGACTCTCCCCTGCCCGGCTATAAAAAAGTCGCCCCAATGGTCTTTGCCTCAATTTACTGCGTAGATGGGGGAGATTATCCAGATTTGAAAGTGGCGATTGAAAAACTTAAATTAAATGACGCTTCCCTAACTTATGAGACTGAACAATCCCCCGCCTTGGGCTTTGGCTTCCGTTGTGGATTTTTAGGGCTTCTTCACCTCGACATCGTTCGCGAAAGATTGGAGCGGGAATATAACCTTTCACTTGTCATTTCTAGCCCTACCGTAAAGTATGAAATTTTAAGAAACGATAATACGCGAGATACAGTGGCTAAGCCTTCAGACATGCCCTCAAAAGGCGACTATCGCGAAGCTAAGGAGCCTTGGGTCAAGCTTGAGATCTTTACACCAAAAGATTATATTGGCGGCCTAATGGATGCGGTCCAAAAACGAAGAGCGGTTTATTTAAATACAGAATTTCTAGATGAACAACGGGCAATTATTAAATATGAGATTCCCCTTTCTGAAGTCATTATCGATTTGTATGATCAGCTCAAAAGCCTTTCGTCCGGTTATGCTTCAATGAATTATGAAATACTGGACTATAAAATTGCTGACTTAGAAAAAGTTGATATTTTGATTGCTGAAGAAAAAGTTGATGCCTTAAGCTTCATTGTCCACACTAGCAAGGCACAGAGCGAAGCACGAAGAATTGTAGAAAAACTAAAAACTCTTATTCCCCGCCAAAACTTCGAAATCAAAATTCAAGCCTCTATTGGGGCAAAAATAATTGCTTCGGAAAAGCTCTCCCCTTTTCGCAAAGATGTTACGAGTGGCCTTTATGGTGGCGACGTAACACGAAAAAACAAGCTCCTAGACAAGCAGAAAAAAGGTAAGAAGAAAATGAAATCAATCGGCCGAGTGGAACTCCCAACCGATGTGTTTATAAAAGTTTTGAGGAACGAATAAAATTTGACAATATATATCTTCAACTCCTACAATGAAAACAAGGAGAAAAAATGGCGAAGATGACAATCGAGGATCTAGCACAAATGATCCAAAAACAATTCAGCCATCAAGATGGTAAATTTGGGAAAATTGACAAACGATTTGAACAGATTGACAAACGTTTTGATCAAGTTGACCAGAGGTTCGATGGCCTTGAAGCAAAAGTTGACCGAATGTCAGAAGGTATTTTCTATATCAAAAAAGAAATTGCAGAAATAAATGAAAGGCTTGATAAGATCGAAAAACGAACAATGGAAGATGGCGATGCCTTTGCCGAAGATATTCTTGATGTTAAAAAACAAATCAAATTACTACAAAATAGACTTCACAAACTTGAACTAGCAAAAAAGTAATATTAACGCTAATCTCGATTCTTGCCAAAAGAGCAATTTTTTGATATAAATATAGAGTAAATTATTTTTTGGGCTGTTAGCTCAATGGTAGAGCAGTGGCCTTTTAAGCCATTGGTTCTGGGTTCGAGTCCCAGGCGGCCCACCAAAAAAATACCAACTATCAGTTGGTATTTTTTTATTAGAACCTATTTCTTGCTCGATATATAGTTTACAAACATTACTAAAAGCCAGTAGACAAGGGCACCCCAGAAGGCGGACCAGAAACCCTGAACCTCAAATCCTTTAACGATCGAAGAAGTGAGCCAGAACATCAGCGCGTTTATTATGAGAGTAAAAAGTCCAAGAGTTAAAATATTGACGGGCAAAGTCAAAAGCAATATCAATGGTCGGATCAAGGCATTAACTAACCCAAATACAATCACAGTCCAGAATAGGGCCCAGTTCCCCGCGAATTTTACTCCCGGTACAATATAAGAAACCAAGAGCAGTATTAGAGCATTTAAAATCCATCTTAAAATTAGATACATATATTAATTCCTATTTATTAACACTTATTTGTTTTATCAAATGGACATTTGTCATTTACTTCCATTATTCCATCGCCGTCTGCGTCGTACCAGCCAAGCTCCTTCCATGTAATTTCATCAATTACTTTCTCGTTAAATTTCTTTACTACATTGCTGGAATTGACATTACGGTCGCACATAACGCTATCGCTGTTGCCAACAAAACAGCCGGGCGAATCAGATTTAGCAGGTGTTTTGTATGTAGCATTTTTATCTTTAGCTCCAAATAGTGCGAGCAAATTCTTGATTCGATAATCCCATCCCATATAGTTGCTATCATACATCCTCTTCTTAATTTCTGCTGCCTTTTGTTCCTCAGTGGCATAATAAGTGCTGGTTTTAATATACTCGATTGATGACGCGAAAGAAAAACCAATTAGAAACAGATTTTTGCCCGTAGAAATTTCAAAGTTAGTTGAGGCAGCATAAGCGTTCATATTGGCCATTACGGTTATTACAACTGGAGCATTGGCAAGACCTGGGTAAAGTTTTGAAACGGTATCACTTATACATTTTGTATCAAAGGTTTTATCCGTGCCACTATATGTCACACAGCCTGCATCAATTGCGCTCTGACCTTTGAGGTCGAAACTAAATTCAAGCGTTTTTCCGGCTGCTTTGCCCTGTTCGTTTATCCATTTTGAAACTCTTGCGAATGAATCAAGAGCCGTAGCATCATTATTGAGAATGTTCATATGTTCATCTGTAAGCGGGGTGTCTGTATAAAAATATATAACAGGTATAGTCACCTTGCCTGTTAGAAGTTGGGGTTTTTCAGAAAGAGAAATAATTTCTGGTGTCTCGCTTTTAGCCTTTTTGGCATAAGGATAAGTAGCAGACTGACAATCGTAATCCCAGCAGTAATCATAGTAAGTTCTAGATAAGTAACCATGAGACTTCATGCTGTCAGAATAGGCTTTTAGTTCCGCCTCTGTTGGCTTGGGAGCTGTAGCTTCGACCAATTCTGATGGCAATTTATTGCTTTTTATCCAGTCAAAGAATTCGATTCTTGTTCCTTCGCCAACCATGGAGGCCTTTTTGGTGGTTTTGTCATACAATACCAATGTTTTAATTGCTTCATTTGACCAGTCGTTTGTCGAGCTCTTCATCGCCAGATAATCGCTATCTACAGCCTGAACAAAAATTTGTTTATCGCCGTCTTGATAGACAGGTTCTTTTCCTGTGCCATCTTTTTTAATCATATGAACCCCGGCGGATTTTCTCTGATTATCAACTGATTTAGCCAAATACTTCGTGTAATACAATGTTTCGTCGCCGTCAGAAATTAAATTTTGATTATTGTATTCATCCTTATCGATGACTTTAACATCTGTACCGTCGGCATTAACTGAAAGAATCTGATATAAATTGTTGTCACCAGCGTTCACATTTTGCTTAGTCCCAGAAAAATATATTTTATCTAGCCAAACCAGGCTATCAACGTCTCTTAATTCCTTCGTCGATAAGATCTGTTTAGTTTTAGTAATGGGATCAGCCAAACTGACATTTATCCCTGGTCCAGTGGCCATTCCTCCTGAACTTCCAATTGCATATTCAGTCGAGTCTGGTTTCCAAATGAAATTATAGCCACCTTCGCCTTCGATATCTTTAGCATTACTTCCGTCGGGATCCATCATGCCATAATTTCCACCTTCATAGCCAGCTTTAAAATAAACTATCTTTTTACTATTGTTAGACCAAACAGGTGAACGATAGTTGGATACGTCGATATCTTTCGCTCCTTTATAGTTCTTAACTAACTCTTTCTGCTCTTTTGTTTTTAAATCATAAACAGAAAGTCCGCTCATTGTATTAAAAACAATTTGGTCTCGAGCGGAAGAGTAAGAGGCATTAAAACCGTAATAACCATCTTTATCTTTCCAATCAATGGTTAGAATATCATAGTGTTTACTAGTGATTGGGTCGTATGCTGAAATATGAGCTTTATCATTTTGAATGTATGTATATAGAGACAAACTATATTTTTTGTCGGAATTTTGAGGACCAGGAGTACTTGTCTTCTTATATATAAAGAAATAGCAGTATGCAGCTGAGGCAATAATGACAACAAGAAGAGCTAGGAGCAACCACTTTGATAACTTTGTTAACTTATAGTTTCCCCATTCAATCTTCATTGTTCTCCTTATTTCTTCCTTAATCCTAATAAAATAATCATTAACGGTGCACCGATGACGATGAGGGTGCGATAGTTATAAAGATATTTTGCTGCCTTTGATATCTCGACGAAATGATTTCTGGTTTCGAGAGGGAGGAAATACAAAACGGAAGAAATTATTAACGAGATTGTGAAGGCGCTATAAATAACTACTTCGATGGCAGAAATATCGGAAGAGCGATTGGTGGTCGAATTAATGGCACCAGATACGAAAACTATCGAAAGCAATAGTAAAACTATCGATATTGTTGAGAGAGAAGCGTTTGAGCGAATCCATATTTGATTAGCAATCGTGGCATTGCCATTAAAAAATTTATATACAGTTTCAGAAAAAGAGGAGGCGATAACTAAGCCAACATAAACGGAGCACAAAGTAGTTATGGTCTTGTCTCGTTTTAAGACGAAGCCATAAGTAATTCCAAGAATATAGGCCAACCCAATAAAAATGTCAACGCTGGGTAGCTGTTGCACGTTCCCTCCACGGTCGCGGTATCAGAGCCTGTTTAATAACTACATCCGATAACTGCTAACGGCTTATTTTGGCTGCAAAACACAAATCGCTCGTCGATATAGCTTTGGCTATCCCTTCTCACGCTTTGAATTTTTCGCTCGAAATAATCTCGTTCTCGTTTCAAGAGCAGTTATAAAACAGGCTCCCATGCCCTTCGACCTTAATTTTCTTAAGATCATTATCTCGCAAAGAGGGTAGTGGTGTCAAATAGAAAACTTATCCCCACCAGCTTCGTTTTCCGTTTTTATCGAGATTGCGGAGCTGTTCCCAGAGTTCTTTTTGTTGATTTGATAACCGTTTAGGCATTTCAATCTTAACTGTCAAGAGCAAATCGCCCTTTTGTCCGCCTTTGTAGGATTTGCCTTTACCAGGAATACGAAAAGTTGTTCCGGTTTGAATTCCAGCTGGAAGATTGATCTCAACTTTCTCGCCTCCAATGCTTAGGGACAATTTATCGCCCAAAACTGCTTGGGCGGGAGAGACAGAGACTTCTGCTTGAACTTGAGAAAAAGCTTGACCAAAAAAATCCTCAAAGATATCGCCAAAACCACCAAAGCCCCCAAAGGGGGCCCCTTCGGGGCCGGTAAAATCAGAAAAGTCAAAGCCATCAAACCCGCCTGCTTGACCACCAGATCGAGACCTTTGATCAAAAGCTTGACCGTACTGATCATATTGCTGGCGCTTCTCTGTATTGGAAAGGACCTGATAGGCTTCGGAAACTTCTTTAAATTTCCTTTCATCTTCAGCAGAGCCGCCCTTATCAGGGTGATATTGGTGAGCAAGTTTTCTATAAGCACGCTTAATCTCATCCGCAGTGGCGGATTTAGAGAGGCCCAGAATATCGTAATAGTTTTTACTCATTAATTGCTCTAATTATTCTAATTTTTAATTATTCTAATCAAATCCTAAGATCCAAGCACCAATAAATAATTGTACTGGTTTAGATCAATTAGTGCAATTAGGTTAATTTTAATAATTCCCGATAAACGCCCCGATATTACTCGAGGCGTCTTATCAAAAAGGAATTATTTTGTCTCTTCGGCCGTTTTCTCTTCTTCTGGTTTAGCTTCTTCCTCTTTTGGCTCTTCTGTCTTAGCTTCGGACGCTTTGTCGGCTTCCTTCTGGGCGTTCTGATACATTTGAGTACCAACTTCCTGAAGGGATTTGCTCAAGGTCTCAACCTGAGTTTTAATTTCCTCAGCGTTATCGGAATCTTTTACGCCTTTGAGCGAAGTAATCTTAGCCTCAACGTCGCTCTTTAGGTTGGAATCGATCTTGTCTCCGGCATCAGAAATAGTCTTTTCGGCGGTATAAATGATCGTGTCTGCTTGGTTTTTAAGATCGATAAGTTCGCGCTTTTTCTTGTCTTCATCGGCGTGAGCTTCTGCATCTTGTTTCATACGCTCAATTTCCTCTTTGGAGAGGCCAGAAGAAGCAGTAATAGTAATTCTCTGTTCCTTGCCAGTAGCCTTATCGGTCGCTTTAACATTGACGATGCCGTTTGCATCGATATCAAATGTAACTTCAACCTGAGGGATTCCACGGGGTGCTGGAGGGATACCATCTAGAATAAATCTGCCTAAAGTTTTGTTGTCAGCAGCCATTTCACGTTCACCTTGAAGAACGTGAATCTCCACTCTGGTTTGATTGTCGTCTGCAGTCGAGAATACCTGTGATTTTGAGGTTGGAATAGTAGCGTTTTTCTCTATCAATTTAGTCGAAACGCCACCCAAAGTCTCAATTCCAAGAGAAAGGGGAGTTACATCCAAAAGCAATAGATCTTTGACCTCGCCACCGAGTACACCGCCTTGGATAGCAGCGCCAACGGCGACGGCTTCGTCTGGGTTAACGGAGTGATTTGGCTCTTTGCCGAAGAATTTCTTTACCGCTTCTCGTACGGCTGGCATTCGAGTCATGCCACCAACCAAAATTACCTCGTCGATATCAGTTGTTTTAAGCTTTGCGTCTTTAAGAACGGTTTCACAAGGTTTAAGTGATCGTTCAATGAAAGGTGCAGTCAACTGCTCGAGCTTAGCGCGAGTCAGGGTTATTTGCAAATGTTTTGGTCCAGATGCATCTGCAGTTACGAAAGGTAAGTTGATCTCCGATTCAGTTGTAGTTGAAAGCTCAATTTTAGCTTTTTCAGCAGCTTCCTTTACTCTCTGAATGGCCGCTTTATCTTCATGCAGATCGATTCCTTGATCTTTCTTAAACTCGTCGATAATATGGTCCATTATATCTTGGTCAACATCGTCACCACCGAGGTGAGTGTCACCATTGGTTGAAAGAACTTCAAATACACCCTCGCCGAGCTCCAAAATTGTAATATCAAAGGTACCACCACCAAAGTCATATACAGCGATCTTTTCGCTCTTTTTCTTGTCTAAGCCATAAGCAAGAGCAGCTGCAGTTGGTTCATTGATAATTCTCTTTACAGTCAAGCCCGCAATTTCACCAGCGTCTTTGGTTGCTTGTCTTTGTGAATCATTAAAATATGCAGGCACGGTAATAACAGCGTCGGTAATTTTCTCACCAAGAAAAGTTTCTGCATCAGTTTTAAGTTTGCCTAAAATGGCAGCAGAGATTTCTTGTGGGCTATATTCTTTATCCTGCAAAACTATTTTTACAGAACCATCAGATGCTTTTTTAGTTTTGTAAGGCATCTTTTTAAGATCGGCCTGTACTTCTTTGTCATCGAAATCTCGTCCGATGAAACGTTTAACCGAGAAAACAGTGTTCTCTGGATTGGTTACGGCTTGTCTTTTTGCAAGTTGACCAACAAGTCGGTCGCCTTTTTTAGTTTCAGCCACAATGGAAGGACAGGTTCTTCCGCCCTCAGCTGTGTTAATAATTTTTGCCTCACCACCCTCCATTACGGCTACGGCGGAGTTGGTTGTACCCAAATCGATACCGATGATTTTGCTCATACTATTCCTTTCTTAAAATATTTTTCATTTATCAATTCTCAATTTTCATTAATTTCCCATTGTACATTTTACATTTGTTCTAAATCATTAAATGATAATTGATAAATTGATGGCAAATGACCAATGGGAAATGGTAAATTCAAACTACTTATAATGTAAAGTGTACTTTACATTTATATCGTTGTCAAGAGTTGTTTTTGTCAGCTTTTGAATTAGAGCATATTCGACAAGCTCAATATAAACTTCGTCGAATAGATCAAGCTCTTTTTTGTTGACTTTATAAACTTTTTGACTTTTAACTAATGAAGTATTGACATATGTTTAGCATTATGCTATATTTTTACGCATCGGTTCGCTATTTCGCTTCGCATCGAAAGATGCGGGCAAGGTAGTTGGCTGGCACATCCAGTAAAGTGTCGCCGTTCTTGTCAGACGATGACAAGGATGATGCACAATCACTGGTCCGTAGCCAGCCAGCCCATTAAGACTTGCAGAGGAGCCTGCCCCGTGGCAGTCCTAGGGGGTAGTGCTTCCTGCAAGAAGCCGCGTCCAAAAGGGTCTTGCACCCCTACGCAGTACGCGGCTTGACAAAAACCGGACGGCGATCGCGACGACGGTATGCTGAAGAGCATCCTCGACCATGGCAGGATCGGCTTTTTAGCACAGCGAAGAAGAATACCGCGCCGGCGGCGCGGTCGCCAGCTCCGGCCTCCTCCGGCGAGGTATGTCGGAAAAAAATAATTTTGGCCACGGTCATGTGGCACAAAGTAAGAGGGGAAGCTGGGCGGACACTACAAAGTTGTCCGCCTCTTCCATTTTATAGACCAAAATTATTTTTTTCCGCTAGAGACTTTGACTTTGGCAGCACGCAATATTGTATCGTTAAATTTGTATCCAGATAAAACCTCCTCGACAATTTCATCTTCAGGTTTATCAGACGCCACGTGCTCCATTGCCTCATGAAAATTTGGGTCAAATTTTGTACCGATAGTCTCAATCTTCTCAAGGCCTTCGCTTACGAGTACGTCTTCAAGTTGTTTTTCAATCTGTTTAATTCCCATGGCCCAATTGTCATCCTTTAAATTTTCCGGCACATGTTTTGCAGCTAGTTGAAAATTATCGAGCACTGGCAAAATATTATATATCAAATTTGCATTAGAATTATTACACAGATCAATTTTTTCTTGGGCGGTTCGTTTTTTATAGTTCTCAAAATCGGCTTGACTTCTCTGCCAGCCAACCGTTAATTCAGTTATCTTGTCTTCTAATTCCCTAAGTTTTGGGTTTGTTTTTTCTTTTTTCATCTTCAAGAATTGTACATCAAATCGGATAAATCGTCAACTGGTCAATGGAGCTGCTGTTATCTGACATCTTTATCCTGTTATCTACTATAATATGCTATAGTGAGGGCAAACAATGGCCAATTTGCCAAAATTTAGGCTCTTTACTTTTTTTGCTCTATTTTTTTTGTTTGGCGTATTTTTGTCCAATTTTATTAAAATTGATTTTGAAAAAAGTTATGTCTCATTTGTAATTTTACTATTAGCCCTACTCTTCTCATCGCTTGTTAATTTCGTATTGAAGAATCATTTTATAGTCCTAGTCTCTTATTTGCTATTTTGTTTTGTCCTTGGGGCTGGATATTATTCTCTATTTGATTTTAAGCATCAAGTTGTCCTGCCGTATGATCAGAACATGCAAATCGAAGGCAGAATTGTCAAAAAGCCCGATGTTAACTACAAGCGCCAGCAGGTTGTGGTCAAAATTTCAAAGATTGAAAGCGATAATCAGAGCGCAGAATTCACTCCAAACAGTTTACTTTTAGTTAATTTGCCCCATTACCCATCTGTCCATTATGGTGATAACGTCATTCTTTCTGGCAAGATTGAAAAACCGGGGATGATAGAAGAATTTGACTACGGGCGATACTTAAAAAGATATTTAATTTTTGGAGTTATTAATCAGGCAGAAAAGGCAGAAGACCAGGGTCAGAATCTAAATATCGGTCAAAAGATTCTCGGGAATTTGTATTACGTTTCAACCCGCATAGAGGAAACGCTAAACTCTGTTTTATCCGAACCGCATGCAAGTTTGGCTTCGGGCCTGATTCTCGGCATTAAGCGCAACATTCCTCAAAATTTTAAAGATGCCCTGGGCACTACTGGTTTAACTCACATAATTGCACTGTCTGGTTTTAACGTTACAATACTCGTGACCATTTTTGCCGATTCTTTTGTCATATATCTGGGGCGGAAGAAAGTTTTTATCTTAGGCGTGCTTCTTATTGGTGGTTTTGTTATTTTGACCGGTGCTGCTTCAAGTGTAGTAAGAGCGGAAATCTTTTCGCTTCTGATATTGTTTGGTAAAACTTTAGGTCGGCGAGGTGACTTTACAAATATCATGCTTTTGGCAGCGATCATTATGGTTTTGGTTAATCCATTCGTTCTTTACAACGATATTGGATTTCAGCTTTCATTTCTGGCTTTTTGTGGTTTAATTTATCTTTCGCCGATTATTGAGAAATATATTGAAAGTAAAAAATTCTTATCAAAGATGCCAGACTGGCTAAAAACAACACTAACGGCGACATTGGGAGCCCAAATTGCCGTGTTCCCACTCATTTTAGTCGTTTTTGGTCGCGTTTCGCTTATTGCGCCATTATCAAATGTGCTTGTGCTTTGGATCGTACCCTGGGCAATGGGGCTTGTCGCAATCACAGGATTATTAACAATAGTTTGGTATCCACTTGGGAAATCGGCTTCATTTTTTGCTTGGCCGGCTTTGCAATTTATTATTATAATGGTTGAGCGGATGGCTCGCATTCCAGGAGCATCTTTTACTTGGAGTACAAATTCTTGGCTAGTTTTGCCAGTTTGCTATACAATTTTGATTGTGGCAACGTTTTTTCTTTATCGTAAATATAAGTTAAGTATATGAAAAAATGGACTAAAATTATTCTTGTGCTTCTTGCTTTGGGGGCATTTTTTGTTTGGGCAAATATTGCCAGGAGTCCTTCGGCCAACGAGAATAAAAGCGAAGCATCAGTTTACTTTTTTGATTTAGGCCAGGGAGACAGCGAACTAATCCAAAAAGGGGACTATCAAATCTTAATTGATGGTGGGGGAGACGACAAAGTTCTATCAGAATTGGGTAAAGTGATGCCCCTGACGGATCGAAGAATTGAAGTAGTAATTTTAACTCATCCTCACGCAGATCACCTCATCGGTATCAATCAAATTCTGGATCGGTATCAGGTCGAGAAAATATATTACTCTGGAACACTGTATGATTCCAACGCCTATACTGAATTTCTGGCTAAGATCAAGAAAAAAAATATCGTAAGCCCTGTCCCAGACATTGGCGAACAAATTTTGCCGTTCCAGAATGGAGAATTAACTTTTCTTTGGCCAGGAAAGTTGTACGAACAAAAAACGAACGAAAACGCCAATAATACTTCAGAAGTGACAAGATTTTGCTATTTTACTCATTGTGTACTTTTTACAGGAGACATTGAAACAGACGAACAGGTAAAATTTATAAGCATTAGCAATATCCAATCAGAAATTATGAAACTTTCTCATCATGGCTCGACCAATGGTACAAACCAAAATCTGATAGATGCTGTGAAACCACAAATTGGAGTCATAGAAGTTGGCGCCAATAACAAATTTGGCCACCCTCATACGGCAGTTCTTGATCTATTAGTTCAAAATTCTATCAAATATTATCGAACTGATCGCGATGGTACAATCAGATTCATAATCGATGAGGCTGGTCTGTCGAAAAAGTAATGGTCTTTTTGATCTTGAAAAAAAGGCCGATTGAGGATAGACTAAAGTCGCAAACAGTTATAAAGGAAAAAATATGAGCGGACATTCCAAATGGGCTACAACTAAACATAAAAAAGCAATTATAGATGCCAAGCGCGGCAAGGTCTTTACTAAAATGGCCAAATTGGTCACTATTGCAGCGCGAGACGGCAAAAGTGGCGATCCAACCATGAACCCCTCTCTTCGAATGGCAATCGAAAATGCCAAGTCTGTTTCAATGCCAAAGGAAAATATCGATAGAGCGATTAAAAAAGGTTTAGGCGAGGGTGGCGGAGCAGCCATTGAAGAAATTACCTACGAGGCATATGGACCAAATGGTGTCGCCTTACTGATCGAATGTTTAACTGATAATAAAAACCGAACGTCAGGAGATATCAAAGCAATTTTAAATAAATGTAATGGATCACTGGCTGGTCCAGGAAGCGTTTCTTATCTGTTTAAAAAAGTTGGCCAAATTATCATTGACGAATCAAAAAACTCATTTAAGGGAGATGATTTAGAGCTGGCTATAATTGATTCTGGAGCGGATGATTTTGAAAAAAATGATGGGCTCTATATAATTACCTGCTCTTTCAATTCAATGCATCAAGTCAGAAAGGCTCTAGAAGATGCTGGCGTGATCATAGAATCTTCTGAATTTATTCAGCAGCCAAGTACTCTGATCGAACTTCCGGAGGATAAGCAATCCTCTTTGATTTCAATCATCGAAAAATTGGAAGAAATAGACGATGTAAGTAACATTTATGCCAATCTAAGCATTTAATATTTATTCTATATGGTAAATAATCTAAAAATTCTTGGCATTGATCCTGGAACAGCTATTCTTGGTTGGGGAATCATTGAGAAATATGGGGCAAATATTATCCCTAAAAAATATGGTTGTATAAGAACGCCAGCAAAGCAGAATTTGCCCACCCGTTTGTTCCATATTTATAGTTCTTTATGTGATATAATTGAGAGAGAGAAGCTCGATTGTATGGCAGTTGAGGAATTATTTTTCTTTAAAAATCAAAAGACGGTTATGAGTGTAGCTCAAGCGCGAGGGGTAGCAATCGTCTGTGCTATGAAACACAATCTAGCGGTTGTGGAATATACACCGTTGCAAGTGAAGCAAGCGATCACTGGGTATGGCCGGGCAGACAAAGCTCAAATGCAGGAAATGGTTCGCATCACTTGCAAACTGAAAAACTGTCCCAAGCCAGATGATGCTGCAGATGCTTTGGCAATTGCGATCTGTCATGCTCAGACAGTAAAAACAAACAACTGATAGTAAGAAAATGGAGGGAACCGTGCCACAACTTAGACAAAATATTATTACTGGTGATTGGGTCGTAATTGCTCCCGAGCGATCCAAACGTCCGCAAGATTTCGTTATTCCTAAAAGCGTGACCGTATCGGATAAAAAAAAGTGTCCATTCTGCATAAATTCAGAGGGGTATAACTCCAATGAAAAAATTCGTGGGTCTGCTACAAAAAATGTCTATGTTATTGAAAATAAATATCCTGCTTTTGTCGACACAGACGATGAGTCATCATTGCGAAGTTTTTATCCAGAAAAAGGTTTTTATCGCCAGAGGATATCCGTTGGAAAACATGAAGTTGTTGTTCTAAAAGATCATGACACTTCTCTGCCTTGTATAACAAATGAAATTGCCGTTGAATTTTTTGAAGTTATAAGAGATCGTTATATCTCGATTCATAAAAAAGAAAATATTGCATCAATAATGCCAATTTACAATCATGGTGCTGAATCAGGAGCATCTATTAATCACCCTCATGCCCAAATTTTTGCTTCAGGGGTAATCGCCAATACAGTCGGAAAAGAGATGACTGGAGCTAACCGATATTATGGTATTAATGGTCACTGTGTTTTTTGCGATATGGTCCAGCACGAATTAAAGGAAAAAGTAAGAGTAGTTTATGAAAACAAAAACTTCTTAGTGGCAACTTTTTACGCTGCTAGATTCCCTTTTGAAACATGGATTTATCCCAAACACCATGAAAGTGAGTTTCAAAAAATTTCAAAAGAAAGCATGCAGGACTTTGTTGATTGTCTTATGGAAACACTTCGAAAACTTGACAAAACACTTGAAAATCCGCCTTTTAATCTGTATATTCATACACTGCCCACTATAGAACAAGATTCGGAGTCATTTCACTGGCATTTAGAGATAATTCCTCGTGTTTCAAATTTTGGCGGGTTCGAATTAGGAAGCGAAGTAATTATTGATGTTATGTCGCCTGAAGAGGCGGCAGAGTATTTAAGAAAGAGTGAAAAAGGATAAAAATGGCAGATAAAATAACCAAAATTGCTCATTTCACCGCATTTTTGCCAAAAGCATGTGGAATTGCCACCTATGCATTTGCGCTACGAAAAGTGATGAAAGAAAAAAACCCAGACATGGATGATTTTATTGTGGCAGTAGAAGACAACGATAAGGGTTACAAATATTCTTCATCTGTAAAGTTCCATTTCAACGATAAAGATCATGAGGGCTATAAAAAAGCGGCTGAATTTATCAATAAAAGTGATGCACAGGTAGTAAACATACAACATGAGTTTGGGCTGTATGGGGCCAAAGTTAACCCTGAAACTTTGGGACAAGATGATGGTAAAAACTTTTTAATTTTTCTTCGCGCCTTAAAAAAACCAGCTGTTACGACTCTTCATATGGTCTATAAAAAACCGGCACCTCATCATCTCGAAGTTGTTAGAGAGATTTGTGAAAGATCCGTCCGTATTGTTGTTTTAGCCGATATTGCTAAAAAAATTCTAGTCAAAAAATATAATATAAGTCCTGACAAAATTATTGTTATTCCGCATGGTGCTCCAAATGTGCCCAGATATTCCTCAGGATTTTTTAAAGAAATGATGGGATTCTCTAAAAAAGACACGATCATTTCTTCCTTTGGCTTAATGAGACCAAAAAAAGGCTATGAATACTTAATCGAAGCAATGGCAGATGTTGTTAAAGCGCATCCAAACACTAAGCTGTTATTGATTGGTCGTTACCATCCGCAAAGAAATCCAGAATATTATCAGGGGCTAAAAGACAGAGTTAAAAAACTAAAACTTTCAGATAATGTAAAATTCATCAATAAATTTGTAAGTTATTCAGATCTGCTTAATTACCTAATGGCCTCGAATGTCTTTGTCGCACCTTTTCTGGTCTTAGATCAGGTTTCTTCTGGTACTCTTACATATGCTATGGCTTGCGGAAGAGCCTGTGTTTCCACTCCATTCGATTATGCCAAAGAGGTTTTAGCCGATCATAGGGGTCTGTTGGTACCACCGGCAAATAGTCATGCCATTGCTGAAGAAATTAATTTCTTAATTGAACATCCAAAAGCCAGACATAGAATGCAAAATTTATCTTATAAGTATGTTCGACAACAAATTTGGTCAAAAACCGCTAGAAACTATCTGAACCTGTTTCTTGAATGTTATAAAGAAGATCAAAAAAAAACTAAAAAAGAAAGTAATAAGGAAAAATAATAATGAGTACTGGTCTCAAGATTATCTTTATATCAAGTTATATTCCAAGAGAATGCGGGATTGCAACTTATACAAATAATTTAATTAAGGCAATAAAATCTGCTGATCCAAACGTCAGAGCTTCTGTTATAGCTATGAACGATGACAAGTATAATTATCCAAAAGAGGTCATTGCCTCGATCTCACAGAACAATGATGGGGACTATCTTAAAGCTGCAGAGTTAATCAACAACTCAGATTGTGATGTCGTTTCCGTTCAACATGAATTCGGAATTTACGGTGGTTTTAATGGAAACAAACTCTTGTTTCTTTTAAAACATTTGAAGAAACCGGTTGTAATTACACTCCATACCGTTTCGATTAATTTAGATGAACCAGTCAGAATCAGAGCAAAAAGATATAAAAGTAGAAACAAATTATCGGGCAAAATGTTTGCTTATGTTGATGGTATCTCTGTCATGACGGAAACGGCTAAGTCTTATCTTGAAAAAAATGTAAAAAATTCTTTAAATAAGACCTATGTGGTACCACATGGTGCTGAAAGAGTTTCTTCGGTCCAAATAGAAAAAGACCAAAAAAAGAAAGAGACTTTAGGATTCAAAAAAAATGATTTTGTAATTTCTACTTTTGGTCTTATTACCCCCAAGAAGGGGTTAGAATATATGATAATGGCTTTACCGGAAATCATAAAAAACAATCCCAAATTAAGCATAAAATATGCAATTTTAGGTAAAACTCATCCTAAAAAATCCAGGAAATATATGCACTATCTAGTAAAACTCTCTAAAAAATTGAAATTAGAAAATAACGTCTTTTTTTATCCTTACTATTTAAAATTCGACGCAATCTATAGATACCTAGCCAATACCAACATATATATTACTCCATATTATTCTAAGGAACAGGCCAGTTCTGGCACATTGAGCTATGCAATCGAAGCAGGCAAGTGCATAGTTTCTACGCCTTACGTTTTTGCTCAGGATGTAGTGAAGAATTATAAAGTTGGAGAATTGGTAAAATTTAAAGATTCAAAATCAATTTCATTGGCAATCAATAAATTAATTCAGAATCCGGATCTAATTAAAAAGTATTCAGCAAATGCAAAGGTGCTAGGAAGACAAATTGAATGGCCCAAGATTGGTCAAAAATTTATAGATTTATTTAGTAAGAGTATTCGAGGGAAATATGAAGATCGCAATAATAGGTGATATTAGCAGGCCAATCAATATAAATTCTTCCGCTGGAACGGAATCTTGGACTTATGGTTATTCAGAGTCTTTGGCTAAAAGAGGTCATGACATTACCTTGTTCGCCTGCGCAGGAAGCAAAGTTTCTGGCAAGGTTGTCAATATTTGCGAACCAAATGATCTGTTTTCAAAAAGCCTCAAAGATTTTTCTAAGAGAAAAATATCTTTATTTACTATAGAAGAATTAACACAGGTACTATTGAGAAAAGATGAGTTCGATGTGTTTCATGTCAGTCTATTTTCTTTTTATTATTTTTTGCCAATACTCAAATTTATAGATAAGCCAGTTGTTGTTACAGTGCACGGATATAGTGATTATGACACAGATGATATAAAAATGATATTCAGGAAATATGATTCTCCATATTATGTGTTTCCATCACATGCTTTTTTGCATCATTGGCCCAATCCGAAGAGGTCAAAAGTGATATATCATGGAATCGAAATAAACAGTTTTGATTATTCTGACCATTCTGAAGATTATTATCTTTGGATCGGGGGTATGTGTGACAAGAAGGGAGCAGGTGATGCCATAAAGTTTGCCCAAAAGAGTGGCAAAAAACTACTAATTGCTGGAACAAAAAGCGACCCAAAGTTTTTTGAACAGACAATTAAACCTAACTTAACTAAAAACATTCAATTTGTTGGTCAATTGGGGTTAGAAGAAAAAAATAAATATTACGGTAAAGCAAAAGCCGTTCTTTTCACTTCAAAAATTGATGAAGCGTTCGGTTTAGTAATGATCGAATCTCTTACCTGTGGTACACCTGTTATCGCATACGATGTGGAACCTGTAAAAGAGATTATTAAAGATGGTAAAAATGGTTTCGTGGTTAAGAGGGGCGATATTAATGCCTTAGTAAAATCTTCAGAAAAAATTGAAAAGATCAAGAGGTCATTCTGTAGACAATCGGCCGAGAAACGATTTAATATTGAAAAAATGACTGACCAATATGAAGATTTGTATAATCAATTAAAACATTAAAGACAGACTAAAATGAGTTTTAAAGAAGACCTCATAAGAATAATAGAAGAAATAGGTTTCCAAGAAGATCAAGTATTAAAATTCAGTGAGACTGAAAATTATATTGTGAGCAAGGGAAAGTTTCTTAATAAAAAAGCAATATTGAAAATTTCTACTAAAAAAAATCAGGCGAGAGTCGACAGGTTACTAAAAGAAATTCTCATTGATAAAATAACGCAGGATTTTGAAAGCAAATTCAACAAGAAAACTGCGATGGCAAGGGTAGTAAAAAGTGGAGAAATAGGGCAATATTTTTGGATGTTAAAGGATTACATTTCAGGAACACCCCTAGGAGGAGAAACCCAACCGGACGATCCCTTATATAACAATCCTATCAAGCAGGAACTTTTGCCTAAGAGTAAAAAAATAATCGACGGGATAGTGAGCAATTTAAAAATATTACGACAAATTAAAGATGCCAGGTTGTATTCAATCCCAAAAAGATTTTACGAGCAAATCGAAGAATATGATCTAAAAGCTATTGAAAATGATCTCGGTATTTCTCTTTCAACACCTGTAAATTATTATAAATCAAAAGCAAATAATTATTTTAAAAGTTCCTTCCGAAGTAGCTGTGACGGAGATCTTACTCCTTCAAATATTATTGTCACTCCAGATGATCAAATAAGTTTTTCTGATTTGGAGTGGTTTTGTGCCGATAATTATATGGTCGATTTTACTTTTCTTTGGTTATACTTATGGAAAAACCCAAATTGGCAAGAAAAATTGAATGTATTTCTAAAAACAAAGGAAGAAAAAGAATTTTTTAGATGTAGCATTATCAGGCTGACAATACATTCATTTGATTTTGTGCTTGAGCATACCAAACATAAAGAAAAAAGAATTGAAGACCTGAAAAATCATATATTTGTAAAATATTTAATGGCTGCCTCAAAATCAGTAGATGATATTCTTAATATTAATGAGGTCTGAATATGAAAATCGATCCATCAATTTTTAAAGCGTACGACATACGAGGAATCTATCCCGATAATATCAATGAAGAGATTGCCTATAAAATCGCTCAAGGTTATGTTGATCTAGTGAAACCCAAGAAACCTATTGTAATCGGTCATGATGTTAGAACCCATTCGGAAGAGTTGAAGAAATCAATGATTTCTGGACTTACAGACGCAGGGATAGATGTTGTTGACATCGGTTTAATTTCAACAGAAATGATTTATTTTGCTACTGGCAACTACGGTTATGGTGGAGGCATCCAAGTAACCGCTTCTCATGATAGCTCTGAATACCACGGATTTAAATTAGTCCGTGAGAATGTCATTCCTATTTCGGGAGTTTCTGGGATAGAAGATATAAAAGATTTTGTTCTATCAGATAAAAAAATTGTTTCTGATAATAAGGGTAAAGTTGAGATAAAAGAAATTCTAATTGACTACTGTAATTACCTTTTAAACTTTATTGATAAAAAATCAATTAAATCTTTAAAAATTGTTGCTAACCCAAACTTTGGTTTTGAAGGAAGAATATTGAAAAAACTTATAGAAATGGGAAGCCTTCCGTTTGAAATAATTTCCATAAATGCTGAGCCTGACGGCACTTTTCCAAAAGGGAGACCAGATCCTTTTGTGCCAGAAAATCGTACGGAGACTATTGATTTGGTCAAAAAAGAAAAGGCCGATTTTGGTGTAATGTGGGATGCTGACGCCGACAGAGTTTTCTTTGTTGACGACAATGGTCTTTTTGTGGATTCCTATTTTATCAATTCAATTCTAATCAGCGATATCTTAAAGAAATTTCCTGGACAAAAAATCGTTTATGATCCGAGGTATACTTGGGCTCTAATTGAGGCAACGAAGGAAGCTGGTAGTGTTGCTGTCATGGAAAGAGTTGGCCATTCCTTCATCAAAGCTCGTATGCGAAAAGAGAATGCAATCTTTTCTGGGGAATCGAGCGGTCATACATACTACCGAGAATTTTGGTACGCTGATTGTGGCATGCTCCCGCTTCTGCAGGTTATTGAGATCGTTTCAAAGGAGGCAAAAAAGCTCTCAAAAATTATCGAACCAGTTCGTCGGAAATATTTTATTTCTGGAGAGATTAATTATAAAACTCCAAATGCTGATAATATCCTCAAAGTAGCAGAAGAAAAATACAAATCAGGGATTATTGATAGAACGGATATCCTATCTATAGAATTTACTGATTGGCGCTTCAATATGCGGACTTCTAACACTGGAGAAAAATTTTTACGCCTTAATCTTGAAGCTAAGTCTGAGTCTTTAAAAAATGAAAAAGAAGAAGAATTGGACAAACTAATAAAAAGTTTGCAATGATCGCATATCTAAAAGGCAAAATAATTTTATCGGGAGGTAGCTCACTTATTTTAGAAGCGGGTGGAGTTGGGTATAAAATATTTTGCACAAAGAATTATGGTGGCGAGAAGGAACTATATATTCATGAAGTAATCCGTGAAGATTGTCATGATCTATACGGTTTTGAAAAGTATGAAGAACTCATACTTTTTGAAAAACTTATCTCAGTAAATGGAATCGGTCCAAAAGCTGGTCTTAATATTATGTCATCAGCAAGTATAGGCGAAATTCAGAATGCCATTGTTATTGGAAATGTTGATTTCTTTCTACCAATTTCAGGAATAGGTAAAAAAGCAGCAGCCAAAATTATACTTGAGTTAAAATCAAAATTATCTGGTTTAGAAGATTCAGGTATTTTAGAAAAAATGGATCAATCCGATGAAATAATGGACGCACTTCTTTCTTTGGGGTATAAAAAGGTAGAAGTAGCACGAGTGTTAAGTCGAATTCCAAAGGGATTATTAGAGAGCGAAGAGCAAATACGTTGGTGTCTGAAAAACATTAAGTAGTTCATAAAGTTTATAAAGTTTACCACAAAACAAGCAACCACTTAACCATTTAACAATAATGAATGAAGAATTTGATATTGAAGGAGAATTTGAGTTAAATTCTGAAGAGGAATTTGAAAACACTTTGCGTCCTAAACGTTTTGCTGATTATGTCGGACAATCTCAAATCAAAGAAAATCTTTTAATTTTTATTGAGGCAGCTCAAAAGCGGGGTGAGGCAATTGAACATGTCATGCTTTATGGGCCTCCAGGTCTCGGAAAAACAACTCTTGCCCATATCATTGCTGGTGAAACCGGGGTCGGGATAAAGGTTACCTCCGGACCAGCCATCGAGAGAGCTGGAGATTTGGCCTCAATTCTGACTAACTTAAAGAACGGCGATATTTTATTTATAGATGAGATACACAGACTTAATCGAAACATTGAAGAAGTTCTCTACCCTGCAATGGAGGATTATGCCATAGATTTGATTTTAGGCAAAGGCCCATCCGCTAAAACTATGCGTTTAAACTTACCTCGGTTCACTTTGGTCGGTGCTACTACCAAAATTGGTTCCCTTTCTTCTCCTTTACGTGATCGATTTGGTGCAGTCCATAGACTCGAATTCTATACAATAGAAGAGGTGGCAGAGATTATTAGGAGGGCAGCCAAAATATTAAGAGTAGAAATTGATGAAGATGGGATTTTAGAGATTGCTAAAAGGAGCAGAAAGACTCCTAGAATTGCCAACCGTATATTAAAACGAGTTAGAGATTATGCTGAAGTTAAACACAAGGGTAGCGTTGACAAGCGCATTGCAGCTGAGGCGCTAAAAAAAATTGATATTGATGAGTTAGGGTTAGACAGAAATGACAGGGAATATCTAAATTGTATTATTGGCAAATTTAGTGGCGGGCCGGTCGGACTCGATACAATTTGTGCTGCCATTTCAGAAGATCGAGATACGGTCGAGGATGTAATTGAGCCGTATCTGTTGCAACTGGGTTTTATTGATCGTACACCAAAGGGAAGAATTGCAACCATAGCCGCATCTAATCATTTGGAGATAAAGTCAGATATCAACAAACAAAAATTATTTTAATAAATTTATAACTCAATGGTAGCTACGCACCGAAAAATTTTAGTTCATGTATGCTGTGCTGCTTGCGCCAGTAATGTTTTTTCAATATTGGAAGAAAATAATTTTAAAATTATTGCTTACTTCTATCATCCAGAAGTTCATGGCAGGGCGGAATACCTAAGAAGGCTTTCCGATGTAAAAAAACTTTGTGAAGCAAGTGAGATTAAACTTATTATTCCTCCTTATGATATTCAAGACTTTTTTTCAATTTTGATGCCGTATCAAGATCAACATTCGATAAAATATATCTCTGATAAAAAGAGATACAGAAGGAACCGTTGTCAAATTTGTGTCTCTTTATTAATCAACAATTTAGTCAGACAAACAAAAAAATTGCGACTAAAATATTTTACTACAACAATGCTCTGTTCTCCCTACAGAGATCATGAAGAAATTTGGGACAAAGCGCTCGAACTAGCAACTCAAAATAAAATAAATTTATTTTATAAAGATTTTCGAAAAGGTTACTGGAAGGGTAGAAATTATGCCCGTAATCATGATATAATGATACCTAAGTATTGTGGCTGCAACGAATCGGCCGATGAAGGAAGATTGGAATAATGTTAACTTTGTTGTTTATTTACTTTATCTTATTAATCATCTTCATTATTTTTAGTGTGGCTGCTATTTACCATCTAAATCGTTTTGGTTACGTGGGGGATTTAACCCGTCCAGTAATAGCTATATATATTGTATTAAGTGCTATTGTAATTGCGGTAACTTTTGTCTTAATCGCGACAAGAAGTTGGCCTTCGGATTTTAGTTTATGAATATTGAAAAAAGACTTTTTCCAGCACAGGAAAAAGATGAAAGAATTTTGCTTATCTTGCGACGACATTGGTTTACCTATGCAATTTTTTGGTTTGTAACCACCCTCCTAATAATTCCCTTGATAATCTTTTTTTCATATGCAATCAACAACCAAGATTTTATGACTCAATTAGTCGGGAATGTTGCGATTTTGACATGTTCAATATATGTCCTCTTTCTTTTTGCATTGCTTATTAATGGTTTTATTGATTTCTATTTAGACGTTTACATTATTACAGATCGGAGGATTGTTGATATCGTTCAAAATGGTCTTTTCAAAAGAGAAATTAGCGAATTAAATTTGCGTATGATTCAAGATGTAAGCGCCCATGTTGATGGAATTTTTCCTACTCTTCTTCATTATGGTAATATTAATGTCCAAACTGCTGCTGAGACACCCAATTTTGCATTTAAAAATATTCCTCATCCTTACGAAATTTCTAAAAAAATTTTAGATCTTCATGAAGCCTACACAAAACGAAGCAAGCCAGATAATAAGACCATTAAGTCAACGATACTGGAAGATTTTGGAAGCGAGGAATGCTATTCAAAAGATTCATGTGATAATTTACTTTTAAAAAACATTGATAAAATCAAAAAAGAACAGAATAAAACAATTGTTACACCGCAAGTAGAATCAAATCAGGGAGAAAATATTAAGAGTAAAGAATCAGTCATTAAGACTACAAAAATTATTTCTGAAAACAGGGTAATAACAAAGCAGGATTCTAAAAATAATAAAACCAAAAAAAATAATATTGATAGAATCTATTTCACGAAAATTTCAGATGAGAAGCAAGAAAATGAAGAAGGAAGACTAGAAGAAGGTCAAGAAGTCGATTTAAAATGAAATTAAGTGATTTCGAATATGTTTTGCCAAAAATACTAATCGCCAAAACGCAAATGGATCCAAGAGATCATTCGCGTCTTTTAGTATTAGACAAAAAAAGTGGCAAACTTATCCATCATACTTTTTATGAAGTTGTTGATTTCTTGAAAGAAGGTGATCTACTTGTTCTAAATGACTCAAAAGTTTTTCCAGCTCGTCTTTTTGGCCATAGAAAAGATACAGGAGGAAAGATTGAAACACTTCTTAATCATCAGTTGAAAGATGGCACTTGGGAAGTAGTCGGGAAAAATTTAAAATTAAATTCGACAATTATTTTTAGCAATAATATCAGCGCTAAGATTCTAGGTAGAAAGAATGAAATATTTATCATACAATTTAATATTGATGGAAAAAATTTTTGGAAAGCGATAGAAAAAATTGGCCACACTCCTCTTCCTCCATATATCGACAAAAGAGAAACTTCATCAGATATAAAAAATTATCAAACTGTATATGCTGATAAAACTGGAAGTGTCGCCGCTCCAACAGCTGGCCTGCATTTTACTAAAGGACTATTAAAAAAGATCGAACGCAAGGGAATAATCCTTGCCAAACTGACTTTGCATGTTGGGATGGGGACTTGGTCATCAATTAAAACAAAAGAAATTGAGGATCATAAAATCCACTCAGAGTTTTACGAGGTTCCAGAAGAAACTGTCGAAAAAATATTACAGACAAAGAAAAACGGAGGACGAGTAATTGCCGTTGGCACAACCACGACTAGAGTTTTGGAACATTTGTTCTCAACTTACAACTTACAACTTACAACTGACGACTTGATCGGTCAAACCAATATTTATATTTATCCGGGCTATGAATTTAAAGTTATTGATGGGCTGATAACAAATTTTCATCTGCCTAAATCAAGTCTTTTGCTGTTGGTTTCAGCTTTCGCTGGCAAAAAAAATATTAAAAGAGCATACGCTGAAGCAATCTCAAAAAAATATCGTTTCTACTCCTACGGCGACGCGATGTTAATTCTTTGATTACAATTTGTAATTAATAGTATAATATAATTATGAAAAAGGTTGGGGCAATTAAAAAGTTATTATATTGTTGCACATTTGTATTGGGTGCAATTTTTTTATTTAATTTTTCTCATTGTAGAGCAGAAAATGCGGCGGCAAGGGCAGATCATCTTCTTATAAATGAAATTTTTACTGGGACAGATGTTCTAAATTATTCGGATCAATTCATCGAATTATATAATCCAACCGCTGATCCGATTTCATTAAAAGGCTATTTTATTAGTAGAAAAACTGGCAATACTATTGATCTATCATTGTTCGATGAAATTGGGAGTGAGCAATACTTTATACTTTATAGATCTACAGATACAGAAATGGCGCCTAACAATGTTTTAACATTCAGAATCAATTATGCTAGCGAAGATATTCTAACTTTAATATTTGGAGCAGATACTCCTGTCGATTCTGTCACTTTAAATCTCGATAATTATCGAGGTAAATCCATATCTCGATTGCCAAATGGTGTTGATACAGATAGTGCTAGTGATTTGTTGATATCAATTCCAACGCCAGGAGAAACAAATATTAAATATGAAGTTCCGAGCATCATAGATGAAGACACGGGCGGACAAGAAATTATTTCAATTGCATCAGCCGAAGGAAAAGAAAACGGAGAAGAAGTTTTGGTTCAGGGTATAGTAACAGCAATACCGGGGCAACTATCATCAAATTATTTTTATATTCAGGATGAAACCGGTGGAATTCAAATCTATAATTATGATAAAGATTTTCCAACCTTAACAGAAGGAGACTTAATATCGGTTATGGGCGAAATTTCCTCAATTTCAGGAGAGAGAAGAATTAAAATAGTTGACCCATTGGACATTACTATGATAAACCACAAAGAAATTGATCCTCCCATGGAAAGAATAATCAGCGATATCACAAACGATCAGGTTGGTGAGTATATTCAAACAACTGGAGTGGTGGTTTCAACCTCTGGTGATACTTTTTCAATCGCTGATTCGAAAGGCAAAGAGATAAAAGTTATCATTAAAGAAGGAACGAATATTGAAAAGCCAGCAATGAAAAAAGGTGATACTTTTCAAATTGCCGGAGTCTTATCAACTTACAATGGAATTTTAAGGATATTGCCATTCAAGCAGGAAGATGTTAAAATTGTCTCTGTTGCAAAAGTGACCTTGCCAAAGACAGGCGTACCACCATTTATATATCCAATTTTTGGATTAATGCTCACTTTTTTATGGAATATATCTCTCATTCTGAAAAAGAAACTTTAGAAATTGCCCAAAAAATTGCAAAAAATGCAAAAGGCGGTGACGTTTTTGCTCTGTACGGAGACTTGGGAAGTGGTAAAACGACCTTTGCTCGCTATTTCGCTAAAGCATTGGGTGTAGAGCGAATCATTAATAGTCCAACATTCGTCATAATGAAGCAATACCAGTTGCCAGAATCAATCAATAATATAAAAAACATTGCACATTTGGATTGTTATCGCCTTAATAATACAGCTGATGCAGAGGCAATTGGTTTATTGGAACTTATTGGCAAAGAAGACACAGTTTTGATAATTGAATGGCCAAAAAAAATTGAGTCACTTTTTACAAAACAGATCAAAAAGATAAAATTCTCATATATTAATGAAAACTCAAGAAAGATTGAACATGAAAAATGAATATGTGTTGCAAATTGATTCAGCTTCAGAGACCCCAACAATCGGATTAGTTTGTGATCGTGAAATGACAGGTACTATGAAAATCGAAGGAATGAAATTGACTGACACTTTGCTTGTTAATATCGACCGATTTCTTAAAAAACATAACCTAAGCAAAAAGGATATTGGTGCAATTGAAGTAAACCCTGGGCCTGGTCTATATACTTCACTTCGTGTTGGTGTAACGACTGCAAATATTTTAGCTTTTGGTTTGAATATACCAGTCAATAATATTTCAGATAAATCCAATATTATTAAAGATGAATACTCAGGTCCTGTAATGCCTAAATATGATCATATGCCGAATATTACCAGACCAAAGTCTAGACTTAAGTAACTTTTTTTTCGTATAATACTTATTAGTATAAGATAAAGGTTTAACATACAATGAAGTTTTTTAGCGCTACAAACAAAGATAAACCAAAAAAGAAAAAAAGAAAAATTGGGCTAGTAGTTTTTGGCTCCATTCTTGTTATAATTTTGTCTTATGTTTCGTATCTTTATGCCACGGGATCAAGAGTCTTTGATAAAGGTTTGAGCGGTGATTCTGGTCTTTTTAGTATTATTAAAGGCGAACAGAGCGATATTTTTAAACAGGATAGAGTCAATATATTGGTTATGGGTAGAGGCGGCGAAAATCATCCTGGCGGACTTTTAACAGATTCACTAATGATTTTTTCGATAAAACCAAAAGAAAAGAAAATGGCGATGATCTCTATCCCTCGGGATTTATATGTGCCAATCAATAATCATGGATCTGGGAAAATTAATTCTGCTTTTGCAGATGGTTATAACGATTATTTACAGAAAGATTGCAAGAAAAAGGTCCAATCACAATGTCTAGACAGTGCAATGGCGGCTGGTGCTAATTTAACACGTCAAACAGTCTCAAATGTTTTTGAAATACCAATTCATTTCTATGTTTCAGTAGACTTTGTTGGTTTTCAAAAACTAATTGATGAATTGGGCGGAGTGGATGTCTATGTCGAAAAAGCAATTTATGATCCATCTTATCCCGATGAAAGAATGGTGGGTTATTCAACTTTCTCTATAAAGGCAGGGCAACAACACTTAGACGGGAAAACGGCCCTAAAATATGCTCGTTCCAGAGAATCTACTTCTGATTTTGATAGAGCTAGAAGGCAACAACTGATTCTTAGGGCGACAAAAGAAAAAGCGATGAAAGCAGGGGTTTTTGCAAATCCAAAAAAGATATTAGATATTGTAGCTATTGTGGGGAATCATGTTCGTACCGATATGAGTGCATCCGATATTAAAAGCTTGGCCGATACTGTAAAAGAAGTTGATTCTGCAAATATTATTAACAAAGTGCTAGACAACGGTCCTGACGGACATCTATACTCCGATTCGTCTTCCGGGACTTTTTATTTAATGGCGAAAGTTAGCAATTTTTCGGTATTACGTCAGATCGCCAAAAATATTTTTAGCACAGCAAATACAGTTGATATCAAAATCGCAATAGAGAATGGTTCTAAAACAGCCGGTTTAGGTGAGAAATTGTCTGTTTCGCTCAAAAAATTAGGTTATAACGTGGTCAGTGTTACCACAAGTACCGAAAAATATAAACAAACCATTCTTTACAGTTATCTTGAAACAAGTGAGAATGACTTAGTCGATGAATTAAAATTAAAGCTTAATTGTTTAGTTGTGAGTAAAAAACCGTCTGAAAATCAGACTGCACAAATAAAGATCATTGTGGGCGATGATTATAAGGGTATCGAATAATAGTTCATAGCTCATATATCATATGTCATATATTTAATCATTTGATATATAAATGAGATATGCCTCAAGGTGGTCCCTTCGGGAAAATATGGTAAATGACAAATAACCCAATATGGCTTTTTTGTATAATAAACTTAATAGAAAACTACTTCTTTCCTTAATTATTGCCTGGGGTATCATTTCTTTTTGGCTTATTAATCAGGCCATATATTCTAAAATAGCTATCTCTGTTTTGGCACTAGTTTGTTTTTTTTTGATAATTTACGAAGTTGCTCCAATAATTTTACTAATAATTTCCTCTTTTTTAGTCTCCTATAGCCTTTTTGGTTTTCTCTTCCAATTTGGGCTACCGCTTTGGTTTGTAATGTTGATTATTTTGGTTATCTTTGGTTATCTTTTCGTCTATACTGAACAAAAAATTGGAATTTTAGGGAATCAGCGCCTTATTTATCTTTTATTATTTAGTATAATTACACTTGAAGTATTTTTAGCGCTTAATTATTTTTTAATTAGCCCAATAAGCAAAAGTATGATAATAGCGGCTGTCTCTTACATTTTTATTGGTTTCTGTTATACTGTGCTAGCAAAGCATGAAGATAAAAATTTTTTGAGCTACATCATTCTTTTTAGTGCAACCATTTTGATAATTTTTTCAACTTCAATCTGGGGAATTTGAATTTTTTATAATTTATATATATAGTGAAATGTAATAACATTTAATAATAGGAAAACATGAAAAAAGTAATCGAAATTTTAATCGCAATCAAAAAATTCTTAATTCTGATTGGAAATAAAATCGGCATTGCATTAAACGCCACCCTAAAATTTTTAAAAGGGAATCCCGTATCACGATTTCTTGTTTCGTCTAAAGGGATAAAAGTAATTGTTTTTGTCGGTTTTATTATTGGAATTATTGAGCTGGTTTTTGCCGTTCTAATTTATGGTTTTCACTCAACTGATAAAGTCACTAGAATTGCGGCCAAGGTTGTCCCCTATCCAGCCGCGGTAGTGAATCAGAGCTTTATCTCATATAATGAATACTTAAGAGAGCGGGATTATATCCATCATTTTTACAACTCAACAGGTCAGGCCGATCTAGATTACAAAGCAATCGATGCTGAAATAATTAATCAATTAGCAGAAAATAAGCTTCTTTCGTTGCAGGCATTTCTATATGGCGAAAAAGTAAGCAAAGTTGAGGTTAATTCGACACTTGATCAAATTATTGAACAAAACGGTGGTCAGGATCAGGTAGAAAAAGTTCTGAGTGATCTTTACGGTCTGAATATTGAACAATTTAAGAAATTAATTAGGACTCAAATATTAAGAGACAATATTAATAAAAAATTGATAATGCGAGTCACAGCCAGACACATTTTAGTCCGGGCAGATGAAAATGTTGTGCCAGAAAAAGTTGCCGAAACAAAGACAAAAATTGAAGGTATAAAAACAGAAATTCAGAATGGTTTAGATTTTTCAGAAGCAGCCAAAAAGTATTCAGAGGACACCGGTAGCGCTGAAAATGGTGGATTGCTAGAATCTTTCGCTAAGGGTGAAATGGTAGAAGAATTTTCTAATGTTGCTTTTTCGGCCGAAGTAGGAAAAGTTTCAGATCCAGTCAAAACAAGTTTTGGTTGGCATATAATCAAAGTTGAAGAACGCACGGGCAAAATTGACAATAACTTTACTGATTGGCTTGCCGGCCTTAAAAAGGATAGCTTAATCATTAAATTTGTTAAATAGCTAAACATCTTGAAATGAAAAAAATAATCATTTCTATTCTCGCAGTCTTGGCAATCGGTTTTGCTGTATATGGCGTCTTTGCTTTAGAAAATAAAACCGCAAATCAACCTCAAAGACAAGAAAATAATTTTCAGGGAAGATGAATTTTTCAAGGATTATTAAAGACTCATTCAGAATAACGATTAGACACAAATTTTTGTGGTTACTCGGTCTTTTTATTGGCGGTGCCAGTTTTGGCAGTAATGCTATGAGCTACAGTTCAAATTCGGATGATTTTGATATGGACAAGGCCAAAGAAATGTTTCATTTGCCAGCAACTTCAGAATCAGCATTAAACTTTTTCACATCAAAAGCACAAGCTCTTTCTCCTGTAAAAACACCTCCTTCCATTCCTGAGCTTGTTACTTTAGGTTTAATTATTCTTTTTGTAGTGTTGATTGTTCTAGCTTTAATTTATGTTTCAGTTACAGCTATGGGGGCTATTGTTTTATCAGTGGCCGATTTAGCAGCAGGGAAAGAAAGTAACTTTAAGGATGCATGGGGCAAGGGCCACCGATTCTTTTGGCGCCGATTAAGCTTTGGACTTTTGCTGTTTATTTTTGTAATGCTTTCAATCTTCGTATTGGCTCTGCCCACAATAATATTTGGAATTGCAGGATTGATAATTCCAGCAATTATTTTTGGGGTATTGGCCTTTTTGATATTCATTGTCGGTATTATTTATCTGTGTTTAATAGTGCCAGTAGCCGAAAGAGCACTCTTTTTGAACCAACACAAACCATACGAAGCATTAAAGGCAGGTTATAAAATTTTTAATGCAAATTGGTCAAATTTTGTCATTTTGTTCTTAATAATTTTTGGCTTTAATTTGGCTTTTGCTTTTGCGATGATGATCTTGCTGGTCGTTCCAGGATTAATAATTTTCTTAATTGGATATCTATTTTACTTAGTAACTCCTGTTATTGGCTATATCATTGGTGGACTTTTAGCATTAGTATTAATTGCCGTCCTAATTGTCTTGAGTGGTGCTTATCAGGCCTTTTCTTCGAGCGTACTTACATTGGGTTACCTAGAAGCAAAAAAATAAACACCATTAAGTTAAAAAATATTCTCTAGAAATAAGAACATAAATATTCTCAGTTTGTTTTAAGTTTTATGCTATAATCTATAAACTATGAGAATACTTATAATCGAAGACGATCACCCCACTTCGCTAAAGCTTCGTTAGGGGCGGGACAAGGATCTGCTAAATATTGTTTGTTAATAAGGGTGAATGCCATGAGAATCCTTATAGTAGAAGACGATCACAAGATTGCAAATGCAATCAAAAAGGGCTTAGAACAGGAATCTTTTGCTGTTGATGTGTCATATGACGGTCAAGACGGAATAGGGTTTGCCCTGACCTGTGAGTATGATCTTATCATACTTGATAGAATGTTGCCTGGGATTGATGGTATTAAAATATGCGGTGTCTTAAGAAATAAAAAGATAAATATTCCGGTTATAATTTTAACTGCAAAAGATAAAATTAGGGATCGAGTTGAGGGCTTAAATGCAGGAGCCGATGATTACTTAGTTAAGCCATTTGCTTTTGAGGAGCTCTTGGCTCGGATAAGAGCTCTTCTGCGAAGGCCATCTAAAGCAATGGACAATATTTTGAAATATGGAGATTTAAGTCTAAATAGCTTAACATTTGAAGTCTACAGGGGTAATAAGAAAATTCTACTTTCAAATAAAGAGTTTTCGTTGTTAGAATATTTAATGCGCAATCCCCGCCGTATACTGACCAAAGATAACATTATTTCTCATGTTTGGGATTACGATGCAGATATTCTTCCTAACACAGTCGAGGTTTATATCGGTTATCTGCGCAAAAAAATCGATAGGTTTAAAGGGAAACCAGAGATAATCAAGACAATAAGAGGTTTCGGGTACAAAATATCCGAATGAATCATAAATAATATAAGAATCACAGAAGTATTGTATAGTCCATAATTTATATTTCTTAATTTCAATCAAACAATGCATTTTAAAACTGCTCACCTAAAATTGACGTTATTCTATGTTCTGATTGCGATGTCGATTAGTATAATTTTTAGTATTGCAATTTTTCAGATTTCATCTAATGAGCTTGGAAGAGGTTTGGGAAGACAGGCTGGTGCATTACGTGATATTAATATTCAGGGCTTTTCCGATAGGGCGTCTATTTTGGAACAGTTAAGAACAGACCAAATTAATGAGAGTAACAACAACCTTCGTAACAATTTGATCTATTATAATTTACTGATATTAATTCTTTCATCTGTAGCGGGATATTTTTTGGCCCGAAAAACTCTTAAACCGATTGAGGAAACAATGGACGCTCAAAACAGATTTACAGCAGACGCTTCGCATGAACTTCGTACTCCCCTTACCGCGCTTCGTACTGAAATAGAAGTTAATTTAAAGGATAAAAATTTAAATTTGAGTGAAGCTAAAAAACTTCTAAATAGTAACCTAGAGGAGGTTTCAAAATTGGAATCACTTGCCAGCGCTCTTCTTAAATTAGCTAAATTCGATGATGACAAAACTGTTATTTTCAAGACGGTCGCTTTGGAAGACATTATTATTGACTCCTATGAAAAAGTTGCATGTCTGGCAGAAAAAAAATCAATTGAATTTAAAAATGAATTTAAAAACATCTCAATCAAAGGAGATTATCAGAGTCTAGTTGAACTATTCGTGATACTTTTGGATAATGCTATTAAATATAGTCCGAGTAATTCAAGAATATGGATAAATATGTCAGAAGAAAAGAAAGATATAATTGTAAAAATTAAAGATAATGGTCTCGGCATAAAATCCTCTGATCTTCCTTTCGTTTTTAATCGTTTCTACAGAGCAGATACTTCTCGTTCTAAGGAGAAAATTGATGGTTACGGTTTGGGACTCTCAATTGCTAAAAGTATTGTTGAACTTCATAGGGGTCAAATATCAGTTGACTCAAAACCGGGAAAAGGAAGCGAATTTATAATTCATTTTCCCATGAATTAAATAATCAAATTATTTCATTAAGCATTTTCTCAGCTCAACTAGTTAGGATAGAAATATCTTAATTAATTTGAAAGGAGGTGAGGAAATGAATAAAAAAATTAAATTTTTAATATACCCATTAATTGTTTTAGGATTGATGGCTGGTGGAGCAGTTTTATGGAATAGCAGAATTGTAAAGGCAGGGTATGAAAATGGTAAGGGTGAGATGGCACAGAACTTGGCCAAAAAGTTAAATGTTTCAGAGGAGCAGATAACAACAGCCATGAATCAAGTCCGTGAAGAGAAGCGAACACAAGCTCAAGAACAAGTTAATGCAAATTTAGATAAAGCAGTCAGTGAAGGAGCAATAACTGCCGAACAAAAACAAACCTTAGTTCAAAAAAGAGAGGAAATTCAAAAACGGGAGCAAGAAGAGCGCACTGCGGATCAAAAATGGCAGGATGAAAGTGGAATAGATTTTTCAAAATTGAAAAGTTATGGAGTGGGAGGAGTGGGTTTTGGCGGAAAAGGTGAAGCAAGAGGCCGTGGGCCTGGTCCGGGCGATTGTTGCGATAACTAAATATTAATTAAAAATAAAACAGTCCCGACTCGCGGGCTGTTTTATTTTTAATTTTGTCAACAAACAGAAATTTTACATTAGACATAAGTGTATAAAAGTGGTATCTTATGACTAAGTCATACTTCGTGGGAGGTTAGGAATGAGCGATTGGATGAAGGGAATGTTGGCTAGTCGAACTATTCGACCCTCACTGTTGATTGTGGGGGAGAATATCAATTGGCTACACCAGCTTGGTTGGGCAGAAGAAAGTCTAAACGCCCCACTCTTCAAGGTTGTAATCTGCGATAACGAATTTGAGACACAAAGGGCTCTCAAGATGCACAGGCCATGGATCATACTCCTTTCTTCAGGGGGGGAGAGATGGTCAGTCGAGTTTTGCAAACGTTTCACCAAGGTCATAACGTTTGCAGCATGTGGGTCTGGCCTAGACTGTGACGGCGTGATATCTACAGACTATGTCGGGCTTGAAGAGCTGAGCATGTTGATGGCTCAGATTGAGACATTGATGCGTCGTTATGGTAGCTTCGACAAAGTACTGTTCGAGATTTATCTAGAGAGAAGCAATTGCGGAGGGCTTCTCTCTGAAGCGGTTTGTTCGCTCTCCAACAAACCGGCGCTTACTGCATTATCATCATAGTCGTTGGCCCAACTCGACAATCGCCGTCGCCCCACTAGGGGGCGACGATTTTTTTATCGAGACTGATTTAAGATATTATCCTCGTCGCATTAGTTCTAGCTCGATCTGAATATAGCCAAGAGCTATTACAACCAAACCACCAATTATTTTTCCAGATGGCATAGAGAAGTTGGTATCTCGGAAGACGTTAAAAAGCCAAGTTACTCCTCCATAAGCAAAAATTACAGCTCCGATCAAAATAATAACAACGCCTACGCCATAAAAAGAGACCTCCTTTGGATTTTTTGGGAACATTTAATCTCCTTAATAATTTACAAATTAAGACTATTAACAATAATTTTTCGCTCATACTACCTTCATTTGTACTATTATATCACCATTATACAAAAAAGACATTTATAAAGTGAATGATTTTATTAATGGGTCATCCTAAAACTTTTTTGTTTATCGGCATCTATTGTGTGATTTTATTTTTTAATAAATCATGGTTAGATTAAAAAATTTATATTTTTAATAAAATTGAATTTAGTTTATAATTAAATTAAGGAAAATATTAACATATTTATTAATATTTATTGGCTTATTATATAAATAAGGAGGATATGTGGCTAGTGCTCTAAATAATACTGCCAGCAAACCCCAAACCCCGCCTAAACCCAAACGCAGGTTTACTCTCACCGGCGTTTTAATCGGTGTCGGTGTGGCTTTGGCGGTCTTGTTTATTGGTATCTTAATTGTCAGGGCCCAAGCGCCCTCTGCTCCATCTGGTCTGACGGCTACAGCCGTTTCTCCCAGCCAAATTAATCTCACTTGGACTGATAATGCTAATGATGAAGCCGGTTTTGAGGTTGCAAGGGGAACATCTAGCTACGGCCCCTGGACAACATTTACCCAACCCGCTAATACAACAGCTTTTCAAGACACTGGCTTAGCAAATTACACTAGGTATTTCTATCGTGTCAGAGCTTTCAATGCTGATATGGTCTATTCCTTCTATTCTAATCTGGCTTACGCCACAACTCTTAGTGGCCCTCCTGCTGCCCCCAGTAATCTTACAGCCACAGCTGTTTCCCAGACCGAGATTAATGTTTCTTGGACTAACAATGCCCCTGTTGTGGACTGGTTCATTATTAACAGAAGCGGTGGCCCTTATTCGGATATTAAAACATGGATACCTTCTCCGAGAACGTCATATACTGAAACGAATCTTTTGCCCAATACTACTTATACTTTTAGCATTTGCGCCACAAACTCGTACGGCGAGACCTGCTCAACCGAGACGGCCTCGGCAACAACTTTTTCTCCGCCACCACCAGATCCACCACCGGCTATGCCCACCAACCTTGAAGCTAATATACAAGAAGTAACAAAGATCAAACTAACCTGGCAAGACAATTCCGACAACGAAACCCGCTTTGAACTGCGTCAAGGCGAAGACCCCAACACTCTAAACTTACTACCGGCTCTACCGGCTAATGCTACCACCTATACAACAAATAATCTTACAGAAAACAAGACCTACTACTTTAACATCAAGGCCTGTAATGCTGATGGTTGTTCCGATTCGCCAACAATTGCCCAAGCAACAACAAATACCTTTCCGCCCACCAACCTGACCGCCACAGCCGCGACCGACTCGCTTAAAATCAATCTTGCCTGGCAAGACCACACCACTATTGAAACCAACTACATTGTTGAGAAAAGCCCGGGCGACGACCAACACTTCACCATTCTTGCCACACTGCCCGCTAACACTGTAACCTACACGGATACCACCGACCTTGTTGCCGACACCACCTACTACTACAAGGTCAGAGGCAAACTCAACGACACCACCTTCACCGATTACACCAACACCGTCTTTGCCACCCCAACCTACAAATACACAGGCGTCAACCCGGGATGGATCGGTAAAACTCCGTCAATGGGAAGCACCAAATATACAGCTATGTCTAATGACGGTCATTACACATATGTTGGATCGTCTACTGGTCTTCAAATTGTTGATATTTCTGATCCAACGAATCCGTTGTTGACGAGCAGAATAAATGTCGATACAGGTAAAGAAATTTTTGATATTAAAGTTGATGAAAAGGGCTACATTTATTATGGTGAAAATAAAAAATTAAAAATTGCCAACATTAATGACCCAAAACGACCGATTGCTGTTTCAGAGCTTGAGCTGACGGACTATGTTAATGGATTGTTCTATCTTGACGAGAAAATATACATTGCTAACTATTCTGTCGGTCTTAGAATTGTTGATGTCAGTAATCGGTCTATACCCCGTTTGCTCGATACAACTATTGACACCCCGGGTCAGGCATCATCGGTGGCCGTATTAGGTGATACGGCCGTTGTCGCCGATGGCACAGAGGGTGTGGCAATTATTGATCTAAAATCTGCGCAACACTTATCATCAATACCGATTACAGATACAGCTTCTATTGTGAGAAATGTGACAATTGCCGAAAACGGTCGTGCTTATATTCCCGCCGGATATGCTGGTTTATTGGAAATTGACTTTTCAACGCCATCTATTCCCATCCTTATTTCGACCTCTTTACAAAGAGATTATGCAATCGGGGTTTCTACTTCCGGTAACCGTATATACGTGGCTAATTTGAGTCGTGCTAACACCCATAACGGTCTTCAGATATTTGATGTTACCCAGCGCAACCCTGACAATAGCTTAAAAGAAATCGCTTTTATGCTTAACGCTGGTAATAATTATGGCGGTGTGTCTAGTTTTGGTGGTATTGTCAGCGTCGCCAGTGGCAATTTATATGGCTTGGCGATATTTGACACTAACGATCTTACAAATACTTGGGCCATTGCTTATATACCAACGATTAATATACCATCAGGAAAAATTGTCACTAGTGGTAATCATTTATACACTTTTAGCAACTCTGGCATACAAGATTATTTATACATTTACGATATTAGCGACCCAAAATATCCGGAACAGGTGGGAGCATTAAAACTTACTTCACCAATTGCGTTAGAAATAACCGGCAATTATGTTGTAGTTAGCGACGATAAATATATTCGTCTCGTTGACGTCAGTAACCCACGAATACCGACAATTATTTCCGGTATCGAGATGCCCGATTATGTACTTGATGTTTCTATTAAAGACAATAAAATATATGCCGCCTGTTATGAAGCGGGATTAGTCATTGTTGATATGAATAATGTTTTATCACTTAAAAAACTGGGGTCATACAACACGCCAGGACAAGTATTTGGCGTAGCTTTAAACGGCACAACGGCCGTTATCGCCGATGGCACGGCTGGTATAACTCTCTTAAATGTTAGCAACGCTAATGCGTTAACGTGGATTAAAACCATCGCGACAACACAGACAACACACGATGTTGCTGTAGGGGCAAATAATTATGCCTATGTTGCCGCTTTCAATCAAGGCACGCTTATTGTTAATTTAACTACCAACCCATTTAATGCCTCTATTGTTAGAGAAGTCATACCACGCGATATGGCTTATAGTGTATTTTTACAAAATAACTTAGTTTATATTGCCAACTATAGTTGGAATTTTTTCAATAATGGTTTACAAATAATCGATATTTCTAATCCAACGATGGCTACTGAAAAAGCTTTTTTACAATCATCTTTCCATGCCATGGCAGCAACCGCCAACGGACGTTATGCATATATCACAGACGAAAAGTACCTTGTCGAGGTTGCCGACCTCTACTACGACTATTTAAAAGTCGAGCAGACATCAAGTTGTGGGGGGACAGAGGGGTGCACAAGCGCCAATCACGGCCAAGAGATTACCTATACTTTAAAGATTACCAACCCCACACCGTATACATTTACTGGCAACAATAATATTTTAAGCAATGAAATTCCTGACGGAACAACATATGTTCAGGGTTCTGTCACCGGCGGGGGACAATACGGTAGCGGTAAAATCACCTGGAACCTCGGTCAAGTAAACCCCAACGAGGAAAGGGAAGTGAGCTTTAAGGTAACGGTCAATTAACTAATTTAACCGACAAACTTCCACCCCGGAGGTGGTAGTTGGGTAATATCAGGAGGGCAAAATGAACACGCAACAATCATCACCTCAAACCCCAACCAAACCCAAGCGTAAATTTACTCTCACCGGCGTTTTAATCGGTGTCGGTGTGGCTTTGGCGGTCTTGTTTTTGGGTATTTTAATTGTCAGAGCCGGTGTGCCAACACAGGTTTACAGTCTAAACGCCAAAGCCATATCATACAGTCAAATAAATCTTACGTGGACATGTCCTGCTACCGACGAACAGGGCTTCCACATTAAACGATCTTTGTCGGACGGCGGTCCCTGGGAGCAGGTTGGCGAAGCCGGTGTTGATGCAACCAGTTACCAAGACACAGGCCTTAAGGGCTATACCGCCTACTATTACAAGGTCTTACCCTACAATATATACGGTGAGTCAACTTCTTCGTCCTATGCATTTACCACCACTTTAGACGGCCCGCCCTACAACCTGTCAGCCCAAGGCGTTGCCTATGACAGAATCAACCTCACCTGGTCTAATCAGGCCAATACCAATAGCGGCAATTACAGCCAAATTAAGCTCTACCGCACCGGTGGCAGCGGCGACTACAATCAATCAGCAGATGCCTCGCCAGGGTCATATTCAGACAATACCTCCTTATTGCCCTCAACAACCTACACCTATCGTTTATGCGCTTTTAACTACTACGCCGGTAAAGAAATCTGCGCCGACCAACAAGTTACGGCAACAACTTTGGCTACCCCGCCGCCACCGCCAACGCCTGCCAACTTTACGGCCTCCGTCTATGAGACAAACAAGATTAAACTGACCTGGGATGATGTGGCTGGTGAAAGCAAATATCGCCTGGACTACGGCACAACACCAAACAATCTTGTCTATCTCTTTTATCCTTCCGCCAACACCACCAGCTATATCTACACTTATACATTAAACGAAGGCGACACCAGATACTTTTCTCTAAAGGCCTGCCACGACGTTTACGGTTGCTCGGCCCCCACCGAAACCGTCTCTGCCACCATCCCCATCAATCCGCCCACCAACCTGACCGCCACACCGGCTACCGACTCGCTTAAAATCAACCTTGCCTGGCAAGACCACACCACTATTGAGACCAACTACATCTTAGAACGAAGCCCTAATGATGAGAGCAACTTTACCGTTCTTGCCACACTGCCGGCCAACACCGTAATCTTTGAAGATACCACCGACCTTGTTGCCGACACCACCTACTATTACAAGGTCAGAGGCAAACTCAACGATACAACATTTACCGAATACACCAACACCGTCTTTGTCACCCCAACCTACAAATACACCGGCATTAACCCGGGGTGGATTGGCAAGACACCGACAATAGGCGATGCTAGCAAAGTAATAATATCTCAAGATAAACAATATGCGTATGTTACTGATGGTAATATTAAAAGTCTACGTATCGTTGATATTAGCGTCCCAAATCAACCTTTGATATTATCTAGTTTGGAAATGGCTGGCCCTTCCGATTTAGAATTAGACAACAACGGTTATTTATATGTTATTGACGATCATTCCTTAAAAATCGTTAATGTCTTTGACCCCCTCAAACCGCGTGTTATTAAAACAATCGATTTTCCAAATTATTTACAAGATATAGCAATCAACAACAATCATGTCTATCTTGCCGTTTACACCAGCGGCGCCGCTCTAGTTGATATTACAAACCCGTATCTTGCTACAACTATCGGTACTATTAATATTAATGGTGCTATTACTACTATTGCCGCCAATGACAATATTGTTTTAATAGGAAACAACTCAAATAAACAAGTACTAACAACGACACCGGCTAATTTTGAATTAGCAGCCAGAAATGGTCAAATACCTTCTTTTGGTATCTACGACGCCGGAAATCCGATTCTCGATATCGATATTGCCCCTAACGGCAATGCCTATCTGTGTGTTGGTAGTGATGTCGGCCTTGTTGCCCTAAATATTCAAGACCCGAGTCAACCACAGTACTTAGGTAACGGTAGACCAATTTTATACGGTGCTATTAATGGTGTTAAAATTCAAAATAATTTTGCTTATGTTAATACCAGATCCGGCTTAAGTACGTCTAACGGCTTGCAAATATTTAACATATCCTCGCCCGTACCTCAAGAAATAAAATTTGTACAAATTACTGGTCAACCGTATTATGGCGGTATTGATGTTAAGGAAAATATCGCTATTTTAGCTGAATCGTACGGAGGCATTTCAATTGTCGATGTTGCTACACCAGAAAGTTCAACAATATTATCAGTCATGCCACAATCAATGACAGCAAAAGATAACGTCACAGACGGCAATTATCTCTATGTTATACCCGAGTCCGGTGTCCAGGACAAAATATACATCTATGATATTAAACAGCGCGGAACTCCCGAAAAGCCACTTCATGTTAAAAGTTTCAATATTAGTGAACCGTTAAAAATAGCCCTTGATAATAATCACCACGCCTTGGTTATTTGCGAAAACAACAAATTAGCCATCATTGACATTCGTAATCCGGCCAGTCCAAATTTAATAAATACCATGACCTTTGGTGATTATAAATATTTGCAAGCTGTTGCGACAGCCGGCAATTATGCGTATATAGGTGGTCGCACTCTCGGCGATATAAATAACCTACTTATTATTGATATTACTCAAGCAAAGGTCGTAAAAACATTGGGCTCGCAAAAGTTGATTCGTGACATTGCCATATCAGGTACTTACGCCTATACTGTCGGTGAAGATACTTTTAAGGTTTTAAGTATTGCCAATCCTCTTAGCGCTAGTTTTATTGGTACGCTGACATTAACCGGTACACTAGTGAGTGTTGACGCCAAAGATAGCTATGCCTATGTCGGCATTGTCAATACTATTCAAATTATCAATGTCACAGTACCGCAGAGCCCCGTAAAAGGCGGTACAGGATCGTTACCTATATCAAGCTCTGCCACATCTATAACTGTCTCCGGAAACAAGTTGTTCGCATCGTGCTTTAGCTACTTAAGCGCTGAGAACGGTTTTAAGTTTTTTGATATTTCGACGCCGTCAATACTTACTGATCTGGCTTTTTTATCAGACGGGGGAAGGCGTACTCAAGCTCTCTCAGTTGACGGACGTTACGTCTATTTGGCAAATGACGCAGAATTAACTATGGTTGCCGACCTCTACTACGACTATATGAAAGTCGAGCAGACATCAAGTTGTGGGGGGACAGAGGGGTGCACAAGCGCTACGCATAACCAAGAGATTACCTATACCTTAAAGATCACCAACCCGACGCCGTATACATTTACTGGCAACAATAATATTTTATCTAACCCCATTCCCGCCAACACAACATATGTTGCCAATTCAGCCACCGGTGGGGGAACATTTGGTAATGGCAAAGTCACCTGGAACCTCGGTCAAGTAAACCCCAACGACACACGCGAAGTCACTTTCAAGGTCAAGGTAGATTAAAAAAGTATACAAGGAAATTTATGCTAAAGCATGCAAAACTAAAACGTATTACTAATGTTGTCTTAACGATTATCTTTTTGGCGTATACTTTCAGTTTGGGAGCAATGCCAGTTTTGGCTGTTCCGGCAACACCAACAAATTTTAAAGCCACTATCGTTGAGACAAACAAGATCAAACTGACCTGGGATGATGTTGCCGGTGAGACAGATTATCAAATAAGATGGGGGACAACTGCCGCAAACTTATATTACCTGACCACTCGACCAGCTGATACGACAAACTATACCTTGCCTAATCCACTGACCGAAGGCGATACTCGCTACTTTAACCTCGTAGCTCGCGATTCGTCGTATAATCCTTCGCCACCAACCCCAACCGTCTCTGCCACCATCCCCATCAATCCGCCCACCAACCTGACCGCCACAGCCGCGACCGACTCGCTTAAAATCAATCTTGCCTGGCAAGACCACACCGGTATTGAGACCAACTACATTGTTGAGAAAAGCCAGGGCGACGACCAACACTTCAGCGTTCTTGCCACACTGCCGGCCAACACCGTCACCTACACGGATACCACCGACCTTGTCGCCGACACCACCTACTACTACAAGGTTAGAGGCAAACTCAACGACACAACATTTACCGAATACACCAACACCGCCTCCGCCACCCCGACCTACAAGTATACCGGCGTCAACCCAAAAATAGTGAGAGAGTTGCCAATGGTTGGCGAAAACGTATATGTACCCAAATTCTCAAAAGATGGTAATTATCTATACATTGGATCTGATAAAAATATGCAAATTGCTGATGTTCATAATCCCAATAATCCACTCATAATAAGTTCTGTAAAGCTTGAAGATAAAGCATATGATATCATCGAGGATGATAAAAATTATGTTTACGTTAGCAATGGTAAAAATATATCTATAATAAATATCACAGATAAATTTAAACCCGAAATTGTAAAGGTTATGGAAACCCCAGATTATAGTTACGGTTTATATATATCAGACAATAAATTATTTATAGCGTGCTATGATGCTGGCTTAATAACTTATGATATAACATATCCTATTATGCCTGTAGTAATTAGCATATTTGATACCCCAGGAGTTTCTAGGTCAATAGTAGTTAATAACGGTAAAGCAGTAATCGCAGACGGAACTGGGATTTTGTTACTAAATATAAGCGATGTAAAATTACCTATTATTATTAAAACAATCGAAACTGAAGGTTCTGTCATTGATGTTGCGATCCAAAATAATTATGCTTATGTAATAACTAATGAAAATATGTATATATTTGAAATTAATAATCCAGATGATATTAAATTTTACACCCATGACTTAACTGAGGGTGAAGTAAACATGAGTATTAAAATATTAAATAATTATTTATATATTGGCAGTTTTGCTTATAGTTATGATTATAATGGATTTGCTGTTTACGATATATCGGACCCTTTTTACCCAAAATACAAAAATTTTCAGAATCATCACGGTCATACGTATTATAACAGTATCGATATTAGTTGCCATAATATTCTCGGTATTGCTGAAATGTACGGCGGTTTAGTATTAACGGATGTAAATAATCCACTTGCCCCAATAGTAACGTCTCTTATATCTAGTACAGATTATATTAGCTCAATTAATATTAAAGGTGAATATTTATATGTTGCTACCTACAGCGCTTATCAATCAAAATTATATATTTATAAAATAATTAACCAAAAACAATCTTATCAAGTAGGTGCAATAAATACTAATAAGGTTCTTGATTCCACGTTTTATGGTAATGATTATATTGTGTTAGCCGATACACCACCTTCATCTTCTTCCACCTATTCATCAATAAAAATAATTGATATTAGAAATCCTCTTAATCCGTCTCTGTTGTCGACAATAGATGCTTCTCACTATCCACGTGGTGTCACAGTAAAAAATAATTTATTATTTATCGCTAATACAAGTGAAGGTTTACTAATTTACGATATAAATAATCCCCAAAATCCAATTAAAAAATCGACTTTAAACACTAACGGAAGCCCGTCAGCAGTAGCTGTAAGTGGTATCTATGCTTATATCGCTAACACTGAAAATATGCGAGTTGCTAATGTTGCTAATCTATCTGCTCCTTATTTATATCCCAATGTCATCACCCCTAGTGTTAATAATTATATAAGAGATGTTGCGATTCAAGGTACATTTGCTTTTTTAACAGCTGATGCTAACGGTACACTTGTTGTTGATATTAATGTGCCTAACAATCCCCAATTAATTAAAACTATTGTCCCAAAAGTTAGCTCTTGCAGAAATATCACAATTGTTCAAAATAAAGCATATGTTAATAATTTTAGTTCATCAGCAGACTATAACGGTATACAAATTATTGATGTCACCAATCCTTCTCAGTCAACTGAAATTGGTTATTTACCTTCATCAGATCAGAGTGAAAAAGGAATTGCCATTTTAGATGATAGTATATACTTTTCGGGTCTTGATCCATTATTAGCAGTTGCCGACCTCTACTACGACTATCTAAAAGTCGAGCAGACATCAAGTTGTGGGGGGACAGAAGGTTGTACAAGCGCCAATCACGGCCAGGAGATCACCTATACTTTAAAGATCACCAACCCCACACCTTACACCTTCACGGGAAGCAATAATATCTTATCCAATGAAATTCCTGACGGGACGACATATGTTACCAATTCCGCCACCGGCGAGGGACAATACAGTAACGGTAAAATCACCTGGAACCTCGGCCAGGTAAACCCCAACGACACCCGCGAAGTCACCTTTAAAGTTGAGGTTGACTGATATTTATTGATATAATAAGAAAAAGAGTGGTTCAATTACATAATTAAAAGTTATATAAATGAAAAAATTTATTAAATACAAAAATAAGTATTGGTTTGTTGGTAAAATTATTGGTTTGGTTATTTTTGTTTCGTTAATTCTTACAAAAATATTAGTCGCTCATGCCGTAGCACCAGCAGCCCCCAGTGATTTTGTCGCAAACGCCACTTCGCAATCACAAATTAAATTAACATGGACAGACAATTCGACCAACGAAACCGGTTTTAAGCTCAATAAAGGCACAAGTGCTACCGGTCCGTGGACACCCCTGACTATTGGTGCCAACACAACTTCTTACACTTCCTCTAGTTTAAATCCTAACACAACCTATTACTACCAACTCTGCACTCTAAACGGAACAGAAGAATCTGCTTGGGTTACTGCCAACGCCACGACTTGGCCGCCGCCGCCAACAGCTCCCTCCGGCGCTTACGCCACGGCCGTTTCTCCCAGCCAGATTAATCTTACGTGGGTTGATAATTCTAATAATGAAACCGGTTTTGATGTTGAAAGAGGACCATCAAGCACCGGCCCCTGGACAACATTTACCCAACCAGCTAATACGACAGCTTTTCAAGATACCGGCTTGGCAAGTTCTACCCGGTATGTCTATCGCGTTAGGGCTTTTTACGTTTTTAACACCAATACAAATTATTCTGCTTATTGTTCTATGGTTGCCGCCACAACTCTCAGCGGCCCTCCTACGGCCCCCAGTAATCTTACAGCCACGGCCATTTCCCAAACCGAGATTAATGTTTCTTGGACTAACAATGCCCCTGTTGTGGACTGGTTTGTGGTGACTAGGATGACGAGTGGTTTACCAGACTCTAAGAAATGGATTCCTGCGCCGGATACGTCATTTACGGACGTAAGATTGACTGCGAGTACTACCTATACCTACACCATTTGCGCCACAAACAGTAAAGGCGAGACCTGCTCGCCGGAGACGGCCTCGGCCACCACATGGTCTGGCAACGAAATCGATATTTACAAAGAGGGACCGGAAAGTGTAGAAAGAGGAACTAGTATTACGTATAAGTTTAGCGTCTATAATCGCAAAGATTATCCTATCAACAATATAACATTTAAAGATGAACTTCCAAGACCTCTTATCTTCGCCCAATCAGATATCGAAGTTAGTGTTGATGGCCAAATAATAACTTCTACTTTTAATTTAGCAGCTTATGAGGCAAAATATTTTGAAATAACGGCAGATGTTGACAAAACATTATTAGCCCCGTCTAATTTAACAGGAAATGTATCTGAGGACAAAACAGCCATACAATTAAATTGGACTAATAATTCAAATGCGATTGGCATGGTTGTCGAAAGAAGCAATAAAGATAATAACGTTGGTTTTTTATTATCTTCAAGCACCCAAAGCTATCTTGACCAGAACCTTTCCCCTTATAGTGAATATCATTATAAGGTCTATCCTATAAAAAATTTTGAAACAATTGAATCGGGCGTCTTAAATCTATATATTGATCGCGTTCAATATTATTCTTTAAGATTAAATTGGCAAGATAACGCAAATAATGAAGATAAGTTCTTGTTGGAAAGATCGACTAATTCTGATTTTTCTCCAGATACGACAACAAATTTATTATTACCACCAAACACACAAAAATATGATGACTTTAGCCTTACTCCTGGAACAGCTTATTGGTATCGTCTTTCAGCGATTGTAATCGGTCGTAATAACCCATCTATCAGTGCTACTTATAAAACCGGTGTGGGCAGTACCGATATTACTTTTTTGCCAGCGCCAACCTTAACTTGTGATCATACTGACCCTACGGCGGAAGAGCCTAAAGATTTGTTTAAATGCTCGTGGACAGACACCTCACCTTATAAGGATATAAACATATTAGAATATGGATCTGACATTAATTTTAATGACCCCTTAATACGAATATATGATAAAGATAGTCAGAGTAATGAACGGGATCCCCTCATATTGACTATGGGATCAACTTATTATTTTCGTGTTAGAACTCAGAGTTATTACTATAACATTCTGTCAGAATGGTCGAATATTTTTGTGATTAATTACCTAGACTACTCATTAGCACCAGTAATTACTTCGGTCGAATATAATCAAAGTGAAAATTATACTCTTATAAGATGGAACGATGCAACACCATTTGATGTGCAATATATGGTTTGTATTGGTGCCCCTTCCGATGGCAGATGTGTGCATAGAATAAATAATGTTAAATACGTTCAAATACTTTATAATGATGCTCCAAAAGGGTCGATTTTTTATGTTAAAGGATTCGTAAGACATTTCTACACCTTAGATGGTAAACAATATTTAAATTTTTCCCATACTCATTTTTCTGAACCTTATTCAATATAAAATCGCCAGATTTCTCTAGCGATTGGTCGGCTTTATTTTGACAACCTATCTTCTCGTGTTTGAGTTTTTTTAAACCATTAAAAAACACCACTTTTGTGATACGTTTTTTATGACGGGATCGACCCGCCTTCGCTCTGCGAGCTTCGTACGGTCAGGCCGGACTCGATACCTATGACCTCCACAGTGTATCGTTTGTCTGATGATTAACTAAACAAAAAAAACAGTCCAAATAGTTCACTGGCGGGATCGACCGGACTCGAACCGGCGACCTCCACAGTGACAGTGTGGCGTTCTAACCAACTGAACTACGACCCCA
>CAZVMH010000004.1:0-106400 GCA_964628585.1 uncultured Candidatus Saccharibacteria bacterium | reverse complement strand
AAATTTGTGAAATATGAATCATGCCGTCGGTCTTTGGCGTAATGGCCATAATCGCGCCGATTTCTTTACCACTCATTCTGTCTTTTTTGATATCGATGATTTCACCAGTAATAACTTCGCCAGGAGTGACTTCTCGAGTCATCGTTTTGATAGTGCTAATGGCTTTCTCACCCATCTCGGCATCAAAACAGGAAACCATAACTGTGCCATCATCTTCAATATCGATTGAGGTAACTTCTTTACCGCCACATTCGTCGATAATTTTTTTGATATTTTTTCCACCCGGTCCAATAATTTCGCCAATTTTGTCTGGATTAATCTTGATAGCTTCAATTCTAGGAGCATATTTTGATAATTGTGTTCTCGATGCTGGGATAACTGTAAGCATTGCCTCCAAAATTTCCAAACGACCTTTTTTAGCTTGAGCTAGAGTTTTTTCAACAATTTCCATCGTAAGACCGGCAATTTTGGTATCCATCTGAATTGCAGTTACACCATCGGCAGTCCCTGCAACTTTAAAGTCCATGTCGCCTGCAAAATCTTCCAATCCTTGAAGATCGGATAGAATTTTATATTCAGAATCAGTTTTGCCAGTTACAAGACCCATGGCAATACCGGAAACAGGTTTTTTGATTGGAACACCGGCGTCCATGAGGGCCAAGGTTGAGCCACAGGTAGCGGCCATTGAGGAAGAACCGTTGGATGATAGAATTTCTGAAACTAATCGAATTGTATATGGGAATGAATCTGAATCTGGAATCATTGGTTTTAAAGCTTTTTCAGCCAAGTAACCATGACCAATTTCTCTTCTACCGGCTCCGCGCATTGGACGAACTTCACCAACAGAGTAAGGTGGAAAATTGTAATGATGCATAAATCTCTTTGTTGACTCACCTTCCATTGTGTCGATAAGTTGCTCCATACCAGGAGAAGCAAGCGTTGCAACGGTCAGAGCTTGTGTTTGACCACGAGTAAACAGAGCCGATCCGTGTGGGCGAGGCAGGATGCCAACTTCTATACCAAGTGGACGAATTTCTTCCATCTCTCGACCGTCTGGACGACGATTTTCTGTTAAAATCGCTTCCCGAATTGCTTTCTCAACTAATTTTGCAAAAGCACCCTTTATTTCAATTTGTTTGTAATTTCCCTCTAAAGTTTGTAAAATTTCACCTTCATGAAGCTTTAGTTTTGCTTCTCTGGCCTCTTTGTCCATCTCACTAATTGCTTCTTTGATTTTTTCAGACATTAATTTAGTTACTTCTGCGTGAACTTCTAGTTCTGCCTCTTCTTCGGCAACTTCTTCTTTAACATGATCCTGCGCAATTTTATGTTGAATCTCAATCAATGGTTGTATTGCTTCCATTGCTTCTTGCATGGCCTCAAAAACCTTTTCTTCAGTCACTTCATTTGCCTCGGTCTCAATCATCATGATTTTGTCTTTTGTTGCAGCTATGGTTAGATTTAGATTTGAAAGTTCAATTTCATCCTCAGTTGGATTTAAAATAAATTTGTCCTCTATCATACCCACGCGCATTCCAGCAATTGGGCCCTTAAATGGAGCGCAAGTTTGCATTAGAGCGGCCGAAGCAGCAATTGTGGCCATTGCATCGGGATCAACAGTACCATCATAAGATAGAACAGTGATTACAACCTGGACATCATTTCTATAGTTCTTTGGAAATAATGGTCGAAGTGGTCTGTCGATTTTTCGAGCCGCTAGTACGGCAGCATCGGAAGGTCTGCCTTCTCGTTTAATAAAACGACTACCAGAAATTTTTCCAGCAGCATAAAATCTTTCTTCAAAATCAACCAAAAGCGGGAAGAAATCTACTCCCTCTCGTGGCTCTTTTCCTACAACCGCAGTTGCAAGAATTACAGTTTCATTACATGTTGCTGTAATAGAACCTTCTGCCAAACCAGCTAGCTTGCCAGTCTCAAGCGTTAGTTTCTTTCCAGCAAAATCAACCTCATAGGAATGAGTTTTGAATTCAAGTTTCTTTGTCATCAGTACCTTTCTTAGGAGAGTCCTAAATCATAAATCATACTTCAAAAATGTTTTGAGTTATGACTTATGATTTATTAAGAACTTTCCCATTGTTAATTAATTACGTGCTAATGTATTGACGAGTTTTTAGAACTCGTCAATCAATCAATCTATAATTTTAGTGTTTACTTTCTAAGACCAAGATCTACAATAACTTTCTGATATCTTTCTTCATCACTTTTCTTCAAGTAATTAAGAAGTCTTCGTCTTTTGCCAACCATCATTAAAAGTCCTCTTCGAGAATCAAAATCCTTTTTGTGTTCTTTCAAGTGCTTCGTTAGGTCGGAAACCTTTTTTGTTAAAATTGCGATCTGAACTTCAGTTGAGCCAGTATCTTCTTTATGAGACTGATATTTTTTAATCAAGTCTACTTTCCCTCCAGCAACTTTTTTCGCAACAAGTTTTTTCTGTTCCTTTTTGTCTGATTTTTTTTCTGTTTTTACTTCTTTGATCTTTTCTTCTTTTTTCTCTGCCATTTTTTTTCGGCCAGCAAGTGAAGCTCACTAGTTGAAAGTTTATAAAGTTCTAAAGTTTATAAAGTTTGGTTTAAGTTAACTATTATATAGTCATTCAAATTACTTTATGAACCTTATGAACTTTTTACTTTATGAACTGTGCTCCTGCCTCGCGCTGGTCTCTCCTTGTTTAATAATTTACTTATTCAATATACAATATTTTTGCTGATTAAGCAACTTCTGCTTCCTTTTTCTGAAAATCTTTTATTGTCTGTATAATTTTCTCAGATTGTTCTAAAAGTGAAGAATTTTTTATCTGAAAAGCCGCTGCCATAGAGTGACCGCCACCACCAAACAGCTTTGCGATAACTGATACATCTTTACTCTTATTAGTCGAACGCAAAGAACCATATAAATCGCCGTTTCTCTCAGTCAAAAGTAAAGCAAAGTCAACGCCCACCGCTGTTTTTAAAAGCTCATCAATTAAACCAGAGGCTTCGTCTTGACTTGCCCCAACTTCAAGATAGTCTTTTTTATAAATTTTAGTCCAAACGAATTTAAACTCTTTTTCATCGTGTAGATTTGAAAGCCCTCTCCCCCACAAACGCAAAGTTGAAAGTGATTTAGTTTTATAAATATTTTTAATAATTTCCTGTTGGCGACCGCCCTGTGCAACCAGTTGAGCTGCAACCGTTAAAGATTTTGGTGTTGTGTTGGTATTTTGGAAAGAACCAGTATCAGTTACAATGCCACACAAAAGAGCAGTTGCAATTTCTTCGTCAATAAACTTTGGGTCTCCAGTAAGCGCTTCTAGTATTGAAACCATAATTTCTGAAGTTGAAGTAGCGGTCAAATCGACAAGATTTATTTTGCCAAAGTTGTCGTTACCAGCGTGATGATCAATATTGACTGTTGGAATTTCGAAAAATAGGTCGGGATTTTTCTCACGTTCTTCACCCAGACGTTCAATGTCTGTACAGTCAAGTACTACAATGATGTCGTAGTTAAAACCACCGCCTGAAAAAGTAACCTGTTCTGGATCAAAGGACCCGTCTCCTTCGGGAGTAACAACAATTTCCAAATGACCATCATGAGACTTGTACATGACTTTATCGGCTTTGATTTTTGAGGTATCAAGAGAAATTACAAATTGACGACTAGCTGAAAGGCTATCTTTTATCTGGTCGCTTGAAGGCAAGAATTTAAAAACTGATGGAATTAAGTCCGGACAAATAACAGTTGCCTCTTTGCCAAGTCTCTTTAGAGAAAGATAAAGCGCCAGGCTAGAGCCAAGTCCATCACCATCTGGGCTTTTATGCGTCAATATCAAAAACTTCTGATTATTTTTTAGTATATCGACAACTTGTTGTTTTGGAGTTAGTTCTGACATTGGATGATATTTAAAGGTTAATATTTCACCATTTGCATAACGGATCAATATAGTCCAAAAACGCCTTTTTGTCAATCAAAAAAACATCAAATCACCGGATTATTTACAAATATGATTCTTTATGCTAAAGTAATGGTTGTAATTAAGGAAATTCACCATGCCACTTACTTCATCTGCTATCAAAGCTTTAAAAGTTGAGAAAAGACGAAAATTTGAGAACGATCAAGTTCGAGCCAAAATTAAAAACGCTGTTAAAGGTGCTCGTATTTCTATTGCCAAAAAAGATAAAGATGTTGCGACAAAATTAAGCAACCTTTATAAAGAACTAGACACGGCTGCTAAAAAACATGTAATTCATAAGAATAAAGCAGCTCGTCTTAAGTCGCGAATCACAAAATTAGCCAAAATATAACACTTGGCCATACAGATAACAAACCAAACGAATAAACGGATAATAATGTATCTGAAATATTCGTTTTTTTGATTAGTGATTAGTTATTAGAACAATTCGTTATCCGTATGGTTAATATTCGGCTTTTGGTATTTGGCGTAGTCTGGGAAAAAGAACAATAGTTGCTTTACCTGTAATAAACCTTTTTTCTACAGGACCAAAAAATCGTGAATCATTTGAACCAGGACGATTATCTCCCATTAGATAAAATTGTTTATCTGAAAGAGAGACTACCTTGTTTGGTTCGGTTAAAACTCCATAATCAAGATACTCTTCACGTAAAAGATTATCGTTGATATAGACTCTACCATTTTTAATTGTAATTTTTTCGCCAGGAAGGCCAACTACTCTTTTTACATATTTTTTTTGTTCTGGATCGCCTGGATATTTTACAACAACTACATCTCCTCTTTCCGGATCATGAGAGTAATAGGCAGCGATGTTGAGGGTGACTAACTCTTTTGTTTCTAAATTTGGAGCCATCGATTCTCCATCTACAAAAAAAACTGAAAACAAAAATTTGCCAATAAGAGTAATGACAACAATGGCCATAATTAACCATTTGAATAAATCAAAAACAACTCCGCCACCAAAAAGCAGTTTTTCAAAAAAACTTCTCATTCAAACCCCGGTTCTCTAATTGCGGCTAAACTACGACCTACATATGAAATAATTGGGAATAAACTTAAGCAAAAATCTTCCAACCCTAAACCGGTCTTTTCAGTAAAAAACCACTCTGGAATTATAAAGTTATGATTCTCAAATCTTCTTGCCCAGGCCGATTCACAATCAAGCACAATCGCATATGGTAAATACTTCTGAAAAACATCCTGATTGTTTTCCGAAAAAGGAAAAGGAGTGGGATCAGAAAGATATCTACGAAACGCAAGCCAATTCGAAAGAACTTCTTGCCCAATAATTGTTCTAATCGGAAGGTGACCAGCGACTAAAGAAATGATCAAAGCTGAAATCATCATCCCAACCCAAAGGAAAATCGCAAATGGCGGTTCAGTAAATTTGACTAAACTTAAAACAAAACCTGCCACGGCAATCAAAAAACATAGTATACCAATTAATCGATATTTAAGGAGAGACTTTTGCGGATCGATTTTAAAGTAACCCAGCCTAGTTGCCAGTGCATAAATGCCGGAAGTAACCATTGACATTTTTTTACTATAAAAATGATCATTTAAGCGCTTTTCTATATCTTGTCGGTTTGAAGATAAATTTTCTTTAAAAATTTTTGATAATAATATTTTTTCAAAAGCAAGAAGTCTCTGATCGAATCTACCCTTTCCAAAAGAAAAACCGTTTTCACCGTCAATAATTACAATGTCTCCTCTTTGAGCCAAATCCAGTAATGTTGAAGCAATTTCTCGCGGACCGACTTTTTGGTTGAAAAGTGCCCCTACCACCGAAGGAGGGATTGCCATTGGTGGTTGAGTCGTTTCAGTCTTCGGCTGATCGACTTTCTGTCTTTTTTGTTGATAAACAAGAAATATTATCATCAAAATTAGAGTAATGGTTGGTAGAATGATGGCCGACCAAAGCCAAAACGAGTATTTTGTTTTCTGTGCTTCGGCTTGTAATTTAGTGATAAGATTCGGAGTAACAGTACCGGAGGGCAACTTCGCTACCACTGTGACAGTTGCATGTGCAGAAACATTATTTATGTCATATTGAATTGTGTTGGAATTCTTAATTGAAGTCGTTCCCTCGCCAGCACCATGCTCAGCCACAATTTGAGGGACAATATCTTTCGAATTATTTTTAGGTGAAATAAGCAAAACCCTAACTTTGTCATAGCCGACTCCAGAATTGTCCAAAATTTTTAACCTTACTTCATTTTCAACAATATCGACTTTATCTTTGACTGTCTTGTCGTTGACTATCAGGTTACCATTTTCCTCAATTTTTATTGTCGTAGAATAAATCTTCGAATTATTATTTTCAAGACTGTTTGACAGGTCAGCCTTAAAATTATTAGATAATGTTGAACTGTATAGAGAATAAGAAACTAAAAATAGTCCAAGAAAAAAGAGCATTTTCCGTGTGTTAAAGCCAATTAGCTGAAAACTGGGCGATTTCTTTTTGGGAACTGCCAATAGCCCTCCATTTCGGAAGTTTAAGAAAAATCCTTATCTGTATTTTACCACATATTTAATTTGCACAAAAATCAAATACTAACAGTGGAAGAGCGCTTTCAATCTCCCCTTTGCCAGACTTTATCTCAAAATCTACTTTGGCGATTTTTAAATAATTTCTTTTTAGCACATCCGTAGAGAAGTTCTTGATTAATGGTATAGTTTTAGAAACAACAAAAGGATGGATTTTGGCTTTACTGGCGACCTGGGATGAAGTCATTTTTTGATCAAATAGATCGGCAATTTTAAGCATAATTCTAAATTGATAAACAATCATTGAAAATATGTAATGTTCAGCTTCGCCATTGTCTCTTAGAATATTGAGTGAGGAAATTGCTTTTTCAACATTCTTTTGGGCTAAGGCCTCGACAAAGTCAAAGATATTGGCAAATTGTTTTGGTGCAACCAATAGCTCGACATCGGTCTCTAAAACTTTCTCGCGTTTTTGGCTTTTAACGTATGAAGATAACTTAGAGATTTCGTTTTCGCCTCGCCACTGATCGCCTTCTAGATACATGTTTAATGTAGTCAGTGCCCTAGATTCGATCTCTATGTCTGATTCTTTAGCCTCAGAAGTTAGCCACCTTGAAAAATCGTTAGTAGAAAAAAGCTCAAATTTTTGTGAGATTTTTGGCTTGTTTAGTGCTTTAAAAAGTACCGTTCTTTGATCTGGAGCACCCTTTTCGACAAAAATTACGACCGATGATTCTGGAATTTTCTCTAAACTTTCGGCGATCTTTTTTTTAAGATCAGAGTCTTTGTTCGCAATGATAAAGTCTTTGATGATGATTAATCTTTTTGTGCCCAAAAAAGGAATAGCAAAAACAATTGAAGCAAATTCATTCCAAGTTAGCTTTTCGCCATCAATCTCAGAAAAATTTAAGCCCGATTGGTCAGTTAGAAAAAATTTCTCTCGCAAAGCGGAGAGTTTTTTTTCGATCTCGTATAAATTTTGCCCATAAAATAATAAATACATTCAATCAACTTTATAACTTTACAAACTTTATGAACTATTAACTTCGTTTGGCTTCTGCCCAATTTTCCCCGAATCCAACTTCGGCTTTAAGTGGGATACAAAGCTGTATCACGTTTTCCATTATATCTTTAACCAATTTTGATATCTCGGGTGCCATTGCTTTCGGCGATTCAACTACTAATTCGTCATGAACAGTGAGTAACATTCTAGGACCTTTTTTAGACTCAAGTTTCTTGTCTAACTCTATCATCGCCAGTTTCAAAACTTCTGCTGCCGTACCCTGGACCGGAGCATTAATAGCCATCCGCTCCTCTGAGTCGGCCATATTTCGATATGGTGAATTTATATTAGGTAAAGCACGTGTAAAACCGAAAAGAGTTTCTACTTTTCCCTCTTTGTGAGCAAGATCAATCATTCGATTACAATAATTCATTATGCCTGGATGCTTAATAAAGTATTGATTGATATATTCCGCAGCAACTTTTTGATCAATTCCCAAAGTCTGTGCCAACCCGTAAGGACTCTGACCATACAAAACTCCAAAGTTCACAGTTTTAGCTACTCTTCTTTGGGCCGAAGTTACTTTATTAAGTGGAATATTAAATATTTCTGAAGCAGTTCTAGTATGAATGTCTTCGCCTTTTTTAAACGATTCTAGCATCGACTGATCTTGCGCCAAACAAGCCACTACTCGCAATTCAATTTGGGAATAATCGGCTGCTACCAAAACCATTCCTTCTTCTGCCACAAAAGTTGAACGGATTTTCTCGCCCCATTCGCCCTTGATTGGAATGTTTTGCAAATTCGGTTCAGAAGAATTGATTCTACTAGTTGAGGTATCTTGACCGTAATGAGTGTGAAGACGAGAGTTTTTATCAACCAAAAGAGGCAATGGTTTTAAGTAGGTCGATAAGAGTTTTGACAATTCACGATACTCTAGAATATATTTGATAATTTTGTGTCCCGAAGGGACCCCTTTGGGGCCCGATTCAAGCTTTTGCAATTCGGAAGCGGCCGTAGAGATACCAGTTTTGGTCTTCTTCAAATCTTTAGTTGGAAGTTTTAACTTCTCAAACAGAATTTCTGCCATCTGGCTTGGAGAGTTAATGTTAAATTTCTCGCCAGCGTTCTTATATACCTCTTTTTCAAGTTTCTCTGCCTTGCCCTGAACCTCTTTAGCAATACCATCCATCTTTTTCACATCGAGTTTAATACCGGTCTTTTCCATTTTACGAAGCACAGGCAAAATATCCTGGTTGATTTTCTCCCAAGATACTTTTGGTAGTGCAATTCCTTTGTCTTTAAGGTGACTCCACATAATTTAAAGTAGTTTTAACTGACTATCCTTTTTTGCCTGTTCCTTTATTTTTTCGCTTCTGCCCACTTCTGCCCCAAACCGACGAAGAAGTGAGTGAAATTGCATTCGCTCAAAAAAATCTTTTAACTTATCCTTATCATATTCTCCCCACTTGCAATCTTCAAGAGAGAATTTGATAGGAACGTTGCGTTCGATTGTGGCTAAACTTTGGCTCATGAGAGCTTGTTCTTTGTGTTCGATTAATAGTCCAAGAATTCTTGGTTTAATTTTTAGCTCTTCGGCTATTACTTCAGGACTTTTTGATTTCCTATTTTTAATTTCTTCGTATAACTTCAATAGAGTATCGAATTTGATGATTAGTTCAGTTGCTGTTTTGGGACCAATTCCTGGAACTCCTGGTATGTTATCCGAGGCATCGCCAGCCAAAGCTTTTAAATCAATAAAATCGCCCGGATCTAGATTAAAATCCTCCCTAATTTTGGCCGAATCAACAATGGCCGATTCAGAAAGACCTTTTTTGAGCCAATAAACGAAAACATCGCCATTCAATAGTTGAAATAAGTCCTTGTCTCCGCTTACTATATAAATCTGTATTCTGTTATCTGTATTCTGTATTCTTGTTGCGATAGTGCCGATGCAATCGTCCGCCTCATAACCTTTCTTTTCAAATATCGGGATATTTAAAACTTCCAAAAGTTCTCGTACTTTTGGAATCTGGTCATAAAGTTCCTGATCGGCCGCGACTCGTGTCGCCTTGTATTCTTTATATGCTTCGTGACGAAAAGTTGCTTTCGAAACATCAAAAGAAGCAGCAATGTATTCCGGTTTCAAATCTTCTAGGATCTTAATCAGAGTGGTTGTATAACCATAGACCGCGTTGGTCATTTCGCCCTTACTCGTTGACATATTTTTGGGCAAAGCATGATAAGCACGATGAATTATGGCATTTGAGTCTATAAGTACGAGTTTTTCCATAGCTAGATAATAACTGATTACTAATCATATTAAAAGCAGAAAAAAACTGCCTGCATTATGAAATGCTGTCTGGCTTTTTACATTCACAAGGCTGATTTTTTGTGTTACTATGAGCTCATAACAAAGGAGAACTATGAGCCTAAAAATCGGAATAGTCGGTTTGCCCAATGTGGGAAAGAGTACCCTCTTTAATGCCCTTGTAAAGGGGTCAAATGCTGAAGCGGCTAATTATCCTTTTTGTACTATCGAACCGAATGTGGGCATTGTAGAGGTTCCAGACGAAAGATTGGCTCCGCTAGCCGAGATTTCTAAGTCAAAAAAGATCGTACCAGCTGTGATAGAGTTTGTTGATATTGCCGGTTTAGTTCGTGGCGCCTCCAAAGGCGAAGGGCTTGGCAATCAATTTCTTTCTCACGTTCGTGAGTGCGACGCCATTGGCATGGTCGTGCGATTCTTTCCAGACGCTAGCGTTGTTCACATTGAGGGGAAGATTGATCCTAAAAGTGATATTGCTACGATTGAAACCGAACTCCAGTTAGCTGATATTTCTACAGTTGATAAACGAATATTTTCTATAGAAAAAGAGCTCAAAACGGGTTCCAAGGAGTCAAAAATCATTCACTCTGCTCTTCAAAAAGTAAAGGATGTGCTTTATGAAGGTAAAAATGCCCGTGAAGCGGGACTTACTGATGAAGAGAAAATTGAGATGAATCATCTCCAGCTTTTAACCTCAAAGCCAGTATTATATATCGGCAATTGCTCCGAGGATCAATTGCAATCTCAAATCTCAAATCTCAAATCTCAAAATGAAGGAATTGACTTTATATTTATTTCAGCTCGAATCGAGAGCGAGCTTAATCAATTATCTGAAAGCGAAAAGGCTGAATACCTCGAGACTCTAGGCATTAAGGAAACAGGCCTTAATCATCTCATTAAAAAAGCATATAAGACTCTTGGGTTAGCAACATATTTGACCTCGGGAGAGATGGAAACTCGTGCATGGACTATCAAAAAAGGCTTTACTGCTCCACAAGCTGCAGGCGTAATTCATGGAGATTTTGAGCGTGGCTTTATTGCCGCCGATGTAGTGCCATGGCAGGATTTTTACGCACAGGGTGGTTGGTCTGGAGCCAAAGCAAAAGGTTTAGTCCGAACAGAGGGCAAAACCTATATTATGCAGGACGGTGACGTAGTTCTATTTAAGTTCAATGTGTAATGAGAGTTGACGCTTGCTATAAAATTTGCTATTGTAGAACTACAATTTAATTAACTTTCCCCCTAGGGGGAACCGATGCTCGAACTAAAGCGAGCAATAACAAATCGGTGCCATAAGGAGAGCAATGAGACAGTACGAACTGACTTATCTTATTTCTGACCTAGTACCAGAATCAGATTTAAACAAAGTAACCGGCAAAATAGGCGGATATATTTCTAGCCTCGGCGGTAAGACAATTAAAGAAGAAGTTTGGGGAAGACGCAAACTTGCATATCCAATCAAAAAGCAGGATTTTGCCACTTATGTGACGATAATTTTTGAGCTTTCGGCAGACAAAGCTAAAGAACTTGAGCATAATATCAATTTGACCAGCAAAGTTATTCGTCACTTGATGATCATTCTAAAAGCTGAAGCCACGGCTCTTTCATTAACCAAGGAAGATATTGCCGAGACTAAAGAGATTGAAGAAGTTGTTGGTGGAGAGAAATCTTTTGAAATGATTGAGGGCGAGACCGAAGAGAGCCGAGACTTAATGGCTGTTCGAGGCGAAGACGGGGATCAGTCTCGGCTGGACCGAGCCCAGACGGAAGAAAAAGTCGAAGAGACTACGCCAGAGGTTAAAGAAGAGGAAATTGTAGAAGAAGTTGCAGAAGAAAAACCAGCTAAAAAAGCAAAAGTTGAAAAAGCCCCAAAGGGGTCCCTTCGGGATGCAAAGGAAGAGAAACCCCTTAAAGAGACTCCTTCAGAAACTGTAGAACCTGTTAAAACAGAAAAACCTAAAAAAGTAATTAAAAAGGAATCTAACGAAGCCGACAGGCTTTCAATGTTAGATAAAGAGCTTGATGATATTTTGGGAGATGAGATCAAATAGTTAAGTGCTATAATATGGTTAAACTTTAAATGCTATATTAATCATCCTTCGACTCGCCTTCGGGCGGCTCGCTCAGGATAACTTCGTTAGGAGATTAAATGTTAAATCTAAATAGAGCACAGATCTTGGGAAATTTGACTCGAGACCCAGAGATGAGATTCACTCCAAACGGTCAAGCAGTTGCAAACTTTACCGTTGCTACCAATAGAAAATGGAAAGGCAGAGACGGCTCTCCTGATGGAGAAGATACCCAATATCATGACATTGTAGTCTGGGGCAAACAAGCCGAAGCAATTGTGCCAATGCTTAAAAAAGGCGCACCTGCTTTCGTAGAAGGACGGTTGCAGACACGAAACTGGGAAGGGCAAGACGGCGTTAAAAAATACAAAACAGAGATCATTGCCGACAATATAATCGTTTTAGGAAGCAAAGGTGGAAACATGGGCGGATCATATACCCCTGCCGATGATGCTAACCCTATAGCTGAAATATCCAGCGATGGCAAGGAAGAAAAAGTTGATAACAAGAAAAAAGAAGATGAAATAGATATTGAAGAGATCCCATTTTAAGATAATTTAAAATTTAGAATTTAAAATTTAGAAATTCAATGAAAATTGAAAATTGAAAATTGAAAATTCTCCGAAGGAGTTACGTGGCTTATCAGAGAAAAACAACTTATCAACCAGTCAACAAAAAATGCCTTTTCTGCAAAGCAAAGGTTACTGAAATTGACTACAAAGATGTCAACAATTTGGCAAAATATTTGAATCGTTGGAATAAAATTGAATCTGGTTCTAGAAACGGGAATTGCGCCAAACATCAAAGAGGAATGACCTCCGCAATTAAAAGAGCAAGACATTTGGCTCTGCTTCCTTTTACAGTTAGATAAATCTAGCAAGGTTTGCCCATGCTATCAATTACAGATCTTAAAACAGGGACTAAAATCGTCATGGAAAATGACCCGTGGGTCATCTTATCTTATTCTCACTCAAAACAGGGGCGTGGTGGCGCGGTTGTAAAGATAAAACTCAAGAATTTGAAAACTGGCGCTACTATAGATAAAACATTTCAGGGTGCAGACAAACTTGAAGAAGCAGACCTATCAAAAAAGAGAGCCTCCTACCTTTACTCTGACAATGAAAATGCTTTTTTTATGGATAGCGAAAGTTTTGAACAATTTGAGATTCCCCTCTCTAAGATATCTGAAGAAAAAAAGTATTTGATAGAAAACTCACCGATTGATATTTTGTACTATAATGGTGACCCAATAAATATTGATTTACCAATAAAAATGACTTTTGTTGTTACTAGCGCTCCCCCAGCAGTCAAAGGCAATTCGGCCGGATCTATCACTAAAAAGGTTACAATTGAAACTGGAACTCAAATTGACGCTCCCATTTTTATTAAGGAAAATGATAAAATAGTAGTTGATACCAGAAATGGAAGTTATGTTGAGCGTGCATAAATAGTGATTTGGTTATATGGTGACTTTATATTCGAAAATTTTCGGGGCTCCCATATTCGAAATGGTCAACCAAGAAAAAGTTGGCACAGTTTTTGATCTAATCTATGATCCTTCGAGCATCACACTTGCTGGTATTATTTTAAATAAAGGAATTTTCGAACGTAAAGTGAATGTAATTTCAGTTCACAATATTATCGAAATTGCTACCAAAGATACCACCGTTTTGGTTGATAACTATGACGCCATTCAAAATTTAGATGATTTAGTCAGACTCAAAAGTAAGACTGAAAAAGGTTTTTGTGGAATTGGACAAAAAGTTTTTACTAAAAGCGGACAGTTTGTTGGAAAAGTTAGTGATATTCTAGTTGATGGTCATAGTTTTGAGTTAAGAAAATTCTATATTAAGAATCTATTGTCAGAAAGAATAATTTCTCATAGTGCAGTTATTAATTTTGCACCGAATCAAATAGTCATCAAAGACGATTTTGAAAGAACTAAAGTTCAAACCACCGTAGAAACAAGCCCGGCATAAATAGAACTATAATATGAAAAATCCGGTTGTCGCCGGATTTTTTATAAATAACATTTGAGCGTATAAGTTTTGAGTTACATCCCCATGTCGCCATAAGGATTGCCTCCGCCCATCTGTGGCATTGTTGGAGGATTTTTTTCAGGTTTGTCAGCTACAACCGCTTCAGTCGTTAAAAGTAAAGCAGAAATCGATGCTGCATTCTGGACCGCGCTTCTAGTGACTCTGGCAGGATCAATGATTCCAAAAGCAATCATATCACCATATTCACCGGTTAAGGCATTAAAGCCCTCACCTGGTTTTAATTTCTTAACATTTTCAATTACAACAGCACCATCCGTGCCAGCATTTTCGGCGATCTGACGCATTGGAGACTCTAGCGCCTTTTTGACAATTTCAACACCTATCATTTCATCACCACTCACTTTGATATCGTTCAATTTAGAAATTGTATCAACAAGTGCTACTCCACCACCAGCCACAATGCCTTCGGCGATAGCCGCTTTAGTCGCATTAAGAGCATCTTCTATTTTATATTTTCTTTCTTTCATCTCAGTCTCGGTCGCAGCACCAACTTTAATTACGCCGACTCCACCAGACATTTTGGCTAAACGTTCATTTAGTTTCTCTTTATCATAATCAGAAGTCGTTTTTTCAATTTGTTGTTTGGTCTGTTCAATTCTAACTTTTATTGCTTCTTTTTTGCCTTTTCCTTCAATAATCGTAGTATTGTCTTTGTCTGACTCAACTTTTCTGGCGCTACCTAGCATTTCTATTTTTGTATCTTCAAGTTTCTCACCCTTGTCAGCAGAAACAACTGTTCCTCCAGTTAAGACAGCAATGTCTTCGAGCATCTCTTTTCGTCTGTCACCAAAACCAGGCGCTTTAACCGCCAAAACATTGATAGTACCTCGAAGTTTGTTGACCACCAGAGTTGCGAGTGCTTCACCATCTACATCTTCAGCAATTATAACAATATCTTTTTTACCACTCTCCGCAACTTTTTCCAAAATTGGCAAAATTTCAGCAATAGATGAGATTTTTTTATCAGTCAATAAAATCAATGGATTTTCTAAAACTGATTTCATTGAGGCCGTATCAGTAATCATATATTGACTAATAAAGCCATTATCAAACTGCATTCCCTCAACAACTTCTTTCTCAAGCCCCAAGGTATTTGATTCTTCAACAGTTATTACACCGTCTTTACCAATTATATCCATTACTTCGGCGATTAAATCGCCTATTTCTTTGTCGCCAGCTGAAACAGAAGCAACTTGAGCAATTTCTTCTTTACCAGAAATTTCTTTTGAATTTGTTTTTATGAGGAAAACGACTTTTTCGGTTGCTTTTTCGATTCCTTGACGGATCCCCATGGGGTTGGCGCCTGCTGCAACATTTTTTAGACCCTCATTTACCATGGCTTGAGCCAAAATTGTGGCAGTAGTCGTACCATCACCAGCAACATCATTTGTTTTAGAAGCAACTTCTTTAATCAGTTGGGCTCCCATGTCCTCAAATTTGTTCTCTAGCTCAATTTCTTTGGCAATAGTTACACCATCGTTTGTGATAGTAGGCGAACCAAAACTTTTATCTAGTACAACATGCCGACCTCTTGGACCAAGCGTAACTTTTACTGTATCGGCTAATTTATTTACACCTCTCTGCAGGCCGGCTCTCCCTTCATCTCCAAATTTGATTTGTTTACTCATAATATAACTCCTTATAGTATTCCTAAAATATCTTCTTCTTTCATTACTTTATATTCTTCACTGTCAATTTTTAGTTCATCGCCAGAATATTTAGAATATAAAACTTTATCACCAACTTTAACGGAAAATTGATATATTTTCCCATCTTTAATTTTTCCATTACCTAGAGCAACAATCTTTCCCTCTGCCGGCGCTTCTTTGGCTGTATCTGGGATTACAATGCCAGACTTAGTAATTTCCTCTGCAGGAAGAGGCTTTATGAGCACCCTGTCTCCTAGTGGTTTTAACATCTTTTCTCCTAACGAAGTTATCCTGAGTCGCCCAAAGATACCGAAGGGGACCCTTTGGGTCGAGTCGAGGGATTATTTAATGTATTTCAAGTAGCATTGTAAAGTAAACTTTACATAAAGTCAAGACTTAAATCTTAAGTTTTTGCATTAAAAAAAGGGCCTAACCCTCCACCCTTCTTAATAAAATGGCGGTAGCGTCAAGGGGGAAACACTACCACCACCTCCAATTTATCCAAAACTTTTATCAAAGTCAATACGATCATTGGACTAATATACAAAAAATCATTTGGGAGGTTGCCAGGCGGAATCGCCCGGCAACCTCAAGTTCTGGTGCACTCCCTTCAGAGAAATCGCTGTATCTTGAAGATCTCGGTCAGTACTCTCTCTGTGATCTTCCGATATACCTCGGGGAGTTCAGGTTGAAGGGCAACAACCTTGCAGTTTGCCTGACCCGGAATCTGGGTGAATCCCGAGAACGACTTAGAACGTATCGTGCTTCTTAAGATCGTTTCGAATTCAGCAGTCTCCAGCTCCGAGACGGGTCGGGGTGTCTCTTCGAGCTCATTACGAAAGCCCAGAATACTCAGAGTAGCGTGCGAAGGGTTTTCGGCGGCCCAAGACGGAGCACCCTTCTGATGAGAGATCTCAACAACTAACTCCACTTTCTTGCTCCTTTCTGGTAGTGTTGATATCTCTTTATATCACAAAAAGACTAAATTTTCAATTTGTCATCCCCCAACATATCTGTCGCTAACTTGCCTTTGGTGGATGAAATCTGAGTTCATTATCGTTATAAGCAATTAAATTTGGATATTTTTTTGTTCTAGGATCGGATTCTATCTTTTTAATTTGATAATTTTTAACCCATTTTTCAAATCGACTAGTGTTTAGTCGATGTATTTCTGTTTTTAGATTATTATGCTTAATTTTATAACCATACTTTTCAAATAATCTTTTATTCTTCTGTAAAAAAATTTGATGTAATGTTTTATCACCAGCGATAAATTTTGATCGTGAGTAGTCCTCGGCACAGTATCGATCGATTTTTTCTCCCCTGCCCGTTGGGAGTATTAAATAATTATCAGCAATAAAATAGTTAAAACAAAACTTGCCAGCATGATTTTTATTTTCATCTTTTGATCGTTTGATACCAAAAATTGTACCGAATGTGTTAATAAAAAACCTAGTGGTAAATACTCTTCCCCCTTTAGCAATTATCATAATATCAATATCGGAATTTTGGTTTGCGTGTCCTTGTGCCAATGACCCAGTCAGTACAACTGATCCGACATATGGAAAACTCGATATTATTTTTCCAACAAACTTTGCTTTGCGTAATAATTTTGATTGAATATTTTTCATTATCATTATGAATTTTTGTGTTATCAACAGTTTAACTTGATTGTAACAAATTTTTAATCAGTATATAATTTAATCAAAATAAGCTACTCTGGAAAAAGCCCAGAGTATTCCTGCGGAAAAGCTTGTTTTCCCTCCGCAGAGCTTCGGGCTGGCAGTTCAGTCACGGTTTTATAGTAATCTGCCAGTGAAAATAAAAATACTCTAAAAAAACTCCAAAATACTGTTCTCCGGAGTTTTTTATGTTGATATTATTTTAGGAGGAGAAATGCGTAATAAGTACATTTTCGTTGTTGGTGGGGTTATGTCTTCGGTCGGTAAGGGAATTGCAGCTGCTTCGATTGGTACGATTCTAAAAAGTAAAGGCTATCGTGTTACTGCTGTAAAGGCTGACCCTTATATTAATCTCGACGCCGGAACAATGAATCCAACTGAACATGGAGAAGTTTTTGTTACCCGCGACGGTGATGAATGTGATCAAGATATGGGCAACTATGAAAGATTTTTGGATGAGGATCTGACCAAAGCAAACTATATGACAACTGGTCGAATCTATCAGTCTGTAATCGACAAGGAACGTAATCTGGAATATGGCGGTAAGTGTGTCCAAGTTGTACCTCATGTGCCAGAAGAAATTATTGGTAGAATTAATAAAGCTATAAAGACAACTAAATCGGAAATAGCCATTATTGAAATTGGTGGGACCATAGGAGAATATGAGAATCTCCTATTTTTAGAAGCAGCCAGAATACTTAAGAATAAGAACCCACGCGATGTAATTACTGTTTTAGTTTCATATCTTCCAATTCCCTCAAAAATTGGTGAAATGAAAACAAAACCAACACAACATGCTGCCAGAGAACTAAACTCTTGCGGGATTCAGGCTGATTTCATTCTCTGTAGAGCAGAACGGCCAATTGATGATAAGCGGAGAGAAAAACTGGCTACTTTCTGTAGTATTGAAGCAGAAAATGCAGTTTCTGCTCCAGATGTCGATTCAATTTATGATATTCCTGTCAATTTTGAAAACGAAAAACTTGGTACTAAGATTTTGCATCACTTAAGTCTCAAGCCTCGCAAAAAAGACCTGAAAGGATGGCGTAAAATGGTTCTGCAGATTAAAAACGTCAAAAGAGAGGTCAAGATCGGAGTTGTTGGAAAGTATTTTGATACCGGTGATTATGTTTTGTCTGACTCATATATCTCAGTAATTGAATCAGTCAAACATGCTTGCTGGGCTCAGAATCTTAAACCTGTCTTTTCCTGGCTTTCAAGCGAAAAGTTTGAAACAGACCCGAAGAGTTTGCTGGAATTGAAAGAATTGGACGGGGTCATTATTCCGGGCGGTTTTGGTTCCCGTGGGATTGAAGGTAAAATTGCCGCCGCCGGCTTTTGCAGAGAACACAAGATACCATATTTTGGTCTTTGCTACGGCATGCAGATTGCTACGATTGAATTTGCTCGCAATGTCTGTGGCATGAAAAGGGCTAATTCAGAAGAGCTTGATCCCAAAACACCCTACCCCATCATCCATATAATGGAAGATCAAAAAAAGAAATTAAAAAATAAGAATTATGGTGGGTCGATGAGGCTTGGTGTATATGATTGTGAATTAATCAAGGGCACAAAAGCATATGAAGCCTATGGTTCCATGAAAAATCCGATCTCTGGGAAACCTCCGCTTATTTCTGAACGTCACAGACATCGATACGAGTTCAATAATGAATATCGATCTACGCTTGAGAAGAAAGGTTTTTTAATTGCGGGAGTTAATCCTACTCGCAATTTGGTTGAAATAATAGAACTCAAAAATCACCCTTTCTTTGTTGGGGTACAATTTCATCCTGAATTTCACTCTCGTCCAGGGCGGCCACACCCTCTTTTTTATGCTTTTATAAAGGCTTCTAGTAAAAAATAGTTTATCGATGACCCTCAAAGTGACTGCTAATTTTTGATCGAACTATTTCCGATAGTAACAAGGTTAAGAAGATTGATATAATCAGTCCTACTATTTCTCTGTAGTTTAAAACTGATAGTCCAAATATTGTCCTGAATGGATTAGAAAATATTATTATCTGTAAAATAACGACTCCGATAAGAGAAATATTTAAGTTACTATTTGAAAAGAACTCTTTTGTACTCTGCCAAATTCTTTTTGGTGATCGAACAGAATAACAAAATATTAACTCCTGAAAAACGATATAAGTGAACAATAATGTTCGAGCTTTTTCTGGAGAATCGTTTACACCCCATAAATATAAAAGCATTCCTAAGACGATTCCTATTAACGAAAGATAAAATGAATAGAAAATAGGTGCTTTCATTGACGATGAACCGCTTGGTCTTGGTCGTTCAGATAGTATTGCAGCCGATGGTTTTTCTAGTGCTAATGCAACAGCTGGCATTGTATCTGTTACCATATTAATCCAAAGAATATGAACTGTTAAAAGGGGGATTGGTAGATCAAAAATAAATGTTAATGCTACAATAAATAGAATTCCAATATTCCCAGAGATAAGAAAAATTACAGAATTTCTTATGTTATCATATACAGTTCGTCCATATTCAATTGCAGAAATAATAGTGGAATATTTATCGTCAGAAAGAACGATATCAGCCGAATCCTTAGCTACGTCAGTACCCTTTATTCCCATTGCAACGCCCACGCTAGCCCTTTTTATGGCAGCAGCGTCATTTACTCCATCGCCCGTAACAAGGACCGGAAATCCCATTTCCTCGAACTTTTGGACGATATTTATTTTGTCCTCTGGTGATACTCGAGCAAAAATTTTTACTTTTGCAATAGCTTGTTTCAATTCTGTAACCGTAAAATGATCAAGATCTTTTCCTGTATAAATTTCGTTTTTTGCGATAGTTAGCCCTATCTTTTCCGCCACAAAACGAGCCGTTTCAGGATGGTCTCCAGTCAAAATTACGGGACGGATGTTGGCTTTTAGAGTTTTGGCAAATGCTTCCGAAATACCATCACTTGGTTCATCCACCATCGCAATCAGGCCCAAAAAAATTAGATGGTTTACGTTTGAAAATGAGCTCCTGTCCACTGTTTTCTTAGCAACAGCGATGACCTTCAGACCCTCCTTGCTCAAAGTTCCTGCCATTTCTCTAATTTTTTTAGCGTCAGCTTTATTGGAGCAGAAAGAAGCGATTTTTTCTGGGGCACCCTTGACTATCATTTCTTTTTTTCTGTCGATATTGACCAGTACGGCCATATATTGATTTGTGCTATCAAAAGGCATTTCCATTAGCTCTTTATATTTTTTCGGTCTTATTTTGAGATTAAACGCTTCTTTCGCAATGCCAATTTCTAGCGGATCGCCAATAAGGCGATCTTTAGAATAATTAACATTTGAGCAAATTACGGCACTTTCGAAAAGTTCTCTTACAGGTAAAGTCTTGCAAATTGAATCGCTTTCGATCAGATGGAAATTCTTAGTCACGATTTTGTCAACCGAAAGTTCATTGTTTGTTAAGGTACCAGTTTTATCTGTTGCAATAATCTTAATCGTACCGAGTGTTTCCACCGCAGCAAACCTTCGAACAATTGCTTTATTCTTTGCCATTCGGGAGACACCTATGGCCAGCGCTAAAGTGATAACTGTGGGCAAACTTTCAGGTACTGCTCCGACCAAAAGAGCAATTACAAAAGTTAGAAGTGGTAGAATTTCATATCCTCTTGCAAAGCCTATAGCAAACAAAATAATTACCATTATAGTTGAAATAATGGTTAAAGCCTTTGCTAAATAGCTGATCTGTATCTCTAAGGGTGTTTTTTCGTCTTTAAGTGAGACCAATCCAGCAATATTACCAAACTCTGTTTTGACGCCGGTAGCCACAGCAATTCCACGAGCATTGCCAGAAGAAACTACGGTTCCGCTAAAAACCATATTCTTACGATCTGCGAGCAAAGTATCAATCGGCAGCGAATCAGTATTTTTCTCTACAGGCACAGATTCACCAGTTAGTGATGACTCGTTAACTGCCAATGAGTTTGATTCAATAATACGTAGGTCTGCCGGAACTATATCGCCACTTTCGATCAAGATGATATCCCCAGGCACAACTTCTTCGCTGTTAAGCACTATCGTTTTGCCATCTCGAAAAACTTTCGATTTTAATTTAGAGCTATTTTTTAATTCCGCTAAAGCTTTTTCTGCTTTAAACTCCTGAATGAAGCCTAAAAATACATTGAGGAAAATAATAAACAATATAATAAAGGATTGGATTATACCGTCAACAAAATATGAAATAATTGACGCAACTAGAAGAATCCAAATAAAAAAGTTGGAGAATTGACGAAAAAAAATGCTCCACGGGCTAACTTCTTTAAGGCTAGATAAAGAATTTTTTCCAAATTTAGAAAGACGATGCCGTGCCACTTGACTAGATAATCCCTCTTTAATATCTACTTCAAAGTGTTTTTCAACATCGCGAATTCCCCACTGAAAAAATGAGTATGCCCTCTCCTTTTGCATAAATATATTATAACAAAATTAGTATAGATTAGTAGGTTTGAAGTCTCCAGAGTTTTTATGGTGTAGGAACTGGCGCTGGATCTGGAACTGGTGCCGGCGCAGGCGCTGGTTCAGCTGGGACTGGCGCAGGAGCCTTCCCAATCAACCATTTTTCTGGCAAGGCAACATAGACCGATACAAACGTTTTATCCTGGAGCACTTCCCCGTTTCTTTCAACATGATAGTTAAAACTGGCAGAAGCGCCCTGATGAGGTTTTTGAATTTGTTTACTTTCGCCAGCTGGTAATGTGTCGGTTTCGGTGTCCTGTCTTGGTGGTGGCTCGACATAATTATATCCAGTTGGAGTTGAGGTAGTGGCTACTCTGCCATCTTTTGTCCCATAAATTTCAAAAGTGATTTTTGTACCAACAATTTTTGATTGAATTAAAATATGAGTCGAATAGTTATTCACAAATTTAAAATCAGGTGAAGGATCATAAATTGTTGCATCCATGCCAATTGGAGGCTCGTAGTAACTCACTCGATAGGAGTGGTTCTGACGCTCAGTAATTTTTAAACCGGCATTTAATGCTGCCCTAAATAGCGTTGTCGAAACTTGGCACAAACCGCCACCATAGTCTGGCACGGTTGTATTATTTTTAATGACCAGTTCAGGCAAGTAACCAGAATTGGCATCAATTTTACCTAATTTCCCGATAGTTGAGAATGTCTCACCTGGAGCGACAAGACTACCATTAATAGCTTTTGCCCCAACATTAATATTGAAAATTCGGTTAGTTGGCGATTTCACAAAATTAGTTGTGCCAGTACCAATTAGCTCATTAATGCCCAAATTACCGATTGAATCATTTGTAACCGCTGGTTTCCTCACCTCAACTTTTAAATTAATTTTTTTAGAGTCAGTCTTTGAAGTTTGCCCCTCGATTCTTGAAGATAAAGCATTCTCAATATCTACTGCTGTTTGGGTTTGATCAAGAGTTTTGCCCAGTGTCGCAACTTCAATTATGGTCACTTTCCCATCACTGATGCCGAGCTTAGCATCTTTTGCCTCAACATCTATACTTCCCGCAATATTTTGGATAAATAGTTTTTCTCTTTCCTTATCAAAGACTAACTTCAGATCGTCTCCGGCACTCTCATATTTAATAAGACTTCCGATTGTGTCTGTATCGGCTGTAAATTCTTGAGTTTCAAAGGAAAGTAACAAATCTCCATCCGAAATAATGGCGTTGGCTTCGACAAGTCTTTTCTCGGCGTTTTCCTGCAATATCTGGGGTTTAAATGTTTCAGTACCAAAATTGATATTTTCGACTTCTGCTTTGGCGATTTTTGTTCCAATTTTATCTTTCAGGGCTAATTGGCTAATACGCCAGCCTTCCGCTCGTTCTGTCGATAAAACAAATTTTCCATTTTCATATTTAATGGCAAAATCCTTCTCTGGTTGATCTTGCTCAAGCGCTATATCGGATATTTTTTTATCTAAGGCTTCGTTATTTATGGTATATGAAAAGTTATGATTTTTTTTACTAAAAATACTTTGTAACTGTTCCAAAAATGACCTACCCGCTTTTTCTTTTCTACCCCAATCCCAAACTCCACTAGCCGTCTTTTCAACGTCATATTGCAGGCCCAATTCCTCTGGTTTAAACTTATATTCTTTTCCGTTTTGTCCTTCTTTTGGTTCATAATTTAATATAATTTCTTTCTCTAAAAACAGTTTTGCCACTTCTGTTAAAATATTTTTTGCTTCATCTTTGGTCTTTCCGCCAAGATCAGTTTTGCCAATAAATTGGTGCGCATAAATATGCTTTGCGTATATTACAGAGTAAACGCCAAAAAACAAGAAGAATAGTATTAAAATCCCAGCCAAAGAAATCAAAGAGACCTTTAGGGGTAGAAACTTGTTTCTCTTTAAATTAAACTTTGATTTAATTAGAAGCCAGAATTTCGTTAAGGAGATCTTTTGTACTTTTTTCAGATTTTTTGCCATGATCTGATTCCTTTGTTAACTCTAAAACAATTCTTTCTCCCATTATTATTTCTTTCGGAAGAATTTTCTTATTTATTATTAGGGTTTTTTCACCCTGGATCAAAATTGCATCATTACCTTCTATACGATCGAGTACAAAAATTGAAGGGTCTGTTTTTTTGTTATTACTCATTTGTTTCTGGTTTAAATATTGCAAAAGCTGAGACAGAAATTAATAACACTCCCGCAATAATAATCTTAAATATAAGTTCTGAGTCAGTTTTCAAAAAATCTTTTAATAGAATTGCAAAAAAGAGAATTGTTGTTAGCATTGAATAAATTAAAGCTTTTGCATTTTGGTATATGCACGCAAGTAGTATCCCAATAATAAGAGCTCCCAATATTATTCCAATCAAATACGAAATGCCAAAAAGAAAAATGATTGAAAATGGAATTAAAATTGACAATAAAGCAAATAGGTTTACATATATTTTTTTTGAAGTTAAAAGTGCATAATATACTACAAAATACAGGGTCAATCCACCCAAGAGAAGACTAGAAATTAATGCAATCTGATCAGAATTATTCAGATTAAATATTCTCTGGATTAAAAAGAAAATTAAGATCGCACTCAAACCAAAGACATTAGAGATAATACTTTGATGAATATTTTCATTATCGACGTTTCGGGCAAACATAACCCAGAATAAGGAAGCTTGAGCCATGATCACTAAAGCAACTCCCAAGTATCCAATTATATAATTCGCAAGGAGCATCGAAAAAACAAGAACTAAAATTGGTAAAAAATTTTGAATACTCTGTTTTTCTTCGTTCTTTTTCGGCACAAAATGATAAATTATCGCAACAAAAAGTCCAAGCAACAAACTCGCAAACATTCGTAGTGAATTATATTGATTATTTTGAAAAAGATAATGAGGAATTAGATAGAAGGAAACAGCTAAAAGAATCGTTATAGAAATAGGTAAAACTATTTCGCTCGATTTAAATATCCGAGTTTTTTTCAAAAGAAAATTAATCAGCAGTGAAAGTAGGAATATTTTAAGACCAGCTATAGGAATGGCCCAGAGTAATAAGGTAAGACTCTGAAAACTTGGATAAAAGTTCTCTGCTGTGGCGGCTAAAGTAACTAAAATAAAGGCAAATATTGAAAAATAATTAGAAATAGAAGAAAATTGGTCCGCTTCCCTTCTCGATTGAATCTGAATTAAGAATGTCTCTAGCCCTATACCCAAAACCAAAGCATAAAGAACATTAATGTCGTTAAAAATTATTTTTAGAGCAAAGAGTGCGAGAAATGCAAACCCAAAAACAAAAAAACTTGTCATTATCTTTAATATGTTTGCGGTTTTGCCTTGTTCCCCCTTTTCGCTCTCTAATAACAATACTGGATTTATTTTTTTTGAAAAAAAAGCTACAAGAACTCGCACCGTTATAGCAAAAAGTGTTCCTACAAGAAAAATTATGGCAAATTTCCAGGAAAGAACGTAAAGGATGATAACAAAGAGAACTAATACCGAAACGGAATTTGAGTAGATTTGTTTTTGCAAAATGGTGTTAATTTTTTTAGCAGTAGAAATCGAAGAATCAGCAATGTGCTTGTTTATTATTGGAGATTTAAGAAACCAATAATAACAAATTGGAATGAGCACAAAAAGAGCGCCTAGCCCCAGAAAAGACCATTTTAATATCTCTGCCATGTAATCTACCTATTTATTGATTAAATTATAAGCATAAACTATCATAGAATTATTGTAAGTTCAACATTATGCGGGGAAGGAATCTAATTTGGTTTTTGAAAAAGTTAAAAAATGTTCTTTATGCGAATCTAAAAGAATTGCTTGTGTTGATTCAAAAATTGATATGTGCAAATGCCTTAACTGCGGCTACTTTTTTACTAGCCCTAGACCCAACAGAAAATCAATTAAAAAATATTACTCTAAATGCGATAACTATGATTATTGGATAAGTTTAGAAAAAGATTTTGACATTTTAAGCTTGAGACGACTTCAAATATTGCGTAGGTATATTAAAAGTGGAGATATTTTAGATATTGGAGCCGGTATCGGCCAATTTCTGTATTTTGCTAAAAAATATTTTAATATTTTTGGAACAGAGGTCGCGACTTCCGCAATTATTATTGCCAAAAATAAATATGGAGTAAAGTTAGCCGAGGGCGATATGGAAGATCTTAAATTTAATCACAGATTTGATGCTATTACTATTTTTCATGTTCTAGAACACGTTCACGAACCCGGGGAACTTATCAGTAAATGCTATTCATTATTGAAAAAAGATGGAATTGTTGTCATTGCAGTACCAAACGACATCAATAAATTTATTAATTTGCGAACAAAAAGACTATTAAGATTTTTAAAAATAGGCAGATTCAAAGACTATGGTGAATTTGGAATGGCAAAAACAAATTACAAAGAAAATTTTGGCGAAATTCATCTTTCCCAATTTACCCCGATTGTTTTAGAAAAAGCTTTTCGAGACAGAAATTTTAAGATTTTAACCAATACTCTAGACCCTTACTATGTTCCAACAAACTTCCGCAATAACTTAAAATATTGGATATTTCTTGGAATAAAAAAGATTACGGGTTTAAATTTTTACGATACGATCCTATTAGTCGCAAAGAAAAAATAGTTCAATTAGTTCAATAACTCTTTATACACTTTCAATGTTTTCTCAGCACAGTCTTCCCAATTATATTTTTTAACCTGCTCTAAACCTTTTTTAGATAAGTTTTCTCTCAATTTCTCGTCTGATGCTATTTTTCCCATTGCTTTGGCTATGTCGTCAATGTCGTATGGATCAAAATAAATTGGAGCATCGCCTAAAATCTCTGGCATACACGAAAGATTAGACGAAATTACTGGTGTGCCACAGGCCATCGCTTCAAGTGGAGGCCACCCAAAGCCTTCTGAAAGCGACGGAATACAATAAGCCAATGCGCCTGCATGAGCTATTGGTAGTTTGTCTTCTTCTATAAAACCAGTAGTCACAATTATCGGATTGTTTGTAAAAAGCAGCTTGTGGGTGTTATTAATACGTTCGATTTCAGCAATTACCTCCGGTTCACCCTTGTCAATTTTTCCGACTAGCACCAATTGAGTTTTATTTTCCGGATAATTTATTTTAAACTTCTCGAAAGCCTTCAACATTCGTAGTATATTTTTGTGTTTCTTCCACATCCCAGTATACAAAATGTAATTATTTGAAATCTTGTACTTCTTTTTAAAGGATTCTGTTGATACTTTCTGGTCTTTAATTTTAATATTAAATCTTTCATGATCAATGCCGTGATAGATAAGAGCAAATTTATCTTTGGAGGTACCAAAAAAGTTAATTACATCTTTTTCAGTGACTTTAGAAATGGCAATAATTTTTTTTGAGTCCTTGGCTGCCGATTTCATAACATTGTTAAAGGCAAGTTGTTTAATAAAGTTAAAATAATGGAGATGACCGATAAGAGTTAAATCTTGAATAGTTATCACATAATTACCGCGATATAGAATTGGATGATTGAATTGTGTGAAATGAACCAGATCAAACTTTTTCCGATTGAGATACTGGAGTAGTTTAGTTTGTTCAGCTACGGAATAGTGTGAAACATCTAATATATCTATTTTCAGATTTGGTTTCCCTTTGATTCCTGAAAAAACTTCAAGCTCCCTAACACCGACTGGTCGTAGCAATAGAGTATATTCATTTTTTTGATCAAATTTTAATATATTACGGACCAATTCCAAGACATACCGTGTTTGTGAATCGCCTACACCTACAAATCTACCATCAATTAGAATTCTTGACATTGAGTTTTCCTTTTTGACTTAAACCAGAGAGGAGCCAAACTAAAAATATTCCGATTTGACCCGTATATATATTAATAAAAAACCCCATCAAGGCAAAACTAACAATAATTAAGACAGCACTTTTATTCATGGGGTCGGAAAAATTATAGGCTAGCTCTATCAAAATTGCAATGATTAAGGCTAGATATAAAACCAATCCGACCAAACCCGTTTCTTCAAAAATATCAAGATAAATGTTTTCAGACCAATGATTCGGCCCACCGTCTAGTCTGTTTTGAGAAGAAGGACCAGCCGTTCCCATGCTCCGACCAAGCAATCCAATTTCATTTTTATCACGCCAAACTCTCTGAATTTGTTCTGTTCTCAAAGAAGTTGAGGTGCCGTGAGTAACATAATACTTATATTTTTCGCTATTATAGAGTTTTAGACCAATGATCGATATGACAACCAGAATAACCACGACAGAAGAAATGGCCATAATATGATTCAGCCTCTTTGCGATAATGAAATAAATATAAAACATAAGCAAAACGAATAGCCCAATCAATGCACTCCTCGAATAGGTAAAAAATGTCAGAATAATTACGATTGGGATTAAATAGATTATTTTTTTATTAATTTGTGAAAAGGCTGATAAAAAAAAGGCAGAAAGAGCGACAAGATATATTCCGAAAGCATTAGGCCCAGCCAAAAGAGATTGTAGCCTCGCAACTCCTCCACCTAAACCTTGAAAGTCTTCTAGGGCACCAACGACACCAATTTTGTTGGTTAGTGGCACTCTAATATTAAAGTATTCCAAAATGGCAATAGAGCCCAGAACAATGAATCCTCCAAAAATGACCCAAAGGACAGCTTTTTTCTGTTTTTTAGAAAAATCGATTAAAGAAATTACCAGATAAAAGATTATTGGGAAAAAGAAAAACCGAAATCCTCTGAGCCACTGTTCGCTACTTGAACTTTTCCAAAAATAAGTCAAAAGTCCATAGATAATAAAAACTGTTGCGATTATCAACGAGACCTTGTTCATTTTTCTAAGATTAAATAACGCCAGTATTGCGATCAAAACTATCAAAATGTCTCTAGCCAAACTCATCCAAGGATTGCCACTCAAACTAACCAACCAAGATGAAAAAGGAAGAAACGCAAATAGTACAATCAACAATATTGAACTGAGATTAGTTCTTAGCTGTTTCATTTGTTCTCGAAATTACAAAAGTTATGGCCAGTGTTATCCAAAAAATTGCAGAAAGATCATTTTTAAAATATGTTGTGTCAAAAAGGCCGTGAACCAGTATGGCTGTCATGGCTGCGCCCACAGAGGCTCGCAGGATTGAGGGGGGAGAAATGATGATCTGTTTGAAAAAATTGCCAATAATGAATAATAAAGCGACGATACCGGCCAAGCCTAAGTTGAGCCAGATAGCCAAGAGCATATTATGTGGGTGAAGAGCATAAGGCAAACCGAAGTTGATGAAAGAAATGTTGCCAACCGATAAGGTTTGAACCCTTTCTTGAAAATTACCAAGACCAATACCAAAGAGCCAATCAGTTTTTAATAATTTGATCGAATATTCATATATTTCTTGACGTATTTTATCACTAGCGGCTGCTTCTGGAAATTTGACCTGAATGAAATAGTAAAAATAGGCCAAGTTAACCGCAACTAGCCCAATAATTTTTACTACCGATAGTAAAGAAGCATATTTTTTAATCGCTGGCAAAAACATCAAAACAACGAAAACAAACGCCGATATTCCGAAAGCAATCAATCCTCCTCGCGAACCAGTAATATATAATGTATAGATTGGCAAAAGCAACAACGCACTTGCTAGAATTTTTATAATAATGTTCTTGATTTTTGGGAAAAACGGAATAGAAAGAAAAAATACTGGAGCCACATACATCGCCAAAAAGTTTGGTGATTCAAACGGACCAAAGAAACGATTCTGTGCTAAATATTGAGCAAAACTGGCATCTTCACTCTGGTAAAAAAGCGTGGTGATAATTTCACCCCTTTGTAAATACGCCCAGAATGAGAATAAAATCAGAGAACAAAAAAGTGGAATTGAGAGTTTTGGTAAAGAATTTTTGTCAAACAAATTGATGATCATCAGATACAATAAGAAAGGTGCCAGAAACCAACCTTTAAAAATACCAAGACCAGAAATTAAGCTATCTGATTGAATAATTGAAATAAGTGCAATCAGCAGAAATATAAGTGGCAATAGACCACCAAATTGCATCTTCATAACTCGGCCAGAGCAAAATTGCCCAACAATAAAGACAGCGAACGTAATAAAGATCGATATTTCAAATAAATTAGTTCTAAACGGACCAATTTTATACCTGAATATATACAAGGGTAACAGAAAAATTGTTGTGTATAAGAGAAACCGAATAAATTTGCTTGAACTATTGCGCATTTTCTTCTGCTTTCAGGCCAAAAATAAATAAATAAAACGGTATAATTATTAAAGTATAAAATAACAAATTATTAAAAAATGAACCAATAAAAACAGCAATGAGATAACCGAATAAAAAGCCATTTGGGGAGCCCTTCTTCCAATCTTTATGACTAAACAAGGATAGACTAATTAAAAATATTAGAAATGTAAAAAGGCCCGGGACACCAGTGGTGGCAAATACATTTAGGATAGAGCTATCCGAACCCTGGCTAGATAAACCCGATAGAGACTCTCCAACTATTTCATCCCTGACTAGAGCTGGGGCGTAAGCATTATAGCCAACTCCAATTATCCAGTTTTTTTTGCCCAATTCCCACGCTCTCCTAATTGATACACCACGCGACGCAGCACTCGGATCTTCCGTTGACGTTCCAGACAAAACGGTTGTTTTATTAAACAAAGAACTCAAAAAACTGCTACTTTGAGATACCCGGCTACTCAATCGGTTCGGCATTAATATAATCAATACAAAAACTCCGAATAACAATATTGCAATTTTCCAACTCTTTGGCCATGCAGTCAGAGGAATGGCGATTGCACCAATTAGCCATGCACTCCTAGAGAAGGTTAGATACAACCCTATCCAGCATAAAACAAAAAGTAATATAGGCCATTTGGTCTTTTGATTGCCGAGAACAGAAGAAATTAACATTCCCATAACTAGCGTCAAAAACGCTCCAAAATAATTAGGGTCATAGAAGGTTGATAACATCCTACCCTGGTGAGGATCCCAACCAAATACTGTCATAAAGCTAAAATCTGGGACAATGAGATATTGAACAAAGCCCATTAGCAGTATCGCAGATGACCAAATGATAAAAAGTGATTTCAAATCCTTGATTTTTTTGATCTCTAGGCTAGACAGTGCAAAAAAGATTAGAGTAAACCTGATCCAATACGCCAATGCTACAAGCCCATCCTTAACGGGATAGGTTGAAAAATTATATAGAAGAGACGCTAAACTAATCAAAAGAAAAACTATCAAATATTTCCACGGAGAGACAAATATCTTTTTAAAATATTCGATAAAACCACGATTAAGTAACAACTTGGTAATCGACATGAATGAGATTAGCACGACCATAATATCTATCGGAAGCACAGAAACACTAGAGAAAAATGGAAGTGCTATCTTGATTGTCTGGCCCAAAAAAATTGAGCCGAGTAATAAATTTATAAAAATGAATTCTACCATACTATACAATATAACCTAAAAACGCCTCTTTGTTCAATAAATTTATCAATATGATATAATTGTCTAGATGACGAAAAAAAACAAAAAAACAGTGATTGTTTCTATTTTGGTAGTAGTGCTTCTGGCTATTTTAGTTTTTTGTGTCCTTCTACCTTATCGTAATAAGACAAAAGCCCCAAAATCTGAAATAAAATATTCACAAACGGCAAAAGAAGCTTTGGATAACAAGAATTATTCTGAAGCAGTCGAAAATTATGAGAAAGCAATTATAGAAAACCCTACAATTCCTGAAAACTATGTTGACAAATCAACTGCAGAATACGCTTCCGGTGATAAAGAAGCGGCAAAAGCCACTGTCATTGAGGGTTTAACGCAAGATCCAAACAATGAACTTTTAAAAGCAAGATTAGAAGCTTTAGAAAAAGGAACCTTCGATAGTAATATTGGGGCGGAACGACAATGACGAGAATGAGGGGCAAAATTATTGGTTTTCTGATCTTATCTGCATTTCTATTGGGAAATGCCGGTATTGCTATGGCTTCCATAGAACTTCGTTACGTTAATGCAAGACAAGCATATTTTGATACTTTTTTTAATAAAACAGTAGCACAACTTATATTTGAGGAGTCAACTGCTCATAACATCAATCCCCGACTGATCTTAACGATATTACAAAGAGAAAGTTCATCTATTACTCAGACTACTCCCAGTAGCACAACAAGAGCGGCTTGGCCTCTTTTCTATAATTACGATGAAAGAATGGCCGACTGTTTAAATGGAGTCGAGGCTTCATGCAATGATATTAAATATAACAAAGCTGATTATTCTTATAGAGCAGAAAACTATGGTGGAGTGGGACAACAGATTGCTTATGCTACAGCACAATTAAGAAATCTTGCTGGCGACAGTAACCCAAATAACGGAACATATTGTGACAGTAGTCTCGTTGTATCTGTAGACGGACAAAATATCACGGCTGATAATGCCGGGACTTGTGCGCTTTATAAATACACGCCTCACACCGTTTCATATAATACTGCATCTGCTTTTTATACTCGATGGCACGAATGGTGGGAAGATTATCCAAACGAAGAAGGATTTGTCGCGACAAACATTATCAAAGCTGAACATTTTGATAACACCGATCCCCTTACGGCTCAACAAATAAATGATTTCTTGATTGCACAGGGCAGTTGGCTGGCAAATTATGTAATTCCCGAATACATCAGCGTTGCCTATCCGGGGGTTTATATTCCACCAGCACCATCAAGAAAAGCCGGAGATGCTAGCGGGGATAACGCAGTAGACAGTACTGATCTTTCGATACTGGCTGACCAATGGGGCAAGAGTGTGGCTGCTAATACAGGGGCAGATTTCAATGGTGATGGGGTAGTAGATAGTACTGATCTTTCGATTTTGGCCGATGCTTGGGGTAAATGACGCTTTAGCGTCATCCTGAACTTGTTTCAGGATCTCAAACACAATGTTTTTTGTTTATATTACAACCAATAAAAATAATTCCGTTTTTTATATTGGGATGACAAACAATCTGGAGAGAAGAATCGGCGAACACGCAAATGGTACAGCACCAGGGTTTACTAAAAAATATAATCTTACAAAACTAGTTTATTTTGAAGAATCTCCTGATGCAAAAAGTGTAATTGCTAGAGAAAAACAATTGAAAAATTGGCACAGGGAGTGGAAACTAAATTTAATCAAGTCCGTGAACCCAAATTTCGAAGATTTAACATATAAATACAATAATACGGGATCCTGAAACAAGTTCAGGATGACGAAAGGAAAAACAAAATGAAGAAATTTCTATCAACACTAGCCATACTGGCAATAATTATCGTATCTTTACCAACCAAATCTCTGGCGGCTGGTGGAATTTATGCCTCTGGCGGAAAAACTGTTACTGTTGGTTCGACTCTTACTATAAATGTGGTGGCTTCTGGTGCAACATTTGACACTGTTTCTGGTTCAATTTCTGTCTCTGGGCCAGTGTCGATTACTTCATTTACTGCTGGTGATGCAACTTGGATAAATAAGCCCACAAATGGCGGCTCATTTAACGGCGCATTTTTGGGAGATAAAAAAACTTCTTTCACCGTCGCTACAATCAAGCTTAAGGGTACGGGTGTTGGGAGTGGATCTGTAAGCGTGTCTGGTGCATCTTTAAAAAATGCTGGGGCAGTTGTTGGCTCTGGAGCCGGTGGCACCAACTTCACTATTCAGAAAGCGCCCGATTTACCAGGAGTCGTAAAGGTTTCATCATCTACTCATCCCGATCCGTCAACCGCTTACGAAGCAACTACCATTGCCCTTTCGTGGGTTAAAGATGCCGGCGTTGATAATTTTTCATACCTGCTTGATCAAGTTGCCGATACTACGCCAGCAGCTAAGGCAACCGATGCCAATACCTCAATTTCCTACCCCGACAAAGCAATTGGCGTTTACTACTTTCACATTCGCGCTCACAAGGCCGATGGTTGGGGTAGTGCGTCACATTTTAAAATAACCATAAAAGAGCCCGATGCAAAAATTGACGCTACTCTTTCTGCTCCAAAAGACATTAAAATCGAAAAGTCCGATAGCTTTATCAATACTATCACAGACGGAACAGTGACTGGGATAATCATTTCTGGTGTGACCGAACCAGGTTTTACTGCCACCTTAACACTTACGCCAACACCAACCCTTCCAGAAGGGAAATTGCTTTCTGCGATAGCCGATGCGGAAGGGAAATTTCAGGTTTTACTCGACTACCCAATTGTTGCCGGATATCATAAATTGACTATTCAGGGACAACTCTTAAAAGTCTTGACTCCCGTTTCCGATGAAATAGTTTTTGAGATCTCTCAATCCAAGGGTGGATCAATAAACATTCTGACTACTGACGATATCAATGCCCCTTCTCTGCAAGTTAAAGCCGAACAGACCAAATCTTTTTTGAGCAAGTTCGATAAACAAACCATCCTCTATGTTTTAGGGATCATTGTCTTGCTAGCATTAGCGATTTTTGCTATCTTGAAGTACGTTCGCAGGAAAAAATCAAACAATATCGCAAGAAGTATCAAGGGCTAAATTGAACAAAAAAACTATTTTCGTAAATACTGCCTCCCAAATTGTTGTCCGTGTGGTAACTCTTGTTTTTTCATTGATTTCAATTAAACTACTTTCAAATTACTTAGGCCCTTCTGGAATTGGTAATTACAATACAATTGTTACCTATGTAAACTTCTTTATTGTGATTGCAGATCTAGGCCTTTTTGCAGCTACAGTAAGAGAGGTATCTAAAAATCCCGACCAGGAAAAGAAGATTGTCTCCAATGTGTTTCTGCTCCGTCTGATTTCTGCTCTGGTTGCCACCGTTACTGCTGTTTTGATTGCATACACTACTAACTACCCAACAGAAATTAAGATGGGTGTCTTGATCGCGACTGGGTACTTGTTCTTCAATCTCTTGGCCAGTATTTATGACATGGTACTTCAATATCGCTTGAAGATGCAGTACTCGGCTCTAGCTGAATTTCTAAGTAAATTAGTTACTCTCTCGGCTCTTTATCTACTAATTATTAATCACTTCGGTTTTGTTTGGATTGTCGGAACTGTTTCCCTTTCTGGAATACTAATTTTCTTATTTAAATGGATTTTTGCTAAAAAATTTATTTCCATCTCTCCCGCCTATGACAAAAAAATATTTAACTGGGTCTTTAGTATTTCCTGGCCACTTGGTTTGGTATTTATTGTTAACAACCTTTACTTCAAGCTCGATACATTGATGTTATTCTCAATTAAAGGAGCTGAAGCTGTCGGCATTTATTCTGTCGCCTATAAAGTTTTGGAAGTAACAGTTTTTGTAGCCGGATATTTTGCCGCCTCTCTTAAACCAACAATCTCTCAATACATAAAAGACAGCAAGGATCGGTTAGGAGAAATTATTACTAAATCTATAACCGTCTTGGTAGTATTGGTAATCCCAATTGCGACTATTTCAATCGCTTATTCAAGAGAAATTATTGTGTTTTTGAGTAACGCTGACTTTGCATCTGGATCTAAGGCTCTTGTGTTACTCGCCTTTTCTTTACCATTGATATTTATTGATACTCTTCTGGGAGAAATTCTTATTGCAAACGACGAAAGAAAATTGTTAATTAGAGTTTCGATTTTCATTTTGATTTTTAACTTTATAATGAATTTGATCTTTATCCCCCTTTATTCTTTTATGGGAGCTGCCTTTACTACTCTCCTTTCAGAACTAGCTCTACTGGGCATAAATATTTATTACACCAAAAAAATTATCTCTTATAGATTAGATTTTTACTCACTGTCAAAAAGCATACTCTTGTTTGCTCTGACCCTGTCTTTTGCCTTTTGGGTAAAAATATTTGAAATAAACTTTCTATTTCTCATTGCAATTAGCACTTTCTTCTTCCTTTTAATGAGCCAATTGCTTGGAGTTGCCAACTATTCTGTAATTAAAAGAATGTTAACAAAATGAAAGAAATTGATCTTTCCATAATAATTGTTAATTATAATACCTCTAATTTGGTTTATGACTGTCTTAAATCAATCAAGAAACACTTGAATCTCAATTATGAGGTCATTATTGTTGAAAATAATCCAAAGCTAGACGACAGAATACAGGATACAGATATCAACAAGATTATGCCTGTTAACTGCCGACTGCTAACTGCCGGCCAAAACAATGGTTTTGGTTCTGCCAATAATCTGGGAGCAAAGAAAGCTTCAGGTAAGTATCTTTTACTCCTTAATCCCGACACTTTAATAATTGATGATTCAATTCAGAAAATGTGTGAGTTTATTTCTCAACATAATGAGATTGGGGCTCTGACCTGTCTTTTATATAACGATATTGAATGCAAGAAAATGCAAAAGTATTTCTTCGGCAGGTTCCAAAGCTTAGCGGGTTTAACAATTCGAAGATATAATTATAAAAAAATTGATCACTCCGAGGTATTTTTTTATACCGACATTGTTACTGGCGCCGCCCTAATGATTAAAAAAGAGACTTTCGACCAGATTGGCGGTTTCGACGAAAAGATTTTTATGTATCTGGAAGACGACGATTTATGTAAAAGAGTGGTTGAGCTGGGTTACAAAAACGCAGTTCTAAATAGTGCAAAAATTGTCCATTTAGAGAGCCAATCAACGAATAATAAAACGAGAAAAAAACACTACTACGAAAGTCAGGATTACTATTGGCACAAACACAATGGATCTATTGCCACTTTTGTAATGAAAGCGATTCGCTGGCCGATAAAAATGTTAAAAACTAACAAATAATATGAGCAAAGAACTCTCTGCTATTACGCAAGTAGTTGTGGCCACCTACAATCCAAAAATAACTTTGCTCGAGAAAAATCTCCGAGCGCTTTTACTTCAATTCGAGAATGTTCTTGTTGTCGATGACGGGTCAAAGAATGTTGCAGATGTAAAAAAATTGATTGACAAAGTTGGTTCAAAGATTGAGTTCTGCGATATAAAGAAAAATATGGGCATCGCACACGCATTGAATGCTGGCTACAAAAAGTCATTAACTCGTAAAAGTAAGTGGCTGTTGACGATGGACCAAGACAGCGTTATACCGCCAAATTTAAGCGAGGAGTATGTCAAGCTAATAGATAAATACGACCATATTGGACTAATCTGCTGGAATCAGCGACCCTACAAACTGGGCTCGGGAAACGAGATTGAAAATGACTGGTACATCATTAGCTCAGGATGCTTAAACAGTGTGGAAGCACTTATAGAATGCGGCGGTTTTGATGAGAAACTGATGATCGATCATGTCGACACCGACATTAACCTTAAAATTAGAAACTTAGGGTATCGAACAATAACAACTAATAATGTTAAACTCGTGCACGAAATTGGGAAAGCGACGACAAGAAGAACTCTTCGAGGGGCGATTTACCATGAACATTCGCCATTGCGAGTTTACTACATTGTACGAAATGGCATAATTTTGTTCCGAAGATATTTTTGGAAACAGCCTGCTTGGATGTTGCGAGCATTGCGTAATTCTATCCGAGAAGGCTTTTACTTGATCTATTATCAACCTAATAAATTTAAAAATTTTTTCCTAATTGTCAGAGCCTGGTTTGACGGGATATTTAATCGATTAGGTAAGTTTAAATCGTAAGCTTAGAACTATTTGATTTTTTTCACTTTTTCCCAAGCCAAATCTAACTCTGGTCGGCCGAAATGGCCGTAGGCCGCGATCTGTTGATATTGAGGACGGCGTAATTTTAGATTTTTTATAATCATGCCTGGTCTCAAATCAAAGTTCTCTTTAATTTTTGCCACAATTTCTTCATCGGAGTATTCGCTTGTGCCAAATGTATTTACGTATATAGAAAGTGGTTCTGGTTTACCAATAGCATATGCTAACTGAACCTCACACTTATCGGCCAAGCCCGAGGCAACTATGCTTTTAGCGACCCAACGAGAAGCGTATGCACCACTTCTATCTACTTTAGATGGATCTTTGCCCGAAAATGCTCCGCCTCCATGACGTGCCATTCCACCATAGGTATCTACAATGATTTTGCGTCCGGTCAACCCTGTGTCGCCCTCTGGACCGCCCACTACAAATTTTCCGGTTGTATTTACATAAACCTTAGTCTTGCTGTCAATTTCATAGCCATATTCTTTTAGAACCGGTTTAATCACTTTGTTGGTGATCTCTTCCTTTAATTTTTTATGTTCTTTTTCTTCTGCGTGTTGGGAGGCAATTAATACCGTATGGATTCTAGAAGAAAGACCGTCTTTATATTCTACAGTAACTTGCGATTTTCCATCCGGATAAAGGCCTTGAATTACATTCTTCTTTCGCACTTCGGCTAATTTCTGACAAAGTCTTTGGGACAATATGATTGGAAGAGGCATTAGCTCTGGTGTTTCATTACAAGCATAACCAAACATCATACCCTGATCGCCTGCTCCAAGATTCTCTAAATCATCGCTATCAACGCCCTGAGCAATGTCTGGAGACTGTTCTTTAACCGCAACCATCACTCCACTTTTTGAGAAATGAAAACCGCAGCCATCGTAACCAATTTCAGCGATAATTTTGCGGGCAATTTTTGCCATATCAATTTTTGCCTTAGTTGTTACTTCACCAGCCACAACAGCCAAGCCGTTGGTTATAAATGTCTCAACTGCAACTCTGCTCCTTGGATCCTGTTCTAACAGCGCATCAAGTATGCCATCGGATACCTGGTCGGCAACTTTATCCGGGTGTCCTTCAGTGACAGATTCTGAAGTAAAAAGCCTTGTCTCCATTTTGTCTCCTAAAATAAAAAATCTTGCACCGAGAGCAAGAGTAGTATTATCTTGCCTTACGGCTTGGATTTAGCACCCTAACGGCTAAGCCTAGGGTTGCTGGACGGTCATTGGGCCAATTCCCTAACGTCTCTCTTGATAACAAATTAATGATAGTCGATTTTTCAGAGGCTGGCAAGTTAATGATGAATTATGTATATTAAATACAATGGAAAAGAAGCAAAACGCAAAATTTTGGCTATTATTTTCAATTGTTTTGATTGTACTTATTTTCATTCAATATTACGGAACAATTAGATTCCATTATCATGTGCCACCAGGAGAAGACTCTTTAAACCACTATAATATTGCAAAGTGGCTAGAGAATAACGGTTTTTTCAGTTCTTTTTTTAGCGGAGCATATCCACCGCTATACCATTATTCTATTCTCTTGATTTCCAAAGTTGCAAAAACTGATTTAATGCAAACTATCGTTTGGACTTATCCCTCATTAATCATTTTTGCTTCAGTATCGATCTTCATCTGTGCTAATTCCCTATTCGGTAAATGGCAGGGATTAATTGCCATGGCTATTTACGGCTTGACGGCAAACTCCAGTATTACAACCCAAAATGATGGAATGTTCCCTAACTTACTAGCCTCGCACATTCTTTGGCCTTTGTTATTGGCAGTCCTCTGTTATTTATTAATCAGCAAAGAAATCACCAAAAAGATTGTTGCTATTATTTTGCTCTTAATTATTTTTGGACTAATCTTAACAACACACCATTTCACGACAGCTTCTGTGTTAATGATATTTTTTGTCTGGTTATTGGTGGTTATAATTTTTTTCTACTTCAAAAAAGAATGGTCTGCTAAAAAAAGTGCATTCTTTCTATTTGGCTATTTAGTATTAATTGCCCTGTTTTTATTTATCTTTTTGCAAACAGATACTTTTGCCTCCGCTAAGGCATTGGCAAACAATTTTACTGGAATTAAATTTTTGTCTTATCCACCTTATATTTCTTTACAAAGAAACATCATAGACACTCCCTGGTCACTTAGAGTGTATCCTTTAGAATTGGGTTTTTTAGCAATTATCTTTGGTTTTTTAGGGGTTGTCGCAAACCCAATTGCCGGATACATAAAAGGTTCAAGAAAAGTCCCGGTCATGTTTATGATTTCTATTATGATAGTAACTTATTTTATCGTATCAAGGACATCTTTTGTTTCCTACCCATATCGATTGGTTAGAGATTTAATTGTACCTCTTTCTATATCTGCCGGAGGAACAATTGTCTACATGATTGATTATATTAAAAAGCATCATAAAAAAATGCTTCCGCCTTTCATTCTTCTTATTTTAATTATTTTTTCTCTATCCTTTCGTGACCGACTGCTTATCGCCTTAAACTATAACACAAAGATAAGAATGACTGACGCCGATATGAAGGCAGTACAGTTCCTCTCGGGCCAAAGAGCGAACAGAATCTTGGTTTTTGGTTTAAACACATATCTTCCAATTTTTTATACGAACGGCACTTTCGTTTCATATGACAGTAGTTACTCCGGAACATACATTATTAATAATTTTGATTATTTCTATGTGGTTGATAAGCAAAAGGGCTGGTTGCCAAGCACAGTGCCAGTTGGGATACCAAAAGAGCTGGAGGGACAAATTGAAAAAGATATTTCACTTGAGTATACATATACTAGTCCCATTAACGAGGTGAAAATCTATAGAGTAAAAAGAAAGTAATGGTTTTTCTGCTGAGATAAGCTTGCTTGTCTCACAACTCTTTGGTAATTTAAAAAAATAAGGATCAAACATGAAACTGGCGATAATTATACCGGCATATAATGAAGAGGGCGCAATCAAAAAGGTGCTCTTTTCTTTACCTAAAAAATTAAAGAGTGTAAGAAAAATAATCTCTATCGTAGTCGACGATGGTTCCTTGGATAATACTTATGCAGAGGCCAAAAAAATGGCTGATTTTACCCTTAAACATGTTGTGAACCTGGGCCAGGGAGCAGCATTTTCCACTGGTTTTAAGCTGGCTAAAAAACTTGGTTGTGATATGGCTGTTACTATAGATGGGGACGGTCAACATTCGCCAAAGGACATTGCAAATTTAATTAAGCCTATTGTGCTGGGTGAAGCCGATTTTGTTAACGGAAGCAGAATGTTTAAAACTAAAGGAATGCCCAAATTTAAGGTTTATGGCAATAAGATAATGAACTTAATTACATTCTTAATTTATGGCATTTGGGTATCAGATTCCCAATCAGGAGCAAGAGCTTTATCGAGGGATGCTTTACAAAAAATCTCCCTAAGGACTTCAGGCCATGAAGTTTGTTCTGAGATGATTGGCGAAGCGAAGAGAAATAAACTCAAAATTATAGAAATTCCTATCCAAACAATTTATACTGACTACTCCATTAAAAAAGGTCAATTATGGTTAAACGGTATAAATATATTTACACGTCTTTTAACAATTAGATTAATCGGAAAATAATGTTTATTTACTTTATCAAATTTCTTTCTTTCTTCTTGGGGTTTACCGTAATAACTAAAACATACTACGATTACAAAAAAGGAGCAGAAACCATAGTAATGCTTCTTTTCTGGACAGTAACATGGCTTTTTATAATTTGTGCTGCCATATTCCCTGACAAAATATATTCGACAATGCAGAGATTATCAAAAGAAAACATTGGAATTGGAACTTTTGTTGGAATTGCTTTTATTCTCCTATTTTTCATAACTTACAGAATTTATATTAAGGCTAACCGTTTAGAACGAAAGCTGCATGACCTAGTGATTAAATTAGGCCTGAGTAATATTGAAAAAGAAAAATGAATATTGCAATATTTTCTCCGTATTTTTATCCCCATAAAGGTGGTCTTGAACAATTTGTTTGGGAAATTGCTACTCGATTAGCCAAGAACAATTTTAAGATAGTTGTAATATCTTCAAGAATTGGAAATGAACCGAACAAAGAAAAAGTGCAAGGAATAGAAATAGTACGATTAGAGACAAGAAATGTAGCCGGAGGAGTTTTTCCTATTCCGAAAATCTGCAAAAAAAACAAGCTACTATTAAAAGATATTTTTAAAACAAAATTTAATGCCATCTTTACTAATACTAGATTTTTTCCATTATCATTATGGGGGATCTTTTTAGCAAAAAAATATAAAGTTAAATCTTTTCACTTTGAACTTGGAACTGGTCATCCCAAGTTAAGCAATCCGCTAACAAGTTTTATAGCTTATCTTTACGATATTACCTTAGGCAGGGTTGTTTTTACTTCAGCAAACAAATGCTTAGCAATTTCAAAGTCTTCTGCCGATTTTTCAGCTACCCTTGGAGCTAAGGACATTAAAGTTTTTTATAATTGCGTGGATACCAATTTTTATAAACCTAGCATTACATCAAAGAAAGAGATAACAATTACATTTGTAGGGAGATTGATAGAGGGAAAAGGTGTCCAAGACCTAATCAGGGCATTCAAAGACATTTCGGAAAAACCAATGAAGCTTATAATTGTTGGGGACGGTAATTATAAAGATTTTCTTGAAAAGCTGGCCGGTGACGATCCCTCTATTGTTTTTACAGGCAAGAAGAACTCAATTCAAATCAAAAATATCCTTAATAAGAGTTCGATATTTGTTAACCCTTCGTATTCCGAGGGAATGCCAACATCGGTACTAGAAGCAGGTGCAATGGGTCAGGCAATTATTGCAACCGACGTAGGAGGGACCAGAGAAATAATTGAGAATGGAAAAAATGGTTTTTTAATACCTCCGCATAATCCCGCTATTCTTAGCAAAAAATTGCTGATCCTAATAAAAAACAGGCAAAAAATAGTTGATTTTGGGATTTCGGTAAGAAAAAAAATAGAACAAAAATACGATTGGAATAACAACGTTAAAAAATTAATGGTCTACCTCCAAGACAATGTACCAAAACAATAGATTCATATTAAAAATAAACTACTTAATACTATGCCTTTATGCAGTTTCTTATTTAGTTTATTATTTGTTCCACTTCCCCTATTTTCTTTATATATTCGGCCTGCCAATATTTTTCATCATTGGCTTTAACTTAACCTGGTTAATGGAGCAAGCCACCAAATTAAAAACAAATTTAATAACCGCCTTGCTCTGGACTTTATTGTTTTCTTTTTTTATTACCCCTACCGTTGTTTATGCAATTTCTCTGTTTCTCAATAATTTTGGTGATCTTAAAATTACATTAGGTGCTGTATTTTCCATGTACCTCCTGAGCTTTTTGGGTCTATCTATAACGATGTTTTTTAATAAAAAGACTAATACTGCAACGCCAACAAGTTTGGCGTTTCTTAAAAAACATCCTGTGTTAATAGCCGCTTTAATAACTTTTTTCCTAGTCATTACCGTAAACTTACTAATTTACCCTTTCATACCGGAAGCGGACCCTTATGTATATCTTATTAAGATAAGAGAGATTCTTTCTTCCCATAAAATGCCAGGCGATGAAGCCCGTCCAATTTTTTTATCGCTAGTCTGGTCTTTGACCCTTATTACTAAAATACCTGCATATTGGCTATTTAAACTAATATTTCCCATGCTTAGCGGCTTATTGGTTGTTGTTTTCTATTCAATAAGCTCTTCGATTACAAAAAATAAAACTGCGATTTTATTATCATCATTGGTCTTCCTTTCTTTTCCAGTGATAGTAATGGAAATATTAGTAACCAGACCTCAGTCAATATTCCTTATAACTCTTCCTGTTTTTTTGTATATAATCGTTGATATTCTTAAATCAAAAGAGCCAGGAAATATTGCAAAAATAGCGATTCTTATGTTGTTCTCTCTTATAGGTATAAAGATTCATGTATTTTTCCTTTTTAATTTACTTCTCCTGTTGGCCACCATAATTGCCTTTTTTTGGAAGTTAATAATTAAGTATCCAATCCTAAGTTCTTCTATCGGTTTGTTATTATTGGTTCTGGTATATCCGTGGCTTGTAGATCTAGGTTTTGTTTCAATGATCATGAACTTTGTCCCATCATTCATAAACTATTTAATTCACCCGCAACTTAATTTGTGGTTTATTGACAACTACAAAAATGTGGACGGAAACCAGATGGGATGGCCAGGGTTTACGGCAGTATTATATTATGGGTATAACCTCGGTCCTCTAGTTTTGCCAGTTTTTATATATGCTTTTTATAAAGCAAAGAAATTAAGAATTTCCTCTGTTAACAAAACTTATTTGGGATGCTTTATATTCTTTTTTATGATTGCTGAAATATTTCCCAGGGTTGGCCTTGCTTATCTTCCTGATCGGGCTTGGCTTTTTGTCGCGATGAGCTTGGTATTATTAGCTATCCCCTCAATCGCGTTTGTTTTTAATACCAGAAATAAAAAAGTTGTTTTTACTTTTATGGTTTTATTTGGTTGCAGTATTTGTTTATCATTCTTCATTACTTGGGCAAAAGGAGGATGGACAGCTAAGTCAGAATACGAATCGGCAATGTTTCTTAAAAACAATGTATCTGAAAACTCATATATTGTTAGCCAAGCAGGCAATTTTCCAATGATTGAGTATTTTTCCGATCGAAACCTAATTGTTCCAGATAAGCAATTCTTTTTATCCAATTCAGACGCAGGAAGCGTTGGAATACTTACGGATAAACCTTATTCTAATTTGAAAAAAAATGAAAATAACCAGCTTCTTTTAAAATCACAAATTGAAAACAGGACTGGAATTTTATTCTCTGAATATTTTGCTTCTTACAACCCCACTACCAATGCGGCGGATATGAAAGAATACCTCGAATTAAAAAAAGAACAAAAAAAAATTCAGGAATATATTGATTCTATCGAAAAAAATGATAAATATATCCTATATTCCGAAGAAAAATTTAACAGCTTATATGGCACAAGAACTTGGTGGAGGGATTTCAATTTCTATTCGGCTAATTTAAAGAAATTCGATAACTCACCTGATTTTAAAAATATATACAGTAAAAATAAAGTAAAGATTTGGAAAATTATTCAATAATGCCAATGCAAAACAAATCAATCAACAAAGTTAATATCTTTCTTCCCCACAATCCTGGCGGTGTTACAAGTTGGGGTAAGGACTTATCAGCGGCCTTAAATAATTCTGGCTGTAATTCAACAATTAAAAATTCAATTAAAGATTATTTACTCGAGCCTTTCTCTTCGCCTGTAACTCATTCGGCGTTACCTTTTTTTCACCCATTAAGAGGTAAATATATTATCACACTACATGGAATTTACCCCGAAGAACCAATAATATGGTCTAAATTATATCCCACGGCCATTAAGACAGCAGATGTTGTAACAACCTCTTGTGAATTTTTACGCCAGAGGCTAAACCTTAAAAATGCATTAATTGTTCCAAACGGAACAAATAAACCCCACCAAATCAAAACTGATTTCGAACTAAAATCAAAAAAGCCTACGCTAGGAATTCTGACCGGATTCAGTTTTTACAATAAGGCCAGGGGCGTTGTAGAGTTGGCAAAAATCATAAAAGCGCTCGATACGCCCATGAAACTCTATATTGGTGGAAGCGGAAAATACCTAGAAGTGGTCAAGCAGGAAGTTAAAAGAATTGGTATTGATTGTAAATTTCTTGGCTTTTGTGACAAAAATAAATTTTACAAAAAAATTGATATTTTTACGTATTTTTCCTACCAGGATGTTTCTAGTATTGCGCTTCAAGAGACAATGGCGCTGGGCATTCCATGCATATCCAATAACGCAGGTGGAAATCCGGAGTTATTTAATGGTGGGCTAGAAGAATTGGTTGCAAATAATAGCAAACAATACTGTGAAATACTAAAAGAGTTGGTTAAATCAAAAAAGATTAGAGAAAAATTTGGCAAACGGCAGATCAAAAATATGTCATTACGGTATTGGGATAATGTAGTTAATCTATGGAAAGATATATACTTCGACTAAAGCCAATCAGTTTTGTTATGACGTTTTTTAGTTTTTACTTGAAAGAGAAGAGAAGCATATCACCAATGCTTTTTTAAGGTTTCTTATATCTCTTTTTATCGCTAATAGTTCAAGATTTGAAATTATGTCATTTATCGTAGAGGGAAAATCTCCATAACTCTTTAAACAAAATATATCATCTAATTCAGTCTGTAATAAATTAGCCTTTTCCTTTTCAGTGAAAAGTTCCTCTATCATTTTTTCACCCTTTTTAAGTCCTATAAATTTTATCTTTACGTCCTTATCGGGTATTAAATTTTTGCTTCGCATGAGGCATTTAGCTACTTCATAGATATTTATTAAATTTCCCATATTCAGGAGGTAAACATTCCCTTTTTGATCATAGCAAGCACTGTTGATTACAAGATGGGCAGCTTCTCTAATAGACATAAAGTATCGTCTTATTTCTTTATGGGTGATTGTTACGTAATGGTTTTCTCTTATTTGTCTTTCAAACAGTGGCAAAACTGATCCGTTTGAATTAATGACGTTACCAAAACGGGCAATTGTAAATTTGGTATTAGAATTTTTTTCAACACTTTTAATATAATATTCACCAAGTTTCTTTGTTGACCCCATAATGCTCGTTGGATTAACCGCCTTGTCTGTAGAAATAAATACGAATTGTTTTATTTTATTTCTTACGGCCAAATCCACTACCTTCTTTGTTCCAATGACATTATTAATTATCGCCTCTTCTGGATTATCCTCCATTAGATATACATGTTTATATGCAGCAACATGAAAAAGCATGTCAGGTTTTTGGCCATGAATTACTTTCTGAAGCTTTTTTTCGTTTAGTATATTGCCTATAACTAACTGGTACCTGCTTTTTTTAATCCCTGCCTCCTTTAGGCTTTGATCTAAATTAAAGGTAAGAAATTCCGAATTATCATAGACTGTCACCTTTTTCGCATCTAGACTTAAAAGCTGTTTAACAATTTCAGATCCGATTGATCCCGCACCCCCTGTAACTAATATACTCTTACCTGTATAAAATTTTTTTAACTTTTGAATATCTTTTTTTATGAACGGCCTACCTAGAAAATCCTCAAGATCAATGCCTTTGACATCGGAGTATTCAACCTTGTCATAACTAATTACGCTTTGTTCTCTGGGAACTATTTTAATCGGTATTCTGCTGTTTTCCAGGGTCAATAAGATTTTTCTAATTAATTCTCCTGATGCAGAAGGGATAGCAATTATTATTTCTTGTACCTCTTTTTCCTCAACAATAACCGGAAGATCTTTAATTGCGCCAAGTTTTTTCTTTGTTGTAAAATCATTAGAATCGTCAACAAAACCAATTATTTGAATATTAGCATGTTTTTTTCTGATATTTTTAGAAAGTAATTGACCAGCAACGCCGGCACCAATAATCAAAATTTTTTTTGTTTGCATTGTACTATCTCCTCAATTAATCTTAGATTTTTCTTGTAAAAAGGAAGTGTTTTCTCTAGTCCCTTTGTTAGAGGGGTTAGGTCTTTGTTTTCAACAAGATCGCTATTGGCTTCCGGACAGAAACTGTCATCCTTTACTTTTTTATTAATAATATTTAAATTTGATAGTTGAAAAACTTTTTTAATTGATTCCAATAATTCACAAAGAGTTATTAGCTTATTGCTTGCCAAGTCGTGTGTGCCGACAATTTCTTGGTCTATCACCCTTGAAATTATTTGGGCTATGTCAGGAGCATAAATGAAATCTCTTTTGGCATGCATATCGTTTATTTCAATTGGTTTATCAAGAAGGTGATTATAAAATATGTTTGCAACCAAGCTGCCCTTTTTAAAAGGCAGCTGGTAGGGTCCATAAATGTTGAAAAGGCGCAGTATCAGTAGTTTCATTTTATATCTAATCGAAAATTCCTCATAGGTTTTCTCTATAAGTATTTTACGTTTAGCATATTCTGAATCAGGGGCCGCATAAACAGAAGCCGAAGAAAAAAAGATTAGCTGTCGGCAACCCGTTCCTAGAATATTTTCTAGAAGTTTGTTCTCTTCCTCGGTTACTCTTTCGTATGGAACTTGGTTGTCGATAAGGTTAATTACAACATCGAATTTCTGATCGATTCTTTCAGTGTAAGGATCTTTTTGGATAAATTTTGCATTACCATTGGAAAAGGGCGATCTTCGAGGACCACACACATAACAATCAAATGTTTTACATGCAACATCGCTTATATTTCTGCCAATAAAACCCTCTCCGCCCAATAATAGAATTTTTTTGCGATAATCCTTCAAATATTCCTCAAAGTTTAATAATATTTATCTTGTGGCTAATCATTAAATAGTATCTTCTTTAATTCTTTTGGTGTTTTTACACACTTTAAGCCCCAATAATAATCAATGATTTGTATTTGTTTCGAATTTATTTTTTGTGAAAATTTAGAGAATGCATTTGTTACCGGGTCGGTATCATCATTCTGGAAAAACAAATCCTTATTTAATTTTACCTCCTGTTTAAAATAGTAAACCGGTTTGCCCATTAGAATGCAATAACCAATGTGGGTGCCAACTCCATTTGTTGCAGTCATTGCGGAGACCTCTATAATGCTTTTGAGACGTGATAAGAACATGGGATCATAGATATGACCGGCTGTCACACATTCAAAACCATGCTTTTTATACGGTTTATCTCTGCCCATTAAAATGTCTTTCCAATATAAACAGACCCTGACCGAATCGAAACCACGACTTATCTTCTTAAGATATGTACAAAATTTATCTATGTCGAATTCCGAATCCACCCCCGGAGTAGAGTGGGCAGGAAAAACTAAAAAATTTTTACCTAACCGCTTTTTCTCTCTTTCTAGGTTTTTGTTTGATAAATAATGGGGGGCATAATGAATATACGGACCTATGCAATGGATTTCTTTTGGAGTCGCTTTTTTAAGACGTTCTTCTCGATATTTACTGAATGTTAAAATGCCGCGAGCAGTTGAATGTATGTCATAAGAAGAGCCATCTGAATAGAAATCGATTCCATGCTCGATCGCGTAGTCTAAGGATCGACTATAAGGCAATCCAGAATATTTTTTTAGATTCGTTGCTATGCCGTAATAATCATTTTGCGTGTATTTTTCAGGCGTATATGCAAAAAACTTATTTTGAGAAATGTCAGCAGATATATTATCAATATCAGTGATTTCTAATTTTTTTCTTGATTTGATTATATTGCTCGTTTTCTTATATAGAAAAATTCGAAGCGCCTTTTGCCTGAGCCAACGGAATTTATTAAGAAGAAAATAATATACGTTCAAAGTTACGGGCATTCTAGACCTTTTGTGCATGAAGTCGCTTTTCTCTCATTATCCTAACAAAGACGAGCTGAATAATCAAATTGATGAGCAAATTAGTTGAGAAGCCAACCAGCACAAGAATAACCGACTTAAAAGAAGATTGCAGGATAACAAAATAATACCCAATGGTAAGAAGGTTGATTATAGTTGAGAGATAAAAATACTGAATATAGTTATTTCGTCCAGCATCCAAAATAACTACATTATAAATTACGCTAAAAAAGTATAGTGTGGCGGCAAGAGCAAAGAGAAGAAGATAACTCAATCTCAGAGGATAGGCTTTGCCGAAAAGGTTTAAGAAAATATATATCGCAAAACAGAGCGACAGATATATAGGAACAAACCCTTTGAATAGTAATTTATCCAATTTTTTTGTAAAGCTCTTATCGATAGACCTTGCCGTCGCAGGCAGAAAAACATTTATCAATATAAGCGACATTGGCGCAACCAAACCTAAAGAAGCCACGTAATAAGCGCTATATATCCCAAGATTTGTTATATCCAAATACTTGGCAATCAATAACCTGTCAGAGGAAATAAAAAAAGTGCTTAAAATTCCGCTAAGCATAAAAAACTTTCCCTCAGAGAGTTGTTTTTTTAATATATCAAACGAGAATCCTCCGAAGTATTGTCTTAAATACCGTATATAATAAATCAAAGAGATGACCATCCCGAGAATAATTGCTACGAGGTATAATTCATAATTAAGAATTTTATAAAGAAAAACAACAACCAAAAAAACAGCCGTTAAAATAAAGACCTCGATAAGTCTTGAAATGGCTTGTAGCTTAAATCTCTCAGTTGCACGAACCAAGACGTCTGTAATTGATTTAATTAAGTTTACAATTGTATAAAATATAATGAAGTAAATTATATTTTTAGGAAGATCCGTTTTCGCAATTATCGCTGGTCCAAAGGAAAATGAAATTACAGTAAAGATCGCTAGCATAAATACAATAAATATAAACGCACTGTAAAAAGAAGTTCTCTGTTCGGCCAGAGATTTTGATTTCACTATTCTTTTGAGCGATGAAATATCAAGACCGAAATAAGCAAAGGCGACAACATACGAGCTAATTAGGACAACCAGGTTGTATCGCCCATAGTCTACCGGGCCCATTAATCTTCCAGCTAAAGTTCCAACAAGCATTGAGATTGGCATAGCAATAATTCCAGCAAAAAAAGACCATGAAAGATTGCCCATAAAATTTTTCATTTGAACGCTCATCTCTTGGCCAAATAAAAAATAATGGATTCTTTTTACCAATTCAATTACAAGAGATTTCATAAATTGACTAGAGGTAATACATTTAATAATATTATTTCTTGAGCCAGGATCTTTTTTCCTTAAATATTTCTTTGTTTCTGAATTTATCTGCTGTTTTATAAAACTCTTCTAAAGTAATGCCGATATAATCACAAAACATTTTAATATACTTAACATTACATTTGCCGTCGTATTTTTTTACTAATTTCAAACCTTCTTCACGTGTAATTAGTCCCTCTCTAATATCATAGCAAGCATGGTCAGTGCATTGACCGAAACCAAATTTCACATATTTTAGAAGTTGATTTACCTGCACCAAATCAGAGTCCAATTGGGAGTAGTTGACATAAGTGCCAATATCATTAGGATTAAAGCCTTTTGGCCTTACAGTTAGGCCATGACCAACTGAGAATTTTGCGTTTCCCGGTGTTGACCATTCCTTTGCGTAATATTGCAGCCATATTGCTCGAATGCCTTTTTTCCTTATCTTTTCTTCATCATAATGGTACCAGTATAGATCCCTTTTTGTAACACCATCTGTTATATAACGTTCCCATCCAGTAGAAAGCGTATCCCCTTTGTTTGTATTGAGAGCGTCATCATTTTCGCCAAATCCTTTATTTCTAACACCCAAAGTTAATGCTGGATTTTCCCCTTGAACTACAAGAGGAACATTGAATTGGTCTGCCATGATATAGGAAACTGCAAACAAGGGAAATTCTGTCACTTTAACGGGATTTAAGAATTCGTAAAAATCTTTTTTTATTAATTTCTTTAATATTGCAGGATTTGGTCTTATGGAAATCGTATCGAATCCTAAATTTTTTAGGTTTTCAATATTTTTTCGTCCTATATCGGTTATTCCCTCTGGTTCACAATTAACTAGCAAGGGTCTCAAGCCCAACCTATCTCTTGCATACAACGCCTGAAAAAGGCTGTCTTTACCTCCGCTTACCCCAACAATGCAATCATAATCACCCTTTGCATTTTTTTTAGCCCATTGTGCAATCTCTCTGAGCTCTTTTTCACGTGATTTCCAATCGATGTTTTTTTTAACATCTTCTGCGTAGAGGCAAGCCCCACAAACCCCCTCTTCGTTAAAATAAATACCCGGCCTGGTATCAGGCTGAACGCACTTAGTACATAGCTTCATTCTGCACTCCTCTTTTTTGTTAAAAAAATAGGATTATATTATAAACTTAAATCTATTTTTTTTGCAACAAGAACCAGTTTTGGTCGTCGTCAGCCAATTTTTCGTCCCCATGATAGATAAATCCATAATCAACAAGCTCAAGGCTGGGGTATTGTTTCATTATTTCTCCACAGAAATCTCTTTTAAATAACCGGTCTTGATGTCCTCTATAATCAATTGCAACAGGTTCAACATTATAGTATTCGCAAACAAGAATATATTTTGCACTCGCTTTATACATGGAAGCATAGACCTTTTTTAACTCATTGGGGTTGATGTGAATCAATACTCCTTTAGTAAAAACTAGGTCATATTTTTTCGGTGCTTTGAAATCAATAATTGATTGATTAAAAACCTTTACTTTGCCCTTGCTCCACTTTGTTATTTCTTTTGCCGCAGACTGGTTTATCTCGACTGCGTTAAACTTTGCTTTTGGCAATATTTGGCTTAATGCTCTGAGGTTTTCACCTATATTAGACCCGTATTCGATTACTGAGTCAATTTTCTGGACTTTTGATAATACTCTTGAAAAAAACATTAATCTTCCAGCAACAAAGTCCTCTCCGCAATTCCTGGAGGCATATTTATTCCCAAAATCACCGGCCCAAAATTTCTCTTGATCTGTCTTAAATTCTTTCACTTAACCATCCTTCCGTTAAAATAATAAGTTATATTTACTAGTTATTAAAATACTCTTTCGCCAAGATACCGTATTCAAATATATCTTGAAATTTCCCGTGTTTGAATATTCCGTCTTTCCTTTGACCTTCTTTTTTCATGCCCAAAGATTTAGCTAGCCCTTGCATCGGTAAATTTTCAGCGGATGTCCCACAGTAAATGCGATGCAGGTTAAGCTCTAAAAATCCATGTTCGATTATTAATCTTGAAGCTTCTTTAGAATATCCTTTGCCCCAGTAGTTTTTGTCACCGATGACAATGGCAAATTCTGCATTTTGAGCCAGAAAGTTAATATTTTGAAGAGAAACGTTTCCAATGTGCTTGTTTTTATCGTTAGCAATTATAGCCAAAACTAAATCTGTTTTAGAGTTAGCAACATTATTTATATAGTCAGCCGCCTTTTCTTTGCCATATGGAAAAGTATGGTGAGAATTAAACTGGCAAACTTCCGGATCATTAAACCACTGCACATAATCCCCTTCGATGTCCTCTGGTTGCAATTGCCTTAGGTATAATTTTTTTCCCTTAAGAAAGGCTAGTTTTTTCATTTTATCTCCATTCTATTTTCCCAAACTTTATAAAACGCTTTGACAACATCATCAAGATCTTTTTTTGACATAGGCGGACGCATCAATTCGTGAGAGACCAAGACCTTCTCATGCATTTTTTCAACAACCGGACAGATTCCCTTTTTATAGGAAGTTTTACTTTTATTGAACCCACAGCTCCATGGACAACCTTTGTCCCCAAAAGCAGTTCTTTCCTGAAATATTGGAAGAAGGTATAGGGGCTTGACGTAACCGACTCCCAATTTCACCCCTTCTGCTTCTCTTAATTCAGTAGGAGCTAGCTCGGCTTTCACTGCATCAATAAATTTATTACGACTTACGCCGGCTTTTTCTTCATCGAATTTTAAAATATGAACGTAATATGCATGGTTGCATCCCTTTCTTACTTTCGCTGGCTTAATACATGGAATCTTGGATAGATGCTTCTCCAAATATTTAACATTCCTTTGCCTTTCAGAGAGTAATTTTGGCAATTTTTTTAACTGTTCTTGTGCAATGGCTGCTTCTATTTCTGTCATTCGAAAATTAAAACCTACCATGTTGATTAATGAGCTGACCCCTTTACCCTCAACTACTGATTCGGCGTGGTTTCTAATTAACCTAATCCTGTCGGCAAGCTCATCGTTGTTGGTTACGACCACACCGCCTTCACCTGTATGGATATGCTTATGATAATTTAAAGAATAAACGCCGATATCTCCCAGGGTACCGGCCCATTTTCCTTTGTATTTTGCCCCAGGTGCTTGAGCGCAGTCCTCAATAACCAATAGGTTATGCTTTTTGGCTATATTATTTATTTTTTTCACATCATATGGTTGACCAAAAATATCAACAACAATTATTGCTTTTGTTCTCTTTGTAATTTTTGATTCAATTGATTCCGGAGACAGACAAAAGTAATCCTCTTCAATGTCAGCGAATACCGGAACGGCGTTAAATATCAAAGCAGCTGTTGCCGATGCTGACATTGTATAAGGAGAAACAATAATCTCATCCCCTGGTCCAGCACCAACCGCACCAACGGCGCAGTATAAACCGGAGGTTGCCGAATTTACCGATATTGCATGCTTTACTTTGAAATGACGAGCCCATTTTTTTTCTAATTCACGGACTTGAGGTCCTCCATAAAAATCATCGTGCCAACATCCTAGAAATTTAGATAAGATACCAGATTTAATAACCTTACTAGTTGCTGACAGTTCTTCCCTACCAAATACTTTGTAAGCAGGAAATTTTTTGGTTCTAACTTTTTTGCCGCCATTAATTGCTAGTTCTGGCATAATACTCTCTCCATATTTACAATCACTCTTTCAACCGGATTATTGATTAATTTAAATTTTTTTAAGTCTGTCTTTCCGCCGCTTAGCAAGGATGATATTTTACTATTCAATTCCTGTTGGTTAAGAATGCTCTTAACTATACCGATTCTGTCAAGAACAAATGGGTTTTTCTTATTTAATCCAATCTGGACACTAATAGTGGCTTTGCCCAGAAGATACGATTCCAAAAGAAACATTGATGACATTCCGCAAACCAAATCAGCAAGTTTGATTAGGTATTGAGAATCAGATTCTTTGTCCAACTTTATTGTAATACTACCCTTCTTAAGAGAGAAAATCAATTCGTTATAGTGATCTAGATCTTCCTTTGGGTGGGGCTTGATAATGAGTTTAATTTTTTTATTAAACTTCTCTGAGGCGATAAGCATTGCCTTATATAGACATTTAAAGACCGAGATCTCATCATAGCCCCAAAAATGGTCGGTTGTGCTTGACTCCCCATAAGTTTTCCGAATTGGTTCAGATGCGTAAACGATGATATATTCTCCGGACTTAATATTATTTTTTGTTTTTATCTTTTGGAGCACTTTTTGATCAAATTTTTTATTCTTTAAATATTCAAAATAAGGTTGTCCCGAAACAATAATCCTTTCTGCGGGTAATCCTTCTTCAATTGCTTCTTTTTTTGCTAGATCATCCATTATTAATATTTTTGTTGGTAAATAATCGAACTCTTTTCGTTTTAAATATTCTTCCATTTTATCTACCCCATATCTTGAAAACCGAATTCCGTAATTCAACCATTGGTCAATAATGGCAAAGGATGGGATTTTCAATTTTTCTGCTTCCTTCCATAGATATTTTTCTGTCATATCATCAGCACTGGTTCCTGTAATTATAAAGTTTGGTCGTTTGACTTTTATAAAATTGGAAATATTGACCTCATTTATACCTCCCATCTCCTTGGTAATGTCTTTGGCTTCAATATTATTTGCTGCAAAACGGATAAGGGCAACATCTTTGCCAAATACTAAAACCTCATAGCCTCTATCCTTCAACGGTTCAATTAATGGCATTATTGTATTTGCTCCACCCGGATCCCTGGCAAATAATAAGATTTTTTTCATTAGGCCTCTTTTACTTCTATCGCTGCTTTTAAACTTAAATATCCCTCTTCCTTGGAACAAAGAAGTGGTTTTTTCTTCACAAGATATTCATGGATATTTTCAACCGCACAATACATAGCCTTATCGAGCGAAGTTTTTGATTCTTTTGGTTTTGATAAATAACGATAGCCTTTAAATAGTTTGTTTTCTTGAACCAAATATCTTTCAATTTGGTATCCGGAATTATTTAATGTTACTCTTCCTTTTTGAAATATCAAATCAAGTTCAAAAATTGTAAAATTTTGACAGTTTATACCTCTCAAGTAAATGGGCTCGCCATTATCCAAAGTTAATATGGCGGATACAGTAGGATCATCATCATAGAAATCATTTATCTTGTCAGTTGCTTTGATGAATTTGACCTCGCCTAAGAGGAATCTAATTAAGTCCATCATATGCGAGCCGTTATGCATGATGCCTTTGCCATAGTATGCAATTCCATTAGTCAGGGTGCCGTAAGTACCCGCTTTTATTTCTCTTGCTAGTGCTTGTATTTCAGGAACAAATCTTCTTGAGTAGTTCACCTGAAGAGGGACTTTGTTTTTATTGCAGATATCAATAACTTCCCTAGCTTCCTTTAGAGATTTGGTTATGGGCTTTTCAGCAAAAATGAAATCAACCGTTTTTTCTGCAATTTCCTTGATAATTTTGCCGTGATGCTCATCTGGCGCACAAACCGAAACTACATCTATAGACGGTTCCTTATTGAAAGCCTCTTCTATGCTTGAATAGGCTTTGCCTCCCCAAATTTTAACCGCCTTCTTTGCATTCTTTGGGTCAGGGTTAACAAACCCTATTAATTCAAAGCCTGGGTGCACACTATAAGCGTGAGCATGAGTTATGATATTTTTGCTTTTAGGGCTATCAAATAACGCTCCGATATTACCAGCGCCTATTATGAGAGCTTTAAACTTACGCATGTTTTAATATCTTAAATTTCATTTCTGCAATTTTCCAATCCTCGTCTGTATCAATATCTTGAACTTCAGATTCTGGCAGAATTAATGGTGTTGCTTTTGCCAAGAAAAATTTTTTTTGTTTTTTAAAACTTTCTATTTTTAACCAGTAATATTGACCACTATCGTGATACGTCGGCATAAGATCTTGAGAATGCTTAAACATATTTTTGGGCCATATCATTTTCACCCTATTATCCAAAACCTTAAACGCCCGTTGTATTGGAAAGCTGAATTGAACAACAGGGATAACTTCATCCGATTTAGTTTTTTTGAGCAATTCAAAGCCTTCTTTTATTCTCTTGGCAGTAACAAAGGGAGCAGTTGAAAGTATGAAACAAACATACTCAAATTTTTTACCTCTTTTTTCGTATTCATCTAAAACCTCGAGAAGCACATCGGCCAAACTTGCTTTACTCCCAGCTGTTTTTTCGCTTCGCATAAAAGGAACGCTTGCACCTAACTTTTCAGCAATTTTAGCGATTTCCTTATCTTCTGTGGAAACCATTACCTCCTCAAAAACGCCTGATTTTTTCGCAGCATCGATGGAATATCCCATTATTGGCCGACCCAAGAAATTTTTAATATTCTTACGAGGAATTCTTTTGCTTCCACCTCTTGCCGGTATTACGGCTAATACATTTTTCATTTTGGTCTCCTATTAAAAATCTGATTTTCTTAATGGCATGCCTCGTTTTAGCGTATGCTTTGCTTTTTTCCCTATTACAGTATTATAGAATTTGGGGGCCAAGCCAAAAGCAGGGCGGATAGAACGGATATTTTCTTTGGTTAATTCTTCTCCCTTTTCTACATCCTCGACAACGAATAAAGATCTAGAAAATTCACGGCTTTTTTTGGATTTTTCCGATAACTCATATGTTATTTTGCCAAGCGCCTTTTCTGTATTTCGAACCGCATCTACCATAGCCTTGAATTCCCTCGGTTCCAAAGAAAAACTAGCGTCAGCACCACCAATTTTTCTATCTAAAATAAAATGTTTTTCGATTATTTTTGCACCAAGCGACACCGCTGCGACTGGCATCTCAATTCCTTCGGAATGGTCAGACAAACCAATAACTGCTCTAAATTTTTTATGCATGTCAGGAATTGTTTTTAAATTAATTTCTTCATAAGGTGCAGGGTAAGCAGAGGTGCACTTTAGTAACGCAATTTGGTCGTTGCCCATGCGTTTGCATGCCTTAATCGCTTCCCTGATATCTTCCAGTTTTGCAATTCCTGTTGATATGATTACCGGTTTGTTTTTTGATGCAATATATTCTATCAGCGGAATATCGGTAATCTCAAAAGATGCAATTTTATATGCAGGAACATTCATTTTTGCAAGAAAATCTACTGCCGTAGAATCAAATGGAGAGGAAAAGCAAATTAACCCAAGTTCTTTTGCTAATTTCTTTAGTTTTGGCTGCCACTCCCATGGAGTATGGGCTTCCTCATAAAGCTTGTGGAGGTTTTTGCCATCCCAGATCGTACCCTGTTTAATCTTAAAGTAGTCATTGCTACTATTTATTGTGATGGTGTCGGCAGTATATGTCTGTAATTTTACAGCGTCTGCTCCTGATTCTTTCATTGCTTTAATCGTTTTCTTTGCAATTTCAATATCATGACCATGGTTTGCAGAAAGTTCAGCTATGATAAAGGCTGGATTTTCTCCCCCGACCATTTTGTTACCAATTTTAAAGCCCACCATTTTCCTCTTTTACTATATATATGTATTTTTTTGCCTTTACGCCTGAAACTTCCGTTTCATTACTGAAGACCCATCCATTTTTTTCAAACAACGCTATAGAGCTACTGTTATCTGGTTTAATAAAGGCTTCGATTTCCTTTATGCCCCTTTTTTGTGCTTCCTTTATTGCCGCTTGCAGCAATTCCGAGCCAATTCCCCTGCCGCGAAATTTTTCCGAAACACTAATTCCTATAACCGCTTTATCTCCCTCAATATCAAGTCTCACCTGTCCTGTCAATTTTTCAGCAGTAACTGACTTTAACATGACTGCATTATTGTCTTGTAACTTGTTTTTAAACCATTTTCTGTGCCCCTCTAGCTCAATTTCGTTTTGGTTAAAAGAAGCAGTTCTAACGCTTGGTTCATTTGCCAAATCGAAAACAGGAATTAAATCTTCGTCTGACATGGGGAGCACTATCGTCTTATCGCCTTCTTTTTCTAAATCCACTTCAAGTTCATTCATTTGTTTTTTTATCCTTCAATAATATACGGATATGGTTCTAGGGTAGCTTGGTCACGGCTTACATATCCCAAAACCCCCATTATTTCACCAATTGCAAACTCAAGTTCATTCTCTGGTTTAGGGAATTTAATAGGAAACGCACGCACCACAGTTTGCTTTGGTATTGTTTTGTATCTATTAACCATCCTCATGACCCTAGCGATATGAGGTGCATGAGTGACAACTCCTATTCTATCTTCAGTTGCAAAATCTAAGTCTGGAGGGAATCTTAAGTTTATTACCTGATCAACAGTACGGCTGATTTCTCCTTCTGGAATGTATATTTTTTCAATTGGAAATTTAATATTACTCTTCTTTACTTCGTCCAGGAGATCAAGGTTCTGTTCCTCGACTCCATTGTAAATCAGGTAAGGCCCAAATTCTTTTATAATATCCGGCTCTTCCCGTGAAGACGATTCCTCTTTGATACCTGAATTAGCCAAGCTAATCTTTTCTATAATATTAATCGCATGTAGTACCCTAACTTTATCACTACCCTGGCACCATTCTTTACCTGGCTCACGATTAGGGGCGTCTCCAGGAGCATTGGTTACTGGTTTTTTAACCGTTCCAGAACCGGAAGTTACCCAGATCGCCTTGTATTTTGAACTTTCGGGCAGGGAAAATTCTGGAATAGAATCTGAGTTTTGCTCCAATCTTTCGACCTCTTGTTTAAGTAACTTAATGAATATTTTTAAATCTTCTGGATGGCCTCTCCAATATTCATAACGCTTTACTGCCATATCAAATAACAATTCTTCGTCTAGTTCTATCTTTACTTTTTCTACTGGATTGTATTTACCTTCTTGCATTGCTAGTTCCTTTAACCCCCAAGATATGCTTGATTTTCTGTATGACATAATTAACTTCCGCATCTGACATCTTTGGGTAAAGCGGCAAACTAAGTGCCTGATTGTAGTAATCTTCAGCAAACGGATAATCCCCCTGTCTGTACCCAAACTCTTTTTGGTAATAAGGTTGAGTGTGGACGGGTATATAATGGACTTGCGTCCCAATATTTTTCTCCCTAAGTGCCTGCATTACCTCCGCTCTAGTTTTACCTAGTTTTGTAAAATCGATTTTTAAAACATACAAATGAAAAGCGGAGTAGTTTTTCGGTTTTTCGTATGGAACCGTACAAGTGTCTGTTTTAGAAAAAGCCTCATTATATTTCTTTACAATTTCCCGTCTTCTTTCAATAAAACCATCAAGTTTCTTAAGTTGACTGATCCCAAGGGCTGATTGAATATCTGTAATTCTATAGTTGAATCCTAATTTTTGCATTTCATAATACCAAGGACCTGCATTTTGTTCTAATAATATCGGATCTTTCGTTATTCCATGTGACCGCAAAAGTAAAAGTTTGTTATAAATCTTTTCGTCATTGGTAGTTATCGCCCCACCTTCTCCGGTTGTAATTGTTTTAACAGGATGAAAAGAAAAAGTGGTCATATCACAATATTTGCAACAACCTACTTTGCTACCATTTGGATATTTTGAACCAATTGCATGGGCGGCATCTTCTATAACATAAATATCTTTATCCTTTGCCATTTTGGAGATCTCTTCCATATCAGCTGGTTGACCAGCAAAATGTACAGGGATGATTACTTTGGTATTATCATTAATTGCTCTTTTGATTTTTGCTGTATCAATGTTATAGGTTTTGGAATCAATATCAACGAATTTAGGAGTTAAGCCACTGTAAATGAGGCAATTTGAAGAAGCAACGAAGGTATTTGGAGTGGTAATCCCTTCCATGCCGCTCTCGATATTTAGTGAAGCAACAGCAATATGAAGTGCGGCTGTTCCATTTGAAACAGCAACACAATATTTAGCACCGGTATATTGGCAAATTGCTTTTTCGAATTCCTCAACCTTTGGTCCTTGAGTTAAGAAATCACTGTTTAAGACATCTAAAACTGCCTTTTTGTCTTGCCCATCGAGCCATTGCTTCCCATATGATAAAAAATCACTCATAAATTCTCCCTAGAAAACAATATCAATTTTTTTAAGACCTTCTTGAATATTCTTGACATCAAGCCATTGTTCATTATTATCTGAAGCGTACCTGAACCCTTCTTTCACTTTTTTAGCACCATGTTTCAAACGCTTCCCAATATTACACCAATCGAAGTTTGGATAAATAATATAATAGTTACCGAAATCATAAGTCAATCTAGAGTCCTCTTCAGTAATCATTACCTCATGAAGCTTCTCTCCTGCTCTAATGCCAACTGCTTTAATTTTACATTCTGGCAACATTGCCTTTGCTAAATCGGTAATTTTATAAGAAGGAATCTTAGAAACATAAATTTCTCCGCCCTTAGCCTCATTTAGAGCTTCAAACACCAAGTCAACTCCTTGGTCAAGCGTAATCCAAAAACGAGTCATTCTAGTATCCGTTATGGGTAAAGATCTTTCACCTTTATCAATTAGTGTTTGAAAAAATGGAATAACAGAACCACGACTGCCTGAAACGTTACCATATCTGACTACACTGAAAGTTGTTTTCTTTTTACCGACATAGGCATTAGCAGAAACAAATAATTTATCTGACACTAGTTTTGTTGCACCATAAAGATTTATCGGATTAACTGCTTTATCGGTCGACAAAGCAACAATTTTTTCAACACCCTGATCGATTGCTGTATCGATTACATTCCGAGCTCCATCTATATTAGTTTTTATGGCCTCGAGCGGATTATATTCAGCAATATCAACATGTTTTACAGCCGCTGCATGAATCACAATATCAACACCATCCATGGCTCTATACATTCTCTCTTTGTCCCGAACATCTCCAATAAAAAAACGAAGTTTCTTATCCCATTTGAAGTATGTTTTACGCATCATATACTGCTTATATTCGTCTCTGGAGTAAATAATGATTTTTTTGGGCTTATACTCCGAAAGGATCCTCTCTGTAAATTTTTTCCCAAAAGAACCAGTTCCGCCAGTGATCAAGATTGTCTTATTGTTTAACATAATTCTTTTTTTATTAATTATTTTACGAGTTTAACGTATCACATTTCAATCGTCACGGCAATTATCTTTGTTGCATGTCTTTTATAAACAAACGCTCGATAAATATTGTCAGCAACATGTTGAAAATTAAAGTTGTTATTATTATGGGTATTGTTATTTTATGGAGAAGAATGATAATAACATAAAGAATAATGGTAACAACGCTGACTGTATTGCGAGCAATCAAATATTTTTTATACTCTGACTTATTAACGTCGACAATTACTGTGTTATATAATCCCTGAAAAAAGTAAAGCATCGAAAAAACTGAAAATCCGATAATGTACCAGAGATTCATTGGATAGTCCTTCCCAAAAATTAAGAGCATCATTGTCATTATCAATCCAAAGAAAATTGTGAGTGGAATGCTACCAATTACTATGAGTTTATCAATCTTTTTTGTGAATGATTTATCTTTAAGACGTGATGTTACTGGGAAAAAGACATTCGTAAATAATTGAGTTAATTGAGACACGACACCAAACGAAGCAAAATAATAAGCACTATATATCCCAAGAGTGTTCACTCCTAGATATCGAGCTACAACTATTCGATCGATAGATAAAAACAAGGTTCCCAGAAGCGCGCTAATGAAAAATAATTTGCCCTCTCCAAGCTGCTGCCGCAAAATATTTTTGTCACTTTTTCCCAAGTATTTTGACAATTGTAAATAATAATAAATTGAAATTGTGATGGCACCGAGATTTAAAACAAGAAGAAGTCCTAAAAAATTCTTAAACCTAAAAACAAAGAAAATTAAGAAAAATGCAATCAATACTGTACAAACCTCAAGTACTTTTCCAAACGCTTGTCTTTTAAACTGTTCGATGCCCCGAATTACTATGTCAAACGTAACCTTTATTGAAAGTATAGCCGTATAATAAACCACAGTAAGAATAAAGATCGAGTATTCTTTTGAATATTTTAGCAGAATTGGGAAAAAGAGCAGGGCCAACCCAGCCGATAAAGCCAATATCAAAAAAACAAAATTAGTGATAGTCGCAACAACTCTTTTTTTTCAGAAAAATTTCTTGCTTTAGCAATATATTTAACTGAAGTCGTATCCAGTCCAAAAAAAATGAAAATGATTAGAAATTGATTAATTAATAACAACAAACTATATTTACCATATTCGGTTGGGCCGATTAATCTACCCGCCAAGGTAGTGACAATCATCATTAGAGGTAGCACCAGAGCCCCAGAAACAAAGGACCACGAGAGATTTCCTAAAAAGGATTTCATTTCAAAACTCATAGGATGGCCGAAAGCTTTGAAATGGATCTTCTCAATAAATCTAATAATCATATTTTTGAATTGACTTTTCATATTCATAAATATAGCAGTTAAGGTTGAATTGATAAAGAGTTTTGCGGTATGCTTATTTGAGGAAACTTAAACAAGGAGAAATATGAAGGGTATCATTTTAGCGGGAGGTTCTGGCACAAGACTATACCCCGCAACCCTCGCCGTGAGTAAACAAATGATGGCAATATATGATAAGCCAATGATCTATTACCCGCTATCAGTCTTAATGTTGGCTGGAATTCGAGAAGTTCTAATTATTTCTACTCCTCACGACCTCCCTCAATTTGAAAAACTTTTGGACAGCGGAGAAGAGATTGGAATGAAGTTTTCTTATGCTGTCCAAGATGCTCCAAATGGTTTGGCTGAAGCTTTTACAATTGGAGATTCATTTATTGGCAAAGATTCTGTAGCTATGATTTTAGGTGACAATATTTTTTACTCCGCCGGTTTAACCGGTGTTCTTAAGGAAGCCAAAAAAATCAAAAAGGGCGGACATATCTTTGCCATCCACGTTCCAGACCCGGAAAGATTTGGGGTCGTTGATTTCGACAAAAATGGAAAAGTTTTGTCTCTCGAGGAAAAGCCTCAAAAGCCAAAGTCTAACTATGCCATACCCGGATTATATTTTTATGGCCCAGAAGTTGTAGAAGAAGCACACAATCTTAAGCCTTCCGCACGAGGCGAATTAGAGATTACAGATTTAAATCGGAAATTTTTAGATCGAAAAGAATTGAATGTAACTGTTCTCCCTCGCGGAATGGCCTGGCTTGATACAGGAACTCATGAAGCAATGAATAAAGCTGGAAACTATGTAAAAATCATTCAAGAAATGACTGGTCACAATATCGCCTGTATTGAAGAGATCGCTTATCGAAGTGACTGGATAGACAATAAGGAACTCGACAAAGCTATTGAAAAAATGGGAAAGTCTAGTTACGCAGATTATTTAAGAACTATCGAAAGGGAAATTAAACAATGATTGATGGAGTGAAGATCAAAGAGCTAAAGGTTTTTAAAGATAAACCAGATCTAGAACAAGATATCGAACCAGGCATCTTTATGGAAGTTCTACGTGATGATGATAAGATGTTAAACCATTTTGGACAAAGTAATTTTACTATCGCATCCAAGGGTATAATAAAAGCATTCCATTGGCATAAAAACCAAGACGATCTTTGGTTTTTAGCAACTGGCCGATCAGCAATTGTTCTCTATGACCAAAGAGAGAATTCTGCTACCAAAGGAGAGACGCAAGTTATTTATGGTGGCACTGATGACTACAAGTTGGTTCTAATTCCTGTTGGCGTAGTACATGGATACAAAGTTCTATCGGAAGAACCTTGTTTGCTTTTTTATCATGTTACTAAAGCATATGACAAGGAAAATCCAGACGAAGAAAGAATTGATCCTTTCGATAAGAAAATAGGTTTCGATTGGGATTCACTTAAATAAGGAGTTGTATGAAAATTTTAGTTACCGGCGGAGCCGGATTCATTGGTTCAAACTTTATTTTGTTTATGTTGGAAAAGTATCCTGATTACAAAATTATTAATCTGGACAAACTTACTTATGCTGGCAATTTGGAGAATTTAAAATCAGTCGAGAAGAATCCAAATTATCAGTTCACTCAAGGCGACATTTGTAATAGAGATGATGTAGAGAAAGCCATGAAAGATTGTGATTTTGTAGTCCACTTTGCGGCTGAATCGCACGTGGATCGCTCAATTACAGGTCCGGGATTATTTGTTCAGACAAATGTGATCGGAACTCAAGTTTTGCTTGATATAGCCAAAGAAATGGGCATAAAACGTTTTCATCATGTCTCGACAGATGAAGTTTTTGGTTCCTTGTCTTTAGATAACCTAGATGAAAAGTTTGACGAGAATACGCCATATTTGCCTCATTCGCCCTACTCCGCTTCTAAGGCTGGCTCAGACCATCTTGTTCGAGCATATTTTGATACTTATGGCCTGCCAATCACTATATCAAACTGCACAAATAACTACGGGCCATTCCATTTTCCAGAAAAAGTTATTCCCCTCTTCATATTAAATGCTTTTGCCGATAAGCCACTGCCAATTTATGGCACAGGCAAAGCCATTCGCGATTATCTTTATGTCACAGACCATTGCTCCGCCATTGATCTTATTTTGCATAAAGGAAAAATTGGCGAAACCTACTGTATTGGTGGTGACTCAGAAAAGAATGGCCTAGATGTTGCCGATGCTATTTTGAGTGCCTTGGATAAGCCAGAATCTCTCAAAACTTTTGTGGAGGATCGCAAGGGCCACGATATGCGCTACGCCATCGATCACTCAAAAATATCCGCAGAACTTGGCTGGGAGCCATCAGTAAACTTTGAGGAAGGTATTAAAAAAACCATCGAATGGTATAAAAAAAATGAAGAATGGTGGAAAAGAATTCTCTCAAAAGAATATTTGGATAGTCAACGAGCAAAACAAAATGAAAAACAGTAAAAAGATTCTGGTTACAGGTGCAAAAGGCCAGCTTGGCAAAAAAATTATTGATTTGCTTGGTAATAAATATGATTTGATTCTGACCGATTCGGAAGAGATGGATATTACGGACAAGTCAAAAGTTCTCAATGTTGTCGAGTCGGAGGAACCAAACTTTATTATTCATGGAGCTGCTTATACTAAGGTTGATCTCGCCGAAGAAGAAAAAGAGCTATGCTTCAAAATCAACGCAGAAGGAAGCAAAAACTTGGCCGAAGTGGCAAAAAGTTTTGATATCCCAATAATTTACATTTCGACCGATTACGTTTTCGATGGAGAAAAGGGTCAACCATATAGAGAAGAAGATGATGCTAATCCACTATCCGTGTACGGCAAAAGCAAATTCGATGGCGAGGAGTATGTTCGAAATATTTGTGAAAAATACTATATTTTACGCGTCGCTTGGCTTTTTGGCGAGCTACCAGAAGGACACACTGGCACAAATTTTGTCGAGACAATGTTGCGTCTCGGCCGAGAAAGAGATTCTCTGACAGTTGTAAATGATCAGATAGGCTCACCCACATATACAAAAGACCTGGTAGAATTAATGGACAGGATAGTTAGCAGTTGGCAGTTGGTAGCCGGCAGTAAGAACAACCGCGAACAGCAAACAGCAAACCGCAAATCTGTACCCTTTGGCACTTATCATTTTTCTGGCAATGGCCCTTGTTCCTGGTATGATTTTGCTAAAGAGATATTTAAAATAGTGTGCATTGATATCAATTTGAAGCCAATTGCTTCTGATCAATACCCCCAAAAAGCTAAACGCCCACCTTATACCTATCTCTCAAAAGAGAAAATAGAGAAAACTATGAATTTTAAAGTCAGAGACTGGCAAAAAATGGTTAAAGAATACCTTCAATAATTTACAATTTACTAATTTAAAATTTAAAAATAATGAAGAATAATTTCTATGCTGTAATAATGGCAGGAGGCGTAGGAACTAGACTATGGCCTGTTTCGCGTCGGAAGACACCTAAACAATTTCACCCCATTGGAGGAGAGAATCCTCTTTTGCGTGAAACTTTTTTGCGCCTGCTCCCTCTCTTTTCTCCAAAAGAAATAATTATTTCAACTGTACCAGAGTTTGTGGCTAAAATTAAAAAGATGTTGCCAGAAATACCAGTCAAAAATTATATTGTTGAACCCGCTCTTAGGGGCAATGCTCCAGCCTGTGGGCTTGTCTCTGCTACACTTGAACAACGCGATCCTAGTTCTGGTGCAATTTTTCTTCCAGCCGATGCGTTAATTCAAAACCCAAAAGAATTTATTGAAACAATCAAAATCGCAAAACAGCTTTTAGACAAAAACCCTGATCATATTATTGCTTTAGGAATTTTACCGACTAAACCAGCTGTTGATTTTGGTTATATCGAGATAGAAAAAAAGATAAATTTTCCATCAGTTGTTTACCAGATGAAACGATTTGTGGAAAAGCCAGACGTAGTTACAGCTGAAAAATACTTAATCTCGAAAAAGTTTTACTGGAATGCTGGCATTTTTATCTGGAAAAACTCACATATTTTGAATTTATATAAAAAATATATGCCAGAGACCCATTTAGTGCTTGAAAAAATTGTAGAGGCTATTGGGACAAAAGATGAAAAGAAGGTTCTAAAAATTGAGTATGCAAAAACTGAAAAAACATCTATTGATTATGGCATTATGGAAAAAATTAAAGAGATTTATGTCATTCCAGCTGACTTTGGCTGGTCCGATGCTGGTACATGGGGTTCGCTACTTGAGGCTCTTTCTGGCAAAGATAATGTCTCAATAGTCGAGAATGGTCAACATATAGGTGTAGACAGCAAAAACTGTCTTGTTTGGGCTGGTAAAAAATTGATCGCTACTGTGGGTTTGAAAGACATTGCAATCATTGATACACCCGATGCACTTCTTGTTTGTAATACAAAGGAATCACATAAAATTAAAGATTTGTTGCAGAAATTAGATGAAAAATTACTCTAATGTTTATATAATTTGCTAGATATGAAGTTGTTGGCTATAATATAGTCATGAAATCAGAAGGGCTTGTTCAGTTTATTAAATTTGGTATAGTTGGCATTACTAATACAGCCGTTGATTGGGTTGTTTTCTTTGTCATCACCCATTATATTGCTACCGAAAAAAGCTTCGAACCAACCGCCAAAGCAATTGCATTTTTGATAGCAGTTACTAATTCTTACCTGTGGAACACAATTTGGACTTTCAAAAAAGAATACAAAACGGCTGTTGGTAATAATACTGGTGCCAGTGGAAAACTTTTTATCAAATTCTTAGTTGTCAGTTTGATTGGTTGGGGTATAAATTACTTAGCTTTCAAATATACCAGATTTAACCTAGACCAAGGTCAAATTGTCGCTCTAATTGCCGCTTCAGGTGCTGCTACTCTTTGGAACTTCTTTGGTAACAAACTTTGGACCTACAAAAAATAATTGGAGGGAATATGCTTGAAGTACAAGTTGATAACATCTTACCAGTTACGGAAGCAAGAGATAAATTGAACCAACTCATTGACTCAGTTGAATCTTCTGATAATATGTATGTGATGACTAAAAATGGTAAGCCATGCGCCATTTTGGTTGGCGTTCATCATCTTGAAAAATTGACCGGCGAAAAACATGAAGATCTATTTGGTAACAATAATAAGTCAAATGAAACGGAGGAATCTATGAGTGACGATCCAATGAATCCAACACCACCTGCAGATGATACAGCTGCACCAGCAGGTAGCGCACCACAAACAACACCACCTGCAGATGATGCAGATGATACAGCTGCACCTGCAACAGGTGGTATGCCACCAGTGTCTGACACTCAGTCATCTATGGCTGGAGATATAATACCCGAAAAAGATGAGACACCTGCACCAGCATCACCATTTGCTCCAGCTGAGCCAACAATTATGACTCCTGCTGCACCAGCAGATACCGATGTTGCTCCAGCAGCTCCTGCAACCCCTTCTGCCAATCCAGCTATTGGAGAAGAAGAAGTGCCAGCACAGCCAGCAGACGCCAATGGACAGGGTTCTACACCAACTCCTCCACCGGCAGCACCACAAGTATAGTAAGAAGTGGTTAGTGGAGATAAGATCAAGACACATTTTAAAAAACCTTCTTAAATAAGAAGGTTTTTTATTAAGTACTTAAAAAAACTATTTTATTTACTTAGTTACAACTCTTTTGTTGTTTCTGATGTGTCTCCAAATGTACCAAACTATGAATATAATCACAAGAATTAACATCGCCATATCAAAACTATGTAGTTTAGTTCGAATAGCTTCCCAGTTTGCTCCCATTTTCACTCCAAGCCAACCAAAAAGTAATGTCCACGGCAAAGCACCGAGTGTAGTATAAAGTGCAAATTTTTTAACATCCATTTTAGCAATTCCAGCTGGAAAAGAAATGTAAGTTCGAACAACTGGTAAAAGTCGACCGAAAAAAACTGTCCAATCGCCATATTTACTAAACCAACGATCTGCTAAGTCAAGATCGTGTTTTGAGATCAGAATATACTTGCCATATTTTTCAATTAATGGTCTTCCGCCTTTATAAGCAATCCAATAAGCCAAGAGAGAACCAATTAAATTACCAATTGTGCCTGCAGCCGTGATAGCCCAAAGTGTCATTCTACCATCTGCAACAAGAAAACCAGAGAATGGCATAATCACTTCAGAGGGCATCAGAATTCCACAAGATTCAACTAACATCAAAAGGAATATTCCCGGATAACCCATTATCCCAATAGTATGAACAACGAAATTCGCTAAAATGTCGATTAAGTTTGTAATCATGTGCGCTAGAATCATGAAATATTAAGCAAAAAGTATGAGACTATTAAATAATAACTGATTTTGAGCAATAAAAAAACCCATCCGATCCGCCATCTCATAGGTGAAAGATGATTAGTCCTGAACTAAATTGATAATGAGTCTGACCATCGTTTCTTTCTCTTTTGGGTCGCTAGATGCTATAAGAAGCGCTAACGCGACTAAAGTTCGGTCAGCAATCTTTGTCTCACCAGTTTTTTTGAATAAGAAACTGTTTTGCTCTAAAAAATACAAAAACAAAAGAGATCCGATACGCTTGTTGCCATCTGAAAATGGATGATCTTTGATCACAAAATATAAGAGATGGGCCGCTTTTTCTTCGATTGAATCGTATAATTCGTTCCCGTCAAAGGTTTGATATAGATTGCCAATAATCCCTTCAAGACCATGGCTTCTCTCTGAACCAAAGAGATCTCCGGCAATTTTTTTCTTAACGAGGTCTTCTCTCAGCTCTTCAATAATTTCATGGCATTTATAGTAGTTAAGGGCAAACTTGGCTTTCTTTTGCTTTTTAATTTCAATTTTGCCTTCGTCATACTGCCCCAGAACTTTCCAAGTTTTGGAGTAGCGTTCAATAACGTCGAGAATTTCTTTTTCATGGCCTGTTAACTCTAAAGTTTTGGATTTCTCGGCAATGAAGCGAACAATTTTTTGGGCCTCAATAAACCGTTTGTCATTAACTAAATATCCCTGAACCAAATATTGACGCAAAGTCTTCGTCGCCCAAACACGAAAATCAGTCGCTTTTTTAGAATTGACTCGATATCCAACAGACAAAATCATATCAAGATTATAATTCTCAATATATCTTTTTACTGTTTTTCTGCCTTCTTTTTGAACTGTTGCAATTTTTGCAACAGTTGCTTCTGGAATGAGCTCGCGAGTCAAGTAAATATTTTTTATATGCCTCGATATGCCTGATTTATCAGCGCCAAAAAGATCCGCCATTTGATTTAGTGATAACCAGATTGAATCATTTTTGAGGGTGGTTTTAATTTCAACTTCACCACTCTTTGATTTATAGATTATTAGCTCCCCTTTTTGTTCCATTTTCTTCCTTGTTAGATTGAATTTATTATACCACAAAAATAACATAAGCGCCCATCAGCTTATGTGTTTGCTATTTGAGTTCGAGGTTGGAATCAACTTCTGTGTTTTTCCAGTTTGATACATCGTCACGAATAATGTGATAGTAAGCAGCCAGTCCGATCATAGCAGCATTGTCGCCACATAAATTCATTGGAGGAACAAGAAATTTAGCTAATTGCCTATTGCTAATAGCTGATCGCATATTGGCTCGCAAGCACTTGTTGGCAGCGACACCCCCGGCCAGAATAATTGCTTTTGGTTTATACTTATCTGCCGCTTTCATTGTTTTAGTCACTAGAACATCGACTACTGCATCCTCAAAAGCAGCACAAACTTCTTGTTTAGTTTCGTCTGAAAGATCATCACTATGCTCTTTCTTCAGATCAATCACTTTCTGAAGAACAGCTGTCTTCAAGCCAGAAAAAGAAAAGTTAAAAGTTCCATCGTTTAAGATTGGTCTTGTAAATACAATTTCAGATTTTGTTGGTTTTTCTCTGAATTGCTGAGCATATTTAGAGACTACTGGACCACCAGGATAGCCTAAACACAATAATTTAGCCACCTTATCAAAGGCTTCTCCTGCTGCATCATCTATAGTTTCTCCAAGAGTTTCGTATTCTCCATGATTCTTTATTAGTGTTAATGAAGTGTGGCCACCAGAAACAGTCAGAGAGATAATTGGGAATTCGATCTTTGCACTGTTATCACTAAAAACCGAATATATGTGTCCTTCAATATGATTGATTGGAATTATCGGTTTATCTAACGCATAAGCAAGTGTTTTGGCAGCGTTAAACCCAACTAATAGTGAGCCGATAAGCCCTGGGCCAGATGTAACAGCAATATAATCAATTTCATCTTGTAAAATTTTGATTGCTTCCTGAAAATCAAGTTTTTCTGATTTTTGGTCTCCCAAAAGTGCTTCTGTAATAACAGGAACTATTGCTTCCACATGTGCTCTCGATGCTACCTCTGGTACTACTCCACCCGTCAAGGCATGTAAATCTACTTGGGAACTGACAATATTTGAAAGTATTTTTGGCTGACCATTTTCCACACCAATAACTGCTGCGGCCGTTTCATCGCAACTACTCTCTATTGCTAGTATTTTGATATTTTTTGATTCCATAATTGATCTCATCTTACCATTTTTTCACCCTTTCTTCCAGTCCAAGAAAGTGATAAAATGGGCTTAATGGACTTTACTATTTTTCAATCTCCAGAGTGGGAAGAATTTAAACTTAAAACCGGTTACGAAAACAGTCATCGTATCGGCAATATTTTGGTTTTACAAAAGAAGCTTCCCCTTGGACGATCAATGCTCTATTCTCCCCTTGTTTCAGATAGAAGCTATAAATCTGCTGATTTTGTAAAGCAAATTCGTAAGATTGCATTAGAAAATAAATCGATACTTTACCGACTGGAGCTGAATGCTCCAAAAGATGCCGATTTGCCCGCTGGCTTTGTAAAATCTTTCGAGGAAATGCAGCCTGAACACAATTGGGTTCTGGATATCGATAAAACTGAAGAGGAAATTCTGACTGGCATGAAACAAAAGGGTCGTTACAATATCAAAATTGCCGAGAACGCTGGCGTAAAAGTGACCAGCTCTAACGACGCCGATAGCAAAGAGTTAAAAGAGTTCTATAAGCAATATTCTGCCACTGGCAAAAGACATAAAATCTCTTATCGAGGTCCCGAATATTTTACTTCCCTACTTGCAATTTTCGGAAAATCTGACTATGCTTTGGTCTACACGGCTTGGCATGGAGAAAAAGCCCTTGCTTCTGCTATCATTCTGTTTTATGGGCAGAGCGCCCTCTATCTCTATGGTGGATCTTCAGATGTTAATAGAAACTTAATGGCCCCATACCTGCTACATTGGCAGATCATAAAGGATTCTAGAGCAAGGAACCTGAAGGAATATAACTTTCTAGGTGTTGCGCCCAATGATGACGAAAAACACCCTTGGGCTGGCATTACCCGCTTTAAAAAGCAGTTTGGTGGAGAACAAATTGATATAGCTGGATCGTACGATTTACCGATTCGCCCCATTGAATATCAAGCCTTTAAAATAGCCGAAAAGATTAGAAGATAAATATGCGAAAAATATTGTCAAAACTAATGAGTCAAGAGACAAAAAATAAATTCCATAAGTTAGAAGCAAAGTTTGCTATTGCTCGGCACGGCAATCCGGCCAGCAAAATCAAGGTTATTGGCGTAACCGGAACAAAGGGTAAGACCTCTGTCTGCAATATGATTGCCTCGATTTTGGACGAAGCTGGCATCAAAAATGCTATGGAAACGACCATCAACACTAAAATGGGCGACAAATTTACCCCTCACACCACTAAAGCACGCTGGGTTACCACTCCTCCCGCTTCAGTCATTCAGAAATTTCTCAAAGAAGCAGTTAAAGAGAAGTGTGAGTATGTAATTTTAGAAACCTCTTCTCAAGCTATCGACCAAAACCGCATTTACGGCATTGATTACGATATTCTGGTTTACACCAATCTCTCACACGAACATCTTGAATATCACAAGACCAAAGAGAATTATCTCGCAGCCAAACTAAAGGTATTTCAAGATAATCCTCAAGCAAAATTTATTATTAATATGGACGATACTAATTGGAATAAGTTTTATCAGCTTCCAGCAAAAGAAAAGTTCCTGTTTTCCCAAAATAAAATGGTCGAGCACGGCGCTATTGCACGAAAAATTCTAACTTCGCCCGATAGTACAACTTTTACAGCCGCTTGCGACGAAGGACAGATTACAATCAAATTAAATATTCCGGGACGTTTCAATGTTTCAAATGCTCTGGCTGCTTTTTGTACTGGCTTGGCCCTTGAGATTGACCCAGAGAAAATTAAAGCTGGTCTTGAAAATGTAGTCCTAATCTCTGGTAGGATGGAATCAATAAGGGTTGCTAAAGGCCAAGATTTTTCCGTTATTATCGACTACGCCCACAACGCTGATTCGCTTAAAAACGTATATGAAACAGTTAAAGAATCCGTCGGCCAAAATGGAGGCAGAATTATAGCAGTCCTCGGTGCAACTGGACGAAGAGACAAAACAAAAAGACCGATTATGGGCGCTTTGGCTGGTCATTTTGCCGACCTTGTCGTCTTTACAAATGAAGACCCATATGATGAGGACCCAGATGAGATAATCGAACAAGTTGCCGAAGCCATTCACACTGGAGCAAAGAAAAAACATCAGTGGCATTTGAATCGAAACTATTGGAAAGTATCTGATCGGGAGCAAGCCATTATTAAAGCAATTCGAGAGGCAAAAAAGAATGACGTCGTAATTATCACTGGCAAAGGAGCCGAAGAAGTTATGGCTATTGGGCTAGATAAATTTATTCCATTTTCAGATCGAAAAATCGCAACAGAAGCCCTCAAAAAAAGATTTCTGTAATATATTAGACCACCTGTTTTTGCCGAAAGGTATTGACATTCTGTGGTCTTTTTGTTATAATGATCTATTATATATTTAATGGAGGAGGAAATTGTGAAAACGCAAACAATAGAACAGCCCGGTTTAGAACGAATAGAAAATATCAAACAAAGTATTGCTTCTTTGCGTCCCAAAAAACAAAGTACTGTCGAAGTAGTTGAGATGTGGAGCGACGCTTTCGCAGAACCAGACGACCAATAACCCGCAAGATTATAAATTTATTATTTATTTTCTTCTGGGTTATTTTTTTTTGTAATACCATGAAATGCTTGATGAACCTCCCTTAGATGTTTGTCTGTAACATGAGTATAAATTTGAGTGGTGGTTATAGAAGAATGGCCAAGAAGAGACTGAACGCTACGAACATCGGCTCCAGCTGAAAGTAAATCAGTAGCAAAAGAGTGTCGAAAAGTATGAGGAGATATTTTTTTAGAGAGACCGGACAGGGTAGCGTATCTGGTTACAATTCGTTCAATTGTACGTACCGAAAGGCGCGTTTTTTTATTTGAAATAAAGAGTGGTTCACCTTCAGTTGAATCTAATATTTTGTCTCGATTTTTTAAGTATTGATCAATCCAATTCAAAGCTGATGGTGAGAGGAAAACAACCCGAAGCTTTTTACCTTTACCGAGAACAGCAATCTCACCATTTTCAAAGTTGATGTCTTCAAAATTTAAGGCTGAAATCTCTGAAACGCGCATACCGGTTGAAAAAAGCGTCTCTAGAAGGGCTCTGTCTCGTAGGCCAATAATGTTGTCAGTTGGCGGGGTACTTAACATTTTCTCCAATTCATCAGCTGACAAAAAAGTAATTTCCCTGTCACCAGTCTTAGCAATGTTAATCTTCTCTGGAGATAATGAGGGTACACCCCGGAATGAAAGATATCGTAAAAACGCCCGCAACGCGATCATATGATAATTTTGTGTCGTTGTTTTAAGCTCTCTACCTCTTTTGTCCTGTAGACGATTTATATGAAGACGATATTGCCGAACAACCTCCTGATCAATGTCCTCCGGACATAGTATACAGTTTGACAGCTTGACAGTTTGACAGTTGGTTGAATCTTCGGTCTTTGCCAATTCTGTTTGCTTACTGTTATCTGTATTCTGTATACTGCCATGCTTATAGGCCTTAAGCCAGTTTAAAAATTTCGATAAATATCTATCATAGTTTGCAATAGTCAAAACAGACTGGCCCCTATCCAACTCACAATATTCCAGAAACTCACGTTTTAATTTAAAGATATCCATGTAGGCCTATTATACATCAAAAATATGTGGTTGAGTCGAATCATCTTTCTTTGCTATACTTGGAACATGCTAATTGAAGTTTTTCGATCGTTTTTTATTGGTGCCGTTCAGGGAATCTCGGAATTTCTACCAATTTCCTCTTCTGGCCATCTTGTTCTTATCCCATATATTTTTAATTGGCAATATGATGGCCTAGCTTTTGATGTTGCGCTTCACTTTGGCACAGTAATTGCGATTATCGCCTTTTTTTGGAGTGACTGGATAAACATAATTACACATGCTTTTAACAAAAATCGATACGAAGAAGGAATAAAAAAATATCCCTCTAACCTTCTTTGGCAGATTGCTGTTGCCTCGATTCCTGTTGCAATCTTGGGAGTAGTATTAAACGATTACATTGAAAAGTATCTTCACTCCCCGCTTTTGATTGCTTTTGACTTAATCTTTTTTGGCATTGTTCTATGGCTCGCTGACAAATATTCAAAAAGAAATAATGAGCTATCAGCAGTAAGCTATAATCATTCTTTCTGGATCGGAATTTCACAAGCTCTAGCCCTTGTGCCAGGCGTTTCTCGTTCTGGCATCACAATGACCGCTGGCCGACTGGGTGGGTTAACAAAAAAAGATGCTGCTCGTTTCGCCTTTCTTTTAGCCACTCCAGCTATGCTCGGTGCATTCGTATTTAAATTAAAAGATATTGCTTTGAGTGCTGTTGATTTACCATTTATTGTCGGAGTAATTGCCTCTGCACTTTTCGGTTTTTTGGCGATTAAATTTTTACTAAAATATCTGGAGCGCGGAAGTTTTACTATTTTCGTCTGGTACAGAATTATAATCGCAGTAATTGTATTATTTTTATACTTTAGGTAAATGACTCCAAGAGAAAAAAGAATAAAATCTCGATTAAAAGCCGAGAAGAAAGAAAAAGTAAACTATTGGCTTTTTTTTCGTTGGCCAGTCTATATCGTTGTCAGCATTTTAGTTTTGTTTTTTATCTCTTCCCCGCTTCGAGCAAAGTTGTCTAATGGATATGTGGCGAAAGGTGATGACTTGCTTGAGCAGAAAAAATATTTAAGTGCGGAATTGCAGTATCGAAAAGCAATAATCATAAAAAAGAATGCCAAAGCGCAAGAACGAATTGGCTTATCTAATAAAGCTCAGACTAATGTTTTGGAGCTAGAGATATTTTACGCCGAGAGAGATAACCTCGATCAACTAAACCTATTTAGTAAAGCTAAAGAAGTACCTACAAATGCAAAGGATGCAGTCGTCTTATCTCAAGATTTGATAAAAAGCGGTGAATATCAGCTTGCCATTGTAGCAGCCGATACTGCCTTGCAGATGGACCCAGGTTACGACATCGCCAAAGAATATTTTCTTATTGCAAACAAAGAAACTGTAAATTCAATTGAGCTTTCTCCCGATGCACAAAAATATTACGACTCAAAATAATATTTATTGTGCTCAAAGAGTCCTATTGGCTCTTTTTTGTTGTAAAAGAATATAGATAAATTGTATAATGTAATAAAGTTCCCAAAGAAGTGTTTTTTTGAGTATATTCAAAAAATGTTTTGTCGTTCTAAATTTTAAGTTTTGGAGGGGCTGTGAAGGATATAATAATTCGTAAGATGCTAATACTTCTTCTTATCTTTAGTATTTTTTCGCCGTGTCTCAATCAAAACAAAGTAGTGGCAGCGGGAACATGGAAAAAGGTTGCCACTGAAGATACTATGGCTGAGAGAGAAGATGAAATTAAGTATATTTACGAAGGAAAAGCGGCATATTTCGCACAAGAAGGTGGCGTTGGAGAATACAATAATTCAGCGGGAATAGACAGCTCAATCGCACCAAAAGCTTCGTCATGGTTTTCTAAGAAAACCCCTTACGGGGTTAGCACATTTAACATAATAGTGGACGAAAGTATTGTGCCGAACAAAGTTATAGACATATGTTTTTCGACAAACGGACCTAGTAATTTATATACAAACACCCAAACTAATTATATTATTTATAGTCGCAAATGGAATTTATGGATGAATAATGATAACAGGGTTGACTACCGGTGTGCAAAACATGCTGATGCAGATTGGGGAACCAGAAGTTTGCCATATCTTTATGCAGTAGACACAGAAATGTATAAGATCGCAAAAAACGTTTGGGAAGACGTCAGGAGCGGAAACAACACGATCGCAGAGGTACCTCGTTCCTCTGCCCCTCTTGCAACCTCGATTGAAGCATGCAGTAAAGAAGAAATTACTCCTATTTTTGACGGCGGATCATCTGCAGAAATTGATGAATTCTACAAAAGCATGAAAGAGAATCTTATTAATTCGATGAAAGATCCGGTAACAGGGAAAGGAGATGCTGAGGACGAATTATTCGTAGGAAAATTTTTTGACAATATCGGGAAAATTACACCTAAAGTAAAGGAATTTGACCGAGAAGTATATAGCATTTTTTATGGTGAAAAAGGTAAAAAATATCCAACAGTTGCACTAACTGGAAATGTATTCCAAAAATACAACGATTTCTTTCACGAGGCAGAACTCAAAAGGCCACAAGGAATAGAAACCGAAGGGGCTGCGCGAATAATACGAACTGTGGGTGCATCAATCGCATCAGTTCCTGGAGCTCTCGCAGGATCAGCTGTCGGCGGACCTATACTGGGAGGTGCTATGGGCCTTGCGTTGGGCGGCTCAGTAATAGCGTGGGACGAAATAAGAGTAAATGCCGAACAGGAAAGTAGCTGGTATGAATTTTTACCATATTTAATCAAAATTCAGCTTGCGACTTACTATGTTAATGCAAATAATAAAATTAATAAATGTTATGCCAGCAAAAATGATCCCTATGCTGTAGTCAATAACTCTGTAACTGAATTAATAACCGGTTTGACACAGGAAGCAATTGATACTGCTGGTGGTAGTACAAATAATAACGCTTCGAGCGTTTGTGACACAATCTCTGGGCACACCATGATAGGAGACGCTCTTTACAAGGCGTTCTGTAATTTGGCCCTTGCTCTGCAAGATTGGGCTAAGAGTTTTTTGGATATGGCTTTTTGTTACCTGAGAACTTCTTTAGGATATGCTAGTTCAAAAACTTCTGATTGGTCCTCATGTAAAAGTTATACCAGTCAATGAAGCAATGGAAGTATCACTTTAGGCGGTATCTCTAGCAGTGGTTTCGGCACAAATAGAAAAGTAAATTAATATTATCTATGGGCGCTAACAAAAAAATAAGATTTAAATGTTTAGGAATCTTGGCTTTAGCTGGGCTAGTTTTTTTGATGTTGCCTCAAGCTTCTTACGCCATGGAGCCCATTTTTTCTGTTTTAAAAAATACTTCAAGTGGTGAAGGAGCGACTGTCTTAAAAGTTTGGAATACGCTAATAAATCTTGCCAATACATTTGTGATTGTTGTGCTTATTGCAGTTGCCTTTGCTCAAATATTGCGTCTAAATGTAAGTACATATGGAATTAAAAAAATGTTGCCTACTCTCGTTTTTGCCATAATAGCAGCCAATTTTAGTTTTCTTTTTTGTCGGTTAATGATTGATTTTTCAAACGCCATTTTAAGTATATTTATTGAAGGTGGTGTTGGAGTTGACAAATTTCAAGAGGCTTTTAACGTTTCAATTGGAAACGCAAGCAATGTCACGGCAGGAAAAATTTTCTGGTTTATTCTTGGCCAATTATTTAAAATGGCTGCGGCTGTTATTGTTTTAATTCTTGCCTTTCTCTTTTTAGTTAGAAATTGGATGCTATATTTTTTAGTCGCCCTTGCTCCTCTCTGCATTATGGCAATGGTTTTACCTCAAAGCAAAAGTCTTTTTACACAATGGTGGAGCAATTTTACAAAATGGGTTTTTATGCCCATAGTTTCGGTTTTCTGGCTTTGGCTTGGTGCCCAATGGTTTGATGCTGCCTTTGCTAAAGAAATATGGCTAATTAATTACGTCTTCGCTGGAGCATGTATATATTTGGCTCTGACTACACCATTTAAGATGGGTGGAGCGATCATGAATCAATGGGCAAGTTTGGGCAAGAAGGTTACGGGATACGGTTACAACAATTTGTTGGGGGGAGCAGGATCAAGGATGTCCGCATATGGCCAGAGATTACAACAAAGACATAAGGGAACTTTTCTAGGCAATGTTGTGGGTAAAAATTTAGAACGAGCTGGCGGAGTTGTAAATATTCCAGCATCAGTGAAAGCTTATAAAGCAGGATTTGCTGAATCGAGAAAAAATTTGGAAAGTGCGGCCAAAAAAACTAATACATATAATCGTCTTCTCGGCGAACGAGCACGCGCCACAGCTTTATTAGAATCATTTAAAGAAGATTATGAACAAAAGTCTGCTGGCCCTACTGGGGTAGATCAGAGAAAAACCGAAGATGCGATCTTAGATGATTTAGTAAAAGCTGGGCCTGGATCTAGGCAGTCAAGACTATTTGCTGAAAATCACAAAGACGCTGCCGGTAACAAAATTGTCGTCACTGCGGCAAATAAAGATAGTTTGGAAGTAAGAGAAGCACTAAGAAGCGATATTGCTACAATGAATGCTGTTAAATTAATGGACACTTATGAAGGACTTGGCGGAACAAATGGTGTTAATAATGGAGAAGCCGTCGCAAGAGCAAAATTGAATTTACGCCGATTTAACCAACTTAAAAATTATGCGACACAGAAAAATAGTCTTACAACTGCTTATGGATTACCATTGGCTTCATCTGCTGTAGGCGCTGCTGCTGGTGCAGCTGTTGCGGCTGCAACTACCGCCATTCAGCAAATCCCGGAGGGGGAAGCAGTCACGGAAGAAGCCAAGTTTGGTGGTAAAGACTTTATAAATGTTAAACTTGTTGGTGTCTCAGACGAAGGCAGAAATCATCTTCAATCCGCATTTGACACAATAAGAGAAGCAAGGGAGGGTTCTGTTAAAAAATTAATGGACGAAAGGCGCCCCGCGATAGAACAAGAGCTTACTGGTGTCGGAATGATTATAGGAGCAGGAAGAAAGGGGTCTGACAGACGCGCGCTTCAAGCTAACTTAAATCTCGCCAGAGAGCTGATTGGTAGGGGTGAAATAGACGCTTTTGATAAAGCAAACAAAGATTCATTTAGTAGTGAAGCTAAAGAATATTTTGATCCTAAAGTTTTTTCAATGATCTCGGGCGCAAGTAAATCGATTGCAGGGGAAGACAGATCAAAAAAATCAGAGGCTCTCCAAAGACGAATCGATGATCTTCAAGCAGGGCTAGATCACTTTAAAACACTGGCAACTGCGTCATCCGATGAACAACGGGAAGCCATCGGACTAATGAAAAGTGATCCAACCGGTCAAGCATATATTAAACAGACTAGCCAAAGGCTCAATCAACAAAATGAAATAAACGCTCGGGCACAAGTTGCTGCTGGAATGACGGCAGAAAATATCGCTTCCAATCCAGCATTGCAAGGAGTCAATCTTGGATCAATACATACAAATGAAGATGCCATAAATAAGGTTGCGCAATCTTTGGAGGGATTAAGTGAACAAATGCACAATCTAAGCTCCGGTCCTCTTTCTGATCCTCATACTTTAACTCCGGGAGGAACAGCAGATAAAGCTGAATTTATAAATATGGCGAAAGAAGTAATGAAAGCCGGTAGAGACGGAGCTATCAATAGTGGAGGAAAAGTTCAAGGAACTCTTAGCGATCGTCAAACGCGTAGGCTTTTCGCTGAGGAACTTGGTAAGGCCACCGCCAAATCTTTGGGTAAAACTTTAAGCCAAACTCCATTAAAAGTTACGATGACAACTCCAAAAGTGCCCCCTACAACAACGGGTCAAACACCTCAGACTCCAACGGAAACACCACCGGCTTCTCCAACTCCTCCACCAGAGCCACCAAAGGCAGAATAGAATGCTAACATCAGACTAGGGGAAATTAATATGAATGAAACAGTAACGCCATCAGGAATAGTTAATAAATATGGGCAACCAATTGGGCAGGAAAATACTGTTCCTATTTTAGATGCTCACGGAAATCAGATGCCAGTAGCAGAAGGAACCACCCCCGGACAAACAGAAACAACAGATCCAGTTCAACCAGAAAATGTAGCTACTGAACCAGAGGCCGAAAAAACGGAAAGTGGCACTTCTGCAGAAACAGCGGAGACACCACCAACAGAAGAAGAAAAAACTGCGGAAGCTTCAGCTAGAAAAAGTGAAATAACGGCTTCCAATGCAAATTTGGTCTTAGACTGGATGATGGATAAGTCTGGAACAGAGATGGACCCACAAATTTTTGAGTTATTTAAAAAAGCCATGGAAGAACAAGATGGCGTCATTCAAGAAAAGCTAGATCAAACAGCAGAACTAATTACCAAACTCTCAGAAATATTCAAAAAATTTGATCAAGCAGTCGAAAAATTAAAAGACAATCCAGAGTTTAAAGATATTGAATCAAAACAAATTGAAATCAAAAAAGCAATTTGTCTCTCTGTAATCAATGGTCATCTTACTGCTAGCGATATTCCTCAGTTAGTCACTGGAGTTACAATTGAGGCTATACCTGTTAAAGAGCCTCCTCCGACAGAGGAACAGCTAGCTAATATGTCAGAACGAGATCGAAAGATTCGCAAGATGATGGACACTTGTGGTTATGACTCTGTGGCTTATTGGGATAGAGATACGGGTGAAATTGTTGTGTTCGACAGTACTTTGAAAGATAATGCCAAAACTCAGGATGGGCGTCCAATTGGTTATGCTCATCTCATAAATCATGAAATGTCTCATGCCTTTACTGAGAGATATTTAACTGAAAATAAAGAATTGATTGGTCTCTGCGATATCATTGTTGAAAATAGAACCGAAGTTTCTCCATTCTTGACAGAACATATCCAAAATACTTTGGCTTCAATGGATAAAATCGAAGAAGATTTTCCCAAAGCTGAAAAAACAATGCCTGGTTTAACTAAAGAACAATTTATTGAGATGAGAAAGCTGACTATTGCTAAAGAGATTATAACCGATTTTTCAGCAATATATCTGCAAACAGATGGTACCGCGCCAGCATTTATGGAAAAATGTGCTTTGAGTGCCGGAACTAACTTCGAGAATATGCCAGAAATTGCAAAAAAGACCTACGAAATATTTTATAAAAAAATTAAAAGCGAGCTAGAAAAAAACAAGGGAAAAGTTTCGTCTCACAAAGATTTCTTAGAGAAACACGGCGAACAAGATGAGGACAATTGGGGCTATTATGAGCCAACAGAAAGTTTTGCCCAAGCTTCGCCACAAGGGAAGGGTGGTGGTGAAAGTATTTGGAGGAATGTTCTTGGGTTAATGGAAGCAATGGCTGGAGAGGCTCCCGACTTAGCAGGTATAGTCGGAAAACAAGCTTAAAGATTTTTGTTCTATATTTTTTGTCATTGATATTTTAGTTATGATATAATCCAATTAACGGGGTATATTTTTTAGTACTAGGAGGGTTCAACCAGTCAAATAAATTTAGGACACTGATGTTTTATTACGTCTACGTTTTGAAACCAGAGAAAGACAAAAAGAGATACACGGGTTATACAAAAAACCTAAATTTACGACTTAAGTTACGCCTAGCAGGCAAAGTGCCGTTTACAAAAAATCGATTGCCCCTCAAGCTAATATAGTTTGAAGGATGTCTTAATCAACAAGACGCGACACATCGTGAAAAATATCTTAAAACTTTTTTTGGTAAACAATTTATTAGTAAGCGACTTAAGTCGTATTTGACGGGATAAATGCGCTACAAAGTACCACAAAATATTGATATGCAAGATAGAATTATTGGGCCACTTACAATGCTACAGTTCATGTATGCTGTTATTGGTGGTGGTTTTTGTTATGGAATTATTATGTCTGGAATACCAAAGATTCTTGCCTATTTAATTGCCATTCCAATCGGCCTTTTTGTGGCCGCTATGATTTTTTTAAAAATTAATGAGCGTCCTTTTTTAGATTTTTTTCTTTCCGTCATAGAATACTCCTCTACTCCCAAACAAAGACTCTGGCATCATGAAAATTCTGCAGATTTAAATGTTGAAGTCTATAAACCAAAAATTGATAATAAAACACCAGCTGTCGTAGCAAAAAATTATTCACGCCAAGATATACAAAAGTTAGCAAAAGAAATTGACCCACAGCAGAAATAATTCAAACCTCAAATTTCAAAATGCAAAATGACAATTCAAATTTTAAAAAATAATTTCAGAACAGGCTATTACAATTTGCATTTAACACAATTAAGTTATACGAGAAGATTAGAAACGATAGAAATTTGTGGGCAATAGCGGATCAGCTTTTAAGATCAGGAACATCAATAGGTGCAAACGTCAGAGAAGCGAAAGCGTCCAGTTCGAAGAGAGATTATATAAAATTCTTTGAAATAGCATTGAAATCGGCAAATGAAACGGGGTTCTGGCTTGAGCTTACGATAAAAGCAAAATCGGATATTGAAAGTGAAACAGATGTACTTCTAAAAGAATCGAACGAAATTGCGAGCATTCTGGCCGCAGGGCTGATGACGATGAAGGACAAAACAAGATATTAATTTTGGGATATGACTTTGAGATTTGAGATTTAAACTTTGAGATTATGAATCAATCAGCGACTCAACAATTTATTGATCTTGCGGGGATTAAAGACGGCATTGTTATTACGACAAATGGTGGATATCGCATTATTTTTAACGTTGGCGTAACCAATTTCTCTCTCAAAAGTGAAGAGGAACAAAATTCAATTATCTTTCAGTATCAGGGCTTTCTAAATTCCCTCCATTTTCCGATAGAAATTGTCATGAGATCAAAGAGACTTGATTTAAATCCCTACATTAAAAAATTAAGTGTTTTAAAAGATAAGCAAAATAATGAGCTTTTACGGGTACAAATGGAAGACTACATCGATTTCGTTGGAGAGTTAGTCAACATGGCCAATATTATGAAAAAGAATTTCTATGTTGTGGTCCCCTATGATCCAATCGAGATTAAAAAACCATCTGTTTTCGGTAAAATATTTGGTGGCAAAGGAGAAGGCAGTGGCATAAAGATTGCAGACACAACATTTAAACGCTACAAAGACCAACTGACAGAAAGAGCTAACACTGTTGCAAGTGGGTTGGGAAGCTTGGGCCTTCATTGTGTTCAGCTTACAACTGAGGAAATAATCGAGTTGTTCTATGGAATATATAATCCAGAGGTAGCAGATATTGAAAGATTTTCCGACGTTGAGGAACTAACCTCTTCTCTAGTGACAGAGAAGGAAAATATTAACCAAGAAAAAGAGAATTCTACAGAAGAACAACCAGAAGAAAACGTTATTGATAATTCTGCCCTAGTTGAAGACCAACAGAAAAAAGCAGCAAAACAAAGAGAGCTTGAAGCAGAAAAAGAAGTCGAAAAAGGAGGAGCACCTTCTTCGGCGCCCACAGAAACACCTGCGCCAAATACAGTTATGCCGGTCGCCCCTCAAGCTTTGGTACAAACTCCAGTAAAGGCAGAACTGCCTGCATCAGCTCCTGCAGAACAAGGGCAAGCACCAACTACAACGAATCAAAGCATGGCACAAGCACCGACTATTGTTCCGCCAACAAAAGAAAAATAACTATTAAATATGAAATAATTCATGGCTGACGATCAAACACAACAAAACTTAACTCCTCCAATAACAGAAGACCAATCTAATTCTCCTGCAAATACCGACGCTCGGGCAATGGCTCAAAAAAACATTGCCGAAAGGGAATCAAATAAGATTGAACTACCTGAAGATATAAAAAGGGGCAGTACTTCAATACGCGATGTTATAGCACCTTCCGCTTTCATTATGACCCCGTACCATCTTCAACTTGGAAATAAATTTGTTAAAACACTATTTGTCTTCACCTACCCCCGCTATATCGAGACCAATTGGCTTTCCCCTATTATCAATTACGACCTAACCCTCGATATGGGCATGTATATACATCCGCTCGAATCAAAAAATGTTATGAGCGAGCTTCGAACACAAGTGGGCAAACTTCAATCAACAATGTCGGTTGAACAAGAACGAGGCGCTCCAAGAGACCCAGAAATTGAGACTGCACTGGGTGATGTTGAGGCATTGCGAGATGTTTTACAGAGAGGTGAAGTCAGACTTTTTCAATTTGGTTTGTATTTTACAATTTACGCCAACTCTGCCGATGAACTCAAAACGGTAGCCGAACAGCTTGAATCAACACTAGGTGGTCTTTTAATCTATACCAAAGAATCTCTTTTTCAAATGGAACAGGGTTTTGCCTCTACTCTGCCACTTATGTCAGACCGTTTAAACATTTTGCGAAATTTTGATACAGGATCTCTTTCTTCCAGCTTTCCGTTTGTTTCATCCGAGTTAACCCAGGATGATGGCATTCTTTACGGAATTAATCGTCACAATAATTCGTTAATTATATTTGACAGATTCAATTTACCAAACGCCAATTCGGTCGTCTTTGCAACCTCTGGTAGTGGTAAGTCTTACTATGTAAAACTCGAGGCATTGCGATATTTGATGCTTGGAACCGATGTAATTGTAGTTGACCCAGAAAATGAGTACAAATCACTCTGTACCGCCGTAGGAGGAAGTTATCTTGAAATCTCCCTTAACTCCGATAAAAGAATTAATCCATTCGATTTACCAGTTGGAAACGCTGAGGAGTCGGGTGAAGATTTACTTCGTTCTACTGTTGCTTCTGTACATGGATTGATTAATCTAATGGCAAATGGTCTTTCCCCTGAAGAAGATTCAATTATTGAGAGAGCACTTTATGAGACTTATGCTATAAAAGATATTACAATCGATCCAGAGAGCCAAGAAAACGAGCCACCGGTCATGCAAGACTTATACAATGTTCTCTCAAATATGAGTGGAACCGAATCGCTTCGTTCCAGACTTTCAAGGTTTGTAGAGGGCACCTTTGCTTCGCTCTACAATCAAAGAACCAATTTTGAACTTAAACCAGGATTTGTCGTCTTTTCTGTTCGTGATCTTGAGGAGGCGCTTCGACCAATTGCTATGTACACTATCCTAAATTATATTTGGACCAAGATTCGCATGACGACAAAGCGTCGAATTATGATTATTGATGAAGCTTGGTGGATGATGCAACATGAGGATTCAGCTAAATTTTTGCACGGTTTGGCTAAACGAGCTAGAAAGTATTATTTAGGGCTAACAATTATCAGCCAAGATGTAGAGGATTTCCTGGCCAGTCGTTACGGTAAAGCTGTTGTTTCAAACTCTGCCATGCAAGTGCTCTTTAAACAATCTACCGCTTCTGTTGATTTGGTTGCTGAGGTTTTCAATTTAACCGAGGGCGAAAAATATCTTCTTCTTGAATCAGACGTTGGCGAAGGACTTTTCTTTGCTGGCTTAAATCACGTTGCCATTAAAGTCGTTGCTTCATATACCGAGGATCAAATAATTACAAGTGATCCGAAGCAAATTTTGGAAGGAAATGGGTAGGAACCCACCCCATAATTATTTCAGTAACTGCAACCGTTTTTGACTAGGCATAAATCGTAGGGTGCTTCGTCATCGTAGTGGTGACTACGCTTCCTCTGCCACCCGCAATTTCTGTCCTACCCAAAACGCTTTCGTTTCAAAAAACAATTATGGGATGGGTTCTAAAAAAATTTTTACAAAAACAGGTGCGACAACGGTCAATGTTTCCATCGCCGTTGCAATTTTGGGTGTTTTAATACTATTTGGTTTTGGCATTGGAGCTGCTATTTTCGGTATAGTCCCATGGGGCGAAAATTCTCCCAAATTTGGCAGTGGAGTAAGTGGGACGGGCTGTTCTTTAAAAAATGAGGCCTTCTCTGACATAACTACCATTACAAGCGCAGATCAGGTGATAAATACCTTAAAAGAAAGATACCCCTCGATTGGTGGTGTAAAAGATAAAATTCAAGATATAATTTCCGCCTCATCTAACGCAGGCATCAACCCAGCAGTATTAATTTCTTTTTGGTATGGAGAACAGACTTTTAGAAGTGATTACAAAGCATTTGGGTGTGGCCATTACTCCGTAGGCGGAGACGATAGTGGTTGGGAGAAACAAAAATCTTGCGCTATCTCTTTAATCAAGAAAGCGATGGATAGTGAGGGCGTGTACAGTACCCCTTCCGGAGAAAATACATGGACAAGGCTTCTTTATCATTATGTTGCTGCTGCCAGAAAGGATAGTTTCGATCAACGTGGATATGTTTCTGACTCAAAAGAAGCAAGAATACAACTTTTAAGTGATCTCGTTCCTGATCAAGTACAGTGTGACACCGGGTTTGCAAGCAAAGCAACAGGTGACCCAATCGGTCCTTACGATACTTCATTTATGAATCAAGCAAATCTTAAAAACTGGTTAAGCAAACGAAAAGGAGCTGATTATAATATTAATTCTCATGGAGTAACATTGCACTGGACAGGCAAATCAGTCCCAGCCGACAAGCCCCTCGGCAAAGAAGGAGTTAAAAAAGATATAATAGACTACTGGATGGGATTATCGCCACCAAATGTCACTCATTTGCTTATTGACAGCGATGGAACAGTTTATCAATTTGTACCTTTTAATATAAAGCAAAGCGGTTCCGGAACGGCAACAGTAGGTAATACGAAAAAATCCGCAAACAACTTTACAATTGGTATAGAAATTGCAGGTGTAGGCGACGAATTAATGAAAAACGAAAAGCAAAAAGCTGTTGTTGTCCAGGTTATAAACAATCTAATTAATGGAGGGTACAGCACAAGAGAAATTGGGAATGCTACAAATTTTTCCGCTCAAAGAGGAATTTTTGGTCATTATCAAACCGGAGGAGGAGAAGGAACCCCTGGATGCAGTTCATCTAGAAAGGATGACCCTGGCAAAACATATATGGAATATATATGGTCCCAAGTAAACGCTACAGGTAATAAATGTTCATGATAAAAAATGCACAGACATAAGAAAAAATTGATTTTAAAGTATTACTTTTTTGCGCTTTTAATAGTGTTATTTATCTGTTTTTTAATTAATATTCTTTCTCAATCAATAGTTACAATCAATATATCTCCTAAAACTGCGATTGTTCTTCTTGATAATGCGCCTATCAAACTAAATCGCCATGGACTATCAAAAAAGATTATTAGAGTAGGTAATCATAAAATTGACGTACAAGCCGAAGGATACATTGGTATTTCCGCCACTATTAAGGCAAAAAGATTTTTACCAAGTACATTAACTTATGATTTGAAGCCTCTTGGAGAAACTAAGATCTTGGGCTCAGGAATATTTTTAGACAAAGCCAGTGATTCAGAGGTTTACCATTTAGGTGATGCAGGAAGAACTCTTTATAAATCAATCTTCATGCTTGATAATCAAAAAATTATTGAAAATACTCAGGCCATTACCGCACCTATTCTTTCTGGGATAGAGGAAATAATTTGGTCACCAAATAAAGATTTAGCTCTTTTCAGAAAAGGTAATGCCATAAGTATCTTTGATTTCAAAAAATATGATTTTGTTCATCAAACCGAAACGCCTTGGGGCAATGATATTGGTTCAATAGCTTGGTCACCAGATGGCGCAAAAATTGCTTACGTCTATTATCCCGAACAGACCTTAATTTTTTCCAATGCTGGCGCCACGCAGCAGACTAGAATCTTAAATTTGGCTGAATATGGTATTGAAAACCCACTTTTGCGATGGTCACCAAATGGAGAAAATCTTTTAATTATTCCTCAAAGTCTTAACTATGATACTAATAAAATTTATCTGCTTTCACGATATAATTTAACTTTAAAAACTCTGACAGATTCTGGCGATCAGGTTGACGCTGTTTTCTCCCCCGACAGCCAGAAGATCCTATATTTTTCTTATTCAGAAGATCCAGCAAAAAACGTTAACTCGATAATTTCAGTAATGGACAAAGATGGAGGCAATAAAAACACTTTAGACATTCGTGTCTCCCCCACTAAAGTCGCATGGATTGACTCCACCACCCTTGTACTCTCAGCACCAGATATGCTTTTTCAAGAGAAACTTTTCTTTTTCAACACAGAAACTAAAACAATCAATGGAAACTCGCTCTCCAATGTTAGTAAGAACGAAATTAACTTATTAAAAACAGTGGTAAATGGTAAAATAATATTGTATCAATCTGGCGGTCAGATATATTATTTGAATCTCGATAGTTGATTTCCAGTTCCAGAGATCAGCCTTTAGGCTGTTAATTGGGAGGGGTGTGGCAGATAGAGATTTTAAACAGAGGTATTGGGGACGCCTGCAACAGCTTCAGAAAGAACATATTGAAGCAAGAAAAGCGGGTGATTTTGTTTTGGCAAGGAAGAAAAAAGAAGATATTCGCAAAATTGCAGCAACTCCTTTTGATAACTACATCCGTCGAGTAGATACTCCATCCTTAAATCGATCCTCTAGTGAAGAAGGGAGCAATACTGGGGAGCAGACAGAAGATGTAGGAGAAACAAATGAAGGAGAATCACAATTTGGGCAACCAATAGATCAAAGAAAACAACAGGCACAAAGAACTGCTGGTCAAGAGCAGGCAGATGTTGCACAGCAAAAAGTGCTTGGAGAACAGCCCGCAATCTCTCCTGCCAAGGAAATACTTCCTGGTGGACCAGCAATTGAAGCAACTAAAAAACCAGCAATACAACCAGATGTCTCAACAACAAAAGCACAACCCACGGGCGCATTAGGCGGGACCGTTGACAAAGGCAAAGAAGTCACGAAACAAGCTATCGACCAAGCGATGAAGTTCGCCAAAAAAGCAGTCGCTCAATTAGCGAAAAGAGCCGTAACCGCATTTTTCGCATCACCATACGGCTGGATAGTAATGGCAATTATCGTCGGGCTAGTATTGCTTGTTTTAATTATTGTACTTCTTTGGAGCGTTGTTTTTGGTTCACACACTAAAGTCAGCTCGACCGGCTCAACTATTACTCAAGCAACCAATCCTCTTTCTGATAAAGAATGGATACAAAGATTACTATTGTTCAGCAAAGACGATTCAGCTACTAAGGCTCTTTCAGATACCGCTTTAAGTGGTTTGGAAACAGAACTTGGAGAAATTAAGAAATTGGGTCAGTATGCAGATAAAGTTGCCCAAATAGATTCAATTTTGGAAGAGATTACTTCTTACCGAACTTCCAGAACTGAAGAAGCTGGGAAAAAATTAATTGGTGATATAAAAGCACTTGTTGTTTCTCTTTTAAGTGTTCCTGTAATGCCAACCTCAATTAAAACTGAGTGTAATTCTGAATTTTGCCTTAAGCCAAGCATTGGGGGAAGTATACATTTTGGTTCCCCTTTAAATCCTTGTAGCGCTGATGTAAAAAATGGCAAAAATTGCCCCAAACCCCCTCATGGTTCTGCTAGAACTTACATCCAGTTCGTTCAGAATACTTGTGATGCAGTCGATTTAAGTGCTGGGTCGGGAACACCGGTTAATGCAATCTTTGGCGGTGAAGTTATAGATGACAGAGCAAAAAGTGGCTTACAAATAAAAAATGGAATTTATACTGCAGTTTACGCCCATTTAGAACAAACCGTAAAAAAAGGTGATCAAGTAGAAGCGGGCAAACCAATAGGAAAAATTTCTTCTGTAGGTCATGTTCATTTTGAATTAATGGGAAGCGGACAGTGTGTTGTTGTAACTAGAAGTGAATATGAAACTGGGAAAGCAGCAGGCAACACAGAACAGAGCATTCTTTGGGGCAAAATGAAAGCAGTAATGAGAATACCGTAAATGCTATCTTTCTTTAAAAAATCAATAATTTCTCTCTTGATGGCGCTTTTAATCGTCGAGCCTGTTTTTATTTTTTTACCAGATAAAGCTAAGGCCACAACAGAAACCGACGACACTACCAAAAATATAAACATCGATGGAGGGGACGAAACAGAGATTACTCAAAGTACCGTACCAGTAGCGATACAAAGTTTGGCTAGCCAGGTAAATAATAGCGCTGAAAACGCGTCTAGCTACGAACTTGGTTTTGAAGATCAAATTATGGGTATGCAGGACGCTCGGTTGATATTTAACAGGACTGACTTGGCTGCCATTCGTAGTCTTTACTGCCTCTCTGATCTTTTGCCTGATTTTTATACCGATCTCGAAGCGATGTACAACTTTTTACCGACCAGTTTCCGTCCCGCCTCGATAGATGAACTGGCCAAAATCAGAATTAGAGATTACAACCAGTTCCAAAACTTAGTCTATGAGGCACAAAAGGCTTGGGGGAAAAGTCCTGATCCACGAACAATTTTAAATCAGGAAAAAAACGAATTAAAAAATAATGCTGATTCTGGGGTTGATCCTGTTATGCAAAATTTAGCCGTTGGCAACGAACAGTATAAAAATCTAAAATGTATTACCGGACTTGATACTCAACAATTAATCGAAACCGATAGCGAATATTTAGATCAAATAATAACTTCCGCACTCGAATCGACTACGATTGATATTCGAATAATAAAAATGCTCAATTATTTGGTTATTCCAAAAAATCAGGGAGGAGCAGGTCATTGGCGCGTAAGAGTTAAGAAGCTAATTCAGGACACCGCTCGACCCTATTCCAATGAATCTGAAGCTGTCCGCCTTTCACTCGGTCAAAAAATTACAGAAACTAGAGCGGTCGATTGCGCCAACATGACAGCGGCTGAGTGTGGAGTTGCACAGGGCTCAGAAGAAGACAGCAACCAAGCCAATGCCAATATTACAGCCGAAGATGAAAATGGCGATACCTACGATGCCTATTTGGAGAGTCTAGATAATGCTGAAACAGGATATTTAGCCACAGCACAACCGCCAGATAGAAACATCTCTGCGCATACCAAAGGTCAAGCCGTTGATATTATGGAGCTTGATGACATTCGTTGTACCCTTACGGTTGTAAAAAAACGTAGAATCGGCGGAAGCTCAACCACCAGAGAAAAAAAAGTTCTTCGCCCAATCAAGTTGGCTTGGCAAACATCGGCCAGCTATGATCAGTCAGGGGGGAATTCGGTTGATATGATGGGGATTATGAAAGATATCGCTAATGATGAGATGCGTACGCTAGTTGATGATTTAAATGGTGATGTTACAAATTATGACGGAGATCTTTCTGATGCCAATTTCTCCGACATCGTTGGTATTATTGGTAAGACTATTTTTGGCCAGCTTTTGAACTCTCCCGGACATAATTTCGCCGGATTCAATACTGAAGACACTCTTCAAAAACTCGGCGCAATGTATTTTGCCGACTATCTCGGTTTGCCTCGTGAGATTTTTATTGGTCGTAGTATTACTTCTTTAGAAGATTTACAGGTAATTATTGGCGAAACCGCACTGGAAAAAAGAGCTGGACTTCCATTTGGCTCTCTTGAATCTCTGAATTATAAAAAATCAGCTGGCGGGGCAAAGGTCTATGATTTGGAGGGAACACTCACCAATGCCGGTAAGCGCAAACTTGAATTTGAAATGAACCTTGACCCAGGCGATCTCAAAGAATATGAGGAGGGTCTTACAGTACAATCATTGAGTATTTTGATAGGCAATCGCGTCATTGAAAAGGGTCTAAATATTCCTAAAAATTCTTTTCGTGGGGCTAACTATAAAGAATTGAAAAAAAATTTGGGTGACTTTCGTGCTGGAGTTTTGTTTCAGGATCCAACCTATATTGATAATACTTTGCACATTACGCCCGGTACAGCTAAGCAGCTAATATCGGGGAACATTTCTCCATTTGATTTTGTTGAGAAAGTTGGTGAAACCAGAAAAAACGATACTATAAACGGATTTAATTATCTCTCAGCGAATAATGCCGCTTACAATCTTCCAGACGGTGCCTGGAGCGACGCTCTTTTGGGCAAAGCGACCGGTTTTATTACTGTTGGCCGTTTCGCTCTTTCTCGTGTAATTCAGCAGAACTTAACATTCAGCAAATACCTTTACGGTAAAGGTGGTGGCAATTTGAGCGAAGAACAATATCTTGCAATGAAAGATCTAAATATTACTGCTACTCCAGACGACATTGGAGCCGCTGCAGCTCAAAGTTGGCTTTTAGAAAATTTGACAAAAACAGATCAAACAACCTGTCAAATTCCCGATAATAAAATTACTAAGAAAGTTACTGTTACAATTAAAAAAGCTGATGGATCAACTGAAATTAAAGATCTTGATGTTGACATTAACGAAGAGCGAGCATTTTCCCTCGGTCTCGTATCCGGTGACCTTTCGCGAATGTTCGGATGTGCTTTAGCCAGTCCTCGTTCAGTTTTTTCTCGGATTGGAAGCAAACTACTTTATTACGGTGTGGCAAACAAGCTCTTAGATAGTGATGGAAAAGTAAAAATTGATCTGATGGATACTACCCCAGAACTTCAAACGAATAACCCTGAAATTAATTTTTATTTATCAAGAGTGGGTCGTGTTTTAGAATTAACACAAAAAATTAAAGGTGATTGGAACAACGAAACTGGTGTCGAACTGGGACCAATAAATGAACACATTAATGCAATATTACGTGCGTTTAATAACTTGAATGTTACTACAATAGCAGGAGCGAAAGAGACCGCCAGAAGTATTGCTTATGAAGTTGACGGATTGTTTGCTGATTGCGAAAATATTCGAATTCAAAATCAGAGTAAAGCCAGAAAAGTTGATACCACTATTTTGAACGTCAATGAACTAATTCGTGCTGTTTCAGAAATTATGGCCGGAAAAGTAATCGCTTCGGCCGATCTTTTGACCATAAAACAGATTAATGCCAGCCAGAGTTTCTCTTCAACTTGGACCAGCGCTGGAAATAGTGGAACTACAAGCGCACAAAATAGTAGCAATGGCTCAAGCTCCGGCGGAATTAGATCAACCGGCTTTTCTCCAGCCGCATTGTTTGATCTCGTAACGCACCGCATTAGCGCAACCGATTTCTTTGTTCGAATTGGAGCGGCTCAAGCAGAAAACGGTCTTGGATTGCCTCAAAATTCTATTTATTATTTAGTTCAAAACTATGAAAAGGCTGGCATTAAAAACATTGATGCTTTTTATCTTGCAATCGGTCAGGCCAAGATTGAGCAAGAGTTTTCAATGCCAAGCTTTTATTTTCAGGGGGATGTATTAAATGACAAAATCCCCGATTTCAAAAAAGACTATAAAAATCTTGTTAAATACGCTGAAAGTCAGATAGAAACATGGCGTTCATATTTTGCTTGGGGTGGTAGCACATCGATCCCATCCTCTAAACCCGAAGACTATGTTAAATGGGTTAAATCAAATGATCCGAACCTATTTGAATCTTTTGTTGACACGGCAAAGTTGAATTGGCTCGATGAATATGTAACCGAATGGGCTAACAACGGTGGCCAGTTAATGAACGAGAGGGATTTAAGTGATGTAGCCCATAATATTGTCAGTCGAGGATATAATGATGCTATTAGGGGCGCCGGAGATGACATTATGTTCAGACTGGGCATTTCAGGTCGCTTAGCTGCATTGGAAGCAGGCGGATTTAGTACCACAGCCAATAATCAGGCTGTTAAAGTTGACCGCAGATTGGGTATCAAAGAAGGTTCAACCGCTGCTTTAATTAAGAAACAGAAAGTCCCTTTGAGTAACGGAGCAGATTTGCTTGAAATAAACGAAAAGCAACAGTTGGCACAGAGTCTTAATCTCTCCGGAACAGATTTGATAGATGTATTATTGAAGCTAATAAATGGCGACATTAAATTAAACCAACTTGGGCGACAAGGACTTGATGCCGATTATATTGAAACAAACCCGTATTTGAAACAGTACGGCGACGGAGGAGATGAAAATTCCTGTCCAATCACTTACACGGGGACAGACAATAAAGTTACTTGGGAAGATTTTGAAAACCGAACTGATATTTATCGTCAAACTACTTTTGAGGGCAATACCTATTGTATTGTTGATAAAGTTGGTAAACATTGCTTTAAAAATAAAACCGATGCCCAGACCTATTCTGTTGACCATAGTGCCGATCAATTTACTGATGTTTTAGATACCCTTGCAATAGCAATTAAAACTCATGCAGGCCTGTCTGTTTCTGAATCATTAAAGAGTACTGGAAACATTCGCGAACGTTTAATACAATTTATAAATGGCACCATCAACTCTGTGTTTACGGATGAGGAATATAGCTCCATAAGTGACGGTGGATTGACTTTGGCGACTTTGGGAGATGCCTATTTAAATGTTGATGTATTAAAAAGACTTCTTTCGCGCGAAAACGATCAAACTCCTCTCGCGACATATAAAAGAGCTGTTGGTCACGCTGAATCAAAGAGAATTTTAAGTTGGAAGCTCTTTACCTCGCTTGGTATCGATATTCCTCCTGGAATATTTAATGGTAACGATCTTTACGCAATTTTAAATGGTGATCTAAAGCCACTTTATCGAATCGGTGCATATTATTTAGACGAGACTCTTGGTTTTAATCCTGGCACAACACAACTAATTGTCTCTGCACTAAACCCCAAAAACTTAAAGTGCGCATTAGCAGATGCTGGTGCCAAAATGTTGGGTAGTTTTGTTGGTCTCAATTCGGTACCAATACGAGCCAGTAGTCCGGCCGATCTCCTACAAAATATCGGGGAATCCAAAATTGAAGAAACGCTTGGCCTGCCAAAGGGTATGTTTAGGGGCGCTTCTATGAGTGAATTAATCGCTCACATCAAACCAATGAACTTTGCCCTCATCTTTAAGATTCCAATTTATACTGAAAGATTAGATAACGGCGAAACGCTTACGACAATATCTCGAAACGATCTGGAAGCAATATTGGGCGTTAGTAGAGCCAATTCGCTTAAGTCGGCTACTGGCACCTTCCAACTTCGCTCAATAGTGAACTATCTTTCCAGCGCCCCCGCTCTCACAGCAGAGGCAACCACGGCTGTTGCCAATATAGATTCGAAATTGCCTGAATATATTCAGCAGATTTTAAGCGCATATGGTGCTGGCGCATTGCAAAATGGAACTGATCAAAAAATGAGAGATTACTACTACGAGATAAATCAATTTAAAACTTTCTGGGATAGTCTCGATAACGCTTTTGGTCTCGATTTTGGTGAGACAGCCAAACTTGCTCGTGGAGAAATTTCTCCTGATCAATATAACGAGAAAATTGGTAGCAAAATGGCAATCAGGATAGGCGCGGTTGAACTTGGCAAAGCTTTGGGGTTGGATGATTACGGAGCCGAAGCCGCCGCTAACATCGCTTTAAATTTTAAAAAATTCTTTATTTGTGACAATATGTCACCTATTGCAGGTGAAGGATGTAGAGATAAAACATATTATCAAAACTGGGGCATGCTTTATTCAAACCTTTCAATGATATTCCAATTTGACCTGGATACCAAGGCAAAGCTTCCGCCCGGCACATTCCAGCGAATATTTAATGACCCTTCGCAGGCGCATTGGGTTATTTTGGAGATTGCTGCCACAAAGCTAGATGACCAATTCAAACTGGAAGGGACACTAACGCTTTCGGAACTATATCGTCGAGTTTATAGTAGTCAGAATAATCGTATCAGAGACGATCATTGTGTCGCAGACAGTAAAGCCGCTTCTGGCATTGACACAAACCAGCTAATGCTGGCGATGCAGGCAAACCAAAAGATTATTGATAAGGGCTCTGCAGACAGCGCAACTCCCGACGATGTAGCCAATGCAAGCATTGCCAAAGCCGACAATGATAAGAAGGGCGCCGATATTAATTTGCTTAATTCTGTTATTCAAAAATGCCAGAACGATTGGCGGGCGGCCAATGATAATGCAGATGCGCCCGGCCTCGGCGGAATTGGGGCAATAACTGCAGAGTGGCTCCGAGATGGAATTTCTGAAAAAATCCACAACGCCATAATTGAAATTGAAGTTGACGGAGAAAGGGTTGGCGTCAATATGCCTATTGAAGATATTAAACAAATGGTTTTCTGGGGCGACCTTCGCTACTTTCAAATTGTAGGAATGGCTATGGCCGTCAATATTTATCAAGTCAAAAACACAGACGAACGCCACCCCGTTCCTATTGGAATGCGAGTTTCTTATGAAGACATTAGGCAAGCCTTCTTCCCAGACGCAACCGTCCTCTTTGAAGCACGAAATGCCGCCACTTGGGCTTATTACAATGGTGAAGCGGCCGACAATTCACGAGTTCCTCTCGCATATGGTGATTTTTGCCCAGGTAATATGAGCTTTGTTCAATCTCTTGTTCATTGCACTCCAGATTATAAAAATGCTTCTACTGTACCAACAAGGGGTCAAGCCAATCTGGTCAATGCTGGCGTGGTTTCAACCGATATGAGATATAACTATAATCCAGCAACAAATTTTTCTAACAGCGACACATTGCTTCATGATTGGGAAGAAGATAGAACAAATTATAATTCAGAAATTCACAACCTAATTACCTCTGAGCGCTGCCAAAGAGACATGAATTCGTGTCAGGGAGAACTGGATAATTTTGAACAAATGAGAGACAACGCAGATACGGCTGTAAATGAAATATCAGGAGTGCAACGAGACGCAGAGAGAGTTGTTAGAAAAACAAATATGGAGATTTTGGAATATCGTATGGTGGACCAAATGCTCTACGGAGCCGATCAAAATATCTTCCCCGGTTTTTCATACGCCCTATTTAAAGGAAATAGTGAAGTAAAAACGGCTGCTTTGCACACATACATTTACAATGGACTTAAAAATGGAAATCTTTTTGGCCTTCAATTCGGAGGTATCCCGAATTTAGATGATTGGCTTCCAGTTGTAGGGTTTGTTGATGATATTGGCAGAATCGGACAGCAAGCCGCCTTTGATAAATTTGCCTCCGGAAAAGGATTTGATTTTCTTTCTAACTTCGTTGCCGGAAAATCATCAGAATGGTTAGGATTTTCTCTGTCACCAGAAATGGTCGGTGGCATTTTGGTTGGTGGATTTACCGGGAAGTGGGGTAAATTTAGCCCACTTTCCAATGATGAAACCAATGTTTATACTGTCGGAAATAAAAATATTCCTACTCTCGGAAATGTAGCCACAAAATGGGCTGTCCAAAGTATTTTCGCTTGGGCAGACAAGGCGCTTGGTCTTCCGATAGGTAAGTCTTATGAGTTTTTTGCCATGGCAAAGGAGATTTATCAAGCCCAAAAAACCCTGGCTTTATACAGGACATTTACTTCAGATCAGGCTGGAATTGCAAAAATTCTCGGTATGAAAGATGCCCTGAACAAGACGAAAGAGGGCAAGGCTGCAGTGGATGCGGCAACCAACGCTCAAAACGGCGTGGCAGGAGCGAAAGAGGCGCTTGATTCAGCCAACAAAGCGCTTACAGAAGCCAAACAACTACAAAATCTTCAGCTTCAAATTTCAATTTATACAAAAATTGCCACCTATTTTATAGACAGATGGTTGGCAGGCACATATTCAGATATTGAAGAGAGCTTAAACTTGGTTCCCGGATCATTGCCTATTGTGGTCGACGCCGCTGTTGGAATTGGGGTTACCTCTCTCGTCGCACATGGCGCTTCCCGTGCCGCTTTAATGAATTCTGCCGTTTCGGGCTTCTATGTCGCTCTCGCAATATTTGTACTGGTTAACCTGTTTGGTGTCTATAAAGTTGATATCAAATTAACTTGTAACGCCGATGGATACTGGCCAGAGTTTGAACCAATCCCCTCTTCGAACGTGGCCGATATCTCCGGAATTGGCACCTGGGATGGTATGAATGCCGCCATAATGAAAAGGAAAACAATCGAAGCTGCCCAATACAAGGCTAGTAGATTGATTGGTGATATTCTCTATATGCAAGAAAATGATGCTTTTAAAGATATCGTGCCAAGTCAAATAATGACTGGACGAGCAGAAGATGTAAAAACGTGGAATAATGTTGTCTCTGATTATATGTGCAAATGGATTGGCTTAACCGCCCAAGGTGGAATTTGCGGAGGAAATACGAGAGCAGGGATTTGGGCCAATCCACAAACAATTGCTTGGACGCATATTGGATACTAGGGCAAGTTAATCGATTAATGGTTAATTGTTGATCGTTTAATGAAAACGGACGGCCCCGCAGGGGGCCGTCCGTTGTTCTTGTCTACACTAGTGCAGAGGCGCACTAATGTTCTGCCCATTGTTCTGGGCAGGAGTAGTCGGTTGAGGCGATTTGTAGGTTTCGAATATCGCCCCCGGGATCTGCCCGCTCAATGCCGCGTTAGTGATCGCGTCAATGACCAGCGCGGCGATGTTGCCGCTCGATCTGTCCGCGATCCTGTCTTCCGCCATCTCTCGCTCAACTTCCGGCGACCGGTGCATCGAGGAGGATGACGAAGACGAACTGTAACTGCTCGAACTCCCACGCCTATACGAATAGTTGTGGGAAGAGCTGTAGCGGTCCGTCGAGTGCTCGCTCGTCGTCGCGCTCTCCGATCCGCCAACTGGGATGTTCAGGACGGGTATGATGTCCATCTGCCCATCCGGTGCTTTCATTTCGAGACTGAAGCCGTAGCGGCTATAGACTACTGCCGCTTCCATCCCCGAGCTTGACCCTCCGCTCGACGAATTGGAAGTGAAATACGGTCCCCTTCTCGTCGAATGGCCGTAGCTCGAACTGTACGAGGAGGAGTTGCTGTTACTCGCTCCCTCGCTGCCCGAAACCGACTTCTTGGTCAGGTTAACCTTGAGGTCGCCCGATCTCATCGTCCCCGAGTAGACACGAGCCGTGAGGTTCCGAATCCCATAGCCCATTATCTGCGAGGCAGTTGTTCTGGCCTCCTCGGCATCTTTCCCCTCGACATAGATATACTTCGGTGAAGCAAATCCTGCGAAGGTTGAGGGCGTGTACACGACGCTCGCCCTCTGGATATCCGACCCGTTGTGGGTTGTAATCCCGGTAGACGTGGTGGCGAATCCAAGCGTTGTCGCTAGGTCGCCCTTGATCTGCATCGCGCCGGCCGACACGGCCAGCAGAAGCACTAACGCCAAACCTATAACTGAGATCTTCATTGGATAGCCTCCTGTCCTGCCGAGGCAGGTGCGTTGTACTCAAAAATGAGTATGCTGGCATTATACCACATCATACTCAAAAAGTCAAGATACGTGAGATCAAATATCAGTAATAGTTCATTATCCTTAATGACCGTACTATCTTTTTGCTAAATTTACGGTTAATAGATTCCAAGAGGTCTTCTGACTGCATTTGTAACTCTGAGGCAGCCGATGAAGATGACACAGAAACCTTCAGAACGCCCCTAGAAAAAGAGATCGGTATAAAGCGGACATTCTTCCATTCTGTGGCATAAAAGCAAACCTCGGCGCTTGTAGCGATTTTGAGAAGCCCTTTCTTGGCTAGGGCTGGCCGTAAAATTTTATCTAGTTTGTCCATTAGGTCGCCAATTGCTAAATTGCTAAATTGCTAAATTGTTCTATAACAATTCAACAATGCAACAATTGAACAATCCCTGCTTTCTCTAAGATATTACTCGGCAAAACTTCTTCTTCTGTTACGGTAATAAAAGTTTGATAACTCTTTATTAATTCTATCAAATGAGTTTTTCTCTTGATATCAAATTCGGAGAAAATGTCATCCAGGAGGAGTATTGGTTCATATATTTCTTCAATTTTTGATCTTGCTTTAGCGTGTTCTTCTATGAATTTAAGCTCCGCCATCTTAAGCGAAAGAACAGCTGACTTTAGCTCTCCCCTCGAGGCAAAGTTTGCCATAGGCAGATTGTTTAGAGTAATAATCAAGTCATCACGGTGAGCTCCAAATAAAGATGATCCTGAAGCGATTTCCCTACCCTCATTTTGTTTTAATGTACCCTCCAAATCGTCATAATTTTTCTGATATTTGATGCTCATGGTATCGGCATCATTGCGAGATATTTTCTTATAAATCGGTGGAGTAATTTTGTCTAAAAATTTGATTGCCTCCTGACGTTTTTCTGAAATTAGGTTCGAAGTCTGAATAAACTCCTTGTTCCAAAAATCCAATTCCGATTTATTGGCCATCCCCCTTCCAATTCTTTGAAGGAGAGAGTTTCTTTGATACCGAATCTTTTTAAATGCCGATATCGCCAGTAAATATTCCCTATCTTCCTGCCCTATCATAATATCCAAAAATCGTCTTCTCTCCCCTGGTGAGCCAGAAATTAGAGCGATTGTTTCTGGAGAGATGATAACGGAAGGTAAAATCCCGATAAAAGTAGAGGGTTTCTTGATTACCCCGTGTTTTTTTGTTTGAATCGAGATCCTTGGCTCCTTTGACATAAAAAATTCGAGGTCATCACAGGTGATTCTGCAATATGAAGTCGATAAGTTGACTAGATTGCGTCTATTCTCTTCACGAAACGAACGACAAAAAGACAAAAGCCCAAGAGACTCTAATATGTTGGTTTTCCCTGCTCCGTTTGGCCCCACAAACACCGTAATCGGAGTTAAATTGAGCTCAAGCTTCTTGTGACTACGAAAATTCTCTAAATATAGTTTCTTTAACATTTACCTTGTTGTGTTTATTGGTCTAAACGTAGTGGCATTGCAATATATAGATAGTCTTTATCGTCTTTGGTTGTAATCATCCCTGCCGACGATTCGTCATTTAAATTTATCGTGATTTTCTCTGAAGATAATATTTGCAATACATCAAGAATATATCGCGCATTAAATGCGACTGTAATATCTCCGCCTGTAACTTCAGCCGGAATTTTAGAAGTGGCCTCCCCTGTCTCGGCAGCTTCAGAGATAATCGTGAGTGCTCCATCTTTGATATTAAGTTTGATATTATTAGCAGAATTTTTTGAAAAAAGAGCTGACATTTTGACCGCATCATTTAAAGTGACAAAATCAGCCACAATTGAAATTTTGAAGTTCGCTGGAATAATTTGGGCATAATTTGGAAAAGCTCCTTCAATTAACCTTGATACAACCTCTGTATTGCCTATTTTAAAAGCTATTTGATTCTCGGTAAAAGAAATTGTAACCGAATCCCCTTCTATACTAGACATTAATCGCAAAACTTCGGTCATAGTTCTCATTGGAACAATAAATTTTTTGTCATTAATCTCTTCTTTTAAAGCAATCTTTTTCTCTGCCAAACGAAACGAATCTGTGGCTGCCATTGTCAAAACATTGCCATCAAATTGGAAGTATATACCGGCCAATACTGGTCTTGTTTCATCATTGGCAGTAGCAATAACTGTTTTCTTTGTTGCTTCGAGTAATTCCTTAGACTCGATATTTAGAACATTTTCCTTGGGCATCTCTGGAATAGTAGGGTACTCCTCTGCCGATATTCCTGTAATTTTTGCTTCAAAATGTTCAGATTTTAAATTTAAAATATTTTCCTTTGGGGTAGAAAAATTGATTGTTTTGTCGTGATTATTTGTAATAAAATCCGATAACAATCTGGCCGGGATAGTTAGCTTTCCTTCCTGCTCAATCTTCCCCTCTGCCTGTGCCGTTACGGCAACTTCAAGGTCTGTTGAAGATAAAAATATTTTATCTTTAGTAACCGATATTAAAATATTTGATAATATTGGCAAAGTTGTCCTGCTACTAACAATTCTTGAAACTTGATTAAGTGCTTTTAAGAAATTTCCTTGCTCACATGTAAATTTCATCTTTATTCCTTTCATTAAATCTAATTTGTATGACTTATCCACAGCATGTTATGTTCTTGTGGATAATTTTTTTTAAATGTTATTTAATATTTTGCTTCTGTATTGTTAATTTTAAAGAGGTCTTTTTTGTTGTGGATAAGTTGTTTTATCCTTTTTATAAATGTGGATAGTGACTCTTTGTTGTTGTTAAATTGTTTAGTTATAAAAACTTATTCACAATTTGGTCTTTTTATACACAGTTTTTTCCATTCTTTATGCACATCTTGTCCACATAATTTTGTTGTAATTTTATACTTCTGCTTTACAAATATCTACTTTTCCACACTTTCAACAGCTCTTATTACTACTGCTTCTAAAGATATAACCTGTTTGATTTATAACAGAAACTGTGGAAAACTAACCATTTATTTCACGATATATCTTTTCTTTAATAATTGATAAGTCCTCTTTAACTCTTAGATTTTGAGATATATCTGCTTCCATCTTTTTACATCCATGCATAATAGTTGAATGATCTTTTCCCCCCATTTCCCTACCAATTTCAGGAAAAGACAAACCACTTTCATGGCGAAGAAGATACATTGTAATTTGTCTTGGCACCACAATCTCTTTATTTCTTTTTGTACCTAATAAATCTTCAACCGTAATTTGATAGTGCTTGTGAACCTCTCTAATAATTAAGTCAGCTGTAATTATCTGTTTCTTCTGACTAATAATATTTTTTAATATTTCGCTAGCCTTTTCCATTGTTAGTTCACAATTAGTCATTTCACAAGTGGCGATAATTTTAATTAAAGCGCCTTCAAGTTCTCGAATTGATCCCTGAATATTTTGTGCTAAATAAACAATAATATCTGAATCAATTTTTTTCTTATGTCCCTCCGCTTTTTGTCGAAGAATTGCCTCTCTAGTTTCTAGGTCGGGATACCCAACATCTGCTACCATTCCTGCCTCGAAACGTGTTTGAAGCCTGATCTCGAGCCCTTTAATGTCTTTTGGATAGCAATCTGAAGTTAGAACGACTTGTTTTTTGTTTTGATGTAAATGATTAAAAGTGTGAAAAAACTCTTCCTGTGTAGTTTCTTTTCTGGCTAGAAATTGAATATCATCAATTAAAAGCATATCAACGTTTCTGTACCTGTTTTTAAAGTCTTTTGCTTTACCAGAACCAGATTGAACAGCATTTACAAAATCATTAATAAAGTTTTCACTTGTGACGTAAAGAACACACTTTTCGGGATATTTGTCTAAGAAGGAATGACCAATTGCTTGCATCAGGTGTGTTTTGCCTAAACCAGAATCGCCATAGATATAGAGGGGATTATAAAAAGCGCCAGGATTTTTTGAGACAGCTTCAGCGGCTGCATAGGCAACTTGATTAGACGGACCAACTACAAAATTTAAAAATTTGTAATCATCATTTAATGTCGAATTTTTAGGTAAAGACTGTGTCTGTGTTGGAACGTTTTCTGCTGGTGACTTATCCACAGCCTTGTGGATAACTTTATTTTTTCCAAAAACTACAACCTGTTCTGGAGAGGGAACAGCAATTTTAAATTTAACATTTAAAATTGGTTCATCAATATGTTTTTGAAGAGCTTTTTGAATGTCTTTCAAATGTTTTTTCTTTAGCCAATCCTCAACAAAAAAAGAGGGGACTCCTATAGTAAAAACTCCTTTTTTATAATCATAGATAAAGGTATTTTTAAACCAAGTTTCAAAATTGGCCCTAGAAAGAGCGCTTTGCATTTCGCTTAATGTATTTTGCCACAGGGCAACTAAATCCATCTGTCTCTCCGACTAAAATAGTGTCTATTAAAACTATAGCAAGTTATCCACAGGGTAAGTCAATACGCCGAGGCACGAAGCATTAAATAAATGAAAAGTAATAGTTCTAAGTCTGAGTCTTGATCTAATACTATTTTTGTGTTAAAGTACCTTTGTTATGAAAAGAACATTTCAACCAAACAAACGAAGAAGAGCCAAAAAACACGGTTTTTTTGCCAGAATGGCAACACTTGCCGGTCGCAATGTTTTAAAAAGAAAACGACTTAAAAGCCGTGCAGTTTTGTCAGCTTAAAATTTGAGCCAACCAGCTCATTTTTTTTATGGTAAACTAAATTTATGTTAGCAAAAGAACATCGTCTTAAAAAATCGCAAGATTTTCAAAAAACATTTAAAAAAGGAACGGGCTTTAGCCTTGGGTCTTTTCGCATTAGAGTCTTAGATAAAAAAAACGCGATGCCGACCAGAATAGGTTTTATCGTCAGCAATAAATGCGACAAAAGGGCATCAAAGCGTAATTCAGTAAAGCGCTTAATGAGAGCAGAAACTCTAAGCTTGATTTGTGAGCTCAAAAGTGGGTATGATGTAGTAGTTTCATTTCAGGGCAAGATTGAAACTCCACTTGCAAAAGACAAATTAAGATTGGGATTGAGGAATCTTTATCAAAAAGTGGGGATAATCAAATAAATAAACATGAATCAATTATTAATAAAATTGATTGATATTTATCAAAAAACATTGTCACCTGATACAGGATGGTTTAAAAGTCGTTATCCTGGCGGATATTGTAAATTTACCCCTAGTTGTTCGCAGTATTGCAAAGATTCTATCCAGAAGCATGGGGCTGGGAAGGGATCAATTCTAGGAATATATCGGATACTTCGCTGTAATCCTTGGAACAAAGGTGGATACGACCCTATTTAAATATAATCGGAGAATTTATGAAGGCATTTTTTACAACTATTTTATACATTCCTCTTTATAATCTTCTTATTTTTTTGGTTTGGGCAACTCCTGGTCACTCTCTTGGTATTGCCATTATTATTCTCACAATATTGATTCGTTTTGCCCTTTTGCCCGCCTCACTCAAAGCGGCTAAAGCTCAGGCTCGTCTTCAACTACTTCAGCCCGAGATGAATCGAATAAAAAAGGAAATTAAAGACCAGAAAGCTCAAGGACAGGCCCTAATGGATTTGTATAAAAAAGAGGGCGTATCTCCTTTTGGCTCCTGCTTGCCACTTCTAATTCAGCTTCCGATTTTGATCGTTCTTTACCAAGTCTTTCGTTCTGGCGTTGATACATCAAACTTTAACCTACTTTATTCATTTATACCTCGACCCGAATCCATATCGGCCAATTTTCTCGGCCTTAATTTATCTAAACCCGAGCTTTGGGTGTTGCCACTGCTAGCTGGAGCATCGCAGTTTGTTCTTTCGAGAATGATGACTCCGCCAGCACCAAAAAACGACAAACCTGGTGGAGCCGATCCAATGGTGATGGCAAGCAAACAGATGCTCTACATTTTCCCTGTAATTACGGTTATCTTTGCTCGTTCAATGCCAGCCGCTCTGGTTTTATACTGGATAATCACTACTATTTTTGGCATCTTTCAACAGATCTATGTTAACAAAAGTATTAAAAGTGATCCGAAAGAGCTAAAAGAAGCCAGAGAAAATGTTAAAGAGATTGAGGAAGAATTTGCCGAAGAAATTGATGGTACTGTAAAAAGTAAACCGAAGAAGCCAGACATGATGACCAAACTTATGAATCGAAGACTCGATAAGCAGGAGAAGAAAACTGGCGTTGAAATCACAATTAGAAAGAAAAAATGAAAGAGCAAGAGATTAAAAAAGTTGTGAATGATTTAATTTCCGCAATGGGTTTTGAGGCTGATTTGATTTTGGCCGAGCGCAATGGTGCTACTCATATTAATATTCAACTAGAAGAACCAATGCTTTTAATTGGCCATCATGGAGAAACTCTAGACGCGCTCCAGCATGCCGTGAAGACAATTGTTCAAAAAGGATCAGACGAATATATTTTGCCAATTGTTATTGATATCAACAATTATAGAGAACAGAGAATTTCTGCGCTAGAAAAGAAAACCCACGAAGTGGCTCATAGGGTGAAAGAATCGGGCGAAGAGTTTGAATTTCCTCCAATGAATTCATATGAGAGGAGAACTATCCATGTAATAATTTCAGGCATTGCTGATGTAGAGAGTGAAAGTGCTGGTACAGGCGAAGAGAGAAGAGTGAAGATTAAAAAATCTAAGAAATAAGGGTAAGGAATTATGAAAAAATAGCCCGTTAGGCTATTTTTTTAATGGCGGTGTGTATTTGAAAATATCCGAACAGATTTCATTAACGGGCTCGGCGGGC
>CAZVMH010000003.1:114664-168849 GCA_964628585.1 uncultured Candidatus Saccharibacteria bacterium | reverse complement strand
TGGTCTGATGAAATGCGGAAATTGCGACTGCCTCATAACTGCCGAAAAACAAAAAGGACATCACTATTATCGTTGCACCAAGAAAAAGCAACCTTGTAATGAAAAATACTTGCGTGAAGAAAATCTTGTTGAACAGATGAAAGGAACTATTCAAAAAGTTTCTTTGCCTGACGATTGGGCAAATAATATGCTTGCGGAGATAGACAAGGAACGAGAACAGGCAAAAGAAGAAACGAAAGTTTTTGTTCAAAATCTCCAAACCAAAAAAACAGAGATTGAAACTAAGGCTGAAAATTTGCTTGATCTGTTTATTGGTGGGAAAGGTATTGAACCAGAAGAATATCAGCAGAAAAAACAAAAACTTCTCAACGAGAAGCTGGATATTCAACAGAAAATTAAAAATTTTGAACAAAAAGGAAATAATTGGCTCGAACCGATGAAAGAAATGATTTTAGCCAGTAGCCAAGCCAAAATTCTTTTGTCGCAAAGCGACAATCAAGAAATCCGAGCATTCCTAAAAAATATCGGCTCGAACTTCATTTTGAAAGATAAAAAATTCCAATTTGCGCTTAAAATCGGCTGGCGAGCCCTCGCAGAGGGCGAGCCAACAAAGACATTTCCCAACTGGCGGAGAGAGTGGGATTCGAACCCACGGTGATCGGTGAAGACCACACCGGTTTTCGAAACCGGCGCAATAAACCAACTATGCGATCTCTCCTAAGTATTAATCAGACTTTACCATATATTTGAACTCAGATCCATTGACCATATATTTATGTTATAATCAAAACAATGACCAATATTAAAGATAAAATTTATTTTGTAAAACGCGAGCAAGAAGAGCGTCATACGCAAGAGTTTGCGGAAAAGATAAAGCTTCCATACATTTGTTTAGCGGGTTATCCTTTAACAGAAGAAATATTGTCAATTATTCCTGAAGAAAATTGTCTTCAATATTTTGTCATCCCCTATCTAAAAATTGGCAAAGCAGTCAAAGTTGGTGCCGTTGGACCAAACGATCCAAAGGTTAAACAGTTTTTAGATCAATTCGGTAAAACGATCGGAGTCACATTTAGCATAACGGTTATCTCAAAAACAAGCTTTATATATGGCGTAGCAAGTTACGAGGCCTATCGAAAGAAAAAATTAGACGAGAAAGCAAAAATTCAAAACAAAGAGGACAGTGTTAGTGCTCAAATCTCTGATCTTAAGTCTGCAAGCGAAGCGTTAAAAAAGGCCAATACAACTGAGCTTTTTGACTTAATTACGCTTGGAGCGGCCAAAACTGGTTCTTCTGACATCCATATTGAACCGGGAGAGACTAGCTTTTTAATCCGTTATCGAATCGATGGAATTTTGCAAGACGTAGTTGCTCTTCCTCTAATTCAATATAAACAACTTGTTTCAAGAATAAAATATTTGGCAAAATTGCGTATGGATATTACGGATCAGCCGCAGGATGGCCGCATAACCATTAAAAGCGAGGGACAGGATCTAGATCTACGTATTTCTATTATGCCTTCGACCTGGGGAGAGTCTGTCACTATTAGACTTTTGGGTTTAGAAAAATCAATTCTAAAACTTGATAGTTTAGGTATTAGACCAGACGCACTTGCTGCGATTAAACAGGCAATAACAAAACCAAATGGAATGATTCTTACCTCAGGTCCGACTGGAAGCGGTAAGACAAGCACACTTTACGCTATTTTAATGGAGCTCAAAAAGCCTGGAGTAAAAATTATCACGCTTGAAAATCCGGTTGAATATAGAATTGAAGGGTTAGAACAGAGCCAAGTCAAACCAGGGGCTGGGTACGAATTTGCAGATGGCCTAAAAGCCTCTCTAAGGCAGGATCCAGACATTTTGATGGTAGGCGAGATAAGAGATGAGATTACAGCCGAAACAGCGGTCCAAGCTGCTCTGACAGGCCATTTACTTATTTCCACAATTCACGCCAATTCGGCACCGGCCGTATTTGCTAGATTGATTGAAATTGGCATAAAACCTTTTCTTTTGTCCGGTTCGGTAAACCTTATTATGGCACAACGTCTGATAAGGCAGGTTTGTGCTCACTGCAAGGAGAATTACACCCCGCAACCGGAAATTTGGCAAGAAGTGCAAAAAGCCCTGATGCCAATTAAAGCGCGTTTGAATCCAGATCTTCAAAAAATACTAGTTACGTCAACTCCGCAATTGGTAAAAGGCAAAGGGTGTGAATTTTGTAGCAAAACAGGTTTTGCTAAAAGACAACCAATTATCGAAGTACTTGTTCCAAGTGAAAAAATTGAAGCTCTAATTGCCAAAAAAGCCACAATCTCCGAATTTGAGAAAACAGCTGTCGAAGAGGGAATGATTACAATGGAGCAAGACGGTCTGATGAGAGCATTGCAAGGAATGACTACAATAGAAGAAGTTTGGAGAGTTACGAGAGGTTAGGTCTTATTAGAAATAAGAAGTAAATGTTTTTCAATAAAAAAAGATGGCGGATATCCGATGCCATCTTTTTTTCGATCGTCAAGCGTTTTATGAAGTGCTCCCTCCAACAAGATTTAAAACAACATTGATAATTGTATATGCCAAAGCAATTACAATAATTCCGATTACGGCGTTAATAATACCTTTTTGACCCTTTTTAGCCTGTTCGTCGTTGCCATTGGCTGTAATATAAAGAATACCGGCGTACACTAAATAGGCAAAAGCCAGAATACCAGCGAGCCAAAGGAACCAACCAAGAATTGTTCCAACGGCAGTCTCTACTGAGGTAAAACCATTTGTTACACCGTTGCCAAGTTTAAAGATGTTTCCAATACTGTCAGTTTCAACTTCTGTGTGCGCTGCAAACACTTTTTCGATTAAACTCATATTTCCTCCCATTAACTCTAGCTAATTGGCGCGGTCGGGTTACTTATCGATTTTGTAATGATAATCAATACGCTTTTTGCTAGAAGTATAACTATAACGCCTACGACCGACCAGATGAGAGTTTTTTTCGCCATTTCAATGCGACTCTCTTCCCCGTAGGAAGTTAAATAAATAATTGACGAATACAATATCATTATAAAGGCAATTATTCCTGCAATGTCAAATATTAAATTTATTGCGTTTGTCACGGTACAGGTAACTGACTCCAAATTATTGGCTTTGTCTCCATCTGGTTTACAAATAACACTAAAAATATTTGTGTATTCAGACAAGCTTTTGGCATGTGCTACTCCCACGAGAGGGGAATAAGAAGCAAATTTTGAAATTTTATCTCGAGTCATTTAACTTATAAGAGATTTAATTAACAATACAATTGTTGTAGCCAAGGCAGCTACAATAATACCAACTACAGAATAAAGAATCGATTTTTTTGCCTTTTCTGCCTTCGCATCGTCTCCTCCTGCAGTTATATACATAATACCACCATAAACCAAACCAGCAAAAGCTAGTATTCCTAAAATATATTCGATAATATTTACAGTTAAGTCAACGACAGGTCCAAGTCCATATTCAATCGTTGCAAGTTTAACTTTGAGACCATTGGAACCGAAGATCTCAAATTCTTCAGTGCTTAATTTAACATCACCTATCTTGGCCTTACCGGCATTGGGATCGGGAGTAACACCAGTACTAGCGCCATCGTTAATTGTGACATATTTAATATCTGATCCTACAACCATCTGGGTAGTTGCATCAAAAACTTTCAGCATTATTGTAGCGGAACGAGAACCACATCTTTCTTCGGGTGCCCAATTTATCGTGTTTTCTTCGGTAGACAAGACTCCTCCAGCCTTCTCCCAGGCTTTCCCGTCACAACTAGTAATAGTTAATGAATATTCGTAATTTGTCTGCTTTGAAAGATCATAGACAAAGCTGTAAGTAATATTAATTTTAGCCGGACTCTCTATCGGTTGACCATTTGCGTCAATAAGATCTATGGAAGATTTGTCGGTACGTAAAGTCAAACTCACCGCATTAGAGGCAAAGTTATTATAGGAAGCGATCGGTTTTGTTGTTGAATATATACAATTTTGGACTCCCGTAATGTCGGCGTTATATTTAAAATCAACTTTGAGTGTTAAAGAGGAATCTTGTGATGTCCAGGGAATGGTAAAATTTATTAGAGCAGGGAAACTGCCGGGAGCAATACGAGTTTCTCCTGTGTCTTCTGTGCCGATTATTGAACCAGTACTATCATTTGTAAGAGTTATTTTATATCCATAGGTTGAGGTCGGATATCTTGTCAGGAGACTGACTCGTAAAACATTACCTTCATAATAAGCCAATATATCGGCTGGGTCTCCGGTTTGACACACTTCTGTCGGTGCGTCTTCAGCCCTGACTTGTTTGATTGGTACAAATGAATTTTTTGTATAAATTGCTAATCCCAATTGCAAAAAGACCGCCAGAGAAGCAAGGGCGATTGAAATGATGGTACCTCTTTTAACAATTTTATAATGCCTCATAATTGTTGTTGGATGAAGCCTAATTGATCTCTGTTACTGATAGCCACATACTGATAGGACTTAAGCTCTAATCAAGATGAAATATTCAGCGTTCCTAGGATATATTTAATTAAAATAAGAACCAAAAAGCCTAGAATTGCGCCAGTAATAATCTCTTTAGCATCGCTTAAAGCAGTAGAATTCCCCTGAGAAGTAATATAACGGATGCCAGCATAAAGAATCATTAAGATTGCCATGGCCATGCCGATAATCAGAGCATAGTTAACAAAAGCGGAGATATATTCTCCCCAGTTGTTGAAAGAATTTTTTCCACCAATACTTATGCCTGTATCAAAGGCGTATGCTCTTGCGATTATTCCCATTTGTTCTCTCAGTTATCTGTTATCTGTATATTGTCAACTGTTCTTACCACGTTTCTTTCCTCAAAAGCTCTGTAATTTTATTGGCTGTTAGGTCAAGTGCAGTTCCGGGATTAATTGATTGTGCTGATATACTGGCAACAGCTTGCTTAATATAAAAATCAAATTCAGATGGATAACGACCTTTTACCAAACTCCGTGCGGTTGCTAAGGAAAGTTTTTCTGGGCTGTTACCATTTCTATTTTTAAGAGCAATGTCATAGCTAGTACTCTTCTTGGAGGTGTACTTTTTAACCGCGGAGTTAAATGTATCAGCTTGATCATTGACTAAGAGGTTTATTAAAGACCATCCTTGATTTGGGTTCCTTGAGTATTTGCTTACACCAAAAGCGGTAAAACGGGCAAAATCGGTAATTTTGGTGCTATCGTTTGAAAGTTGTGGCATATATGCTTTCTTGTATTTTAAATCAGGATATTTTTGTAAGAGAGTATTGGCCAAACTACTATAGCCAAAGATCATTGCCGCTTTTCCTGTTGCAAAAGCTTCAACATCACTACCCAAGGCGTCGCTCCAACTATAGGATGGAGAGGCTGAACTAGCAAAAGATGTGTAGAATTCAATAGCTCTCTTCCCTGGTATATCATTTGCACCGGTCGTGGTACCTTTTGGTAAGTTGAAGGTAGCAAGTTTTGAGTCGAGCGAAACAATGTCAGTTTCATTCTGAAGCATTAAAAGATAAATAATATCGGCAGCATTGGAGATGCGCTGTGTTCCCATCGCAACTCCGGCTTGAGTGATATTTGCTCCATCCTTTTTAGTCAAAAGTTTAGCAGTCTCACTAAAATCACTCCAAAGTGCAGGAGGCTCTGCCAGCAATGTAGCGGTTCGCTTTTTAACATTTGTGTCTTTAGCAGCCTCGGTCTTGTTAAAGTCTGTTAGGGCAGTTTCAAAAAGTTTTGGGTTGTAGTAAATCATCAGTGGTTCAGAGGAAGGCGAGAGTGCATAAACATTATTATCAAAAAAAACAGATTCTTTAATTGATGGGACGTATTGTTTATCTAGGTTTAGGGTTTTGGTAATGGTCGATGGGGCGGGAGAAAGCTTATCCTTATGTCTGTAAATCCAATCATTTGGCATTGCCCAAACGTCAGGCGACTGATCAGTTAAAATTGAATTTAAGACTTTATTTTCATAATTTTCATCGGGAATTTGCTTTACGTAGGTTAGGGTGTACCCCTTGTTTTTGCTAGCAAAAGCTTTAATGATTGGTTGCCAGGCATCCTCATCTTCAAAGCTCCAAACCACTACGTTATTGCTTGTAGTAGTTGTCTTTGTGCCGCAACCAGACAAAACTAAAGAGAAGCCAACTGCCAAAAGACAATAGCCAAAAATTTTTAATACTTTTTTCACAAACCCTCCGTCTGTAACAATATTTTAACAATAATCTTATAAATTTTTTGCAGTATCTTTGATGAAGTTTTTGAATTCAGCGCTAATATCATCTCTCTTTAAGGCCATTTCAACGTTGGTTTTTAAATATTCAACTACATTACCGCAGTCAAAATATCGTCCACCTTGTATTTCTACGGCATAGGCCTTTTTACCTTCAGCTAGTAATTTATTGATGCCATCAATGTAAACAAGTTCCTGCCCTTCTTTCACATCAATGCTCTCTAAAGCCTCAAAAATTTCTGGTGGATAAATTGAACCACCTATCGTCGCCAACTTTGAAGGTTGTCTTTCGACTCCAGGCTTCTCGATCAGTTTTTCAATCTGGATAATCCCCTTTTCAATCTCTGGCCCCTTTGCAAAACCATATTTTCTAGCATCTTCAGGATTTTCGGTATGTACGGCACCAAGGATTACGGATTGATATTTGTCATACGCATTAATAAGCTGTTTCGATTTGCAGGGTTCTGCTTCAAGTATGTCGTCTCCCCAACTGACAATAAATGGTTCGTTTCCGACGATGTTCTTGGCTGTTAATATTGCGTCACCATTGCCTCGTTGTTCTTTTTGACGAACATAAACGAATTCGGCCATGTCGGAAATTCTCTTAACTTCTTCAAGCTTATCAAGCTTGCCTGCTTCCTTTAGTTTATATTCAAGCTCAAGAAAATGATCAAAATGATCCTCGACTGGTCGCGTATTCCAGCTTGTAATTAAAATAATTTGCTCAATCCCTGCTTCAACTAATTCTTCAATGATATACTGAATGGTTGGTTTATCAACGACTGGTAACATCACTTTTGGAATTGCTTTTGTGGCGGGTAGAAAACGGGTACCATAACCAGCAACAGGCACAACTGCTTTTCGAATTTTCATATAACTTCCGTGTTCGAATTAAACTATTTTTACGTTCTTGGTTCGCACCTTGGCGTCTTTAGAGAGCTCTATTCTCAAAAGGCCATCTTTTAGGGTTGCCTTGGTTTCATTTGGATTGATGGCGATAGGAAGAACATATGAGCGAGAAAATGGCCCCCAATAACACTCGTGGGTAAAGTGATGTTCATCTGGAGTCTCATGACCGGGTTTTCTGACGCCTTTAATTGTCAAAACCTCGTCGGTAATAGAAATATCTACATCTTCTTTTTTGACTCCTGCAATGGGCGCCAAAATAAAGATGCTATCTTCATTTTGATAAACATCAATCGAAAGTTGACCCTCGGTCTCCTCTTCCGATCTGTAATCTTCAATTTCTTCGTTCACTCCCCTCCTTTACCCCGTGAAATCCTGCTTATGCAGGAATCGCAAAGCGATTATTTCATGGGGTGGATTCTATTAAATACCTAATGGCATTTAACAGTTGTTTTTATTATACATACTAATTAAACTTTCCGTCAAATAAATTTAATTTGATTTACTAATGCCAAAGTGGCAATATGAGGGCAATGAATATTCTAAGCCAAATTCATTGGTTTTTTCTAGACACCTTCTTTCCAAAACGTTGCCTTGGTTGCAACAAACCAGAAACTTTTTTATGTGCAGAGTGTGCCAAAAAAGTAGAATTGACCCTAACTCCGACATGTCCCAACTGTGGGAAAATTAGCGAATTTAATAAATATTGTACTTCGTGCAAACGCGAATTAAAGCCAAGATTAACGGGCTTACTAATAGCATCTAGTTTTGAAATTGGACCAACTAAAGAAGTTATCCATCATTTAAAATATGCCGGATTTGTAGAGCTAGCCGATGTTTTAGGTGAATTAATTTGTCAGAAGATTCAAGCATCGAATCTTAAAATAAATAATTTTGTGATAGTACCGGTGCCTTTGCATATCAAAAAAGAAGCCGAGCGTGGTTTCAATCAATCGGAGTTGATCGCCAAATATGTCGCAAAAAGATTGGATATTCCAGGTGGTGACGCATTGATAAGGACAAAATATACCGAGACTCAAACAAAGTTATCCAAAAAGGAAAGAGTCAAAAATGTTTCAAATGCGTTTGCTTGTGAAGATGTAGAGTTCATTAAAAATAAAAATATATTTCTGATTGATGATGTCACAACGACTGGCTCAACATTAAATGCTTGTGCTAATGTTTTGAGCATCTCTGGTGCAAAAGAAGTTTGGGGAGTGGTAGCAGCGCACAGGAAATGATATTGAAAAATTAACCCAAAAATGTTAATATCCATCGTATAGGGGCATGGAGGCGTCGCACCCCGAAGGGGCCCCTTTGGGGTAGTGGTTTACGAGCATGGAATATTACGTATATATACTACAAAGCGAGAAAAACAGAAGTTTTTATATTGGCTGTACTACTAACATAGAAGCCAGAATGGGTCAGCACAATGCCGGACATACAGTCTCTACCAAGAAATACAGGCCATGGAAACTGATTTATCAAGAACATTTCTCTAACAAGAAAGAAGCATTTAAAAGAGAATGGTTCCTGAAACATCCAAAAGGATATATCGAAAAATTATACATTACAAAGCAATACGGAGGCGTCGCATAGTGGTTTAGTGCAACTGTCTTGAAAACAGTCAGGGGTGCAAGCTCCTCAGAGGTTCGAATCCTCTCGCCTCCGCCATTCGACTCGCATGGCTCGCTCATGGTCTACGACCACAAAATATCGAATGCCCAAAGCTTGTCGAAGGGCAATTTAAAAAAACACTCATAACGAGTGCTTTTTTAATATCAATTATTTTACTCTATACAGCAATCGATTGCCTTCTTAACTAGACCGCCGAGCTTGCCCATGAAACCTTTGCGTTCGGTATCTTTATTATCGAGAGCTTTTTTGTCGATATTCTTTACATTGTCCGTATCAACCACTCCCATGTTGATGCCCCAAAAGAGGGAATATAGATCATATGATTTTTGAAAAAATTCTTTGGCCTCTTTCTTTTTGCCTTGTCCTTGAGCTTTGGTGCCGACTTCGAAGAGCCGCATTGAAGCAGCCAAAAGGTGTTTGCTGATGCACCAGACTTCGCCTTCATACTTTGGAATTATTTTTCGCAAAAGCTCGCCGCGCATGGCACGAACTTCTTGGAGCATATCAAAATATTGGTCTTTGCCGGTTTTCTGGCCAGTGAAGAAAAAGTGTTCTTCAATCGAAACCAAGTTCATAATAGCAATAGAAAGGTCCTGATCAGAGGAAAGATCAACCTTGTCCTGTTTTTTTAAGCTGTCGATACGTTCGACAAGTTCTTTATAGTCTTTTGCTTTCGGCATAATTACTTTGTTAAGAAATAGAATATGATGCTCATTACAATCAACGGAGAAATTGGCAAGACCACTTTGGAGAAGGGGAACAATGCTTTATTGTCGTTATTTTTCTTTGAAATATTGTATGTTATTGCTCCGATTAGGAATAAAAGACTTCCAATTATTATTCCTAATACCAGTTTGTCTACTCCCCAAAGAGTCTGATAATGGCTGTCTAAAATTTTCTTTGAAATCATATTCTTTTGATAAAAGGGGATTAAAACAGCCGCATAATAAACAGCTCCTGTCAAAAAGTTGCGCCCAAAAAATCGGATTTTCTTATCAGACATCCAATTAACGGTCCACATCGTTATCGAGAGCAATAGCCCTCCCAGCCAAACTCCTGTGATTGTGTCATCAATACCTAAATTTCGCATTACAACTACACCAGTTCCGGCTGCAATAGTGCATATAGGGCACATTGCCGATACTTTTAATGGCAGGAGAAACAAGAGACAAAAAGCAAGAAACCAATATATTTTTTTCATAAATCTTTATTTTAATTTTTCTATTTCAGCGTTAAAGAAATCAATAATTGGCTGATCGCCCAAGATGCACTTATCGGGAGTGTAGAGAAATGGGACTCCGCCTTTGTCGTCTTCGGTTAAATCCTTGCATAATTTTAGCTTTTCTTGCATTAGAGTCGCATTGCTTTTATCTCCATAAATTTCTTTTTGATCGACTTTTATTTTTTCTTCGACTTTATTGGTTTTAAAATAATCCTCAACTTTTTTGCAATGCGGACAGGTTGAGCCGTAAAAGAAGATAGCACCAATATCTTTAGCATTTGAGGTATCAACAACCTCTTCAGTTTTTTCGCTTTTTTCTGATTTATTTGAATCCGATTTTGAAGCAAAATATATACCTAAACCGGCAACGCCGACAAAAACAACAATAATTGCAAAAATTTTGAATGATTTCATTTTTCTCCTGTTTTTAAATTCTTCCCTATAATGAATTATTTTAATTTAAATTGCAAGACCGAATCTTCCAAAGGTTAAAAAATTGTGTTAATATCAATTTAAGTCCTGGCGAGGGGTTATTATTGGTGTTTGTAATGATATATGGAGAGGTCGTTCTAAACATGACGACGCTGTAAGATTTCAGGAGAGGTCGCATAGTTGGCCTAGTGCGCTGGTTTGCTAAACCGGTATATGGTTTAAACACCGTATCGAGGGTTCGAATCCCTCCCTCTCCGCCATTCGACTCGCTATGCTCGCTCATGGCGGGCCAGGAGATTGTCGAATGTCCTGAGTTTATCGAAGGACAACAAGATGAAGTATTTTACATACATTATCCTGTGCGGTAATAACAAGTATTATGTTGGGCACACAGCAGATCTTCAAAAAAGATTTGATCGTCACAAAAACAAAACTGGGGCAAGATTCACCCTTCAAAATAAACCTATGCGAATACTGTGGAGCAAGGAATTTAAGACGGAGATTGAATCTGTAAAAAGGGAAAAACAAATAAAGGGTTGGTCGCGAATCAAAAAAGAAAAGTTGATAAACGGCATTTGGGAATAAATAATTTGTGAACATTTAAAATAGTGGAGGGAACTATGGCAAATGAACTTTCAAAAACGATTAAAGTAAATTTCGCAGCCAACAAACCAATTTTTTCTTGGGAGTCGCCAGAATTTGTTAAATATCAGAGAAACAAAAAATGGTTTTTTTATCTTTGTGTTGTAGCAATAATTCTGATTGGAGTATTCCTTATTATGCATCTATGGAGCGGGGCGGTTCTGATTTTTGTAGCGGCTGTTGTTTTTGCCACTCTTTCTGGCACAAAACCGAAAAATATTTCTTGTACTATTTACAACGAAGGAGTTGTAGTTAGCGAAAAAATTTATCCCTTTACTCAGTTTAAATCTTTTTGGCTAGGTGGTGCAGGAGAACTGCCAAAAGTGTATTTACAGTTGACCGGTAGATTGGCCGGACAAGTTGTAATGCCAGCTGAGGATCAGGATATGGAACAAATCAGGTTGTTTCTGTCGCGACATGTGCCAGAAGAAGAGGGCAGAGTAGATGAATTTAGTGAGATAATAAATCGAATATTTCGATTTTAAAATGCCCGCGTAGCTTCCCGCATTCCGCTGTGCGGAAACAGGGACTCCTGCTCAGTCGCAGACTGATGCGGAGCAGTGGATAGACCCGCCTGCCATGTATTATGCCCCTATAGCTCAGTGGATAGAGCGCACGGTTGCGGTCCGTGAGGCCAGAGGTTCGAGCCCTCTTAGGGGTACCAGGCATAGAGCGGTCGCCTAGGCGACAGGCCGAAAATCTCCGCCTCGGCTAGCCGAAGGCGAGACGGGCAATTCCTTCCGCTGGTACCATTTTTATTTTTAATAAAAGAAATTATGAATGACCCTAAAATCATTACTTTAAAAAATGGCTTGAGAGTCATTTTAGTTCCGAATAAATCGACTGAAGTTGTTACCACGATTGTTATGTTTAAAGTCGGAAGCCGAAATGAAACCGAGGAGAATGCTGGCATCTCTCACATTTTAGAGCATTTATGCTTCAAAGGTACTAAGAAAAGGCCAACGGCTCATGAAATGTCTGAATTTGTAGATTCTCTCGGAGCCGAGAATAACGCTTTTACTGGAAAAGAGGTAACGGCATATTTTGTCAAAGCCAGACCTAAAAATTTAGAGAAATCATTTGATTATCTTTCCGATATGCTATTAAATTCATTATACCGACAAGAAGATTTGGATAGGGAAAAAAATGTCATCATTCAAGAAATAAATATGTATCAAGATCTGCCGATGAACATTGTAGAGGAAAATTTTGAAAAAGCTCTTTTCGGGCCAAATGCACTCGGCCGACAAATTATCGGTTACAAAAAAACAGTCAATACCGTATCATCCAAAAATTTATTTGACTATCGCGATGCTTATTATCAGGGCAGAAATGGCGTTTTGGTTTTAGCCGGAAATTTCGGTGATAAATCGGAGACTGATATCGAAACTATAGCGGAAAAATATTTTCGATTTAATAATGAAGAAGCTAAAAAACCAGAAAAAATCGATCTAAAACGGTCAGAACTATTAACTACTCAAATCAAGAAAACAGAACAATCCCATATTATTTTAGGATTTAATACTGTCCCACAAAATCATCCTGACTTTTTCAAGTTAGAGATATTGGCCACCTTGCTTGGTGGCTCGATGAGCTCTCGAATGTTTGAGGAAGTGCGCGAAAGACGTGGCCTTGCGTATGCCGTTAAAACTAGAACTTCAAGCTATACCGAAACTAGTACACTTTTTACGCAAGCGGGTGTTGAGCATGACAAAGTCGAGGAAGCTTTTTCTGCTATTGCTGGAGAGTACAGAAAGATCAAAAAAGAGAAGGTAGATAAGACAGAACTTGCTAAGGCAAAAGAGGTCAGATGTGGCCGGTTTTTGATTGGACTAGAGGATTCAGAGGAATTGGCTTGTCATTTTGCGACGGAAGCATTATTATCGGATAAAATTTTAACACCAAAAGAAATAATCGAAAAGTACCAAAGTGTCACGACAGAGGATATAATGGAAATAGCAAATAAATATCTAGTCGAAGACAAAATGGTCGCCTCATTTGTTGGTCCAAAAATCAACAAAGAAAAAGTTAATAGTTTAATAAAATTATAAGCTAAATTCAGAGACCATCCTTTAAGGTGTTATTGTCAAACTGAAGCTTGGACTCCAGAATTTAAAGTTATAGGAGAATTAAATGTCAAAAAGTAAGTTTGAGCGAACTCTAGTCATTATTAAGCCAGATGCTTTGCAAAGGGATATTGTAGGAGAGATTATTCATCGATTTGAAAGAAAAGGATTGTATATTGTTGGTATGAAAATGATGCATTTAGATGAGGAAATCGTGGCCAAACATTACTCCAAATACGCTGATAAGGATTTTTTTGCTGAGCTTTCTGAATATATGAGAAGTTTTCCTGTGGTTGCCATTGTCTTGGAAGGACTAGGCGCCATTGGATCGGTGCGAAAAATTGTTGGCACTCGAATTGGACATGAAGCAGAGGCTGGTAGTATAAGAGGAGACTTTGCGATGAGCGGTCATAAAAATATTATTCATGCCTCTGACACACCTGAAAATTCTAAAATTGAGATTGAAAACTTTTTTAAATCAAATGAAATATTTGATTATGCCAAGGTTATTGAGTCGGAGATTTACGGACCTGATGATTTAGCGTAATCTGGATTAAATATGCAATATTTAATTCCACTTCTACTTTCGTTTTTTTGCGCCGTTTTTTTGACTGGTGTCTTTCGTCGTATAGGCATTAAATATAGATTAGTTTCTGTTCCTCGTGCACGTGATATTCATAAGAAACCAATTCCAAGAATTGGTGGACCAGCCATTTTTATCTCATTTGTAGTCATTTCAATTTTATTTTTAGTTTTTTCGAGCCGATACGGTACCGGAGTCGATAAACATATAGTTGGACTTTGGATTGGATCACTAATAATTTGTGGATCAATGTTAATTGACGATATTCGCGGTCTAAAACCGATCCAAAAATTTTCATTTCAAATCTTGGCTGTTGTTGTAGTAGTTGCTTCCGGAATTGGCATAGAAACTCTCCCAAATCCGCTCGGGGGCGCGCCACTTAATCTAAATTCGATATATATCCCAATTATTACTTACCATGGCATTGTTTATCATTTTTCTTTTTGGTCAGACTTGTTAACCCTGATCTGGTTGGTTGGAATGATGAACATAATTAACTTTGTTGACGGTGTCGACGGTTTAGCCGGGGGAGTGAGTTTTATTGGTGTGATTACAATCTTTTTTCTCTCAATCAATCTTGTAGTTACTCAGCATCAGACCGCTCTTTTGGCGATTACTTTAGCAGGAGCTATAGCTGGTTTTCTTGTCTGGAATTTGCCTCCAGCCAAGATTTTTATGGGAGACTCTGGTAGTATGTTACTGGGCTTTTTGTTAGGAGCATTGACGATTGTTTCTGGTGGAAAACTTGCGACGGTATTTTTAGTTCTTGGCTTTTTTATTATCGACGGCATAATCGTAGTCATTGGACGATTAATTCGAGGTGAAAATCCATTTACAACACCAGACAAAACCCACCTTCATCATCGTTTCCTTTCGGCAGGTTTTACTCCAAAACAAGCCGTAATCTCTCTTTACATTATTTCAGCAAGCTTTGCTTGGGTTGCTCTTCGATCATCGACTCAAAATAAAATGATTGCTGCCGGTGTCCTAGTTATTCTGGTAGTCTTGTTGACTTTGATTTTAAGACAGATACGAATCAGTCGAGAAAAATAATTGATTATTTTGTTATAATAAAATTATGAACGATGTTGAATATTCATTTAACGGTCAGAGAGAAGGGGAAAAGGTAAAGCTTCTAAGAAGAAATCATCCTTTTATTTTGGTTTGGCCTAGTGTACAGGCTCTTTTCTTTTTTGCGCTTGGAATTTTTTCATTTATCCGTCTAGGTGCAAGACCCAGCTCAGGTTTAGTTTTAGTGGTTTGTGTCTTAATCGGAATTTCTCTGGCTTCGAGATCTTTTTACAATTTTTTTCAAAGCGTATTTATAGTGACAGATCAAAGATTAATATATGTTGATCAGCTCGGCTTTTTAACACGTAAAATTACTGAAACTGAAATAGAAAAAGTTCAGGACGTTTCCTCTCAAATTTCCGGGCTATCTCGTATAGTTTTTCATTATGGTAATCTTGTCATCCGCACCGCTGGTGCCAGCAAAGGAGAAGAAATTGTTGTTAAAAATATTCCCGCTCCTTACGAAGTCCAGAAGCAAATTCACCCCGTCAAATAACCGACTCACCGGTTACGGCGAAGCCGTATTTGACAGGATAAAACAATAACTCTATACCACTTCTACGTTCTCTTTGCCCACTAGTTCGCGCAGTTTGCGCAAGACTATGGGGCTGTGTTGTGTTGTATTCTTAATATCGACATTTTTATAGCCATCGCCGTTATTTGGGATTTTAAGAGTAACTTTTGAGGCACCCGAGTGAGAAGACAGAATCTCCTTGATATCACCTAAAATAGCTCTACCAGAGCCTTCTGGGATAGTGATAATAATGTCTTTACTAATATTTATTTCGGCGTTTTCCCTGTTTGCACTTAGCTGTTTTATTTCTCCTTGTCTTTTGCCAAATTTATACTGATTTTTGTCAAAAGCTCTCCTCTTTGTGCGATCGATAAAAGCTGGCAGTATGGTCTTTTCTGAGAGTTCATAAACTGCCTCGGCTAGAATTTTTGGTGCACCATCCTTAAAGCTTAAATATCCATCAACGGCAATGACTCTATCTGTGGTCCAGAGTGTGGCTGTGCTATCTAATATTTTTGGGAAGACTAAAATTTCAATGTTCGTATTTAAATCTTCAAATTTTGCAAAAATCATTTTCTGATTTGAGCGAGTAATTATTTTTTGAATGCTCGTAATAATGCCGGAAAGGCGAACATATTCCCCGTCTTTTTCTTCTGTTACGTCGGAAAGAGGAATTGTGCGATGGGGTTCAAAAATATGATTAATACCAGAAAGTGGATGTTCAGAGACATACATACCAAGGAGCTCGCGTTCCCAAGAAAGCCTTTGTTTTTTATCGGCTGGTTTAGTTTTTTCTAGCTCCAGGTCGGCGGTTTGAATAGAAGAGCTATCTCCAAAAAGAGAATCTTGGCCAGCGGATTTGTTTTTTGTAAAGTTGCTAGCGTAAGTTAAAATACGTTCAATATTATAAACAAGTTGTGCTCTTTCTCCCAAGTCATCAAGACCACCAGCCATGGCCAAAGCTTCCATCGTTTTTTTGTTTAGCACTTTGGAACCACATCTAGTAATAAAATCTTTTAGATCTTTGAAGACACCATTTTTCTTTCTTTCTTCTACAATCTCTTCGGCCACTGCCAAACCGACATTCTTTACGGCCGAAAGTCCAAAACGAACATTTCCACTTTCTTTAACAACACCAAAATCCTCGAACGATTCGTTAATTGAAGGAGGCAAAACCTTGATTTTCATTCTTTCACATTCAGAAATATCAATAGCTAATTTATCAAGATCATCTTTGTTTGAAGTCAAAAGAGAAGCCATGAATTCAGATGGAAAGTGAGCTTTGAGATAGGCGGTTTGATAGGCAATCATGGCGTAACAAGCAGCGTGGGATTTATTAAAGGCATATTGCGCGAAATCTTGCATTGAATGGTAAAGACTATCGGCGATGCTTTTATCGATATCATTTGCTATACATCCTTTTACAAATTCTTTGCCCATTTTCTCCATCAATGCGGCAATTTTTTTACCCATAGCTTTTCGAAGAGTATCGGCTTGACCACCTGTAAAACCGGCCATATCTTTGGAAAGTTGCATTACCTGTTCCTGGTAGACAATGATTCCGTAAGTGTTTTTGAGAGCATTTTCGGCTTTGGGGTGAATATACTCTATTCTCTTTTTGCCATGCTTGCGGGAGATAAAGTCATCAATCCACTGCATAGGGCCAGGACGGTATAGGGCGACCATGGCAATAATATCCTCGAAAACTGTCGGTTTGAGCTCTTTTAAGTAACGTTTCATTCCATCTGACTCAAGCTGGAACACACCGGTCGTTTCTGCTTTAGAAAGAAGCTTATAGGTGTCTTTATCGTCGAGTGGAAGTTCACTAATGTTAATATCGATGTCTTTAGTCTTACGAATAATTCGCAAGGCATTTTGGATAATAGTTAAATTTGAAAGCCCCAAAAAATCAAACTTCAAAAGTCCTAGGTGCTCTATCGGTACCATAGAATATTGTGTGACGGTTGAGATGTCTCCTTTGGTGGCTTCCTGTAGAGGGCAATATTCAGTCAATTTATCTTTTGAAATAACTACGCCAGCGGCGTGCATGGAAGCGTGGCGAACCACACCCTCGAGTTTTTGAGCAATTTCAATGCACTCTTTGACTTGAGGGCTTCCGTTAATTAATCCTTTAATCTCTGAAGTGTTTTCGATTGCATCTTTCAGATTTGATCCAAGAGGAATAAGCTTTGCAATCATGTCTACTTCGGCATAACTCATGCCGAGCACACGTCCAACATCTCGAATTGCCATTCTGGCTGCCATTGTACCGAAGGTGATAATCTGAGCAACGTGATCTTTGCCATATTTTCGAGAAACGTACTCAATTACTTCGTGACGACGAGAGTCAGCAAAATCCATATCGAAGTCAGGCATTGAAATACGATCTGGGTTCAAAAATCGTTCAAAAAGAAGTCCGTAGGCAAGGGGGTTAAGATCCGTAATATTCAAAGCGTAGGCGATAATTGAACCAGCACCAGATCCACGTCCAGGGCCAACGGCGATGCCCTGATTTTTGGCCCAAGTCGTAAAGTCAGATACAATCAAAAAATAACCCTGATAAGCCATCTTTTCTATGACGCCCATTTCATACTGAGCACGAACCCAAACCTCTTCCGGTATCTTAAGTGCCGTGGCATCGACTTTTTCTTTCGGAATATCTTCTTTCTTGATCTTAATTTCACCATATCGAGCATTTAAACCAAGGTAGACCTGTTCCAAGAAATAATCATTCAGGGCATAGCCTTTTGGTACTGGAAAATCAGGAATAATAATACCACCCAAATTGAGTTTCAAATCACACTTTTTTGCTACTTCAAGTGTGTTAGCAAGTATCTCAGGGTGTTCTTTGAAGTTTTCCTCCATTTCTTCGGTTGAGAGCAAGTGGAGATCAAAATCCATCAGACTCATTCGGTTCTCTTCATCCACAGTCCGTCCTGTTTGAAGACAGAGAAGTGCGTCTTGAGCTACCTTATCGTCTGCACTAACGTAATGGATGTCATTTGTAGCTACCACTTTAAGATCAAATTCCTTGGCTAACTCAAATATTAATTTATTGGCTTTAATCTGATCAGGAGTTTTTTTATGAGACTGAACTTCTAGATAAAAATTATTTTTGCCAAATATTTTAATATGTTCCTCAATTGCTTTCCTAGCCTTGTCCATGTCCTCGAGCGCACGACGAGGAACCTCGCCCTGTAAGCAGGCAGTCAGAGCTATCAGTCCCTCGGAGTGCTCCTTAAGAACTTTCTTGTCGATTCTTGGTTTATAATAATATCCTTCAAGATGAGCAATAGTGGTGAGTTTTAGTAAATTTTTGTACCCAACTTCGTTTTTTGCTAAAAGGATCAGGTGAAATGGGCTAGCATCGGTTCGCGGAACCTTATCCTTGAGGGTTCTTGGTGCAACATAAAACTCACAGCCAATAATTGGCTTTATTTCAGCCTTTTCGCATTCCTCATAAAACTCTACCGCCCCATGCATAACTCCGTGATCAGTCAGAGCCAGAGCAGTCTGACCGTACTCTTTTGCTTTAGCCACTAGATCGGCAATCTTGCCCATTCCGTCAAGCATAGAATAATGACTATGAGTATGAAGATGAACAAATTTTGTATTACCGTCAGCCATATAAATTTTAGTTCGACAAAGTATAGATATTATGTTATAATCAAAGGCAATGAATACCAATACCAAAATCTTTGCTTTTGTTTTAGGCAGAGAGAAAGAACTTGCTTACGCTGAACTAATTTCTGTTTTAGAACATTTTTGTTTTATCCGCAAAAATGCGGGTGATGTATTTAGAATATCGGGAAATATTGCTTTTGCCAAGATAGATTTTTCAGAAAATAGAACAGATGATTTCAAAAAAGCGATAAGTAGCCTGGCTGGTACCATCAAAATCTTTTTGATCTTTGATTATGAAAAGGGGGTTTCTGGAATTGTAAGCCTAATCAAGCAGTTAAAGAATAATAGCACTAAGTTTAATTTTGGATTGTCTGATTACTCCGAAAAAAATTCAGTGAGCCAATTAAACAGACTAGGAATAGATATTAAAATAAATTTGAAGAAAAATGGGTTTAAAACTCGTTTTGTCGCTTCCAAAGATGCTGGTGATTTGTCTTCAATCTTAACTTTAAAGAATGACTTAGTTGAAAGGGGAATTGAGATCGGAATCTTTGGCGAAAATATTGACTACCGAATTGGCGAATTAATTTATCTTAACAATCCAGAAGAATGGAACGAGCGCGACTATGGCAAGCCAAAAGGTGATAAGTTCTCGGGGATGCTCCCACCAAAGCTGGCGAGAATGCTTGTTAATCTCACTTTGGGTCAGGTAAACAACAAAGAGGTCACAATCATTGATCCTTTCTGTGGTTCAGGTAACGTTCTAATGGAAGCAATGATGCTTAATTGCGACGTTGTAGGGAGCGATATAAGCAAGAAGGCCGTTACTGATACAAAGATAAACCTTGATTGGATCGCATCAAAACAAGCTTCTGCTTCGAAATACGCGGTGTATCAAGCCGATGCCACTCAATATGATTTTAATCAATTACCAATCGGCGACAAATCAGTAGCTATCGTAGCCGAGCCATATTTGGGAAGACCTAAAAAATATAAACCAACCCTTCATGAAGCAGGGTCTGAATACAATGAAATCAAAAAAATATATATTGGCTTTCTTAAAAACATTAAAAATTCAGATTTAAAAGAGAAAAAACTTGCAATTACGCTTGTTTTCCCTCTTGTCGAGACATCAGACAATAGCCGTTTCAGTCTTTACGAAGAATGTGTTGACGAAATTAAAAAAATGGGCTATACTCAATCTCGTAACTCTTTTATCTATGGTAGAGAATATCAAACAGTAAAACGTCAGATCGTTTTCCTGAAATTTACTAAAGCGGAGTAAACTGTGGCACATAAAAAGGCGGCCGGTTCAACTAGATTAGGACGAGATTCACGAGCACAACGATTGGGCGTGAAGGTTTTTGGTGACCAGTTTGTTACTGCTGGCGGTATTATCATTCGTCAAAGAGGAACTAAATATCACCCTGGTGATAATGTAAATATCGGAAAAGATGATACGCTTTATTCTCGCGTTGACGGTATGGTTAAATTCCAAGAGAAAAAAGTAGTCGCCTTTACTGGCAACAAAGACAAAAGAATGTTTGTTCATGTTGTGGAAGGCGCAAATCCTAAACTTAAAGCTAAATTAGAAAATAAATAATGACTCAAGCAATTCTAGACAAATATATGAAGAAAAATGTCCCAGATATTCGAACTGGCGACACTATTAAAGTTCATATCAAGGTTCGTGAAGGAACCAAAGAGAGAGTACAGGTTTTTGAAGGACTTGTTATCGCCACTAAACATGGCAAAACTCTAGACGGTACGTTCACAGTCAGAAAAGAATCTTTTGGCGTAGGCGTTGAGAGAGTATTTCCTCTTCATAGCCCTCGAATTGTTAAAGTTGAGAGAGTAAAACAATCAAAAATACGAAGAAGCAAACTATATTACATGAGAGATCTTTCCGGTAAAAATGCTCGTCTTAAAGAACTGAACCGTGATCCTAAAATGTGGGAAGAAAGTGCCGCTGAAGAAGAACTAGCAAGAATTGCTGCAGAAAAAGCAGCCGAAGCCGCTAAGATTGAAGCCAAGAAGAAAGCTGAAAAAGAAGAGCTTGAGCGCAAAGCTAAAGCAATGGCCGGAGACAGAATCAAAGAATAATTTAAAAAACATTAAATATTCAAAAAATGCCTTAGAAGAGGCATTTTTTGATATCTATAGACAAAAAAGAAATTCGGCAGTATATTTAAGCCAAAGGAGAAAATATGAAAGAAATTGGTAAAGTAGTTCATTTTTTCGACAAGATCAGCGTGGCAATCATTGAGTTGACCGCTGGGCTTAAGATTGGCGATACAGTCACCTTTAAAGGCAAAGAGGAGTTTGACCAAGAAGTGACTTCAATGCAGATCGATCACAAAGAGATTGAAGAAGCCAAAGCTGGCGATGCGATCGGTGTTAAGACCGATAAGCCTGTTCACGAAGGGGTCAAAGTCGAAAAGAAATAATCTTTAATCTATAGAGCACCACCGCTCTAATATATATTTTTGTGTTAAAAAATGCCTTATAGGAAGGCATTTTTTATTTAGCGAGATCAATTATAATATTGGTCCGAGAATGTAGGCAGCTGCGGCCAATATCATTCCCCAAAGCAAAACGTCACGAGACCAGCGGTAGAGTTTTCTTTTTGGTCTATAGTAAAAAGAGTTCATATTGTAGATCTCGCGAGCGTAGTGTTCCTTAATTTTTGTGATATCTCCCAATACCTCGCCAAGTCTTTCAGAATATTCTTTTGAGGAAGAGTAACTGCTTATCCTTTTGTTATAGAGAAGGCTCTCTGCCTGTCCTTTTTTGCGCATAAACCTGGGTGGGTGTATGGCGAACAGACCGATTATGATTGAGATAGCAGAGAAGATCGACAATATCGGGAAAACCAAATGGTTCGTAGTATTAGTCTGGGCGCTTGAGTACAAAAATATGGCCGAGCTGATACCAATTATAATATTGATTTGGCTATCCATGTGATGAATAGAGGTGCTGGTTTTATCTAAAATATTTCCTAGAAATGAAACATTGCCCTGGAACTCGTCGTTATCAAAATTTTTATCGTTCATCTGCCTCCTTAATTAATTTAATTATAACACGATTTTTTTGTTATGATTAAATGAATGAATAAAACTCAAAACAAAAATACTGGAGATGAAGGTGAGCAGATCGCAACAGACTTCATTGAGAAGCTGGGCTACAAGGTCCTAGAGCGTAATTTGCGCTTATTTTGTGGTGAAATTGATATATTGGCCGAAGACAAAGGAACGATTGTAATTATTGAGGTTAAAACGGTCAAGGGCTCTGGTTTCGGTTCAGCACAGGAACTAGTGCGGTACAAAAAACAAAAAAAGCTTAAATTACTTGGTTGTGCTATTGAACAGCAATATCCAAATCATTCAATTCGAATAGATGTAATTGGAGTGCATTTGTATGAAGATCCACCTAGGGTGGAACATCTAATTAGCGCTGTAAATTAATATTAAGAACCTATTATTTTTCTTTTATCTCTTTTGGCTCGACAATGTGATTTTGGTGCAAATCCATAATAGTTCGGGCAATTTTGTGTGGTTCTTTTAGACTATCAACAATAAGAACACCAACATCGCTTCCAGAGTTGATGACAATATTTCCGTAGTTGAAAAAAGAACGCCAAAAACCTTTTAGATCGACCCCAACCTCCTGAACATCTTTGAGATGGATTTCATCAATTTGTTGAAAAATATAACCATTTTGACGAACGTAAATGATGCGGTCCTCTGTCACAATAAGTGCGTCGAGATAATAGTCAACAAAAGCATGAAAGATAAGAGCCAGAGCGGTAAGAAGATAAGCACTAATACCGAAAGTAAGAATTTCAACGTAGAAAGTTTCTATCGCTAAATTATTTAAAACCAGTAAAAATATGAGAATTCCGATAGGGATAATGAGTAAGAGGCAAATCGCAATTACTAGAGCATATTTCATCCAGTGCTTCTTGGCAAAAACGACGATTTTGTCGCCTTCTTTTTTGCCTGGAAAAATTTTGCGCATTTCAAGCATATTATAAATAAAATAATTCTAAAATAATGGCTAAAGCAGTAATTACAATTATCGCAATAGAGATATTGAAATATAGGGAGATGATACGTTCACTTGTAAAGTCCAATTGATCGGCCTTACGAAGCTGAAACACTCCAACATAACTAAAAACAGAATAGGCTATCAAAAAAACAACATAAAAAGCAATCATGATTATCATAATATAATTATAGCGCTTTTCATTCAAAAAAGAAAAAGATTATGGTAGGATAAAAATATGATACGAACAAGATTTGCACCAAGCCCAACGGGAGAACTCCATATTGGAGTAGTTAGAACTGCTCTTTTTGCCTATTTATTTGCTAAATCGCAGAAAGGCGAGTTTCTTTTGCGTATTGAAGATACCGACAGAGAAAGATATGTCAAAGATTCAGAAAAACGAATTGTTGAGTCGCTCAACTGGCTTGGGATTATTCCTGATAATAATAAACAAATTGTGACCCAATCTGAAAGGTTAGACAAATACAAGGAAGCAGTTTTAAAACTTTTGCAGAGGGGTAAAGCCTATATCTGTGATTGCTCCAAGGACAAATTAGAAAAAATGAGAACAGAACTTGTGAGTAAGGGACTCCCACCGATATATGACGAGAGTTGTAGTAAAAAGAAACAATCGCTTAACAATATGAGTGAGTTAGAGAACGCGATCAAAGACGGATGTGTCGTAAGAATGAAAATGCCGAATAAAGGCAAGATCGTGATTGATGATTTGGTTCGAGGCAAAGTTGAGTTTGATGCTTCTTTGATTGACGATCAGGTCATTCTAAAATCGGACGGTTTCCCGACCTATCATTTGGCATCTGTAGTTGACGACCACGAAATGAAAATTACTCATGTTATTCGGGCAGAGGAGTGGCTTTCGTCTACGCCAAAGCACATCGTGTTATACGAGGCTTTTGGCTGGGAGGCACCAAAATTTGCTCATCTATCAATGATTTTTGGTTTAGACAAGAAAAAGTTGTCGAAGCGCCATGGCGCAACAAGCATTAAAGAATATCAAGATCAAGGCTATTTACCTGAAGCGATTATAAATATGCTGGCTCTAATGGGTTGGAATCCTAAGGACGAAAGAGAATTCTTCACAATGGATGAGCTTATCGCTGAATTTAAGATGGAGAATGTAAATAAAGCTCCAGCCATATTCAACATTGAGAAATTGAATTCAATAAACGAACACTATATCAGAGAAAGCATTGAGAAAGATGAAAAGAGAATCCAAAAATTATTATCGAATTTTGGAGTTAAAGATATCACCCACGAAGAGATGGATTTAATTGGACGAGGTGGATTTATTACCCTTGTGAGAGTATGTGAATACATAAAGCAGTTACGAAAAGAGCCGGAATATGACGGAAAAATTTTGGTATTTTCGAAATCTGACAAAAAAACAACGCTTAAAGGTTTGCAGTCTGCTTTAGCAAGTATCGAAACAATAGAAACGTGGGGTACTCAAGAGCTTCAAATGCAACTCGGGCTGACGGTTACGAGGGAGAATCTAACCAATGGTGATGTTTTTTGGCCAGTAAGAGTAGCTCTTTCTGGCGAGGAAAAATCACCAAGTCCTGTTGAACTGCTACTAGCACTAGGCAAGGAAGAATCGATCAAGAGGATCAAAAAAGCTATCACAAAATTGAGCACCTAATATTCTAGGAGGGGTTATTTTAGATCAGCGAATAAAATTAATTCAGGTTATTGCCGATTCAAATATGGGAGGAGGGCCCAAACATGTTCTTGGCATTCTCTCAAATATTGATCGAAAGATTTTCGAACTATTTTTAATTTGTCCTCCTGGATATTTATCGGCTGAAGGTAAACTTCTTCCGGGCGTCGAGGTATTTAACTTCAATCCAAGAAGCAAATTTGATTTTATTGCTGTATTACAACTTCATAAAATCATTCATAAAATATTGTCTTCGCGTGATCCTTTTGGGCCAGCTATAATTCATTCTCATGGACCAAGGGCCGGCTTAATGGCACGTTGGGCCTCGCCGTCGACAGCAAAAATGGTTTACACCGAGCACCGGTGGGACGACGACTATCACTTGAAAAATCCGCTCAATGAAATGTTCCAAAAAAAGATGCTCCGGAAGCAAAATTCAAAGGCAGATCTTATTATTGCTGTTTCTTCTTCTGTTAAGAAATATTTAGTTAATTCTGGTTTAGCATCAAAAGAAAAGATTATCGTAATTCCGAACGGAATAAATTTCAAAGATAAAAACCAGCCGTTGACTTCACACAGGGCAGATAAATCACAAGTAATCGGCACAATCGGAAATTTAAATTTTCAAAAAGGGCATTCTTACCTCATAGATGCTATGCCATCGATTTTGAAGAAATATCCTTTAGCGACTCTTGAAATTATTGGTGAGGGGGAAGATAGGCCTGCACTTGAGGATCAAATTAATAAATTAAAACTAGGTAAACAAATAACTTTGCTCGGTCACAAAAACATTATTAATAAATATTTAAAGTATTGGTCTGTTTTTGTCCTATCATCAGTGGCAGAGACTTTTGGAATTGTCGTTCTGGAAGCAATGCAGGCCGGTGTTCCAGTTGTTGCAACAAAAGTTGGTGGTGTGCCCGATATAATTACAAATGAAAAAAACGGATTACTTATCTCGAGTCATAACCCTAAGGCAATTGCCGATGCAGTAATTAGTTTATTAGATAGACCAGCAATGGCGGCAAAATTTAAACGTGAGGGTTTAAATCGAGTCAAAGATTTTGATTGGAAAAAAGTAATTAAATTATTGGAAGCTGAATACACAAAGCTTTTTGAATAATATATTGTTCTCTTGATTAAGGAAACGCCGGTCGCCCCAATGGGACGTCCGGCGTTGTAGTTCTTTCTTGGGCAAACTTATGATCTTGACCTTAATCCGCTTGCCGTTGATTGTGAGCATAGACTCCGTGGGCTTTTTGCACCACAGGTCTATTTTGAACGCAGGCGGTTTTCGCCTGTCGTTCTTGCTCTTGGGCCAGTACCCCTTCATTGTGTCTTCACAAACACGAGTCCGGGGGTTTTTGAGTTTGATCCAGACCTTCTTACCGTCGATCTCTGTTTCGTACTCGACAACCTTGAACTTGGTGCCGAGAGGTAATAAGTCAAGCCGAGACGTCGCCGCGGTGACGCTCGATGTCTTTTCGCCACTCTTCGTCTTGCCGGACAGGGTGTAGTAGCTCACCCTTGAAACCGTCAAGATGTCTCCGACCACTATCTTCTTTTCCTCGCTGTCTGCGACGAGCGTAGTGCAGAAGATCAGTAAAGTGAAAACGAAAGCGATGATTCCTTTCAATAGTCCTCTCCTGTTGGCGATTTGCCTTGTGTACTATAACACAATTAAACATTTTATGCAATACAAAAAAGTAATAAATTTTTATTAAATCATATCTATAATTATATTGTATTCTATTTTAATTAAATCAAAAATATTCTAAAATATATTTTATTGGGAGAGTGCTAAGGTTGGGCGCCTCCCTACCTTAAGCCACTTGAGCTTTGATGGCGTCGCGCTTGGCAGACAGCAAGTGGTCATTCAAGCGTTTGTTCAATGCCTGATAAGTTCAGCTTCCAGTAAACAGGGCCCCAGCTCACCCGCTGTGGCCCTTTTCTTTTAGACATACTATTATTTTTTGTTTGACAAAAAAAAGTATAAAAGTTAGCCTTTAAGTAGCTTAAGGAAAAGGAGGTACTGAATATGGGGCTTAAGATGTTTAGCAAGAATTCTTGTTCGACGTCGTTCGCGATAGCCTTTGGTGGCATCGCCACCCCAACAACAGATTGTCTGTGTGGACGAAGACATTTCGCGTCACTAGACAAAGGTTGCTTCGAGGCGGGGGAACTTGAGAGGCTGTTGAAAAAAAAGGAGAGCGATCCAAATCGCTACATCGAACATCCCAACGAGACAAGCATAAGCTACTCGAGTTTCTTCTTCGGTCGGCAGTTTGTCTTGGATTGTCCCTGTGGCTACGCCGGCCTGCTCGAGGAACTGATCTGGCATCGACAGATTCCCATTGCAACATTCCTTCAGTTGCGCGCGGCTGAAGAACTTAATCAAGCGGAAGCGGCTAAAGCATTGGCGGAGAAGACAGCTATCGCAATCAAGGGGTAACTTGGTTCTGTGGATTTGGACGGCCGCGTACGAGTGGCCGTCTGTTTCTTTTTTTATTAGCGAGAAAAAATATTTCATGGTTCCGAGACTAGGATTCGAACCTAGATAGGCAGATCCAGAATCTGCAGTCCTACCATTAGACGATCTCGGAATAACGGATAAACTATAACATTTTTGTCTGTCTTTCTCAAGTCCTATCTATCTGGTACATTGTAATTATGTGTTTAACTATTCCAGGGAAAATTACTAAGATTGAAGATGGCATTGCTACTATTGAGAGTGCCCGTGGAACGGCTCAGATTGATCTGGGGCTTGTTTTTGGTGCCAAGGTGGGCAATTGGGTACTTTATGCCACCGATCGCGCTGTGAAGCTCATATCGGCAAGAGATGCGAAGGAGATCATTTCTCTACTCGAGGACCACTATTATCCAGTTGATGTTTCGAAGCTATCGCTTGAATTCAAAAAGATAATATTTAAGGTTCGTTCAGGAAACCACGATCTGAGCAAGGACGAGATCGAATATCTGCTTCCTCTAAAGGGGAAAGATAACTTGGAGACGCTTTACGCTGAAGCTAACTCAATACGTAAGGAAAAAATTGAAGATTTCGTTTGTATTCATGGAATTATTGAATTTTCGAATTATTGCAAAAATAATTGTCTTTATTGTGGCATTCGAAAAGATAATAAAGAGTCAAAAAGGTATCGGATGAAAGAAAATGAAATCATAGAAACTGCAAAAGATGCAGTCGAGAACGAGGGTTATAAATTACTGGTTTTGCAGAGTGGCGAGGATGACTATTATAGTGACAAAATGCTAATAGATTTAGTTAAAAAGATCAAAAGTCAAATGAAAGTATTTATTTTTCTTTCAGTTGGCGAGAGAAGTGAGATATTCTATAAAAATGCCTGGAAGGTCGGGGCAACAGGATCACTAATTCGATTTGAAACATCAAATAGGAAACTTTATGCCAAGATGCGTCCCGAGCATAAATTGAATGACAGAATCCAGTCAATCAAATATCAACAAAAACTAGGATACTATGTCGTTTCAGGTTCGTTGGTTGGTTTACCAGGACAGACAATTTCCGATATCGCGGATGACCTTTTAATGATCAAAAAATTGGGCATTCCAATGATTTCGGCAGGACCATGGTTACCGGCTAAAGGAACGCCATTAGTAAGTTACAAAGAGTGCCAGATTGAACTTTTCTTAAAATATATCGCCGTGGCAAGATTTATGATGCCAGAGATTAAAATTCCTGTCACGACTGCGCTTGAGACACTTGATCCAGAAAATGGTCGACATAGAGGACTTCTTGCTGGTGCAAATGCTCTTATGTTTAATTTAACTCCAGAGAGATATGCCGGTAAATATTCGATATATGACAATAAATATAGAGAACGGGAAAAGGTCTGGCAGAAATACGGACTTTTCAAGGGCGAGGAGAGTTGGGAGATGCTAGAAAATAAACTTCAAATCTTTACCAGAAATGAATAGACCCTAAGGAAACTTTTTTGGGTCTGATGGCGGATAGCAGATAATAAAAAGACCAGCGAAAGCTGTTCTTTTTATTGGTAGCGCCAAGGGGAATCGAACCCCTGTTACCGCCGTGAGAGGGCGGCGTACTAACCGCTATACGATGGCGCCATCTTAAATATTGTATCAAATTAAGCGTGATTGAGCAATAAATGAAGAGTCCCGCCCCCGAACTGCGGGGTGGGACTCGATCTTGTGACTACTTGGTAGCAGTCTGGTGGCCGAAATGGACTGTCTTGCCATCGCCTCGCCTTTTAACGAGTTCAGCAATTGTGCCCTGTTCGGATTTTGCCTCCCCTTTCCCCTTTTTGAAGGTGAAGGGAGAGCTCCTCTTCTTGCACATCCTGTGCCTCCTTGGTGGTATGGCCTGTATTTCGGCCATTTTCACACAAATTTGAACAATACTCTATTTCATCACCTCCGTCAATAGGGGCACTCACGGCTTGTGCTGACTGTTATCTGTATTCTGTTATCTGTTATCTGACATGTGTTATAATGTAAATAATGAAAAAGAAGGGGTCGGCTTTAATTGTAGCAATGATGTTGATCGCGGGAATAGGAGCGGTTGCTTTTGGTATTGGTCGTCTTCTATTTATTGAAACAACCACGGCGACTCTATACGAAAATGGCATACTGGCATATTATGCGGCTGAATCGGGAATAGAAGAAGGATTTTTGAGATACAAATTTAATCGTAATGCAGAGATTCCACTTTCTACTTCTGCGGGATGGTCTCTCACAAGTAATAATATTTTTAGAGAAACACTGAACGATAATTCGATAGATACCGATAGTGATAAAGGTTTTGATACAAACACTCCTCTGCAACTAAATCAAAAAAGTCAACAATTATTTGATCTTCGCATGGGATATCTAGGGACAGATGGCAAACCCTGGTATGGGAATGACATTGGAGATACCACAGATCCACTGAATTTGATACCAGATGGTTTTCTTAATAAGCAGGAAACCTGGCATCCAAATTATTATGCGGGTGACTATTCTGGTCTTCGTGTCACAAAAGACAATTCAATAAAAATTGATTTGACTCATATTGACTTTTCAACTGTATATCGGCTCGTTGCCGGTTTCTCCTTTGACAAGAATGATACAGCTAACCCATGGGATCAAACAACAAGGTGCAAAGCACTGGCAGAGATAAAAATAAGCGTGACAGACGTTACTGGGACCATAACTAAAGAGTACAAAGAACTTTTAAATTACAACCCTGCACTTTGCGAAGCTCAATTGGGAATTAATAAAAACAAGCTGTTAATATATGGTGGAGGTGGTGATACTGTGTCTTCTACAAACAATAGATACCTTTATGTTTACGTGCATAATCTAGTAGATTTTTTTGCTAGAGCGGGAGACTCTTTGCCGGTGAATTCTAAGAATGTTACCTTGACCTTGAAACCTCTCTATTATGACGCTACCGTTCTGTTATTTCCAATAAGTAATAATTCGGTTCGTTGTAATGAAACTCCAAACGATGCTTTTTGCAATACCAGAGGGAACATTCCTTCGGGACCCTTTACATATATTAGTTCTCGGGGGTATTATGGAGGTGTAACAAGAAAAATTACGGCAAACATTGACCGACAGTCTGGAACATTGTATGATTTATTTGACTATGTAATATTTAGTGAACAATAAGGAGACAAAATGGCAAAAATTTTAATTGTTGACGATGATATGACCTTGCGTGAACTTTATGAAGAACGCGTAAAAGCTGAAGGATATACAATAATTTCCGCAACTGACGGAGAAGAAGCAGTAGATAAGGCCCTCAAAGAGAAGCCAGACTTATTGCTTTTGGATATTATGATGCCTAAAATTAATGGTATTGACGTGATGAAGATGCTACGAGAGAAAGATGAAACAAAACACATCCCAATCATTGTGTTGACAGCTTTGGTTCAGGAAATAGACAAAATAAAAGATATGATGAAACCGGGTGATGCTTATTTAGTTAAAAGTGAAATAATGCCTAAAGATGTGGTTGATAAGATTAAAAGTTCATTAGAAGCAGCAAAATAGTCATAAAGTTCATAAAGTTTCAAGTTTTTAAAGTTAAAAAAATACCGATTAAGTTCGGTATTTTTATTTGTTATGGAAGAATATTACTTGTATGGGGCAAAAGGATTGGGGCGGCCATAACCAGCTTCGTCTGTAGAAATTGGTGCTCCATAGTCCTTGGGTTTTGAAAGCTCCTCAAAAATTTTACTATTTAACTCCGAGCTATTTGCTACTTCGGTCACAGTTGTTTTTGGTGTTGTCATGGAAGAATAAACAAAATAAGCCCCAACCAATAGCATGATTATTAATGTGGTAGTCCAGAGCAAAGTTTTTTTAGATGTTTTATTTGCTTCCATAGTAAATTTGGCCAGTTAATTGTAAACTAATTTGATCCCCAGAAACAGCACTCATTGAAATAGAGGAAACTGTATTGAAACGAGATAAGTTCTCTAATTGTTCAACAAAGGCAAGTGCTTGGCTAAAAGAATTTGTGATAGTAATGGAAAATTGCGATTGTGGTTGTTTCGGCTTTTCATTTTCCTTGGTTGTTTTTTTTGCATTAGAGTTTTTATTTGTACTTGAGATGGAAAAACTTTCGATTACAATATTGAGCGATTTTGCTAGACCCTCTGTTTCTACGATAAACGAACTGGAATCTAAATTGTCAGGCAAATATTTTGAAATTATTGCTGTTTTCTGATCAATTTCCGAGCTGGTTTCACTAAGTTTCTTCAATGTTTCAAGTTGAGTATCCAAATTTTTTAATTTTACTTCATCTTCAGCAATTGCTTTTTTATTTGATAATATGCCACTCAAAGATGGAACAAGAAAAAAGAAAGCGAGGCCAGCAATAATAGCGAGATAGACAGCAACCTGAAAAAATGTTTTTTGAAATATGTTTTTCATTTTGTTCCGTTCTCTAGCTCTGCTGTTAGGCTAAAATTGTAATCGTTAGCTTCTCCATTAAGCGAAGAGGAGGAGAAAACTACATTTTTAAAATATTTTGATTGTTCTAGCTTTTCTTTAAATTTCGCGATATCTCGTCTAGTTTCTGCGATACCGGTTAGGGTTACATTTTTGTTGTCGCTCCCAATAGCTAATGATTTAATTGAAACGACTGTTGGAGTAGAGGCGGCAAGGTCTTTTATTATAACGCTCCAATCATATTTATTGGAGTTGATGTCCTTGAGCAAAGCAAGTTTGCTGTTGGCGGAATCAATCTTTTTTTGCAGGTCCATATATTTAATTAACGATCCTTCCCGCTCATTAACCTTTACTTTGACATCGTTCAAATCATTTTTTAAAGAGTAGTTTTGAAAATAGGCAATTGTCGATACGGCAAGCAAAATAAGCAAAAAAGATATCAGAATAAGGGAAATATAATGATTCGTTTTGCGAATCTTCTTGTCAGCTTTTAGTTGTGGGGGGATTAAATTAATTGTCATAATTTTTCATTCTAAATCATTTCTTAAAGCAAGTCCAAAAGCGGTGATAAATTCGGTTCCAATTTTGTCTTTCTCTTTTATATTCGGCAAAATTATTTGGGTTTCTATGTTGGTTTCTTTTTTAATATATTCGGTCATGCCAGCCATTTTTGCGCCTGAGCCACAAAGATAAATATTTTGTATAGGCGAAGGATGATAGTCTCGACTGTTATGATATTTTATTGAATTAACAATTTCTTGAGGAAGTGGAGCAATTAAAGCAGAAGTGGCGACTGAATTTAGGACGGTAACCGATTTATTGTACTCATGTCCTAGACTTCCCTCGATTTGATTTTTGCCAATTGGAACAGAGGTTGAAAGCCTTAAATTATTATTATCCCAAAGTGAAAGTCTGGTTATCTCCGTACCAATTTCGATAACCGCAGCACCTTTGAGTGGTACTGAAACCGCAATGGCACGGCCAACAGCTATCGGTTTTGTTTCCAAAGCAGAAAGTTCAAGCCCAGCCATCCTGGTTACTTCGACATATTCGTCAACTAATTTTTTGGGAGCAGCTACTAGCAGAATATCGACTAATGGTTCGTCTGGGTGAACAATCATGACTTGAAAGTCCAGATAAACATCGGTAACCGGGATTGGTAAATATTGAGCCGCTTCCATTGGAATGGATTTAAGATAATCATCCTGACTCATTTTTGGCATTTGAATTGTTTTAGAGAAAACAAATGTTTCTGGGAGCGCAGAAACAATTTTACGAGTATGTATTGGCGAAGGTTTCGCTTTTCTGCAGGCATCTTTAATTAAAGTCGCGGTCTTTTCTTTATTTTTAAAATGATCACGCTCTAAAATTCGCTCAGTAAGGGGCACTTCAATTGCTCCAATTAATGATATTCGGCCTTTATTTTGGGAAACAGAAACAAGCTTGATCGTCTCATATCCGATATCTAATCCAAAGCAATCACGATTGTTGGCGAATAAACTCATAATGGATAAAACCTTGCTGATTCGTTTTACCTGCCTGTCAGCGGGCAGTCAAATCGAATATTGATAAATATTACTCTTAACTTTGCTAGCCTTATATGCTAGTTTATATTGCGTTAACTAAACCATAAATGGGTTGTAAGATCGAAATAATAACAATGCCGATAGCTGCCCCCATGACTACCATCAAAATTGGCTCGAGCATAACCGATAAATTGGCGGTGATGCTATCTACATCTCTATCAAAGAAATCTGCTAAGGTATTGAACACTTGGTCTATATTTCCTGATTTTTCTCCCACAGAGGCGAGCTGTCCTACCATTTTCGGAATAATTTCACTTTTTTTAAAAGTATCAGATAAAGTTAGTCCAGACTTAACATCAGAAGCAATTTTATTTATCTCCGATTCGTACACAGAATTACCAATTGTTTGGCCGGCCGTTTCAAGTGCATCGACTAAAGGAAGTCCGGAGGAAATTAAGGAGGCAAATGTTCTAGAAAATCGAGCCATATAACTTTTTTTTAGTAGCAAACCAAATACCGGAATTTTTACAATTAAACGATCAAAAAACGTTTTACCTTTTGGAGTTTTACGAAACCTTATGGAAAAAATGGCTCCAATAATGATTATTATTAATATATAAAGACCATATTTTTTAAGAACTTCAGATATCCCGATAATTTGACGAGTAAGATAAGGAAGCTTAATACCGGCATCGTCAAAGATAGTTTTAAGCTGTGGGACGACGAAAGTTAGTATCAAAGTCATTACAATCACTAGTGTAAATAATACAAAGGTTGGATAAGTCAGTGCACTTCGAACTTTACGGTTCAATTCGTATTCTTTTTGTAGTTGAGTTCCTAGGCGTTTAAAAACAATTTCGAGTTTGCCAGATTGTTCTCCAGACGCAACCATATTGATGTATATAAGAGAAAAGGTTTTAGGGAATTTTTTTAAAGCGTTGGAAAGAGTGCTTCCTCCTTTAATATCAATAATAATTTTTTGTATTTCGGCTTGGAATTTTTTATTTTGGGATTCTTCTTTTAGGGCATCAAGACAATCAATGATTGAAATTCCGGCTCCGATCATCACGCTAATTTGTTCAGTAAAAACAATTTTGTCTGAATTAGAAATCTTTTCAAATATTGACGACAAGAATTTATTTTTTGAGACTGCTCGAATATCAACAGCGAACAGTCCTTTCTTATGAAGAAAAAGTGCGGCTTCTTCGGTGTCTTTGGCTTCGAATACACCTTTTTCAATTCTACCGTTTTTGTCTTTTGCTAAATACTTAAATTCCATTCAAACTTTCAATTTTATGAACTATCTCTATTCTTTTGTGGTTCGCCAAACTTCTTCTATTGTTGTAACGCCATCAAGTACTTTCAATAACCCATCGTGCAACATTGTAATCATACCCTCAGATATTGCTTGCTCTTCAATCTTATAAGACGATTCTTTCTTTAAAATTAACTCCTTAATTTTTTCAGAAATTATTAATATTTCAAAGAGGCCAACTCTGCCTTTATATCCAGAATTATTGCAAACTTTACAGCCCTTGCCGTGAAAAAATTTATATTCTTTATTCTTAATCTGACTTTTTTCTGTCTCCGACATTTTTTCAATCTCAGCTTTGATTTTAATGACTTCCTCTTCAGGCAAAGTAACTTCCTCTTTACAATCTTCACAGATTTTTCTACCAAGACGCTGACCGATAACAGCATTTATTGAGGAGGTTAACAAAAATGGTTCGACTCCCATATCAATTAGTCTAGGCGCAGCCCCTGCTGAGTCGTTTGTGTGCAGTGTTGAGAGTACAACATGACCGGTCAAAGCGGCGTGGACTGCCATTTCGGCGGTTTCGCCATCGCGAATCTCTCCTATCATAATGATGTCAGGATCTTGGCGCACAATTGTACGAAGACCGGAGGCAAACGTATAATCAATTTCAGTATTGACTTGGCTCTGATTAATGCCGGGCATACGGTACTCGATTGGATCTTCAAGTGTAACAATATTAATCCCCTCGGAGTATAATTTATCAATTAGGGCATACAAAGTAGTCGTTTTTCCTGAACCGGTTGGGCCGGTTACTAAAATCATTCCATTTGATTTTTCAAGGACAATTTTTAGATCGTCCAAACCCTTGCCTCTTAACCCAAGCTGCTCAACAGTTAAAATCCCGTTTGCTTTATCTAAAACCCTCATTACAATTTTTTCACCACATGAAGTTGGCAAAGTTGAGATTCTAAAATCAATTTTTCTGTCATCAAAACTAATGCTAAAACGACCATCTTGAGGTAAACGCTGTTCATCAATTTTTAGATTTGAAAGAATTTTTATTCTAGAAGTAACAGCGGCTTGAATTTCTTTGGGTAGCTGGGCTGATTTTTGTAAAATTCCGTCTATTCTGAAGCGTATTGTAATTTCTTTTTCACTCGGTTCGATATGAATATCGGAAGCCTTATCTCTAATCGCTCGGCGCAAGAGTGAAGTTACAATTCTAGCTGCCGGGGCATTATCGGAAACTGATTCTGACACAGTCATTGTCTCGGGTGCGACTTCTTTAATCTCGCTTTCGCCCTCCTTGATTGCTTCCGAAAGCTCGCTCTCTAAACCAGAATATTGGTCTAAAATATGCCCAATTTCTTCTTCAGAAGAAAGTTTGGGGACTATAGATTTTTGAGTAAGTTTTTTTATAATTTCTTTGGCTTCAATGTCTTCTGGGTCGGCCATTGCGACGGTTAACTGATTATTTTCAAAGGAGATCGGGACAACCTTGTATTTCCTGGCAATTTTTTCTGGCAAAAGGGCAAGTAACTCCTTAGGTACGGTTATTTTTGAAAGATCAGTATAAATGATTTGACTTTTTGCGGGGGCAAAAGGAATAATTTCTTTTTCTGGAGCAAGAGGTAAATTACTAACATTGGTTTTAGTCGAAGTAACTGGAGAAGAAGGTGCTTGTTCTAATTTTGTTGCAAGTGCTATAGATTGTTCTGATGCTTGAGTCTTTGCTGGGGTACTACTAATATTGTCAAATATCCCCGCACCAGAAAGGGATACTTTATTCTCTCTATTCGTTACATCGGGAGAAGAATTACGATTCAATACTTTATTGAAAAAATATTTTGTTCGATCGCGATGTACACGAATAGCGTCTTTAAAGGTTGATTCAACCTTGGAACCATCTCCCATAAGTTCTTCATATATACTTCCATCTTGTTTTGACGCTGGTTGGTCTTCGGCAATTGGTATATTGGGAGTGGAAGATACATTTTTGATTGGAATTTCTTCTTCAATGCTCTCAGAAGAATTTACTTGAGGTAATGCCTCAGCTTCCGTGGTAAGTTTTGGCTTTCTGGGCATATTAATTGTCTTCTTACGTGTCCCGTGCGCAGTAGCATTTTCAATTTCTACTTCGTTATTTACGAGGTCTTTAATGTTTCCCGAAGGCATCCATTTGACAACATTGGTAGGGAGCATAACCATTTTTTGGTCTGGCTTTTTAGGGTGAGTAATAATTTTTGAAGGATAATGAACAAGATAGAAAGTACCGAAGTTAGAGTAAACGACTTTTTCTCCCTTTAACAACGCTTTCTGAATAATAGCACCAAAAGCGGAAGCCAATGCGTTGGCCTGATCTATAGTTATTTTGGCACCTGCTGCCAATTCGTAAATAAACGGATCTTGTGTCATAAATTCTTCAAAAAACACAGCAAAGGAAGCTGTGTAAATTGCCTCTCCTTTGATACCATTTTAGAATAAAATTTAAAAAGATACAAGCAAAAAAGCCAATATTTAAACAGTTTGGCGCTTGCAAACATAAGCTGTGGCTAAAGCTGTGGATTATTTGGGGACAACTTGTCGAAGAAGTGTGAAAACCTAATATAGGAGTGAAATTTCGTAATGAATGTTTTTGAAGATAGAATAAAGTTAAGAAATTAATAGTTATCTGGAGACGGTGTGGCATTTTACCAAAAATATCGTCCAAAATTTTTTGTCGATCTGATCGGTGAAGACCATATTCGAGAAACGCTACTTGAAGCGTCAAAAGGTGATAAAATGTCACATGCTTTTTTGTTGTGTGGTCCTCGAGGAACAGGTAAAACTACCACGGCTCGACTTTTAGCCAAAGTCCTTAACTGTCAGCAGATTATAAAAGATCGAGCATACAAAAAAGAAATTACCGGTGAACCCTGTAACAAATGCGAAGTCTGTCTTGAAATAAACGAAGGCCGAGCGATCGATGTCGTAGAGATAGATGCTGCTTCTCATACTAAAGTTGATGAAATTCGAGAGGTAATTGATAAAGCCAGGTTTATGCCGGCCAAGTTGACGAAAAAAGTTTACATAGTTGACGAAGTCCATATGCTTTCAACTAGCTCTTTTAATGCATTACTTAAAACGCTTGAAGAACCACCGGCACACGTCGTCTTTATCCTGGCCACAACTGAAGTTCATAAACTGCCAGCTACGATTGTCTCCCGAGTCCAGCGGTATGATTTTCGTCGAATCAAGAAAGACGATATTATCCAAAATCTTAAGAAGATTGCAAAAGCAGAAAAGATAGAGATAGACGACAAGGTTTTAGACCTGATTGCAGTAAAAGCAGAAGGTGGACATAGAGACGCAGTTTCCTTGCTCGAGCAAATTTCTGCAACTGGTGATACAAGTTACGAGAACGCAAGTAAAGTATTGGGACATTCTGATTCGGGGGAGATATTGGCGTTTTTGGAGGCGATTTTTAGTAACCTTCCGGAGGAGGGACTAAAAATCGCCCAGAACGCATATGGGGATGGTGTCAGTATGATTCAATTCAATAAAGAGGTGATTGTCTATTTGCGATTGATTCTTCTTTCGACTGTGTCTCAAAAATTCAAATTTGATGATACAAAAGAGAACATTGAATTCATTCAGAAACTAAGCTCGATGAAAACGTCCACAGAAATTGCAAAAATGTTAGATATTTTCATTAAAGCTGGCCAAATGATCAAGGACATCGCTTTTCCTCTGATGCCAATTGAGATGGCAGTGATTGAATCTTGCGATTCGATGCAGAATACAGATGACAGAATACAGATAACAGCTAATAACAAGTCTCAAAGACCAGAACAAGTTCCAAAAGCTGAACAACAAGAAAATAAAACAATAAAATCAGCGGAAACAGATTTGCCAATAACTAAGCCAGAAGATACAACCGCTCCTGTTGCTGTGTTTGAGATGACTAAAGATCTGTGGCAGAAAGTTATTGATGCGGTCAAAAAGGAAAACGCTACATTGGCCGCATTACTTCGTGATGCTAAACCTTTGGAGTTGACCGAAAGGAAAATTAACTTGGGAGTTAAATTTGCTTTTCATAAGGACAAAATTTCTGAAGCAAAAAATTGCGCTATACTGGAAAGAGTCATTGAAAATATATTAGGGCAAAAGCTGACAGTCGTTTGTAAAATATCAAACGGTGGCGAAAAGAAAGCGTCGGAAGCATTACCAGACGACGAACTGCAGAAAGCAGCAGAAGAAATCTTTGCAAGTTAAATCATAAGTTGGTGGGGATTATGCCTAAAAGCGAGGGAAAATTTGAAGAAAAATATAAGTCTACTAAACAGGCTTTTTCTGGCGTACGTATGCCTCCCCAGAGCTTGGATACAGAGAAAAATATACTTGGGGCTATTCTGCTTGATAAGGATGCGCTCATTAAAGTAGTTGATATTGTTCGTCCAGAGGACTTTTATGATGGGCGAAATTCAATCATCTTCGAAACCATGCTGGTTCTGTTTGAAAAGAGAATGCCAATTGACATTGTTACACTCTCGGAGGCGCTCGAGTCATCGAACAAGCTCAAAGAGGTTGGCGGTTCGAGTTACTTGGCTGATATTGTAAACGAAACGCAATCGGCTTCAAACATCACATATTATGCCCAAATTTGCCGAGATAAGGCCGTTTTGCGACGTTTAATCTCTGTCGCCGGTAATATTACTGAATTAGGGTATGACGAAGACGCAGAGGTAGCAGAGACCCTAGACAAGGCAGAGCAGGCCCTTTTTACTGTTTCTCAAAAGTTTCTTAAGAACAAATTTGTGCCGATTAGTACTGTTCTAACGGAGGCCTTCGAGAGAATAGACAAGATTCATAAAGACAAAGACAAGGGTGCGTTGCGAGGAGTACCGAGCGGTTACCGTGATCTTGATAATATTACAGCTGGATTCCAAAAATCAGATTTACTTATCTTAGCTGCCAGGCCTTCAATAGGTAAAACTTCCTTCGCCTTGAACTTGGCTGAACATGCTGCTATTGAAGAAAAAATTCCGGTCGGCATATTTTCTCTTGAGATGAGCAAAGATCAGCTCGTTGACAGATTGCTTGCTTCGCAAGCAGGAGTTGACTCGTGGAAGCTTCGTACCGGTAATTTGAATGATGAAGATTTTCCTAAGATTGGATACGCTATGGGAGTTTTATCAGAAGCGCCGATATTTATTGATGACTCAGTCGGGGCCAATGTAATGGAAATTCGAGCCAAAGCGCGTCGGCTTCAAATGGAGCACGGACTTGGGCTCATTATTATTGACTATTTACAGTTGATGGAAGGAAGATCTCATGGGAGTGATAATAATCGAGTACAAGAAATCTCGGAAATATCAAGATCGCTTAAGGGCTTAGCTCGTGAACTTGAAGTGCCTGTAATTGCACTATCGCAGCTTTCTAGAGCGGTGGAACACAGAGACAACAAACGTCCTCAGCTTTCTGATCTTCGTGAATCTGGCTCAATTGAGCAAGACGCTGATATCGTGATGTTTCTGTATCGAGAAGATTACTATGATCCAGATACAGATAAGAAGGGCATCACGGAAGTATTACTTAAGAAGCACCGAAATGGTCCAACTGGTGGAATTGAGCTGTTCTTCAATCCTTCACAAATGAGATTTTCAGATTTAGAGAAAAAGAGAGTGATTCAAGAGTAACAATTCATAAGGCTTTCGTATTCTCACAGATATACGGATAAACATTTAAAAAAAATGGCCGCGAACACAAGGTGTTCGCGGCCGAGTATGTTCCAGTTGTGACTATGCTGCCACTGACTCGGCATCAGGTGCCTCTATCGTCTCTCTGAAATTGACCAGCGCCTTCGGCTCTGCGGATAGCTCCAGACAGATTAGTTACGCCAAGTTTCTCATAGGCGTTGCGCAGGTGAAAACAGATTGTACCATACGCATTGTAGGTACGTTCAGCCAGTTCCCTTACTGTCTCGCCATTCGCTTTGGCATCGGCTACCAGTACCAGGATTTCCTTTTCCCTCTTAGTCAGCACTTTCCAAACCTCCGTGTTTACTGCCCAATTTGATCGGATACAAGAAAATACTTTACACTGTTGGTCTAAAAGTGTCAAGGTAACAATAAAAAACAAGATAACATATATTTTTGAAACATAGTTAACTACGAAATAGAAAAATTAGCAAATACAGAACTTACTAAATTAATATTATAACACAAATATCACGCATAAGCCCTTGACAAGGTGTGTTAGAAAAGAGTACAATGATTTAATACCTTAAAAACCTGTACACAAATATCTCGACCTTTGGAGGGGACGAGATGGGATAGAAAGGACCTTGCCCGCCCTTTCTGTACGGAAGAGAATTAAATAATCCATAAAATAAGTGATTACATTTTCTTCCGCCCAGCTCGTTCTTACCAAAAGTAAGAACAAAAAATGTATAAACACAGTAATACAAAGTACATTTAAAAACCAAAATGTTAGCCAAAAGCTAACAAAAAAATAAGAAGAAATCTTGGTAATCCTTTATTAGGCCAAAAGGTTTAGTAAGGGAAGCCACAATAGATTTAAAAAGTCATTGCGACTCTTCTTACGGGCGTAAGTTGACGTGACCGGGTCATAATTTAAATTAAATTTATCCCGATAAGCTCACAAATCACTTACGCTCTAAAAAATCCGACCATCATGAGATTGCCGGATTTTTTAATTGACATAAATATCTGACAAGAGTTAATATATCAATATGCCAAAAGACGATAAAAAGATAGAAACCATCGAAACACTCACTACAGAAATGCGGTCTGGTTTTGATAAAACTAATAAGCTGGTAGGAGATCTCGCTTCAAGTATGGCGAAAGGCTTTGAGAAAGTAGAAGGAGATATCCTTGATTTGAAATCCGATGTTTCGGGTTTGAAAACGGATGTTTTTGATTTGAAGTCCGGTGTTTCTAGCTTAAAATCAGACGTTGGCGGATTAAAAGTGGATATGATATGGGTCAAGGATATTTTGGAGAAGCAAACCGGAACTTTGATGCGCCTAGATCAGGAGAGAATCTTCTCATTAAACTATGTCCAACGGCTAGAAAAAGAAGTCGAAAAGATAAAAAAACAATTAAAAATTGCGTAAGAGGCTAAGTTGATATTTAAAAATCCGACTATACACAGCCGGATTTTTAAATGTATTAAAATCCCATTTTTCTCCTTAAATCCAATAACCATTGTAGAAATGCTTTACAACTAGAGGCCTTGGGGTTGCCTTCCTTATTGCATGAATCACATCTTTCCTAAAATCCGAAATACATCTGTGAGGTTGTCCGTAGATCGATACTGTAGTATGGGCCTTATCAAATCTTTGCGCGGGTCTTTCTTCCGGTATTTTTGTTGAGCCACTTGACGTTGCGAAAATCGGCGTTAAGCCGGGTTCGTAATAAACTCGCCAGACGACACCATCGACCGTCACCCCCATGCATTGTGTTGCCATTTTGTTTTCTCCTTTTGAAATTATGATCAACTCTTAAGCCATTTAATTTTGAATAGCTTGAGGTTGGGGCCAAAACGAAGATGTTTTGGCCCGGTAGTTGAAGCGAATTGGTCGGTGTCATCGGACAGCCGACATATTCAACTTCAGGGCATCACCGAGGAACTTGGCGATGCTAGTGGGGTCCTTGCTCTGCGTGGACGGCAGGGGGAGTATGAAATACTCACCGCCACCGGCAGACTGCCTCTTGAACTTGGTGTTGCGGAGAGCGTTCTCGCAGTGCGAGATGCGACCGCTGCAAGTAGGGCAGTTGGAGCAGTGGGTCCGAGCGATCTCCATCGCCACTTCGTTCTCGCGAACGATAACATGACGATCGTAAGACCAACCAGACACCTGTACCCGCAGATTCAGCTCTTCTCTGGCTTTTGCCTTAGGCATTTTCCTTACCTCCTTTAGGTAGATTCTAAGCGTTGCGCAAGACTCCAGATGCAGCCGCGACAACGATAGTAGTGATTGAGAGAATAAAAGCTATCGCTCCCGGGACGAAGAAGTCGGCGCCGGTTATAATGCCGACCCAGTTGAATACTGCCGTTGCAACCAACGGAATGAAAACCAAGATCTTAATCATTGCAAGTTCCTTCTTTCTGTGATGTGCCACATAACCCTGATTGATTATGTTGAGCCCATTATAACAGGAAATTAGGTCATTGTCAATGTATAATGACATTAAAAATTAAGTATGATTGAATAAAAAATGATCGCATTTATGGCATAAAATATAATACAGAATTGATAAAATATAATATTAAATCTTTTGTAGCTTAATAGAAGTATCAAAAAATATTGACAATACTTAACAATTTTGATAACATTTACTCATAAAAGGAAAATATATGGCTACAAATGAAAAGAAATGCGTAGACAAAAACAGTGCGGGTGTATTGCAGGAAGTTGGTTTCTCAGAAAAAGAGGAGATTGTTTACAACGTTTTGCTTAACAGTGGTCAGCTTGGCATTGGGGCAATTTTAAAACAAGTTCCATACAAAAGAGGAGATTTGTACAATATTCTATATGATCTGCGAGACAAGGGTGTGATTGAACAAACGATTAAAAACAGCAGAATAAACTTCAAGTTAAAAGACCCGTATAGTTTAGTTCAGTATGTTGAGCAACAAAAAAACCGAGCAGAGCAGGCGTCGTCAATAGTTGATGCCGTTCTGCCGGAGTTATTTGAAAAATATAATCTTCTGTCGGAAAAACCTTCAGTTACATATTTAGAAGGCAATGAGGGGATTCAGAAGGTTTACGATATGGTAAACAACTCTGGAGACAAAGAAAACCTCCTAATGCGTTCAATATTCGACAACGACGATCCAGAGGAGCAGGCTTTAATTGATAAACAAAAAGCGAAACAAAGAGAACTAGGAATAAAAACAAGGTTTCTTTCTCCTTTAACAGAGAAAACCAAAAAGAGAATTTATGAAGACGATGCCTTTTTTTTGGTTGAGCGTCGTATAATGCAAAAATCTCGTTTTTCTTTGCCTGCTCAAATACGAATTTGGGCCAATACGGTAGCAATAATTTCGATGAGAAAAACAAAGATAATTACAGTAATTGAGAACAAAGACATTGCTGATACATTTAGAATAATTTTTGAATATATGTGGAAGTCAGCTGAGCCTTATCATAATAAAATTGTGGCTAAGTGGGCAAAAACTGCGGATTGAATTTTTTGATAATAAAGAGTATAAGTATATACATCTCTAGCGCGGGTTTGACACGGAGGTCAGAGAAATGTCTGAGTGCAATGAGACACGTCTCCTGAGAGAAAACAGGATCGCCTGTACGGGGTGCGATCCGTTTAGATGTGATCTCGATTGTCCTTTGCAACTTTGGCCAGATGATCCCGTACCTGAGGTTAGGATCGTAGATGGCGGGTTGTCAGATGACAATGCAGAGTATTAGTACTGGCACTGGCGGTCACGCGTCAATGCTTACAGGGCTCGGACATGTTGTTCGAGCCCGTTGCTTTTAAAAATGCCCATTGATTGATAGAATATTTAAGTTAGTTATAACCTAAAAATGGATTTGCAGTGAAATTACTAGATGGTCTTAATCCAGAGCAAAAAAGGGCGGTTTTAAATACAGAAGGACCGGTTCTAGTTTTGGCTGGTGCGGGGAGTGGAAAGACAAAAGCATTGACACACCGGCTGGCGTATTTGATATTGGAAAAAAAAGTCTCACCATATAATATTTTGGCGGTAACTTTTACAAATAAGGCAGCAGAAGAAATGTCTCAAAGGATCGGACATTTGTTACAGGTGGATCAGAAGAAGGGCAATTTTCGCTTACCTTGGCTTGGGACATTTCACTCTATTTGTGTACGGATTTTACGGCGAGAAGCACAATTTGTGGGTTATGATCGAAATTTTACAATCTATGATGATGGCGACCAGCTCTCAATTATTAAACGGATAATGAAGGACTTCAATATTGATCCGAAGAATTTTTCGCCTCAAACTATCCGCTACTTTATATCGGGCGCCAAGAACGAGCTGATTGATGCCAAAGAATATAAAAAATACACTAATTCGGCTTTCGAGGAAATAACGAGTAAAATATTCGATCGATATGAAGCGTATCTAAAAGAACAAAATGCGATGGATTTTGACGATTTAATAATGCAGTGCGTCAGATTGTTTCAGGAGAATGAGGAGGTGCTGGCTCGGTATCAAGATTTATTTAAATATATTTTAATTGATGAGTATCAGGATACAAATCAAGCACAATACTTATGGGCAAAGCTTCTGGCGAAAAAGTACAAAAACATTATGGTGGTAGGCGATGACTACCAGTCAATCTACTCTTGGCGCGGGGCGAACTTCAGAAATATCCTAAATTTTGAAAAAGATTATAAAGATTGCAAGGTAATCAAGCTTGAACAGAACTATCGGTCGACTAAAACAATTTTGGCAGCGGCGCGCGAGGTAATTCAGTACAATAAAAATAAAACTGACAAGAAACTTTGGACGGAAAATGACCAGGGCGTGCCGATTACGGTTTACGAAGCATTGAATGAAAAAGATGAGAGCGAATTTATCTGTCTTGAGGTTAAATCGCTCACTCGTAGTTTAAGTGAATATTGTGATTGTGCTGTTTTGTATCGAACAAACACTCAATCCCGAGCAGTTGAGGAATCGATGCTACGGTTTAATATTCCCTACAAAGTGGTTGGTGGACTTCGGTTTTATGAGAGAAAAGAGGTCAAAGATATTATTGGATATTTACGATTGATTCAAAATTCGCAGGACGACGCTGCTTTCAATCGAGTAGTGAACGTGCCAATCAGGGGAATTGGTGAGAAGACTGCGATGCAAATTAGAGAACTCTCAAGATCAGAAATTCGAAATCCAGAGCAAATCCAAAACCACAAAATATCGAAAAAACTTATCGATTTCTTAATTTTGATGGAGGAGTTAAGAAAAACGGCAGAAGATATTAATTTGGGAGATTTGATTGAGCACATAGCGGTTAAAACCGGATATAAAAAATCACTTCTAGACGGGACGCCAGAGGGAGAAGGCAGATGGGAAAACGCGCTGGAATTAATTGGCGTTGCCAATGAATTCCAAATTCAGAATTCAAAAATCAAAAATCAAAATGACGGAGGCCTCTCCGAGGCCGGACTATTGGATACGAGCGAAGCGCTCGAAGGTTTTCTGGAAAGAGTAGCCTTGGTCCAAGACACAGATGGCATTGATCGGTCTGCCAACGCCGTCACTCTTATGACACTTCACTCTGCCAAAGGACTCGAGTTTGACAATGTTTTTATCGCCGGTGTAGAAGAGGGCATCTTCCCGCACTCAAGATCTCTAACCGATGAAAGCGAAATGGAAGAAGAGCGCCGGCTGGCTTATGTGGGCATTACTCGAGCAAAAAAGAGGCTGTATTTGATTTTTGCCAGCGAGCGGAATATCTATGGGCGTTTTCAGTGCAATCCGAAATCCCGCTTTATCGAAAACATCCCCGAGGAGCTTATAGATAAGATTTAATGACTATAATAATAATCATCGGCATGGCGTTGTTTTTTGAGTTGGAGAGGAATATATTGGTAATTAAGAACTTGCAGGAGGTCGACCATGGGAAGAGCGAGGAGATTCCTTGACCGCTGTGGAGGGTGGCCACTATGGGCTGTAGTGCTTCTTTTCGTCCCCCTGGTAGCGGCGTTGATAGTGGTCGAGCTGGAGGAAGAGGCGGAGCAACTTCCTCCCGAAGATCTGGCGGTGCTGTCGCAGAGCAGCATGTTGTAAAGCATACCTCGGTGGAGCAAGCATGGCTTGCTCCACCCCCACTTTTTGTAAGCGATCTTATGATATAATAGTTTCCATATGAAAAAAGGGATTTTTTATTATCTTTTAGTTTTTTTGCTGGCGGTAACCTTTCTTAAGCTATCTGCAAATACGAAAGCTGATTTTGAGAATCAGATAAAAGTTGGTTTGCCATACTCGATTATCGAAAATAATTCTGATGGATCGGTTAAGGAAACGAAGGGTATTAGCAGTGGTGAAAATGTCGATGCGATTTTGTTTGACCTTAAAATCGAAAAGCTAGAGAATGATCGAGTTCAAGCGTTTCCAGAATTGGAAATGCAAATTGGTAGCCAAATTACAGTCAACAGAGCGCCGGTTATTTTTGTCAAAGACGGAAAGAGGAGCGCAACCTATCGGAGTTGGCAGAAAACAGTCGGAGAATTGTTTAGCGAACGCAAAATTGAAATAGGCAAGGACGACAAAGTTAATTTTGCTGAGAATGTTGAGCTAGAAAATAACATCCAGATTACTATTACCAGAGTGGCGATTACGACAATTGTTGAGAAGGAAGCAATCAAATTTACAACAGTTAAAAAACCGAATCCAAACGTAGAGAAGGGAAACAAAAAAACGCTACAGGCAGGGAAAAACGGAACGAAGGATAAATATTATTTGGTCAGGCGTGAAGACGGTGAAGAGGTATCGCGCAAATTGACCAAAACTGAGATTTCCGAAGAGCCGACAGAGGAAATTATTGAAGTCGGGACAAAGGTAGTGGTTTATGGAAGTGGAGAAGCAAGTTGGTATATTAAATCAACTGCAATGATTGGGGCTTGTAACTTAGTGTCTAGAGGGACAAAAGTCCATGTGGTAAATATTTCAAATGGAAAGAGTGTTGATATAGTAACTTCTGGAGGGGGAGAATTTAGCGGAATGGGAAGAGTGGTGGACTTGTCTACCGCCGCATTTCAAGCGCTTGGAGCTTCACTCGGGCAGGGAACGATCGGAAATGTGCGAGTTGAGAAATATTATCCGGAAAGTTGAAAATGGATTTAGCTAATAAAGAAAATTTGATCGGATATCTAAAGAAGAATGGTCTCTGGGCCAGAAAGGGCTTGTCCCAGAATTTTTTAGTTGATAGGGACGCTTTAGAAAAAATTATTGAAGCAGGTAAGATAAAAGCTGATGATCTAATCATCGAAATTGGTCCAGGCACCGGAGTCCTAACTAGTGAACTGGTCGAAGTTGCAGGCGAGGTAATTGCTATCGAGTTAGATAACAATCTTGCACAATTGTTAAATTGCACAATTGTTAAATTGTTGGGGAGCCCTAGCAATTCAGCAATTCAGCAATTCAGCAACAGTAAACTTAAGGTAATTAATGCAAATATTCTCAAGATAAATCTCAATGAGTTAATCGGTGATCGCAAATACAAAGTCATTGCCAATATCCCTTATCACATAACATCTAAAATTTTAGAATTATTTTTATCACAGGATAACAAACCAGAAACTATGGTGTTGTTAGTTCAAAAAGAGGTAGCAGAGCGAGTTTGCGCTTCACCCCGCCTGGCGGAACAAGGAGATAGGCGGGGCAAGCCCGGAGAAATGTCGACATTATCAGTTTCGGTCCAGCTTTATGGAGAGCCAGAAATTGTTGGTATCGTCAAAAAGGATTCGTTCTTTCCCTTGCCAAAGGTAGATTCAGCAATCTTAAGAATTACTGTTGACGATAAGCCATCGGCTATTAGCAACGAAAAATCGTTTTTTCGCTTGGTCCATATCGGATTTGCCTCGAGGAGAAAAACTTTAGTCAACAATTTATCGGCAGGCTGTCATATTCCAAAAGAAGAAGCTTCTGATATAATTAAAAAAGCAGGCCTTTCGGAGAACACCCGAGCGCAAGAACTAAGCATTGAGGAGTGGAAAAAATTAAATAATATTACTAATGAGGCGGGGAAAAATGTCTGATAATAAGATTTTAGAAAAGGTTGTAGGTGCGCCGGCAGTAGCGCTGGATAAAACTATCGAAGCTACAAAAAGTGCGTCCAACGCAATGCATCTTGGCGAGCCGATAAAACGGGCGAAAAAATATTGGAATAGTTTGGGTCCCGGGCTTACAACTGGTGCTGCTGACGATGATTGTGCTGGTATTGCCACCTATTCGCAACAAGGGGCAAAATATGGTTTTTCTCTAAACTGGTTGGCTCTTTTGACATTTCCTTTAATGGCGTCTACACAAGAGATGTGTGCAAGAATCGGATTGGTTACAGGCAGAGGGCTTGCTGGAAGCATAAAAAAGCATTTTCCGAAGTGGGTATTAATTATTTCCACACTGCTTCTTTTTGGGGCCAATGTTTTTAATATTGGAGCTGACATTGGCGCAATGGCGGAGTCGGCCAAATTACTCTATCCAGATATTAGTTTTAACTGGTTAGCGGTAGGGTTTACGATTTTGACGCTTCTTTTACAAATATTTGTTAGCTATAAAGTTTATTCAAAATACTTAAAGTATTTATCATTTGCCCTTCTGGCCTATGTTTTTACGGCCTTTATTCCTTCCGTGGCAATGGATTGGAGAGGTGCTCTTCACAACTTAGTGGTTCCATCGTTTTCTCTAGACAAAGAACAAATTATTTTGATTTGTGCTATTCTTGGCACAACTATTTCACCATATCTTTTCTTCTGGCAGACCTCACAGGAAGTCGAGGATCAAACGGAAAAGGGCATCACCTCAATTAAGGCGCGCCAACAAAACATTGATGTCGATCAAATCAAACAGATGAAAACAGATGTCTGGTCTGGTATGTTTTATTCTAACCTTGTCATGTTCTTTATTGTTTCGGTTGCTGCTACCGTTCTGCATAAATCTGGCATTACCAATATCACGACGGCGGCAGACGCAGCTAGCGCACTTCGCCCGATTGCAGGAGACAATGCATATCTCTTATTTGCTATTGGAATTATCGGTATAGGACTTTTGGCTATTCCTGTTTTAGCAGGTGCTGTTTCCTATGCCTTATCGGAAACATTTGGCTGGAAAGAAGGGCTGAGTTATAAACTCAAGGAAGCATCGGCATTTTACGGCATTATTATTATCGCGACACTTATTGGACTTGGATTGAACTTCGTAGGCATTGATCCAATAAAAGCTTTGATTTATTCAGCGGTTGCGAATGGTCTTGTCGCCCCAGTCTTACTTGTGTTGATTGTGTTACTCTCAAGCAACAAAAAAATCATGGGTCAATTTGCTAGTGGATTCTGGGCAAAAATATTGGGATGGCTTTGTGTTTCCTTAATGAGTATCGCTTGTATTGCCACTTTGTACTCGCTATTTCTTTAGTATTTTGCTAATATTGGTCTCATGAACAAAGGGACGTTATTTGTGGTTGGTGCGCCAATTGGCAATTTATCGGACGTTACTTTTCGGGCAGTCGAAACACTAAAAACTGTCGATTTGATTGCTTGCGAGGACACCAGAGTATCAAAAAAATTACTTGACCATTTTGATATTAAAACTCCGACCGTTTCATATTTTCAGCACTCAAAATTATCAAAAATCGTATATATCATCGAACAGCTCAATGAAGGTAAGAGCATAGCCTTGATTACAGATGCCGGAACTCCTGGAATTTCAGATCCTGGCCAGCATTTAGTCGCCAGTATACAAAAGACAGATAACAGAATACAGATTATCCCAATACCAGGACCATCGGCCTTAGCATCGGCAGCATCGGTTTCCGGGATGATTGAGAAAGAACTATGTTTTGTTGGATTTTTGCCCAAGAAAAAAGGCCGTCAGACCAAATTTAAGGAGCTATCAAAAATTGATGCCCCAATTGTCATCTATGAATCAGCAATGCGTCTTCCGCGGACTCTGAGGGATATTAAGACCTATTTGGGCGATAACACGGAAGTGTTTATTGCCCGCGAAATGACAAAGATGTTCGAAGAATATTGGGGGGGTAATGTTAAAGAAATGATCGATAATATATCCGATCATCAACTTAAAGGTGAGATAGTTCTTATTATCAAAAAAGTTAGATAATTTTTATTTTTGTACGTTGAGAAGGACAAGAACTTCTGATAATATCAAATTATGGCAAAATATTATATTACAACCCCAATTTATTACATTAACGATATCCCTCATATTGGACACGCCTATACTACTATTGCGGCTGATGTAATGGCTCGTTTTCGCAGGAACAAGGGCGATGAGGTTTTTTTTCTAACTGGTACAGATGAGCATGGAGCAAAAATTGCCGAAGCGGCCAAAAAAGCAGGCAAGAGCCCAAAAGAATTTGCCGATGAATTGGCCCCAAAATTTAAAAAGACTTGGGACAAATTAAATATCTCTTATTCAGAATATTTTCGTACTACTGATCCAAAACATGAAGAACTGGTTCAGGAGTTTGTCAAAAATCTACAGGACAAAGGATACATTGAAAAGAAAAAATATGAGGGACTCTATTGTGTCGGTTGCGAGAGATTTTTGAAAACTTCGGAGCTGGAAGACGGACTTTGCCCAGACCACAAGACAAAACCAGAGCCACAGTCGGAGGAGAATTATTTTTTCAAACTCTCGAAGTTTGGCGACCAGATCTTGGATAAAATTAACACTGGGGAGCTAGAAATCGCCCCTCTAGCACGCAAAAATGAAGTACTCGGAAAAATCAAACAGGGCTTAGAAGATATCAGCATTTCTCGTGAAGCAGTTGAATGGGGAATTTCTTATCCAGGAGACGAGAAGCAAACCATATATGTTTGGTTTGACGCTCTTTTAAACTATTTCACTGCAACTAAAATATACAAAAAAGAAGAAATTTGGCCGGCAGACCTACATTTGATGGCCAAAGATATTTTGTGGTTTCATGCAATTATTTGGCCAGCAATGTTGATTGCGCTGAATCTACCTTTGCCTAAAAAAATATTTGCTCATGGTTTCTTTACTGTTGGCGGTCAAAAGATGAGCAAAAGTCTTGGCAATGTGCTCGATCCAAACGAATTAGTTAATAAGTTTGGAGTTGATGCAATTCGTTATGCCGTTTTGCGAGAGTTTCCATTTGGCGAAGATGGCGATATTTCAGAAGAAAAAATCGCTTCTCGTTATGAATCGGATTTGTGTAATGGTTTAGGAAACTTAGTCCAACGTACATTATCGATGATCAAGAAATATGAAATTAGACCGACTCACAAAGAGAAATATTTTGACGTTTCAGAAGATATCGAATCAGAATATCTTCCTTCGACTCAGATGATTGAAGAGTCATATTTACCTGAACTTAAGTTTGATTTTGTTCTTGCCGAAATCTGGAAACTAATACAGGGTCTAAACATATTTATCGATCAAAAAAAACCTTGGACTTTGGCAAAAGAAGGTCAAAAGGAAGAGCTAGAGAGAGTGTTAAATGTTGTTTACTGGCAACTATATGAAGTGGCAAAATTAATTGAACCGTTTATGACGGAAACTGCAGAAAAGACTAAAAAACAATTAGATACACTCGAGCCAGAAGCACTTTTTCCAAGAATTAATTAATATCTACAATCTTATATTTAAGTTGAGGGGTCTATGTTTGAAGTTATTATTGCGTCGATTGGTTATGCTGGTGGGGTAGTAGCAGATAAATTTGTTTTGTCCAAATACCGTGTTCCAGTAATGCGGTTTATTCCACTCTTATTCATCTGGCTTGCCGTCGTGACAGCCGTTTTTTTGAATCGTTGGGGATATGTTGATTATGAGCTTCTTAAAAGCGTTAGATATATCGTTTTATTTGTGGCAATGATTGCGGTAGCTTGCACTTGGAACATCTTGTATTATCAGGGGATTCAGAAAGAAGATTTGCATGAATTTGAATTGATAATGCTTCTTTCTCCTCTTGCAACAATTATGCTGGCAACGATTTTTTTACCTGCAGAGCGAGATTGGGGCATTTTTGTTCCTGGGGTTATTGCCTCTTCAGCCTTAATTGCAACTCGTTTCAGAAAGCATCATGTTTCTATCGGCAAAACAGCATGGCGAACAATCCTAGCTATGGTATTGATCTCAATTGAATCCATATTGATTAAGGAACTGCTCTCGGCTTTTTCTCCGGTCGCTTTATATTTCGTTCGAACAATAACGATTGGAATTGTTTTTGTAATTCTTTACAGACCAAAATTGTTTGCCCTCCCAGGCATGGCTTATGCTCTTACAATCGTATCTGCGATTTTTGGCGTAGTCCAAATGGTCCTAAAATTTTATGGATTCCAAAATTTGGGCGTAACTGAAACAATGATGATTTTGGTACTTGGTCCTTTCTTAGTTTATGGTGCATCTGCCGTCATTATGAAAGAAAGTATATATAAAAGAGATATTTTTGCCGCGATAGTTGTGGTACTTTGTATTTTGTACGTTGAATTTTGGCGGTAGCCCAAAAACAACAGATGACAGATAACACAGATCTGATTACAGATATTCAGAATATTTAGAAATTAGAAATTAGAAATTAGGATTTAGAAATTACAAAAACGGAGTTTTTGTGTTGATTGATACTCATGCACATTTGGATTTGGACGAATTTCGGGGCAAGGTGGCCTCGGTTATTAGTCGTGCTCGTCAACGTGGTGTAGAAAAGATCGTAAACGTTGGCGTCGATCCTGTTTCGTCAAAAGATTCGGTTGATCTTGCTAGGCGCTATCCTGAAATTTATGCTGCAATTGGAATGCACCCGGAAGCAGCGGGGGACTTGAACGTGGAAACACGTCAATATCTTTTAGAGTTGGCCGATAAGCAAAAAGTGGTAGCGATTGGCGAAATTGGTCTAGACTATTATTATTTGAAAAGATCTTCGAAATATTCACACTATCCCAACAGACAACTGCAGATGTTTTGTTTTGAGCAGATGCTAGATTTGGCTGCCGAGGTCAAATTGCCAGTGATTGTTCATTGCCGAGAAGCAGAAACAGATACTCTGGCAATTTTAAAAGGATATGGCGGAACTCTGAAGGGAGTTGTTCATTGTTTTGATGGTGATTTCAATTTTGCTAATAAAATTTTAGATCTAGGTCTAGCAATATCTTTTACGGGTAATATTACTTATAAAAATAATTCACAAATACTCGAGGTGATAAAAAAAATTCCTATTGGTTCTATAATGGTTGAGACCGACTCACCCTTTCTTGCACCAGAATTATATCGGGGGCAAACTAACGAACCTGCGTACGTAATGGAAGTGGCTAAAAAAATCGCTCAAATTAAAGACATGAGCTTAGCTGAAGTAGAAATTGAAACAACCAAAAAGGCCAAAAAAGTGTTTGGGTTTTGAAGAATACAGAATACAGCTGGACAGATAACAGTAAGAACGAATAAGTTTCCGCGACATATGATACTCCAACTGCCATGGCGGTTATCTGTTTTCTGTATACTGTTATCTGAAGTGACTTGTCCCCAACTATTCTGGGACTTTTTTATATAATTTGGTATGATGAATAATGTCAGGGCTACTGTGTCCAATTTTTGTATTTATTTGGAGGGAAATGGACTTGGACAGAGAAATAATAAATATTCAGAGATCAACCAGAACTCAATTTCGAGCTTTTTTGCTTGTTCATGAATGGCTAAGGCTTCATTTGAGACCCTATTACATTTGGTCGGCCAAACCGTATTCTAGAGTCATACATTGGATAATTTTATTTCTGTATCTGGTTGCGCTGCCTATTATATTTTTGGGAAATTTCGGTGAAAAGCCAGCGGTCAGAATGGCTCAAGCGGGTGAAAACTGTATCGCTCCCAAGTGGACATGGCAGAACCCAACACCAACAGGAAATGTTCTTTATGCTTCTTCGGCTGTGCGCGATACGGACGAAGCGGATATTTATAGTGTTGGCGACGGAGGAACTATTGTTAGATATTTTAGAGACGAAGCAAAACAAGTTATAAATGACAGTGGAAGCTTTGCTAATTTGCGAGGAGTATCAGCTCTTAGCCATACTAAGGTTTGGGCGGTTGGGGTACAGGGAACTATACTAA
>CAZVMH010000003.1:0-114564 GCA_964628585.1 uncultured Candidatus Saccharibacteria bacterium | reverse complement strand
AATATAATGGCGAGTCTTGGACAGCTCAGACGAGCGGAACATCAAGGGTGCTTAACTCTGTCTACGCTTTTGATGAGAATAATGTTTGGGCGGTTGGGGTACAGGGAACTATACTAAAATATAATGGCGAGTCTTGGACAGCTCAGACGAGCGGAACATCAAGGGTGCTTAATTCTGTTTATGCTTTAGATCAAAACAATGTCTGGGCGGTTGGAGGAAATATTGTTTTATTAACTACAGATGGTGGCAACAACTGGACACAGTTGCCCCTACCAACACCGACTTTTAATGCAAGATCGGTTGTTGCAATCAATAAAAATACGGCCTATGTTGTCAGAAATATTAGCGCTCCCGCTGGCACAAACAATATTTATAAATTAAGTTATTCAGGTGGTTCATGGAGCTGGACAGAAATTACTGCCTTCCCAATTGATAAAAACTTATTACTTGAGGATATTGAAATTGACAGTACCGGCACAATTTGGGTAGCGGGAAAATACGATCAAGGGGGGGGCGCGATAGACGGTGCAGTTTATTATTCAACTGATGGTGCTACCTGGGAGAGGGTACATAACCCATACGATCCGGGAGTGTTTTCTCCCTTAAAAGGAATTTCTATTTGGGGAAATGGTGAGAAAAAAATTGTGGTTGGAACCGAGATATATCAGATTAAAGAGTATAATCAAGACGGTTTTGACTATATTTATGAAATAATATCTGCTTCAAAAAGTTTACTAAGGGCAGTAAATGACATAGTTGGTATAGAAGATAACTTAGCCGCTGTTACAGATGGTTTAGACTGGAGAGAGGGGTTAATTTTAGATTATAACGGTACGGTTTGGTCGGAAGGGCTGGCTTCCGGTTGGTCAAAAATAAATGATGCAGATGTTGATTCAAGTGGTAATTTTTGGGCGGTAGGAGATATTAATGGTAATGGTCCTGTAATTGCTAAAAAAATTTCTGGCGGAGAGTGGAACATTTTAAATTTGGAACAAGAATTTATACAAGACTATTATGCTGTTTTAGCAATTTCAGAGACAAAAATTTGGGCAATTGGAGAGTCATCTGCTATTCGTTCAAATGATGGAGGCGCTACATGGGAAATAGTTTTTAATAATGATGGGATTATCACAAATGCTTATTATGATAAGGGGGGAAGTAAAGGATGGTTTACTAGCTCCAGTGGTGGAATTTATTATAAAGATGGAGAGGAAGACTTAGCCTTACAAGATGATGAAACTTTTGGCTCAATCAATAGCATTTCTGGAGTTGACAATCAAAATATTTGGGTAGTCGGAAACGAAGGGACTATAGGAAAAACAAGCGATGGAGGAGAGAATTGGGATAAAATAAATATTGCTGGATTAACCGCTCATTTGTTCGGTGTGTATGCCAGAACTGCTACTGAAGTATACGTTGTCGGATCAGTTGTCAATGGGATGTCAACAATCTATAGAACATATAATGGAGGAGAAAGTTGGGATAAATTATCCAATCCTGCCAGTGTCGTTCTTAGGTCAGTATATGCTACTGAAGACGAGTTGTGGGTGGGTGGAGACAATGGAGCGATATTGCACTATTCTATGCCCCCCACAAATACAGCAACCAAGCTCCTAATTGCCCTACCGGGCCAAGAATTTGCTGACGGCATTGGTTTAATACCATTAACGGTAAATGTATTGGTTAAGGCCGGTCAAAGTATGCCAGTCAAAACATATGCGGTTGATGCAGAAAATAATTTAGATATTTCAAGCGGTTTGGGAGTAAGATTCACCTCTACTGACCCAAATGATACGAATCCAGCTTCGATTACTCTTGGATCGGGCGACAATAGCTGTGGCGTAGGAGTGAGTTCTTTTATATTTCATACTCCTACCGCTTCAGGACAGAGTTGGACGATTTATGCCAATGACATTAGTGGTAGCCCCCCCTTAACCCAGGGGTCTTCTTCAGGAAGCACTATTGCAGTTTCTCCCGGCGTTGAAGGATCCATGTATTTTATTGACGGGAGTACAAGAACGAATATCGCGGGAAAGTCTTCCAGCGCAATTACGGTTGGTTTTAAAGATGAATACGGGACAATTACGACGGTTGATTCAACAAGAACCGTAACATACTCATCTTCTTCAGCGACTGGTCGTTTTTCGGTCAACGAGAATGGTCCGTGGACCAGTTCTTTAGACGTTACTCTTAGTGCCGGGACACTTACCGCATCTGCTTATTTCATTGATTATGTAGTTGGCGACTCTACCGTAACTGTATCTTCAAATTCTTCTAGTCACTTGTCTCCAATTGTGTTATCGGCGCAAACAATTATGGGAGAAATAAATCCCTCAAAGAACGGTGGAACTCGTGTGACTGCTTTTCCTGTCTCTCTTTATGTCGGTGAACAATCAACCGTTTCAATAACAATACGTGATAGATACGGTAACCCGGCTGTTGGCAAGACGGTCAAACTTAATTCTTCTAGAGTTGGCGATAATATTACAAATCCTGCAAGCGCTACGAATGCTAGCGGAGTCACAACAGGCAAAATTAGTTCTCTAAATCCTGGAAAGTTAAATATTTATGCTTATGATGAAACCGATGGGATCTGGCTTGAAGAGCAACCGGAAATATATTTTTCAGACATACCAACGCCTTCTACTGCAATTGTTTCAGCTACAAATTCGTATATTAAAAGCGATAAAGATATTATTACGATAGATAAAAATAAAGCAGTAATTAGTGCATTTATTCGAGACGAACTAAACAATCCTATTGCCAATGTTGTGGTTGGGCTGCTTTTTGATGGTTCTTATGGAGATTTAAGTGTTGTCAAATCATTAACCGAAGCAGACGGCAAAGCGGAATTTGTTTTCACCCCAAAAAAAGAGGGGAAAGTTAATTTTAAAGGCATTACAAAAGATGTAACGTTGTCCAACAGTATTGTTATTGAAATTAAATCAAAGGGTTTATTGGAAGGATTGCTAGACTCTGATGTTTCCAAGAAGATTGCTAATATTCTAAATCCAATTGTAACTGCTACTGCTGTCTTGGGCTTAATCCCACTTATAGCAGGCATCATTAGTGGTCTTCCTGCTGGTCTTCATACCCTAACCTATGGTGTTTCTTTGTCTATGGAAGCGCTTGGTATTCGTAAAAAAAGAAAGAACTGGGGCAGAGTTTATGACTCAACTACCGGTAAGGGTGTAGATTTAGCCCTAGTCCGTCTCTACAATCAGCAAAACATGAAACTAATCGGCACCATTGTTACCAATCTAAAGGGTAGATATCACTTCCAGCCAGAACCAGGCACCTACGTTATCTCTGTAACCAAAGATGGATATATATACCCAACCCAGATCTTTGCAGAGTACGGTATCGCTAGAGTAAACAAGAACGCTTCCAAGATTAACAGCCATTATCTTGGTCAACCAATTAACATCAAAGATAAAGATGATTTCTTTAACATTGATATTCCAATAGACCCAGTCTCTAAGTCACCCTCAGCTATACTTAAGCTAAAGATCTGGACTGAAGATATCGCCTATCTCATTACATTTACCCTCTCCTACATCTTTATGCCAACTCTAGTCATTGGAGCGGTGCTCTCTGCCTTTGTTGCTATCGTCATACCAGGCACAAGAAACACGATTGTTTCTGTCATCTATCTTCTAATCATTCTAGTATATGTCCTAAGTAAGATGATTAAAGCCTACAACTGTAGTACAGTTATTGATGCTAAGGGTAAACCAATACAGGGTGTAATGATCTCTATTTTCGACAAAGAACACAACACTCTAAAGGAATCCCGTATTACAGATAGATTCGGTAGATTCTCCATCTATGCTGATCCTGGTCAATACATTCTAAAAGCAGAGAGACGGGGGTATGAGTTTGATCCAGATAAACTAAAACATGAGATAAGCAAGATTAAGCCAGAGAGCAAGTTCAGAGGCAAAACAGTCACTCTAAATAAACCAGACTATATCAGACTTACCATTATGGGAAGAAAGGGTTAAATGAAAATTGGTATATTTACGGAATGTTACACTCCTGTAATGAATGGTGTGGTAGTTTCGATTTTATCATTTAAGAATGCCCTAGAGCAAAGAGGGCACGAAGTTTTTATTTTTGCACCAGAAAATAAAGATGCCAAAATCGAGCACGGTGTTTATAGATTTCCATCCTATACTGACAAGAAAGAGAGATTATATCCGATCTTTGTTCCCTCTCTCGCCTTAGAAAAATCATATTTACCAGAAGATATGATAAAATCACTAGACGTTATTCATTCTCAACATATGTTCACGGCTGGTCGTCTGGCTCGATTTGCGGCTAGAAAGTTCAACAAACCTCTAGTTTATACTTATCACACATTAATTGACGAATATGCCCATTATGCAGGCGTTCTGGCCCCAATTACAAAGGCTTATTTGCGCAATATGTCAAAAAGATTTTGTAATACCTGTGATCAAGTAATTGTGCCTTCGGGAGTTATTAAAAATACTCTTCGTAAATATGGAGTAACTGCGCCAATTGATGTAATTATGACTGGAATCGATCCAAAAGCATACAAGCGTCTAAGTGAGAGGGAGGACAGGCAAATACGAGAACAATATAAAATTCCAGCTGATGTAAAAATTTTACTTTATTTATCTAGAATTGCTAAAGAAAAAAATATTGATTTGCTTTTAAAATCTTTCATTAAAATCAAAAAGCAATACCCACAATGCCACCTTCTGATAGTGGGCGGAGGGCCTGAAGAAGCCTGGCTGCAAAACAAGATAACAGAATACAGAATACAGAATACAGTAACAGCGACTGGGATGTTGCCAAAAGAAGAAGCGAATAAGATTTTTGGTTTGGCCGACATATTTACCTTTCCATCACATACAGAAACTCAAGGCATTGTGATTATAGAAGCAATGGCGGCGGGAACACCGCCTGTAGCAGTTAATAGAATGGGTCCGACAGAGATTATTCATGACGGAGAAGATGGGTATTTAGTAAAAAATAATGTTGCAGATTTTTCAGAGCATGTGTTAAAATTACTTACAGACGATAAGTTAAGAGATAAATTCGCTACGGAGGGACTGTGCAGAGTCGAGGAGTTTTCCAATGAAACTTCCACTCTAAAACTCATCTCGTTGTATGAGAAAGTTATAGAAAAGAAGCGCTCCTTAGGCTTGTGATACGGAGGGATACTCTGGGAAAGGGCAAAACAGGTACTTTTACAACTGAAGAGTGAGCGATTACGAGTTGGAGTTTTTACATAACTCATTAATTTTGTTTAGGAAGGGCTTAAGCGAGAAACTCATAATCCTATTATGAAAATAGTGTTTTTAATCTTATAATCGATTCAATCGGGTCGGTTTAGTTTTTTTATGTTAATTTACGGAAACATCTATTTTGTTGGTATGGTCTTAGCGATGATGCCTATTTTGTATTTTTATATATTGATATCAGTTGAAGGTAAAAAAGGTAGGCGTGGGTCAGAGTGACCCGCGCCTTTCAGTACGTGCAAACTATTCGGACTCACCGATGCGGTGATCGGGCATGTTCTTTCTTAGCCACTGATCGAATGTCTCCACCGAATCACTTGGCCACTTTGTTGAGAGCTTAGTCGTCAACTCCGCAATGCTCTTCTCAACCTCGAGGCTGGCACCAAGCGGGAGTTCGAGCAGGGTCAGAAGGGTCGCTTTCAGTGTATCCAGGATTGCCTTTGCGGTCCATTGGTCGGTACCGAACTTACCCTGAGATATCTCATTCATGTGTTCTAGAATACCGAATGCTGACCATGCCTTGCCACTCTGTTCAAGAACACCGGTTGCATACCAGTTACGAAATATGTCGTTCTTGGGCAGAACATTCACCGCCTCCTTGATGGAAAGCTTTGGCAGATACACTGCACAGGCGAACGCTAGCTGTCTGGCTCTGATTCTGTTCGCATCGTTGTTCATGGCGAGACAGAACAGATAATCGACTCCGCGTCTGGTTTCTAACCAGTTCGTAGATCCTCGAGAAATGTGATCGGTCATCTTCTTCATCAAACACTGGAGGAAAGCACATCCAGCGCTTGTCTCAATCAGGCGTGTATAAACGCTTAGGTCTTCCGCTGATACACCCATAAGGTCTTCTACAAGATGAACGATAGCACCCGGAGCACTATACCAGCCGTCGATAATTCGAGACGCGAGGTCCCAGAGTCCTTGCTCATTCTCTGTTCCCATGAGTTCGAAAACGGCATCAGAACAGGTTTTTCGTAGCACCTCAGGGCCTTTCAATCCTTCTGCGCGCCAGAGATTGAAAAGAACAATCACTCTCCTATCCACGGTATGCAGTCCCTCTCGTTTCTGCCCATCTTTAGGGCGTGTTTGGGGCCCTTTGCCCCATTGCTTCCCCATGAAGCAAGTTTTTTATAGCATAATCTTTCAATAACATCAATCATCCCGGTAAGATTTACTTGATACCGGAAGGTGAGGACAGGGTAACCTGCGTTGTTCAGCAGTGTGCATCTGCCTGCTAATAGAGCAATGTTAGACGTGCAAATTTGGACAGATTGGAGCTTGCGCTGACTCGTACGCTTTCTTGATATTGACATAAACAGATTTGATTGTTATATTGGATGTTATAGAACATTCTAGCGAGCTAATATGCGTATAAGCCACTAAGTGACCCCTTCGGGGCAGGCAAGCAATGAAAAATATAACCACAAACATAAATAGTTATAAAGTTAAAAGTTCATAAAGTAGGAATAAATTATGAAGAACATAACTACGAATAAGCTTCAGAGCGAACTCTCAAAAACTATTAAGGAAGTTGAATCGGGCGAAGAATATCAGGTTAACAGATATTCAGAGCCAGTTGCTTTTTTAATCTCAAAACAGAGATATGAGGAACTATCAAATAGTGGGGGATGCAAAGAATGCATTGGTGATTTAAGAAAAATTGCTAGGAAAATTGAAAAGTAAATTATGAAGATATATTTAGACCCTACTACGATAAAGCTATGCAGGGCAAGTAACTCAGCCAAGGAAAAAAATGAATAGCATATATTTAGACAATGCGGCTACGACAATGTTGGATTCAAAAGTGATTAAAACGATTAATGAAGCCAACAAGATTTACGGCAATCCTTCATCTATTCATTCTTTTGGACAGGAAGCTAGAAAGATTATTGACCAAGCGAGAGACGCGCTGGCTAATTTTTTGGGTTGTACCGCAATGGAGATAATTTTTACGTCGGGAGGCTCGGAATCGGATAATTTAGCAATTAGGGGTATTGTTGAAAGTTATCAGTCGCCACATGTGATCACAACTGCAATTGAGCATCACGCAGTTTTACATACGATTCAGGGGTTAGAGAATGAAGGAAAAATTGAGACTACATATATTAAGCCCGGTAAGGATGGCGTTGTAACCGTCCTAGATATCGAAAAATCAATTAAACCCAATACCAAACTAATTTCGGTTATGTATGTGAACAACGAGATAGGAACAATTCAACCAATTAGAGAAATTGGCAAGATGATTGAACGAAAGAATAAAGACAGATCGGCTTCTGAAAAAATATATTTTCATACAGATGCGGTTCAGGGAGCGGAATTTCTAAATATGGATGTAAAATATTTGCATGTCGATCTTTTAACTCTTACAGCTCACAAGCTCCACGGTCCGAAGGGGGTGGGCGCGCTCTTTGTTAAAAAAGGAACGCCAATTCGGTCGCACATAACAGGCGGTGACCAAGAATTCAAAAAAAGAGCAGGGACAGAAAATACAACGGCTATCGCCGGTTTGTCAGCTGCCATAATCGAAGTCAAAAACCAAAAGTCAAAAACCAAAAGTCTCGAGTTGCTCCGCGACAGATTGGAAAATTTCATATTGAAAAATATTCCTGCAACATATTTGAATGGAGATAAAGCAAATCGCGCTCCTCACATATTGAACATCAGCTTCAAAAACGCCGAAGGCGAAGCGATCATATTAAACTTAGATTTTTTGGGCATTGCTGTTTCTTCTGGCTCAGCCTGCACTGCTCACTCGCTAGAACCAAGTCATGTCTTGACGGCAATCCAAATACCACGAGTTCTATCGCACGGAGCAATTCGATTTTCGTTAAGCCGATATACAACAAGGGAAGAAATTGACAAAGTTTGTGAAGTTTTGCCAGGTATCATCAAAAAACTGCGGGAAATGAGCCCATTTAACTAGGAGAAAATTATGGAACAATATAACAAAAAAGTAATGAATCACTTTCAAAATCCGAAAAACATGGGCGAGATTGAAAACGCCGATGGTATTGGTAAGGTTGGTAATCCTCAGTGTGGCGATGTTATGTTTATATATATAAAAGTTGGTGAGAATGCACAAAAAAAAGAGTATATTGAAGACATTAAATTTAAAACTCTTGGTTGTGCTGCTGCCATTGCTTCCTCTTCTGTGACCGCAGAATTGGCTAAGGGCAAAACTCTCGATGAAGCCTATGAGATGACCAAAGATGACATAAATAACGCTTTAGGCAAGCTTCCAGCGCCAAAATACCACTGTTCAATTCTGGCCGAAGAGGGCATTAAAAAAGCGATTGAAGATTATCGCTCAAAATCAAAATGAAAACATTTGAAGGCAAAAAAATTCGAGATCAGATTCTAGACGAACTCAAAGCTAAAATCGAAAAAGCTGAGCACAAACCAGGGCTTGCTGTAATTTGTATTGGCGAAAATCCAGTTTGTTCAAGATATGTTAGCCTCAAAAAAAAGTTCGCTGATAATATTGGTGTCAATTTTGTTGATCTTTATTTCGATGCTGGTAACACTCAAAAAGAAATTATCGAAAAGATAAAAAGCTTAAATCAAGACGACAATATTGATGGCATTATGATTCAAATGCCTATTCCGGATAAATTTGATAAATTTGAAATAGTTCACGCTGTCGCGCCAGAGAAAGATGTAGATGGTTTACGTTTTTGTTGCTCTTATAAATCGTGTTTTAAGCCACCAGTTGTTCTAGCGATATTGGAAGCGATTAAAAGTTCTGGCAAAAAAATTGAGAACAGCGAAGTCGTAATAGTTGGCCGTGGGTTTTTGGTTGGATGGCCATTGGCACAGTGTCTTGAAGAGGCTGTTCCGGGTTTAGTGATTTTAGATGAAAAAACAAAAAACCTTGCTAAAATTACAAAAAATGCCGACATTATTATCTCTGCTGTTGGTAAACACGGTATTATTCATCCCAATATGATTAAAGAAGGAGTTGTTCTAATTGATGCTGGCACAACCGAAGTTTCGGGTGAACTTAAAGGTGATATTGACCCCGCTTGCTATGAAAAAGCCTCGTTTTATACTCCAGTTCCTGGTGGAATTGGCCCTGTTACAATTGGAAAACTGTTCGAAAATTTGGTAAAATTGAACTAAACAAAATATTGGAGGTTTCATGCTTGAAAAAATATTGGAAAAACTAGGCTTAAGCGAGAAAGAGGCAAAAGTTTATTTGGCTACTCTCGAACTTGGACAAGATTCGGTCCAGAACATTGCTAAAAAAGCCGATGTGAACAGACCAACGGCATATTTTATTATGGAAAGATTGATGGAACTGGGCCTTATTTCTACTCTCGAACATGGCAAAAAAACCCTTTTTGTGGCAGAAAGCCCAAAAGAGTTGGAGAATCTTCTCAATCGTGAAAAGCAAGAAGTCGAGAACCGCAGGAACGAGCTCAAGGAGTCAATGAACCAACTTTTGGCCATGTACAATGCTTCTGAAGGCAAACCAGTCGTACGGTATTTTGAAGGCAAAGAGGGGCTGATAGCGCTTGATAAGTACGGGGAAGAGATGGTTAAAAAAGATGAAGAGGTGCTTTATGTTACTCCAGTAGACATTGTCCGAAAAGTTTTTCCAGATAGGCGCAAAGAGGCATTGAAAGACCGCGTTTCCAAAAAGGTTAAATCAAGGGTTATATACACCTATACAGATCCAAATGACATCTGGCCAGCCCAAAAGAATAAACTGGAGTACAGAGTAGCAAAATATCTGCCAAGAGATAAGTTCCCATTTAACGTTATCATTTCGATATATCCGAGGAATCTCATCAAATTTTATTCAATGGATACTGCGCGATTATATGGTGTTGCGATTGAGAGCGATGACTTTGCTAAAAACATGCGCCTGTTTTTCGAATTAGCTTGGCTTGGCGCTGATCAAATATTAAAAAAATGAAATAAGCGGCTCAATAATACAAATGTGGCGTGCCTGACTTCAGTCAGACACGCCACTGTTCTCGTTAAAGATGCTTAGCAACCCATGATTGTTGTTTCAGGGCGTAGAGGATTCCTCCAGTACAGGCCCGCCGATTGGCGGGGCCTGCACCTTTGGATTCGGGATCAATGTCCCATAATCCTCACCTCCCCGGTGTTCAGACGATCGCGCCGGTAGGCCCGCTGGTCGTGCCGTCGACGTAGATGTCTTCGCTCATATGCACAAATCCCGTGTCATGAGCTATTCCCGGGGATTCGCCCACCGGGAACTCGATGGTTTTCCGGTGGTACAAGGTGCCCACACTCCTTTCTCACGAAATGGACCTGCCCCTATTGACAGTGTCAGCACTATATTATCAAATATAATTTAGTTTGTCAATAGGTAAAGACATTTAATCAAAAATTGTAAAAAAACACTGCCCAAAAGCGGTGATTTTTTATATAAAAAAGTTGTCTAAATATTATGTAAAAAGTAACTGACTAAATAATTACTAAAACATTTTTATAATAAAAAAACAAGTCTAGAAATGTAAAAACAAATACATAAATATTATATTAATGTCAGTAAGTATTGACAATTATTTAACAATAATATATAATGCGTCTTGTAATTGAAAAACAAACAATTGTGTAGAAACAAAAAACAAAAAATTATTTAAGTCAGAAGACTTAAACAAAAAGTTTGGAAAAACGGAAGAGGAGTTCGCCCGGCAGACACCTACGGCATATATACAATATAATTTCGCCGACAATAGGATAAAACAAAAACCCAAGCAAACTTCCTTCCGCTTCTCCAAAAAGAGAATGTACATTTACAAGTTTTGGGTAATGGGCCTCATCCCATTATCTGATCAGCTGTTTGGCACAGCTGTCCAGCTCTTTCTTCGGAAAGGGCTGGAGAAGATAAGCCCTGGTAACAGGGTGAAACTCCGGGTGGATGCGACTCGGAGGTCCAGTACCGCTTGCTTCGCAAGATGGTTCTGGATCATACGTCACCGCTCTTAGCTAGTCCCTGCATTCGGGGGAATCACTAGTATAAGGGTAGGTCCAGTGGCGGCTGGTAACCGTCACGTGGAATTAATTCCTGACGGCTTACCAGAGCCGAATGGATGTAGGGGACTCCGAAAGGAGCATGTCACTTCCTCTAAGCTTACAAACCATAGATGGTGAGGTCGCTAAGGCGACCAGCTACTGTGGCAAAAAGTGACATCTAACCGGATGAGGTGAGGCGCCTAACCCCGACTTGTCGGGGATAAAAAGGCGGTTTGCCGGTGGGCCACGCCGACGAACCGTTACGATGGACATTATCTGTTGTTGGGGTGACCCGGCATGATCAAGCAGATGGTGTTTGTCGAGAAGCCTGAACCGGTTAGTACGCTGAATATCTTGGATGAGCCAAGCTCTGAATCAGCAGCCGAACTCCATCGGTTTTGAGCCACTTTGTCTAAGCCGGCAAAGTGGAAAAGGAGGGGCGAAAGAGAGATTTAGGTGGTTAGCCTGCCTATGGTCCGCCCGAAGGGGTAATCTCTCATGCTCTCTAAACTGATCCTAGTAGAGAGCAACCAACCGAACCGATGATACAATTTGTCATCGGTTCAACCTCGGACACTCGAAATCATTCGAGCGCCAGAGAGTTGAAAACACATAAGGAGGGAAGAGATGAAGGTATTCTGGGCAATCATTGCTGTCGCAGTTTCGCTGTTCACATTGTGGATGGTGATTGTAACAATCTGCTTTGCCGACCTTGCTTTCGCCGGCTTTTGGCCGACGAGCTGGAAGATGTACTTCCGGGCGATGAACATGGAACATGTTACGTCGCATCAATATCTTCAGGGCCTGAATGCGACTTGCCTCGTAGTCAGCCTGATCTCACTACCTCTTCTCGTGAACTTCTGCATTGACCTGTTTAGGAAGGTAAGGAGGTGAATCCAATGCTGGAGAGATGCGCAAAATGCCCGGTTTTTCCGGTCTGTGTGCTCTTTGGTCCTGAGATTGCTCACATCGTCCTCGAGATGATGGAAGCAAAGCTCAAGACTGAGCAGCAGGCTGCGAAGACAGAGGGAACGGACTCACCTAAAGAGTTCTGAGACCCTGTCAGCCGGCAAAAGAAGTTTACTCGTACCTTCGGCAAAAACGAGACCAGTCACCTGGGAGTGGTGAGCCAAGAGGAAGCAGAGCCTCAAATAAGGCCGGCCAAATCCAAAATATCGGATTTGGCATCAGCCTCGAATCCTTGAAACATCAAGGGTTGGAACGCTGATAAAAGGAGGAAATCGATTTTGGAAAACGTCAAGTTGACAAAAAGACAGAAGGAAGTGCTGACTCTGATCGTCAACGGTAAATCCAGTCTGGAAGTCGCCAAGGAGCTGGGCATTGACAAACGCACGGTCATGGGCCACTTGGCCAACATCTACGAGATTCTACAGGTCTCCAACCGTGTTCAGGCATTCCGCCGGGCCAGTGCGTTGGGACTGATCGATCTGTAGTTTGGGGGTGAATGGGTTAGACGAGGTTAAAAACCGCATGTCGGAAAACCTCGGACGCGGGTTCAATTCCCGCCATCTCCACCATTCGATTTCTTGAGCCAGTGCGCAATGGCGCACGACTCGAGAGTCACCCCGGAGTTTGCGGCTTGTCCAATGGGACGAGCCTACGACCACCTGGGTGGCGGGGAGATCTGGATGAGCGCGATCCAGACGCAAAGGCTGTGAAGACAGCGCGGTTAAAAGTCCGTAAAAAACTACTCGTTAGCGTTCTAGGAAATGAGGTTGCAGTGTCTTGTGGCCACAAGCCTGCAATATAACCTAGAATCTCCCAATATTACTGAGCCGATGGCACTAAGTGTTATCGGCTCCAGCCTCGATCTGCTAATTATCCAAATTGGCAGATGGAATACTGAAAATAAAAAAATGAGGGGGTGAAAGAAACGAAAAAGTTCCTGTTTCTGGTAGCACTGGTTATTGTGACCATTCTACCTGTCTGGGCAGCCGAAACCACAGTGGGTGTGCAGGACAATCTGGAAACCGGAGGACTGACGCTCGATGTCTTCACGACAAAGAGTATCTCCACGGAGACCGGTCTGTTCTTCTACGCACTAGGTTGCGAAGGTTATGCCGAAGCTTACGCGGGAGCGACTTGGTCGCCGCGTCCCTTCATCCAGCTTGCGCTGGGTTACGGGGTTGAGCAGGCAAACCCTTCCAATCGTGTGGGAGGCTGGCTCTGGCTTGGAGAAGGGAAACTGTCTTTCATTCATCTTTTCGAAGATGGTGGAAGCGGTCCTTGGCACAAGACAGAGCTGGACTATCAACTTACCCCTTCTGTGAAGATTGGGTTGGTGGATAAAACCACCTGGGGGAACGGAGCAGTTGTTGGCTTTCGTGCCAATAAGATGAGTGAAGTAAAGCTGTATGCTTGCCAGCATGCAACTGTGCTTTCAACATCCTTCTGCTTCTAACCCCTAGTTGATAGTCGGCCAACGGCGTAAACCTGTATCTGGGTAGTATCACCGGATCGTCGATGAGGACGTATGAGCTGGATAACCTAAATCCTTCTCAAGGTCGTCTAAAAACAGGTAAAACAATAAGCCGAGCCGATGGGTAATCCCATCGGCTCCAGCCTTGGACTCTCGAAATCATTCGAGTGTCAGAGAGCTGATAAGGAGGGACTATGAATCAGCTGAAGCAGTGGGTTTCTGGAGCGGCTATGTTCGCGCTTGCGCCGATGGCCGTGGCCATCCTCTTCGTCTGTATGGTCCTCGACGGTCCTGAAGATGAGGAGGACAAATATCTCTGTTCAAGCGAGCTTTTCGCTTGAACATCTCCTTGAGCAGAGATGCTTAAAAATTGACGTTCGGTTGCGGCCAGGGTTTTGGGGCCCTGCAAAGAAGCGGCTTGCACCCATAAAGGTAAGTCATCCGGCACGAGCGGATATCCTGCTTGCTTGGTTACTGGGCAAGAAGATCAGGATGCTGAAAGAAACGGTAACTGGTTGGGTGCGATGACGCTTCTCGAGGCGCCCCCAATGAGAATATTGGAAGCTGCGGCGCCTATACCCTGCTTATGGGGGACGGCGAGCCTAAGTAAACATAAGCTAGGCAGCTGATGATGTTGGCGCCGTAAGTTGGTGTCATTTCCACAGCGATCGTAGACGCCGAACGTCAAAAATCCGAGCCGATGATGATGTATTGTCATCGGCTCCAACCTTGAGCTCTGAAATCATTCAGAATTCAAGCGTTGAGAAGGGAGGGCGAGATGAGGAAGGTAATCGAGGTTCAGGGTGTGGATGTAGCGGTTGTGATTCGACGGGTACATTTCCGGGATCAGCCGTATATGGTTTCAGTATACTCCGCCAATGGGCGAGTCCCCGACTACTCCGACGAGCTGTACAGCGAGCCGGCCATGAATAAAAGTAGCGCCTTCTCGGTGCTCAACAGACTAACCTCTGCCCTCAAAAAGGGCAGATTCCCCTGGGAAGTTGAAGACGAGTAGGGGGAATAACTCTGTTCGGATGGACAGCTCCATCCGAACTCTCTTCCGAGCAGAGTATTAATAAAATAAAAGACGGAGGCCTGAAAGCCTCTTTTTTAAAAAAGGAAAACAATGAGTGAAAATTTTAACCCAGATGATTACGCATCATTTGATGAGCTCCCAGAAGAGCAAAGAATTAATTACGAACCGCTTGAAGGCGGTAGTTCTTTCGTGTGTGCGACAGTCGAAAGAAATCCAGAAACGGCTCACAGATTAGCAATCGTTGAAGATAGGGCCATAAATACACTTAACCAGACTCTTGGTGAAGCAAACTCAACTTTTGAGGAAGTGCTTGAGAAGTATCTAGAATATTGTAAAAATTGGGATTTCGATGCTAAAAAGGAAACTTTAGAAACACTAAAGCAATTTAGTGATATAGATGCTTTAAAAGGTATTGAATACAATCCTGCCTTTGTTGAAGCTTGTAAGAAATCTTACACTGAACCAACTTACTCAAAGAAGCTTCAGGAAATTTATCTTGAAGAAATTGATTCGACCGATTTAGAAGTGGTTGCTTATCTTTTGAAGGACAAAAAATTCTCTCAAAAGAAAGAGCTTATCGGAGTTGTAAACGAAGAAGATATTGCTGGTCTTTACGAATTGGTAAAATCTGATCTTTCAGCAGTAAAAGAAATTGTCGTTAATATTTCAGATAGTCAACTTAAACTAGAAATTTTCAAAGGTGCAGTTTCGCCCGTTGAGATAACAGATGAAGCCGATACTAATAATCCAATACTAAAACAAATTAATGAGATGAGATCATCGGTCACTAAGACTCTTGTAGATTCTGGCGACTATGATTCGGCTATTGGCTTAGTTCGCGAGGGATATTTAGAAGCTAAAAATTTTACATATCATTTACACAGGATAGAATCTGATCAATTTTTATCAGATTTGGCTAAAGCATCAACAACTTCAGAAGAGGTAATTGGAATATTGCGATTTATTGCTGACGAGACTTTGCTGGCTGAAATTGTTGAGAGTAAAGGTGCAGACTTTCCTAAAATTGAAGACAAAGAAACGATTGTAAAATATGCATCAAAATTACACAAATCTTTGATTTCAGATCCAGAAGTCTTTCAAGCTGATAGATTAACTGGACAAAATAAATTTATCTTCGGTATTCCATCTGATCAGGATCAAGTCTTTATTGGCTGGAGTAATACTGGAAGCCATGGATATCATAAAGACATTTTTAATAGCATGTCTAGACGGTTTGGACTTGAGTTCCCAAACAGACTAAGAAGTGGTGGCTATATAAAGATAAGCTCGGCGGATGAACAGGGCATGGTTAAAGTAACCTTTTGCGATTCTAGTGGTGATTTTGGTAACTATAGCAAGCGAATTATGGAAAAGTTTCAAGATCAAATTGTTGAAGCATTAAAGAAACATTTGAACACAGAAAACATTGAACTTGAGATAGATACTAGTCGTTAATAATTAACAAATAAAAGGATATTATGAACGAAAAATTTAAAAATTTAATAAATCCAGAAGCGATAGAGCTTCCTCCGATTGAAGAAGGTGAATTAAATTCTAATCCTGAAGATGCTTTTGAAAGTGCACCGGAGAAACAAGAAGCTTCTGCTGTTGAAACGCAAGCTCCTCGCGAGCGCAAAGTTGTTGCCGATAAACTGATCGCTTCAATTTTGGAGCAAACATTAAACGAAGTTGATCCAGGGGGCGAAGCATCAATTGTCATGATCGAGCATCTGGACGATGAAAAGCATACGGTCGTCGAAGAATTTGATGCGGCCCTTGAAATAGCGGCCGAAGGAAAACCTCTCTTAGTCACTAGTTTTTGGCCAGAGGCTCATCATGCTAAAGACCCACGATGGCATGCTGTTATGGCTTACCCAAACGTGAAATTTGTACGATTGCCTTTTGCTTTGAGCGATATCGGAAAGTTTCTGCAAGATAAAACTGAAGAGCGACCATTTGATAAGTTGGCTATTCGACTTTTGGATATTAGCAAAGATGTTCAAGAAATTGGAATACTTGCGCACGATCTTAATTATGCCCTGAGAGGGGAAAAGGGCGGAATGGAGACATGGGAAGGGCGTGCTAGAGAAGTATTTGGACAGGAAATGACATTAGAGGAAATCATTGAAAGAGTTTCTAATAATAATTCTGAATCGGTTGAACAACCATTGGAAGGCGAAGAATTCCCCGATCTTTGTTTTGACATTGAAGGAACTTTAATACAAAACGGTGAAATTAACAAAGATTTACTCCAAAAAATGATTGAAGAGTCTAAAACTCGACCAATTACAATTTGGACAGGTGGAGATATAAAACAATACGAGCCAATATTGCGAAAAGCGGGAGTAAAATACAAAATAGCTTCTAAACATTGGTTTAAAGGTGCAACCGTTTCGGAATCTTTTGATGACGAGCCAAAAGAGGAATTTGAACGCAAATACGGTGCTAACGTAAAGAAATATAATCAGATAGGATAAATATGGAAAAAGAAATTTTTTATAACCCAGTGCAGGAGAGATCGGCCAAAAGAATGCCGATAGCTTCTAACATCAGAGGGAAAAAAGAGACACAGGAAGCATTTGACCAAGCACTAATTGACCAACTTGAAGGTCATATTGATGGCATGGAAGATGAATTGCCCTTCATTCTGGCTAATAATGTTGAGCCAGATGAAGAGTTAGATTTAGATAAAAATGACAGAAAAAGACAGGAGGACCTAGATAGGGCTCTTTGTAGTTTCATTAATTAATATTCTGATATACTGAGGTTATGAGTAAAGAAATATTAGAAAAAAGCAAACAGGTTAAGAAAGATGCCGATAAGCTACTAGCGGAATCAAAGCTTTTAGAGATTTTGGGCCGTTTTGGCGTAGTGGAAATTACCGGCAGTTATGCGCTTGATCTGATGTTCTCCCCTGACATTGATATTCATTTATTTGATCAATTTGATCGTAAAAAAGCATTGGAAGTACTAAATACAATAGTAAATGATACAAAACTAACTGGTTATATGTTTTTTGATTGGGTTACATATAAAAATCCTGCTTTCCCAAACGGTTATTATTTAGGAATTAAGCAAAAAATGAATGGATACGACAAGCAATGGAAGGTTGATATCTGGCTTATTCCCGAATCTAGACCTGAAAGTATTAATTATATGGAATTGTTGAAGAGTTGTAGCGAAGAGGAAAAAATCGCAATATTAACACTTAAAGAATGGCGGGATGAAAATAATCCGGGCTTGTCCAGTACAGAAATTTATGATGCGGTAATGAAAAATAATATCAAGTCAATTGAAGAGTTTATCAAGAAATAACGAAAGGAGTTTTTATGGTACTATTTGGAATTGGTGGCGGAGGACCGGAAGCTAAATCGATCCCAGAAAATGTTACTAAAAGTGATTTTGAGGCAAAATTAGAGGAAGCTTTTGCTCTTTATGATAAAGGTTCTCCTGAAGATCAAGCTAACAGAGATCAAGTTGAGGTGCTACTGAAAGAGGCAGGCCAGATACTCGCTCGAGAGCTTAAGGCCAATGCCAATTCTGTAGATGTCGGTGGGGAGAGAATTATGTACATTCCTGTTAAGGGGAAAGAAAGTACCGACGAGCCACTCGATGAAAACAAACATCTTGTCGATAGTGAGTATCCAAAGTTTCAAGAATTTGAGGGAGCCATCACAAAAGTGTTTCCAGAAGACAAAAGATGGATGGTGCGTGTTACTGCTGAAGCGGCAATTGAGGCGATGCAAGAGTAAACAATATTGTATCCAATACAAAAAAGAGGCATACAAGCCTCTTTTTTGATTGACAAAAGTGTAATTTTATGCTAATATTTCGGAGGATTAATCGGCAGAGCACCTATGGGACTACGAACCGGTTATGAATGGAGGTGAATAGGATGAAGGCTATATGGTGTATCATTAGTCTTCTCGTCATCCGCGCGATGATGGAGCTGATCGTGAATGAGTCGCTGCCCATGTGGAGGTCGTATGACGCCACACAGAGGGGCATGGCTATCGGGCTCTTCGCGATGTTCGTCATCGTCGGCGGTTGCGTCGTTGTGCTGGGCATCTCTGAGATCCGCAGGTCGCGGATGGAGGGGACCCGCATCAGGTCCTGGTAGGTAGGATCTACTGTACTGCTCTGAAAGGGGGTGATGCCGATGTTACAACGTCGGCGAACTGAAAGCCGCGACCCATTGTGGGAAGCGGCTTTTAACATTGTCAAAAATAGTAAAACATGGTAAAATTTAAGCTCAATGAAGAAAAATAAAATAAAAGTCGCAATTGCCATGAGTGGAGGAGTTGATTCCTCTGTGGCGGCCAAACTACTTCTCGATCAGGGCTACATCGTTATTGGTTTTATGATGAAATTGTGGTCCGAAGACTCTAAAACTCCAGGCAAGGAAAATGCTTGTTGTGATATAAAAGGAGTTGAAGACGCAAGACGTGTAGCTAATCAACTCGGAATTCCATTTTATTTAGTTGATGCTCGAGAAGAATTTAAGAAACACGTCGTTGACTATTTTATTGAGGAATATAAAAATTTAAGAACTCCTAACCCCTGTGTGGTTTGCAATGAAAAGATTAAATTTGGCTGGCTCCTCGACTTTGCCAAAAAATCAAATTGTGATTTTCTAGCCACTGGTCATTACTCTAGAATCGAAAAAGATAACGCGGGTTATCATCTAATAAAAGCTAAGGATGAGAACAAAGACCAAAGCTATTTTTTGTATAATTTGAACCAAGATCAATTATCAAAAATACTATTCCCAATTGGAGAGTTCACAAAGCCCGAGGTGAGGGAAATGGCTAAAAAATGGAAACTTCCGGTGCATAAGAAAAAAGAGAGTCAGGAAATTTGTTTTGTTAAGGAAAAAGATTTTCGAGAGTTTCTACGCCGGCATATTCCGAAGGAGCTTTTTAAGCCAGGCGATATTGTCACCGGTAAAGGAATTGTTGTCGGCAAGCATGACGGGTTAATTAACTACACAATTGGACAAAGAAAGGGGATAGAACAAAGTCAGAAGTCAAAAATCAGAAATCAGAATGATAATTCAAAATTTATAAATAAAGAACCATTGTATGTTATTGGGTACAATATTAATAAAAATCAATTGATAGTTGGAAAAGACAGCAAGATATATAAAAATGAAATGGCAGTTGGCGGTGTTAATTGGACGAGCATTGGCAATGAGCAATTAGCCATGAGCGATAAGCATTTAACTATCAAAATCAGATATCGTCATAAAGCCGTTCCGGTTAAATCCATAGTTCATAATTCTAAATTCATAATTCGATTCAAAGAGCCCCAACGTGCCGTAACACCAGGGCAGAGCGCAGTATTTTATTTGGATGATGAAGTATTGGGTGGCGGAATTATTGAAAAATAAAAATATTTTTCAATAATTCTGATATAATAAAACTATGAGAAAGAAATATCTAAAAAACAGTACTATCAGTCTGGGTTTGGGAGTATCTTTGGTTGTGCTTTCAATATACTCTTCAAATTTCTTGATTGGTGCTGATGGCTCTACTTCTGCAATGAGCCAAGGGGTAGAGGTAGCCAAAATCGCTTTAGTTACAGGTGTCATTATGATTGGTATCTCAATTGGCCTGTTTGTTCTGGCAGTCATAAAATCAGAGTAACAAAATAGATCAAATTTCCTGTTACACAACTGTTTTTTGTGTTTTTTGTTGTTGATTTGCGGGCCGTCATCGCTTCTGGCGATGACGGCCCACGGTATGGGATTTGAACTTCGGGCAGCAACTACACAGTAGCCCCCGAACGAGTCCATCGCTCCGGACAGGCCTAAGGGCGGCTCCCGAACGAGTTGGAAATAATGATATCCACGGACTACGGACAGACTTTCGTCCCCGATCTAGTCCACTCCGGACAAGCCTAGACGGCCCCCGATTGAGCGTCGATCAATGTATGTAGCCTTTCGGACAGGTATATCGTAGTGATAAGATTGAGTCATGTCAATTACTTTGGAAAGTAGAATCCAATATCTAGTAGGTGTTGGGCCAAAGATTGCTGAGAAACTTAATAAACTTGGCATTTTTTGCGTTCAAGATCTGCTTTTCTATTATCCTAGAGACTATCAGGATTTTACGAGTCTTACTAAAATTGGAGAAATTAAAATTTCTAATCCAGAAAAAATAACCATCGGGGGAAAAATATCGGAGATAGTCAACAAGAGAACATCAAAAAGAAGATTCATTGTAACAGAAGCTATTGTCGAGGATGAGAGCGGAAGCATTAAAGTTGTTTGGTTTAATCAACCTTTTTTATTAAAAATGTTAAGGCCTGGTCGAGAATTAATTTTGAACGGCAAAGTTGGATACAATTGGTTCTCAAAGGAAGCAGTGATGGAGTCGCCAGAGCGAGCAACAAAACCATGCATTGTGCCAGTGTATCCGGAAACGGCGGGCATAACGAGCCGATATATATTAAAGCTCATATCTCATATCTCATATCTCATAGATCAGGTAGAAGAGTGGCTACCAGAGCCGATTGTGAAAAATTTGATGCCGATTGGGATGGCTATCCATGAGTTGCATTTTCCAACATCAATGGCAAATGTTGAAAAAGCCCAACGAAGAATCGCTTTTGATGAGCTATTTTTAATTTCGCTGCGGGCAAATTTATCAAAAGAGGAAATCAAGAAGGAGAAAGCACCTGCCCTTGATATCGATGACGAAACAATTACCGAGTTTGTTGCCAAACTACCTTTTGAGCTAACGGCCGATCAGAAAAAAGCAACTTGGCAAATTGTTAGAGATATGAAAAATCCGATTCCAATGAATCGGTTATTAAATGGTGACGTTGGTAGTGGTAAAACAATCGTAGCTGCCATAGCGGCGTTAGTCACAATCAAAGCAGGATATCGAGTGGCGATAATGTGCCCAACGGAGATCCTTGCCAAGCAACATTATGAAAGTTTCAAAAAATTATTTTCAAATAAAGATGTCGGTCTTTTTACTTCAAGCTCTAAAAAATATGATTTTCAGACAAAAATCTTTATTGGTACTCACGCATTGATTCAGGAAAGCATTAAATTGGATAAGCTTGGACTTGTAATTGTCGATGAGCAGCACAGGTTTGGAGTTGAGCAAAGATCAAAATTATCAAAAATAAGATCGGGTGAGTTAAAACCTCACTTTTTGAGTATGACTGCAACGCCGATACCACGCACACTTCATTTGGCATTATTCGGCGATCTTGACATATCGATCATTCGTGAAAAACCAGTTGATCGGAAAGAGATTAAGACAAGATTCGTTTCTGCTCAAAATAGGGAGAAAGCCTATCAATTTATTCGAGCTCAAATAGCTAATGGCAGGCAAGCATTCGTTATTTGTCCACTTATTGAGATCAATGAGGAGCAGAGCGATAAACTCTTTGAAGACGAGCGCAGGTCGGTTAAAGTGGAGTTTGATAAGCTCAAGGCAATATTCCCTGAATTCAAGATTGATATGCTTCACGGCAAGATGAAGTCAACAGAAAAGGATGCCGTGATGGCTGATTTTGTATCTAATAAAACAAATATACTCGTTAGCACATCAGTCGTGGAAGTAGGGGTAGATATTCCCAATGCGAGTGTAATGGTGATTGAGGACGCAGAGAGGTTCGGCCTAGCTCAGATTCACCAGTTTCGTGGACGAGTAGGCAGGGCGGAGCATCAATCTTATTGCTTTCTATTTTCCTCTACAATGAGCGAGAAGGCCCTGAAGAGACTGACTAGCCTAGAAATGACTTCCGATGGCTTTCGCTTAGCTGAAATGGATCTAGAGACAAGGGGGCCAGGGGCAGTCTTTGGGACGGAGCAATCAGGGCTTCTTGATCTCAAAATGGCCACTTTGGCAGATCGTGAGCTCATTGAAGAGGCGAGTGAAGCAGCTAAAAGACTTATCGAAAGCGATCCTGATCTCAAAAACCATCCTCTGCTTAAAGCACGAGTATCAGAATACTTGCAAAACAAACATTTGGAATAAAAAAAGCCCCCGACTACAACGTAGCCGGGGGCTGAGTTTGTGCTCTTATGCTGGTTTGACCAGCTTCCAGAGCTCCACTCTCATCTCGATCAGTCTTCCGTCCTCGTCCAGTTCGCCGGGGGTGTACTTGCCGGCGATGCCCTTGGCCAGGACGAGACCTGACCGCTTGACGAGGTCGTGGATTAAATCGAGGTTCGCTCCCTTATGGCCGAAGCCAATGTAGAGCGCTCCACCTGGCTTGAGGTAATTTTTCCCCTCAAGTAAGTAAGCCGATATCGCCTTGTATCCGGGATCAAACATCCCGAATTCTTCCGGCGTCATCGACTCCTCGAACTCTTCAGGAACGAACCCCCAAGGGGTGTTCCAGAAGATCAGGTCAAATTGGCCTGATACGTTCGAGTAAACATTGCTCTCTATAGTCTCGATGTTATCGAGACCGTTGAGCCGAGCATTTATCGCAGTATTTTCTACTGCGTGCTCATTAATGTCTGTTGCCAATACTTTTTTCGCCTTTTGGGCGAGGTAGCAAGACACGACTCCGTGTCCGCTACCAATCTCGAGCACATCCATCCCGCTCGCATCTGGCAGCCACGGAATGAAGAAGCGGTAAGAGGAGCAGTGAACGGGCGAAAATACATGCTCGTTCACCTGGAAGTTCATCTCGTACGCCTCCATGAAGTACGGGAAAGCGACTGCTTGGCTGTCTTTGCTCCTGTTTCGGCAGGAAGCAATCATCTTCCAATCGTAACTAGACATTATATATTCTCCTTTTTCAATATTCCGCTTTACATAATTATTTATGTAAAGCTGAAGTTGAGCCCCACCCTTTCACATGATCCGAAAGGGTGGGGCGGGATGCTCACTGGCCTAGAACGCTACGTTCAGGCCGATTTCGGGGCGCTTGAACTTGTCGAAGCCCGAGATCTTCAAAGTCGTGCTGCCGGTGAGCTTGCACTCTGCGTACAAGCCCTCTCCTGCGAAGTCTTTCTTGGTGTAACCCAAGGAGACCTTAGGAGATACAGCGTACTTGATGACGGACTTGGTCCAAGGACCGCTTCCGCCATTCTCGCTCAAGTAGATGCCGGACAGCTTTTTGTAGCCTGCCCAGACCCAACCGCCATTCCGGTTTCCGCCAGTTTCCTGGCCGACGCCGTAGGCGAGCTGGTAGTTGACCTTGCCGATCGAACCATTGACTTCAGGTCCGATGTAGGCTTCCTGCCAGTTCTCTGACAGGCAGGAGTAAGCGAACAGGGAAACTGAAGCCGAAATCGGCTTCTCGATGCAGAGCTGAAGCTGGGTGTTTTCACCAGCTCTATCAACCTCTATCATCGAAGCGGACGAAGCGCCCGCGAAAATGAGAATAGCGGCCGCTACGATAACCTTATTCATTTTTCTATCCTTTGGCCGGTGCGTTAATTAGCCACCTGCGCCATTTTTGGCTTGCTACACGGTGAGGATGATAGATTGCTTCGTCGCCTTTCGGCTTCTCGCAATGACATTCTCACTGTGTCGGGGTCATTATAACACAAAATATGCAAAGTGTCAATAAATAGGTACACAATTAAAAATATTACAAAATATCATTTACTCTTGACAGGAGCGTGAAGAGTGTGCTATAATGAAAACAAATGACGAACATATCGACACAAATGGAGTATGAATTTCTGACCAGAATTGGTCTTGATGAGAAAGAAATCAAGGTATATTTGGCTTTGCTGAAAGAGGGGGCGATGCTACCACAGCACATAGCAAGAGCAACCGGCATCAAGAGGACCACTCTATATGAAATGTTCCCCGAAATGACCCACGCCGAGGTCATAAAAGAGGTTATGCAGGGCAAAAGACGTTACTTTCAGGCAGTAGCGCCGAACTTGATATTGCGTAATTTTGAGCACAAATATGCTGAGATCAAGCAGGGGGCAATCGATTTGATGGCTTTGTATAGTCTCCAGGGGCTCAAGCCAAATATTGAGATTTATGAGGGATATGAGGGGATCAAGCGCGTATTTAAAGACACTTTGGTCAAGAATCAGGAGATTTTGGTTTACAATCAAGTCAGTAAATATGATCAGAAGATGCTCGACTGGGTCACGAATGAATATGTGCCTATGCGTGTAAAAAATAACGTTTGTGTGAGGGCGATTGTGACTGAAGAAGAAGAAAATATCATGCAGTCTGGTAAAGGCACGCTTCGGAAGACGCGATATGTACCAAAAGATAAGTTTCCTTTTAAGATTGAAGGGCTCATATATGGCAATAAGATTAGCTTTTGTACTACAGAGAAGGGTGGCCCGCTCGTTGGCATCGTAATCGAGTCGAAGCAGATAGCTGACAATTTGAGAGCACTCTTTGATCTGGCATGGGAGGGAGCTGAACGTTACCAAACAATTTCTAAATCCTAATATCTAATATCTAATATCTAAACTGGTGGATCAAAAATCAAAACCAAAATTTCAGATGGGTGAATGGATTGAGAAATACCGATTCTGGATTGGGGGAGGATTGCTATTTTTGATTATGGCGGGAGTGGGGTTCCAACTGTATCGGGAGAACTACGCCAAGCCGAATTATGAAGAACGAATTATGAATCAGGAGGAGAGAATCAAAGCTTTTGAAGAGAAAATTTCTAAATTGCAAGTACCAAGTCCCAATAATCAGACAGCGCAAATGGAACAGGGCGCAGTAGCCGGCGCAACCAACAATTCAGCTATTGTACAACCGAACAATGAGGCGGCGGCCTCCAAGAACCATGTTGTTGGAAAGATCAATATCAATACGGCATCAGCCTCGGAGTTAGACGCTCTGCCGGGGATAGGAGCAGTTTATTCCCAGAGAATTGTTGATTACAGAAATGCTAATGGCGGTTTCAAATCTATCGACGAAATAAAAAATGTTAAAGGGATTGGAGACAAAACCTTTGAAAAGTTCAGGGAACAGATCACCATATGATAAGGATTACGGATTTTATCAGATATACAGATATACGGATCAATTAGGAAAATGGTTCGACTACGACCCGAAGGATCCCCTTTGGGGCTCACCATAAAAACTGCTGAAGCAGTTTTTACCAGCCGCCGCCACCTCCGCCGCCTCCGCCGCCGCCGGAGAAGCCGCCTCCACCTGAACCGGAGGAAGAGGGCGAAGAGGACATTGTGGAGGCCATGCCGGAAGAAAGTGATTCTATTGAAGAAGTAAGCGAATCAACGTTAAAGCTGTGAATTGCGGCGCCGTAAAACCAAACTGGGTGATATGAATTGAAATAATCTGCACCATAAATTTTCTCTATTTGTTTTATCCATTTTTTAGTCATTCCAAACATAATGGCATAGGGCAGAAATTTTTCAAAGATGTTCTCTTTTTCGTTAAACTTTTGACGATATTTTTCGGCCACTTCCATATACATTTTTAATCCATTAATGCGGTGTTCAAGCATCGCACCTTTTTCGGTTCGGCGAGACATTAAAATAGCGAAGATAATCATAATTATAATTGTTAATATCATCGAGACAATATAAATTGGTCCAATAAAAGCAAGTATAAACGAGAAAAATGCTGCGACAAAGATGAATATTATTAAAGCAATTTGGTATTTACCGCTTCGTACATCAATGTACTCTTTTTCGACCAGAAAATCCTTTGACTTTTTTTGGATCATAGGGATTGAAGAATAAAATTTGTTTTTTAGAGAAGATAGCAATTTGGACTCGTTACTATCGAATAATTCGTCCAAAAGCAATTTTTCTGATTCTGAAATTTTATCATCGCCTTCTTTTAACTTGGTTAGCTTATAATCAACGGAGCCAAAAACGCCTTTCTTGGGAATTTCCTCTATGGTGATATATTTTTTGACGGCCAGATTGATAATTGAAGCAGAGAGATAACGGGTTTTGAGGGCAAGATTTGAATAAAGCATGCCCATATCGAGAGAAGAGAGCTTATCTGGAATTTCGAATTCTGGAGCGATGGCGGAATTAATTTTAGGATCCTTGCCATATTTCGCCCAGTAGCGATAAATGATCCAAAAAGCAAATATTGGAATTAATAGCCAGAAGAAGCGCCCATAAAGCTCCCAGAAAGAAAATTTAAATGAAGTAATAATATTTTTGGGGAATGTGGTAGAAAGAGTAATACCTGAGCCGGGCTTGATAATATCGGAAGTTTCTATTTGAAGTGTGTTTCCGTCAACCCAGTTTTGAGAAATATCTAAACCATTTTTTTCTTTAAAAGCACCAGAGTATATGTTTAGAGCAGTGTTGTTCTGATTTATTTCACTTGGGAATTTGATAGTGGCAGTAAAATGATCAATTGGAATTTGCCAAAAATTGCCGGAAAGATTCCAGTACAATTCATCAAAACTGGGGTCATCGAAACGAATAGTATTTTTGACCAGATATGTAATTTTGTAAAAGTTGATGCCAGAAACCGTTTTATCTGCATCGCCGATTTTCCAAGTCAACGTTCTATTGACCGTACTCTTTGTCGTAGAGTAATTGATTGGCTTATCTGAGAAATCGGTAATACTTTTGAGTTCTATTGGAGTGCTAATTTTTTCAGAACTAGTTTTTTGATAAAAGGTTGGAAGAGTACGGAAAATGCCGTGTTTGTTGGGCAAATTTCCACAATCAGCAGTGATTTTTTCAGTTATCGAAAGTGAAGAATCTTTATTGACAATAATTTCAGATTGAAAATCTTTGATATACCAGTCATTCAAAGCAGAAGTGTCTCTGGCAAAAGCAAAATTGGGCAGTATTAAAAATAAAAGGAATAAGAAGGCAAATATTTTTTTCATTTCCGATGTGGTGCCCGGGAGAGGACTCGAACCTCCACGCCTTGCGGCACTAGTTCCTAAGACTAGCGTGTATACCATTTCACCACCCGGGCAAATCATGTATATTGTAGCTGAAAGGTGATGATTTTTCAATAAAAGGGGCCGTGGGGCTGGAAAATGTGTCTGATTCGCCGCTAACAGAATCAGACACGCTTCGCTAATGCCCCACGGCGTGCTACTCGCCAAGGCGCCGACACTCGAGTACCTTGGTCAAACCATTATAACATATTAGTAAAATAATTTATTATGACAAAAGAAAACGATCAGAAAAATTTGGAAGAAATCGAAGAAAAATTCAAGCTTGAAGAATCTGAAAAGAAGAAAACAAAAATGCCTGTCTCCGGAAAGAGCGTTTTTGATATCCAGCGAATAAAGAAAGATAGCAAGATGGCAAGGAATGAATATTGAATGTAACTAAATACTTGGGAAGCCGTTGGCACAACAGGAAGCCCCAGTTTTGAATTGGTTGACGTTTCAAAGGTAATTCCATTATACTAAGGTAGATGAAAAAAATGAGAGGGAAAGCTCTAATTTATCTTGTGGTTGTCCATATTTTTGGAAGCCTTTTGTGTTTGTTCAACAAAATTTTCTTCAAAAAAATCAGATGGTCAATTGAAATGAGAAAATTTGCCATTTTGCTTTTGGGTATTGCTTTGCTGTGCTCTTTTTCTCTGATTTGGAATTATTCTAGGATCCAAAAGGCGAAAGCTGCAGAAGCGACTAACGCCAGCTGCGGCGATACTATTACAAGTAGTCTAACCTTGGATGGCGACCTTACCGATTGCTCGGGAGACGGATTAATTGTTGCGGCAAGCAATATTATTATAGATGGAGGCAATCACTCTATTAGCGGTTCTGGAGCCGGCTCAGGCATCAGAATAGAATATGTTGTTGATAGTAGCGCCGATCCTTTTAATAATATTACCATTCGAAACTTTGCTTCCATATCGGGTTTTTATGCCGGAATTGAATTACTAGGAACAAGCAATAGTACTGTAAACAATGTAACCGCCAACAGCAATCAATTTGGTATTAAAACCAACCGCTATGCCACTTATGATCTTGATTGGAACGAAGTAAACGGTCCAGAGTCGAATGGCAATACTATAACCAACAATATTACTAATAACAATACTGATTCCGGTATCTATTTGGGCCAATCAACAAACACAGTTGTTCAAAATAATCAAATGGCAAATAATTTAAATAATATCCGGGTAGATATTTATGAGCCTGCCGGAAGTTCTCCAAATAATGCCTATTATAGCCAAGACATAGACGACAGCAATACAATTGAAGGAAAGGTTTTATTCTACAAAAATAACATAGTTGGCACGGCAGAAACCAGAATTATATATGATGCGGCTTTGCTAAACCTTGGGGCGTTCTGGTGTATTTCCTGCGCCTATTTGGAAGTCAACAACCTTACTTCGGCAAACAATAATCAAGATGATGTTTTTTTATTAGACTCTAGTAATATCCGATTCGATAGAGGAGTGTTTATTAATGGTATCAACTTAGTATCTTCAACCAACAACACGTTTCAAAATAGTTCAATAACTAACGAGAATTTAACTACTTATTTAGGTGGCGAAAATATTTTTATAAATAATGATTTTGATAATGCAAAAATCATTCTTTCATCGGCAAATAATCAGTTAAGAAACAACAGGTTTGCAAACATCAATGGTATTCCTAGTTTTTTTAATGACGCCGCTTCCTATAATCAAGATATAGATACATCAAACTCTGTCGATGGCAATGTAATGCATTTCTATTCCAGCCTTATTGGTACGATCGATAACCCGATAATCCTTGATGGAACCGGTCTAGATTATAAATATTTATGGCTAAATAATTGCCAATATGTTGAAGCCAGAGACTTCACGATCACTTCATCAACGGCGGACAAATCAGCCATAGTCTTAGCTAATTCGAGTAATGTTACAATTAAAGACTCAACAATTTCAACATACCATGAGGCCGCCGAAGGACTAAGAAGCGGGGGCGGATCGTTCGGAATAAAGTTTTTAAATACTGATAATAGTATCATCGAAAACAATATTCTGCGTTACAACAATTCTTCTATCTCATTTCAAGAATCTTCAATGTCAAACATAATCAGAAACAATGAAATACTTCATAATCGACAAAACGGCATTTTATTTACTGACTCGGATTCTAATGAAATATCAGAGAACACAATCGAAGATACTTACGGACAAGGAATCGAAATTAATGGTTCTGAAAATACGACAATTTATAATAATTCGATCGGTTATCATTTCAACAGTGGAGTAAAAATCAATAGTGCCACTTCGGGGTCTATCACGAATAATGTTTTTAAAGGAGTTAGGGGAGTTGCATTAACCGTTGAAAATGGTGCGGCAATAAATTTATCTAGCTCTTCGGGCTTAACAATATCTGGTAATACAATTATGAATAATTTTAAAGCAGTTATCGATGATGGCGCCAATACATATTCAAATAATCTTTATCTTAACAATATCAATGACCGCGATTTAGCGTTTACCTCGACAGATTTTGACCGTACGGTCGCTACGACTGAGCAAGTTAATTACGATTTTACAATCTGTGCCAGTTGTACAGCAACCGCGCGAACCAGCCCTGAAGAAACTATCACCGCTAACAATTCTGGTACTCGCATTAGGGGAACATTTTCTCCCTCAAAGCCAGGTTTGTACGGGCTTATTGTCGAAGTAATAAAAGGTACGGACACAACTAGAAGAAAGTACAATGTCTATGTTGATTCTATCGAAAACACTTCAAAGATGTATCTTCGTGATGTTTTGCCCTCCCATGGCCAGGTGCAGGCTTGGGGTCAGCATGATGGAAGAGCTTTGCTTAGGACATTGACGGATTCAGATGAAGCTATAGAAGTATGGTATTGTGGTGGCTGGGTACAAAACTCTCCTGATGAAATCCCAAATTACCCTTTATCAAATTTAAAAAAAGTTATTATCGATAGCAATTACAAAGGAGCACGCGCAGGTGTAATGGGAATCGAAAGATACAATACTTATGATTATCTTGTAGACACAACAATGCCTCATTTTCATGTGCCAGCTGTAGTTGGCGCTGAAACTGGGACATATTCTCATTTCTTGGGAGAAACGCCGACATTTAACTATCCGATGGATAACCCTTCTGATTGGTACATGCTCTCAATCAAATACGACACTGGCTCATCCCCTGAAGTTACTCTAGAAGATGTGTTAAGCCATGGTCCGTACTGGAAGACGACAAAAGCAAGTCCGAGTTTTGTAAATTTTGTTTCTGACAAAACTGTTAACCCGGCTGTAAAATCAATCTCAAATCCCGACGTGAATATTATTTCGGCTACAAATTCTGGTGATGGAAGCGACGTGGAAAGTGCGACTTTAGTGCTTGACGGGATTGGCTCATCGAACATCACCATTGATGATTTAGAAAGACCATTTCTGGGCTATACCACCACAATTAATAAAGATAATAGTACCGCTGTGCTACAGGCAGTGGGTATTACCGGAGAAACGCCAGTGAATACGGTAGGGATGAACATAATCCCGTCAGCGGGAGCTATTGATGTAAATGTAACCGACTGGACATCGAGTGGGGATTATTATCGTAAGTGGACCGAAAATAGTGAAGATCACGGAACAACAGTCTTACATAACATAAGCGGTTTTAAACCAAGCACAAACTATTCACTAAAAATTAATGGTGTTTGGCAAAAGGACATATCATCGGATGAAATTGGTAATTTATCCTTTAACTATGACAGTGGTTTTTCGGAAAAAACTTTCGAGATTAGGGAAGATACTACTGCCCCTGTGGTTACTGTAACGGGGCTAACAATAAACCGAACCGGTGGCTACGTTGATATCACGGGGACTGCTAGCGATGAAGGTTCGGGTGTGGCAAGTATCACCATAAACGGCAACTCAGTGAACTTAAGTAATCTCCCTGCCTTTAGCTACCGCTTATTAAATCTGGCTATTGGGACCAATAGCATTGAAATAGTTGTGACTGACGAAGCTGGTAATGAATCTTTGCCTCATCTTAGCTTTAATGTTATTTATACTCCGCTTGTACAACCTGGCAGTGACAACATAACAGCTCCGGTTACTACTTCAACACCAATTCCTGTCACGTACTCAACCGAAACTGAAGATGATGGCACTGCAGGTATAATTGATGTTCCTCGAGCTGTTGCGAGTGATGATGAGCAAATTTATTCTACACCAAATAATAGTCCTGTAACTGACGAAAATCGAAATAAAAACGCGAATCTGATCGTCTATGTTTTGATAGGCATATTAGTGATATTTTTTGTGATAGGATTCATATTACTTAAGCGAAGACGCAAATAATTTTTTTTGTCTTCTTAAACCATAAGCTGGGGTTGACAAAATTGATATTATGTGATAATATGTGCTTACAAAACCGAAAAAGGCAAATCCGGCGAAAGCCGAGAGACGCAAAGCCATGGATCCAACCCTTGTCAGATAGATAAGAAGGATAGCCAGGCTACCGAAGAAATGGACTAATAAAAAAGTCTCGGGCTTCGGCACGAGATTTTTCGGTTTTGAATACACAATCGGAGAAGTTCCAATGACACACGGTATCACTAGGGAGAGCAACGAGGAACTGAGGCATCTGACTATCCCGCATGGAAAAACTTGGCCGATACAGGGCAGAGCATACTACGGTCGAAAAATCTTTGTTCGTCTGGAGTGTGACGGCAGAAACGAGGATGGCAGAAAGTGCGGCGGTCAGAGTGCGGAGAAGATTGTTGACTGCCCGCAAGGATGTACTGCAAATTATGGGAGCCACATCGATATCCATGCAGTCTGTGAGGAGTGCGGCGCTCATCTCTGGGCGATCGTCCAGTTCTATCAGATTCTTTCCGTTGTCAGCATCGACGCGGAGGAAGAGATCGTTCGATCAGACGAGAATGCCTACAACAAGGCTCTCGACGTTTGGAACAGAAGAAACTTGTTTCGGCGAGCGTGGGACTGGTTTTGGGCGAAGAACTTCGTGCCGCCAAGCAGGCTATGGCACGAGAAGAATGCCTTTTCTTCAAGAGGCATGAATGGACTGTACTATGTCGTTTCGATCAGATGTCCGGTTGAAGGGTGCTTCGGGTCTACGCACCCAATAGCCGTTGATGCTGATCAGGATGCTCTGATCTACGAGGCAGGTGTTTGCGACATCTGCGGGCGAACCAATCACACCTGGTTGAGGATTGAACGGCATAGAGCATAGTCAACCGAAAGGGCGAGCCGATCAAATCGGCTCGCCCTTTTCACTAATTATTTAAAATTAACTTTTCCGTCTTCTCTGATTATATATTCAAAGCCAAACGGATCAATCGGGACTTGATTAATAACTTTTATTTTTACCAATTCGGAGATGTCTGTTGGTAATTTATTATATTTATCTTTATAGATCTGTACTGCCTGATCAAGTGCGTCTAGAATTGAATAGTGTATTATATATTTCTTAGCTCTTTCTTTAACTACCTCATCATCTGAATTTTCGTAAATACCTTGCCATATTTGAATTGTCTGAGATCGTCTGTTACTGTTTGCACCGAATCGAGCCGCAATCTGAGTAATGTTATCCGGGGCATCTTTTGTGTTTGCAGCAATATCAAAGTATTTGGCTGCCTCTTTATTATCTTCTTTATTAATAAAATATATTGTTGCCATATAATATGGAATTCTCCAGTCTGCAAGCTTCAAATCCACGCCCTTTTGGCCAAGAACAAGCGCCTCGTCCATTTTCTCGACACTCGGCAATATTAGAACACCAAAGGCATACGGGTAAGAAAATTGTGAATCGAGTTCAGTAGCCGTAAATAAATATTCTGACAATTTTGACATTGTTCTGCTCTCTCCGCCACCGAAATATTGTATTGAGGCCAGCCAAAGAAGATCGGCTGCTGCGTTATGTAACCCAAGATCGGTAATGCGAATCGTCTCTGATTTTAGAACAATTGGTTCGGTGTAAATTGCTCTAGCCTTTTCTCTGTCTGAGAAAACTTGCAAAATAACTATTGCTGAAAGCATTAAGATGAAAATGCCAAATAAAAAAGCTTTTTTCATATTAGAGTTCTTGTTTTTTTAGTGCCAATACAGCTAACCAAATAAATATTGAAGTGTAAATTATGGAGTAAATTATTGGGTAAACAATCTCACCACTATTTGGAATTACACCGTAAACAACACTATTTCTTAGATTAAATTTTTCAAGATTTGGAAGTATATAATAGGCACCATCGGCGAAATATTTGTAAAAACCCTCCGATTTTTCTGCCGATTGCTTGAGGAGTGAGAGAGAGTGCCCAATGTAAAGAAAGATTACGGAGTAGATCGCGCCAGCAAGAGGAGTAGTAAAAGAAGAAAAAAGTATAGTTAAAGCTATAAAAATTGCTATTTCAAAAATAAGTAATAATATCGAATATAGCGAGATATAATCAATTCCACCACCCTTAATTTTTACAATAATCAAGTACGCAATTGTCATTAAGAAAATATTAAGACTGAGCCCAGCCCACAGCCCTAAAAATTTACCGATGGCAAAATCAATAAAGCTAACTGGTTTAGAGATAATAATATAGAGAGTCTTTTTTTCTAATTCTTTATATACTAGTGAAGTGCCGAGAAACACAGCAATAATGATACTGAAAATATAGATGCCAGCAAGTCCTAAGTCTTTAACGACTTTAATATCTTCGCCGAGAGAGATTGAGCCGAGAAAAAAAGTTGAGACCAGAAAAAGAAGAGCAAAAGCTAAAATTGCGTAGAGAATACGGTCACGAATAGCTTCCTTGAAGGTGTTACGAGCAATTGTTAATATATTCTTCATTTTCTATTTTCTTTCTCAATTATCTCAACAAAAGCATTTTCTAAGCTTTTCTTGCCTCTAAATTTATTGACTGTACCCGAATAAATCAATTTTCCTTCGTCAATTATGCCAATTTGGTCGCAAATTTCCTCTACGTCAGAAAGTATATGAGAATTGAAGAAAATCGTTTTACCTTGTTTCCTAAGATTTAGAATTATCTCTTTAAACTCTTTTCTTCCAATTGGATCAAGTCCATCTAGAGGTTCATCAAGAAAGAGATATTCAGGATTATTGACTAAGGCTTGAGCCAAACCAAGTCGTTGTTTCATTCCTTTGGAAAAATTAACAATTCTTTTTTTGCCTGTAGTGCCCAAACTAGTCAGACTCAAAATCGTTTCAATTTTGAGAGGAGATTTGCGCTTGAATAGATCCTGAACGAACTTCATAAATTCAAGAGCTGAAAGATGATCGTAAAAATAAGGATCTTCAGGCATGTAACCAATAATTTCTTTAATTTCTTTTTTATTAATGTTTTGTTTATCGATAACTATAGATCCGCTATCTGGCTTGAGGACACCGACGACCATTTTCATTACAGTAGTTTTGCCGGCGCCGTTCTGGCCAAGAAAACCAAAAATCTTACCTTTGGGAAGGCTTAAATTAACATTATGGACCACTTTTTGATCGCCGAAATTTTTGGAAAGTTTTTTGATCTCAATCATAGTTTTTATCATAAACAAATAAAATTTTGTTTGCAAGATTGTCGAATGCGCTTAAAAATGGTAGGATATTGATCAATGAAAAAGATAAATCGAAAAATTATTGTCATTGTTGGTCCAACAGCATCAGGCAAAACTGGTATTGGTGTCAGACTTGCTAAGGAATTAAATGGAGAAATTATTTCTGCCGATTCTAGGCAGGTTTATCGTGGATTAGATTTAGGTACCGGAAAAGATTTAGCTGAATATAATGGCACTAAATATCACTTAATCGACATATGTGAGCCAGGAGTCCGTATTACGCTTTTCGATTATTTGCCCCTTGCCCGAAAAGCGATCGAAGACATTTTTTCTCGAGGAAAAGTGCCGATAATAGTGGGGGGGACAGGACTTTACGTTCAAGCCCTTACTGAAGGCTTTCAATTAAAGCTAAATCAAAATGCAAATCTCAAAAATCAAAATGATAATTCAAAAAGAAAAATGTTAGAACAACTTTCCGCACAAGAGCTACAGAAGATTTTGAAGAAGATTGATCCCGAATCTTTTGAAAAGATAGACATTAAAAATCCGCATCGGTTGATCCGGGCAATCGAACGGGCTCAAGAGGGCAATATCCCAACAAAAAGAAAGCCAAATTTTGAGGTACTTCAAATCGGAATTAACTGGCCAAGGGAACAACTATATTCAAGAATTGATATGCGTGTTGAGGAAAGGTTTAAGCAAGGAATGCTGGAAGAAATTGAAGGGTTGTTAAAAGAAGGAGTCTGTTCAGAGTGGTTAATTGGATTGGGATTAGAATATCGAGAAATAACGAACTACATAATTCAAACCTCAAAATTCAAACCTCAAAATGACAATTTAGAATTAAAAAATATTGAACAAGAAATTTCGTATGGCAAGATGAAAGATCAACTTAAGTTACGTATTCGTCAGTTCTCCAGACGTCAGATGACCTGGTTTAAGCGTTTTCCAGAGATTGTTTGGGAAAATGATTATAGTAACATCTCCAAAATAGTAAAAGATTTTTTGAAATAAATTAAACCCACAGGTCAAACTTTGGTTCGTAATAATGAGTCAAAGCTTGAGCTATGGTATTGTTTGTGGTACAGTTTTTTGTAAATCGGCCGATAGTACTTACCGATTTACAACAGGAGGTTGGCGTCTGTGGAAAAGGTGGCTAAGGTGATTGTCTCAGGTTGTTTTTGCCCCCAGCTGGAGATTAGGAATATTCTCCCTGCTGGGGCAATCTGGATACCCACGCCCGGAGGAAATCTGGGCCACCACGACGAGATTCCATTCAGACTTGACATGATCGAAGGACAGAGAGAGAATGACCTGGTAGTAGTGACGGCCCATGCGCCGTGTCCGACTGAGCCGATTGAGGTGGCGACGTATAGCTCAACGAATAGTTATGTCCAGGCAATTCTCAATGGCGGGGTGAAGGCAGTCGGTATTTTCCTGGGCTCCAAAGCGGTTACAAAGATCAATCCTGGCGGAATAGCCAATCCGTTGATTGATTCCATCTATGATGATGTCTGTGATCTTAGCAAGTCATTGCGAAAGATTGACAAGGCACTCATCAAACCGCCGACGCGGATCAAGTTCGCTCCCTATTTCGAGAGCGACAGGCCGATTACACCAGGAACGGTCTACATCTCGACATTGTTTCCCTTGCCGAGAAGAGCGGTAGACCTGCTCAAAACAGCTTGGGAGAACCCGCCTCGCGACTATAGTGACAGCTACGAAGCACGACACATAGTCGCATTGGAGGAACAGTTTTCGTAGTACACCGAGCCCGGTCTGACCCTAGTGTCAGGCCGGGCTTTCGCCTTTTTTGTGCCAAAAAGTGATAAAATATATTTAAATCAAAAAGGAGTGTAAATGCAAAAGATTGCTAAAGTATTCTCTGCTGCAACCATTGGACTTGAGTCATATCTTGTTGAGGTTGAAGTCGATTTAGGAAAAGGATTACCTTCTTTTGCTATTGTTGGGTTGCCAGATAAGGCAATCGATGAAAGCAAAGAAAGGATTAGAGCAGCGATTAAAAATTCCGATTTGCAATTTCCTCAGCATCGCCTAACTATCAATTTAGCTCCTGCCGATATTAAAAAAGAGGGTCCAAGTTTTGATTTGCCAATGGCAGTAGGGATTTTAGCTGCCGATGGAGAGATTGAACGAATTCCGGACCTTAAAAAATCAATTTTTATAGGCGAGCTATCACTTAATGGTGAATTGCGGGGAGTGAACGGTGTTCTTCCAATTGCTATGTTTGCAATACAAAACGGATATGAACGAATATTCCTACCAAAGGCAAATGCATCGGAAGCACTTTTGGTTAAAGGCCTGGAAGTTTATGCGATTGAAAATTTAAGATCGTTAGTAGACCATTTACTTGGGGCAAAGATATTAAAACCAGCCCAGAAAACATCGAAATCAAAAAGACATAATACAAATCAATCGGATTATGACTTCGCTTTCATTTCTGGCCAAGAACAGGTTAAAAGAGCACTAGAAATTGCGGCAGCAGGAAATCATAACATTTTAATGTCAGGACCTCCTGGCTCAGGCAAAACTTTATTGTCGCGAAGTTTAACTACAATTTTACCAAGCATGGACGAAGATGAAATGCTGGATATCTCTAAAGTATATTCAGTTGCAGGACTATTTAATGATAAAGAAGATGGCCTTATTTCGGCTCGACCGTTCCGATCGCCACATCATACGACTTCATCTGTCGCCTTAATCGGAGGAGGGCAGTGGCCAAAACCAGGTGAGATAAGCCTCTCCCATCGAGGTGTTCTCTTCTTAGATGAATTCCCAGAGTTTCCACGAAGCGTTTTAGAAGCGCTACGCCAACCGCTAGAAGATGGAGTGGTTACAGTTTCTAGAGCGCAGAGCAGTCTAACTTTTCCAGCTGATTTTCTTTTGGTTGCGGCTCAAAATCCCTGTCCCTGCGGGTATTTAACTGACAGTGAAAAACAGTGCAATTGTTCCCCTACTCAAATTATGAAATATCAAAAAAAGATATCGGGTCCATTATTAGATAGGGTCGACATTCATATAGAGGTGCCGAGATTAAAATATGAAAAATTAGCAGAAGAAAAATTGGGCGAAGCCTCAAGCAAGGTGCGCGAGCGAGTCCAAAAAGCCAGAGACATCCAAACAAAAAGATTCAAAAACCTAAAAATCAAAGCCAACTCTGCAATTAGCTCAAAACATATCAAGGAATTTTGTAAATTAGATGAAGCGGGGGAAAAGATGATTGCTCAAGCAGTCGACTCAATGAAACTTTCTGCCCGAGTATATCACCGACTTTTAAAAGTAGCCAGAACAATTGCCGATCTAGAAAATGAGCCGACCATATTGGATCGTCATATCACAGAAGCGTTGCAATACAGGCCCAAAGAGCAGAGATATTAAATTTAAAGTGTTTGAATGTTGAGGATTTTGTAAATCCAGTTGCCGATTGTATCTAGGATTGTGGTTTTGAGTTCTATAAAATAAAAAGCGAATAATACGATAATAATTGAGACCATGATGATCAAGATTTTTTTAATATCGTGTTTAACGTAGTCATATTTTTGAGTGTCGTAATGATCAAGCGGGGCTTCAATTACTTTATCGGATGCGGAAGACTCAACAATTGGACTATTGTTCTTGACTTCAACAGCTGACATCTGCTTTTTGATGGGTTGATCTTGCAGGTGGTGTCGTTTTGACTTTTTGAATTTATTTTTTTTCTTTGACATATATTTATTCCATTATAGCACATTGGAGGTCTGACCCGGACTTGAACCGGGGTACGCGGTTTTGCAGACCGCTGCCTAACCACTCGGCCATCAGACCTCTGGTGCTCGGGGCGAGAATTGAACTCGCGACACAAGGATTTTCAGTCCTCTGCTCTACCACTGAGCTACCCAAGCTGGAGCGGGTAACGGGAGTCGAACCCGTTTCTCATCCTTGGCAAGGACGTATAATACCGGTATACGATACCCGCGTAACAACTAGAATTATTGTAGATTAAAATGGTCAAAAATTCAAGCGTCGAACGTAGGGACTTGAATTTTTGACTAAATAGCTGTAAATTATACTGGATGAAAAATATATTAGAAATATTTCAAATAATTTTTGCCATATTGCTCATGATAGCAATATTACTTCAACAACGCGGTAGCGGACTTGGAGTAGCTTTTGGTGGAGAGGGTAATGTTTATAGGTCGAGAAGAGGAGTTGAAAGTTTTTTATTTTATAGCACTATATTAATAGCATTTTTGTTTTGCCTGACTGCCGTTCTGACCGTTTTTATTGGTTAGGCCATCTATGAAACTTCAAAACACAAAAAGTGTTTTTATTGTTGATACGCTAAAACGAATTGGAAGATTCTTGTTTTTGGTTTCGAGTAATTTTATTAGTCGAATCCGAGCTTGTTTGGCAGCAATGAATATTTTGGAGCAGTTATTAGCTCTAATTTTATTTTTGGCTGCTATGACAATGTTGGGAATGAAGATTAATACATATTATAGAGATCAAACAAAACTCGTCCCCGATTTTGGTGGGTATTATAAAGAGGCGAACGTAGGAGAACTAAAATATATTAATCCTGTTTTAGCCAATAATGACGTTGATACCTCAATCTCCAGATTAATTTTTTCACCCTTGGTTGAGATTGATAAAGATGGAAACGTTTTGCCAAAAATTGCTAAAAGTTGGGAGATAAGCCCGAATCAGCTTACATATACTTTTACTCTACGAAATGATATTTATTTTCACGATGGCGTTGTTTTATCTCCCGAAGATGTTGTTTATACAGTTAATCAAATTCAAGATCCGGAATTTCAGAGTCCGCTTTATGACGCATGGAAAGATGTCTTGGTGGAAAGTGATGGAGCAAACAAAGTAACCTTTACATTACCCAAAATCTATGGTCCTTTTATCTATTACTGTGATTTTGGAATTTTACCCTCTCATATCTCTCCAGATGAACTTTCAAAGAAATTTATTGGAACTGGTCCATATAAATATGTGAGCGTAAAAAAAACCAATCAAAAAGTAGATGATCTTAAACTGCTAGCATACGATAAATATCACAATGGGAAACCTTTTATTACTAATTTAGAGATTGGTTTTTATACTAAAGCCGGTGATGCTACCAAAGCTTTTGATAATAAAAAAGTAAATGCATTGACTGGTACAAATGCCAATCTGGATGACTCTATTGATCTTAGCTTTGCTACATCAAAACAAATTGCCCTGATATCAAACTTAAGAATCGATAAATTTAAAGATAAAGAGTTTAGAAAAAATATATTTTCTGATTATATTTTTCCAGAAAAAATAAAAGTCGCTCTAACGACTTTGGATGCACCGTATCAACGAGCTAAAGCCGAAGAGTTAAAAAATAATTTTATTACAAGAAACATTGAACTTGAATTACGCTATATGAATCCTTCTCAGATGAAACAAATATTAGATGAAAAAAAATACGAGCTTTTATTATATGGTTTTGATTTTTCTCATGATCCCGATCCATATGTTTTTTGGCATACCTCTCAGATGGATAAATTAAATTTCTCAGGTTTTTCGGATAAAAGATCTGATAAGTTGCTTGAGGAAGCTCGTATGACAACGGACAACAAGATACGTAGAGAAAAATATGATCAATTTTTTAAAACAGTTACAGATGAATCACTCGCTTTGTTTTTTGATCCTAAGGAATGTAATTTTTATGTTCAAAAAGAAATAAAAGGAGTTAGTGAAAGAAAATTTTCTGAAGTTTCATTTAGATATTTTGATATAGAAAAATGGTTTATTAAAGAGAAAAGAGTTAAAAAATAGATTTCTAACTCATTTTTTTCACAAATAGATTTATTTTTTTGTATTGTTTAAATAATTTATGATATTATGAAACAAATGTTTATAAAAGAACTTAAAATTTATTGATTATATGTTAAATTTTTCTAGGAGGAGCATGAGTAAGTTAAAAGCAGTGTTCTCAAAGCTAATTGGTTCGAGAAAGAATGTAAGACTCTCGCTTTTGGTGCTTGTGGCGGCAATAGCGGGCTTGGGTCTGTATTTGAATCTGGATAAACTTAATAGACAGGCGAGCGAGAATCCTATTGGGCCAATAACAAATCAAGCCACCCTAACCTATACTGACAGCCAAGGACAACAAAAAACTGTCACTAGTAACACAGTCATGACCACCATAGTAGCTCCACCATCTGAAGCAACCTTCAATTTCAGCAAATCGGGCTGGTATCTCTTCGCTTTATCGCAAAAACCAGCTAATAGTAGGGCAGAGAGTGTTTTTCATTTTGATTGTGAGAATAGGGCTCCGTATCCCGGTGAAATATCAATCGACGGCAGTGTGTTTCATTGGCAAAACTCTAACGGAAGTTTGATAGTTTGGGACGCGTGGAGTGAGTGCGGAGAGGACAATGGAGCTTTCGCTAGCGGCGGGCATTTGGATACGGGACAAGGATACTGGGTCAACGCTACAGGGAATACTGGCACAATTACTTATGCTACAGTTCCAGAAACTGCTCCTAAAATTGTTAATATCGGGAAAACTGGCTGGGCACTTGTTGGCAATCCGTTTACATCTCCTGTAGATGTTGATGGTGCAAACAACAAAGTGTTATTCACAAAGGAAGGCAGTGCTGACAGAACTTGGGCACAGGCCTCTCTTGATCCAAACGGTGACAATTGGGTTGAACCGGTAGGCTACTGGTGGGATGCGCAACTTCAGGCGCTTGTGGATATCGGCCCAGTTGATGCATGGACAAGTACACAAACTCTCGGAGTTAATAATGGTGTCTGGATTCAGCCTCGTGTGGACGGTGTAAGCATCAAGTTCATTCCTTAGCCCCGAGGCAACATGACTAAGCATAACAAACTGACAAAATATTTCAGCCTAATCTTTGCTTTTTGGTTATAATGTTGCTATTGAAGTAGTGCATAGGGAAACGGTTAATCAGGGAAATTTATCGTGAGGACAATAGATAGAATGAATAGTTTAATGCATTTGATAACAGGGGCAAAAAGCAAAAAAATAATCCATGCCTATTTGGTAGTGGCGTTGGCTTTGTTGCTAATTGGTGGTTCTATAAAAATATTCAATAAAGAGGAGATAAAAGCCGAGACGGGGGCAAGCTTCAATGCGACTAACCCTGTCATGAAGCCGGATATTGCTGCTTTGTATGATTTTAATGAGCCCAGGTCAATTGCATTTGATTCTCAAAACAACATTTATATTGTGGAAAATGGATCAAATGCTATAACAAAATTTGATCCGACAGGAACCACATTAATCAAAAGGTGGGGTAGCTTGGGGTATGGGGACAATCAATTTGATGGCCCCAGAGGCATTGCTATAGATGGCGACAATAATTTATACGTTGCAGATTATAACAATTTTCGAGTTGTAAAAATGGATACGGAGGGGAACTGGCTTGGTTGGTGGGGGAAGGACACACAAAATACGATTGGTTGGCATGAGCCGGGGTCCGGTAAAAAAGGCAAGTGGGGGATTGAAGATGGAGCTTTTGAAAACCCTCTTGTAATTAAGATTGGTCCCGATCAGAAAGTTTATGTTTCCGATTTTTATGGCTCCGATACCTCTTACGGGGGTAGGATTCAAACATTTGAAAAAAACGGTCAGTTCATTAGAAAAATTGGTTCGAGAAGTTATGGTGACGGAGAATTAAATTACATTCGCTCATCCGCCAAAGCTGATTCCCAGGGTAATATATACCTTGCCGATTCGCTAAATAATCGGATCATGAAATATGACCCCAATTTCAATTTTCTTGGCTGGTGGGGCAAGGATAGTGTGAATGGTCTGGGTTGGCATTCAGTGGGAAGCGGGAAGGTGCCGTACAAATATGGCAGCAGCGAAGTCGGGGCGTTTGATGATCCTCGCGGTATTTCTCTTGACTCGCAAGACAACCTGTATGTGGCCGATTCGACTAATTCTCGTATTGTTAAAATCACTCCTCAAAATAATATCAGTGTCAAAACTTTTGGTTCTGGCACTGAGGAGAGTCTAACCTCATACATTAATGATGTTACTCTCGACAGCCAAAATAACATCTATTTGATTGATGATTCCAAAATCTCCAAATATGATAGTAACTACGTCTTTAAGGGTTGGTGGGGCAGGGATGACACTGGGGTTGCGAGCTGGCATATTCCCGGAAGCGGCAAGAAATCGACGACCGGGAGTCGAGACGGGAGTCTTGACAAGGCGATGGCAATAAATATCTATCAAAATAATATTTATGTCGCCGAACATGCTAATAACAGAGTCCAGAAATTTGTAATTAATGAAGACGGGTCTATCGGTTGTTCTGGCTGGTGGGGGGAAGACAATACTGGGTTTGCCGGCTGGCATGCATTTAATCCATCTGTCATTACTATCTATCCAAAAAGTTCAAATAAGAACATGGGTTTTTATGGCCCGGAAGGTGTTACCACAGACGGCCAGGGCAATATATTCGTAAGCGATTCGTCTAATCATCGAATCGTTGTAATCAATAATGATGGAAATTTTGGTTATAACTACGGGGCGCTAGGACACAGCAATGAAAATTTGGCCCGGCCCCACGGGTTGATAAATCTGCCGAATAATAGGGTGGCAGTAACCGACTCGGCTCACAAACGGCTAAAAATATTTCAAACCAATGGTAGCAGTTGGACTTATCAAAATAGCGTTCCTGCCCAGACAAAGATGCACTACCGCCCGTTTGGTTTTGATGTTGATGACGCGGGGAATATTTTTATTTCTCATGTTGAATATTCAAGTGGCTGGAGTACCAGTGACTTTGATTCAGGAGTAGCTAAATTCGACCAGAGCGGGAACATGGTTTTACAAATTGGTTTTGGCTCAGATATCGGGTATGTCGGGGGAGTTTTTCCTCAAGATCTTAAGGACAATATTATGAATGTTCCTAGAGCCATAGAGTTAAATAACGGGAAGCTTTATGTTGGGGTTGCAGATGATGACGCAAAAACAGACGGCAAAGGGACCATTAAGGAATATTCAACTACCGGTTCTTTTATTCGAAATATTATTGAAACTTCTACAAAAAATGATAGCGTTAGCGAAGGTACACCCGGCAAGCCGCCTTCTTCGTATTCACAGTTTTTTGATTTTAAGCATGATGCGGATGGTAATTTTTGGATTGTTGATACTGGAGCAACAGGGTCATTTTATCATGCCAATTCAAATAACAGGATATTAAAATATGACTCAAATTTTAACTTTCTGCAGAACATGGGGAGGAGGGGGAATACGGGGAACAAAATTTATTATTCCAGGGGGCATGTTTCGGCTGACTCACAGGGCAACATCTGGTTTCCCGATTCAGATAACAATAGAATAGTTAAAGTTAATAGCTCTTGGGAGGCGCTTGGTTGGTGGGGCAAGGATAACACTGGCACAACCGGCTGGCACTCTGCCGGCTCTCCCGCCCTTGCCGGTTATGCTGGAGACAATGACGGGCAATTTAATATCCCGCAGAATATAGTTATTGTGAAAAAAAAGAGTTCCGGGCAATCTGACTATATTTATGTCGCAGAACGTGAAAATGATCGAATTTCGAAATATAGAATAAACGGGGACGGCAGCTTGAGTTTTATTGGCTGGTGGGGGTCAACAAGTACATCATCCTCTATTCCTGCCTCATGGCATGGCCACGATGAGGGTCCGGTAAAAAACTACAGCGCAGGGCTTAATGTTATCCGACAACCTTTCGATATTGCTTACGAAGAAAGCACAGATCGATTATATGTTGTCGGTAATGGAACCATGGCGATATACGTTTTTCAGCATGATTTTAATGATGATGGTATTCGGCTTAACGGTTGGTTTGGCGCCGATGTTGACAGCGGTCCCCTTGTCTGGCACGATCCTAGCTTTCCTACCAATCCAAAATATGCCTACAAGCTTTATGGCATGGCAAATATTGAAAAAAGCTCAGACGGATTTCTTTATGTAAATACTACTTCCAAAATACTTCAGATAAACCCCAATGGTTGGGCGATACCTAAAGAATATACCAGCAGCGGAGAAGCTCTTGCGGTAACAAAGAATTATATATTTTATGCTGATAGCTATTATGGCGTGGTGATTATGAATAAGGCGGGGCAGATAGTTAAAAAAATATCGAACATCCCCTTCAATAACAATAAGTTCGAAAAGGTGCACGGCATCTCTTTAGACATCCCTGGTAAAATGGTAATTACCGATTCAGGGAAGGACAGATTCATTATCTATGACGTGGATGAGCTTGTACTTGTAAAAACGGTTGATAAAGCGGAAGCAGGCCCAGGGGACATAGTGGAATATACAATAAAAGTGATGCCGGAGTCTGACGAAGCTTCTTTTGCGGCAACCGATCTTAATCTTTCCGACCCGGTTCCGGCAGGGACAACTTTTCAATCTGCTACTGACGGCGGGACTGCAGAAGGAGGTATAATTAATTGGGATCTCGGGTCTTACGCACCAAAAGAAATCAAAGAGGTGAGCTTTAGAGTGACAGTGAATTAGCTTTTTGTATTTTAATTTTGATGATCAATATTATTATTAGAAAATCATTAAGCGAGGGAATGATAAAATTTATAAAAATAAAATCTCTTAAATTTAGTTTGATTTTTTTAGCAATTATAGCGATCTTCGTTTGTGGTTTTTCTGCAAAAAATGTTTTTGCCGTCGATCCACCCCCTGTGCCAGATAACTTTAGAGCCACAGTTCTTGCCTATAATTCAATAAAACTAGAATGGACCGACCGTTCTACCAACGAAACCGGCTTTAAAGTTGAGAGAAGTGTAGATTCTAGTTTTGTGCCCAAAGATCAATTCTCTGCATCCAGTGTGGCTGGCAGCGGTAGTAATGTAACACTAACAAACACTACAATGGTTGCCGAAGGAACGCTTTATTACTACAGAGTGTACGCCTATAATGCTGGAGGCAATTCAGCATTTTCTGCTACCATTTCTGCTACTTCATTTTTAAAAACTCCTACTGGTCTTACGGCGACATTAAATAGCGCCACTTCTGTTAACCTTGCTTGGACCGACGTGTCAAATGCGGAATCACACTATACTATTGAAAGAAAAACTGATTTAGGGGGGACTTGGGCAGCGCTTACAACAGATCTTCCAGCCAATACTTCAAGTTACTCTGATTCAACCGTCACGACTGGCCATACATATTATTATCGAGTGAAAGCAACAAAAACTAATGGCGCATTTTCATTGTATTCAAATGAGGCGAATGTCCCAGTTGGTACGTCAACACTCAATGTCCCAGCAAATCTCAGTGTTGTGGCCACTAATACAATGATTTTAACATGGGATAACAATAATACTAGCGAACAGGGATATAAAATAGAGAGAAAAGAGGGCGAAACAGGAACATTTGCAGAAGTTGGCTCGACTTTAGCTGATATTACGACTTATACCGATACAGCAGTTACGGAAGCAACACAATATTTTTATAGAGTAAGAGCTTACTTGGGTACGACCTATTCTGATTACAGTCAAACAATAAATGGTCTGACTTATTTAAACACGCCTACTAATATGGCTTGTTTATTGGCTGACGGATTATTGGAAGTTGATATGGGTTGGCAGGATAATAGTGCAAATGAAAGTGGCTATGCAATTGAAAGAAAACTTGCTGATGGAGAGTGGAATATTATACATATACTCCCGAACGAATCGGGTTTTGATTACACAAGTTGGATTGATGTAATAACTTACAGTAATTTACCATACATGTATAGAGTTCATGCAGTGCGAAGTAGTGATTCTTTAATATCTTTGAATTCGGAGGAGTGTGCTGTAAATATACCAGAAATTCAAATTTACAAGGAAGCACCACTCGAAGCTACTGAAGGTGGTGATTTGAATTATAGATTTACTATTACTAATCATTCTGCAAGGCAAATAAACGATATTAACATTCAAGACCAATTATCTACTGTCTTGCAAGTTGTTGCTGTAAGTGAAGGGCAAGTAAATGAAAGTGATTTATTCACCGCCACAATTATTCTGGACCCAGGAGAGGTCAAAATAATACAAATTAATACCAGAATACCTTTTCAGCTTTCGGCACCAACAGAATTGTCTGCACAAGCAATTTCCGATGATCAGATAAATTTAAGCTGGAGTGATAATTCCGATAAGGAACAGGGATACATTTTAGAACGAAGCACTAATTTAGGGTTCAGTGAGAACGTCTTTTCTTTCAATCTTGGTGCGAATATAGACTCATATAACGATCAGGGGTTATTGCCAGATACACGATATTATTATCGTGTCAGAGCTTATTATTCTATTGACAGCTCTGATTATTCTAACTCTGCTTCTGCTAGAACCAAGGGGGGCATATCAATTGAAGTCCCTGGTTCTTTTTATTCTTCAAGTTATTGGGTAGATCATGTAACTCTTGTTTGGGAAGATCGCTCAAATAATGAAGACGGATTCAAAATTGAAAGAAGTACTACTTTTGATTTCAACAGTGATCTTCAGGTTTTTACAGTAGAAGAAAACGGTAGTGCTTATACAGACACAACTGTTGCCGAAGGACAAAACTATTATTATCGAATCAGGGCATATAAGGATACAGAACATTTTTCTGATTATTCAGAAATCATTCCTATCTCATTATATACGCCTGCGGCAGCTTCTAATCTCACTGCTTCCGTATACCATACCTCCAATGTGGTGCTTAACTGGGCAGATAATTCTGATAATGAAGAAGGCTTTTTTGTCGAGAGAAGCACTAGCGCCGATTTCACACAAAATTGGTGGGCTTCATTTGGGACTCAGCCTAATGTAACTACTTATGAAGATATTGCGCCACCTCCAGATGTTACTTACTATTATCGAATTTCAGTTTTTGGAGGGCTAGGTATGTCTGGATATTCAAATGTTGTTACTGCTAGACCACTGACTGATACAAGTATTAGTGCCCCGACAAATTTAAGAGTTCGAGCCGTAACCTTAAATACTGTTCTGCTAGATTGGCAAGACAATTCCAATAATGAAGACGGCTTTGTATTAGAAGTAAGTACAAGTGAGACATTTTCTTTTCATGGGAGAAATTACACCATTGATACGATTGAGGCCAACCAAAACGAATTTTTAGTAGATCATTTAGATCCTAATACCCCACACTATTTTAGGGTAAGAGCTAAGCGTTTGCCTGATTATTTTTCTGGTTTATCTAATACTGTATCGGCAATAACTACAGATGTTAGCGACTCAATAGAAGCACCAAGTAATCTCACTGTTGCATTAACGACCGATAGAAAACCTAGTCTCACATGGCAAAATAATGCTAATGATATTGATTCACTTACATTGGAGATTGGTTCTAATGCTAGTTTTACTGATGGAAAACTATGGGGTTTAAGTCCTTATGCGAATTCATTTGTTGATCTAGGTAGATTACCAGGTAGCACGTGCTATTATCGTGTTAGAGCATTAAAGGGGGGCATGAATTCAAATTGGTCAAATGTCGTTTCAATAACTATACCGAATTGGGCTCCAAGTAATTTAACCGCAGTTCTTACTGAGAATAACACAGTCCAGCTTAATTGGCAGGATAATTCGCCAAATGAAATGATGTTTTATCTCTATAGAAACAATAATCATGTTTTCGAAAATAACTGGGATCGTGACCTCTCATGGGATATTGCAGCTAATGAAACTTCCAAAATGGACGACTATGAATTGATTCCGGGTAACACCTACTATTACAGGATTAGGGCAAGACTTCCAGATGATTATTCTGAGCCTTCTAATATTGTATCGATAACTATTCCTGACTTATAATTCATTTTTGAAGACAACGCTATAGTTTTACATTTTTGTGTCAGAGTTTGAATTAATCTTTTGCTTGTGTAATAATTATATTAATGTTAATAATTAGTTTTTTAATTAAGGAGGGCCATGTTGGTTAAAAAGATTGTTGTGATTGTTGTTTTCGCCATTAGTCTGGGTGTTGCTCCAATGTGTTTGACTAGTATTATTGCTGCTACTCAGCCACCCGTAACAGTTGACGATCTTAATAAAAGAGCCGCCGAAGATAAGGCAGCTGCAGACGCCAAGAGAAGTGCCGCCGCAACAACTTCTACTAGTCAAACTGCCACGACTACTACTGCAACAACCCCGACACTGTCAAACACCGAAACTGACGCCGTTGAATCAACAACTAATGGCAATACAGCCAAAACCGCTTCTGACTCTAGATCGGATTCTAAAATCAACAACCAAACACTTTACACTATAGGTGGCGGTGTCCTAGCTCTGATATTAATTGTGGCCTTGGTTATTATTAAGAAAAAGAAACCAGCCAATATCTAATAGTTAATATATAATAAAATCGTTTTCTACATATCTTTGTTTTGACATTGTTAATGTTTTTTGCTAGAATAGATTTAGATAAATTATTATTAAACCAGCCTGAATCTATTGTTTAAAATTCTTGTTGGTGCGAGAATTTTTTAATTTGTGCGCGCTTCTCCGACGATTTGTTGAAAGCGAATATCGGAGCTCCGACTGAAACGTCGGAGAGCTCTATAAATAGTAACACCCAATCGTATTAATTGTTATGAAAGCGTTTGTATATATTCTTCAAAGTTTAAAAAATGATTCTTACTACGTCGGTAGTACGATGGATTATAAGCGTAGATTAACACAACATAATTCTGGAAACGTAACTGCTACAAAATACAAAAAACCATATAAATTAGTTTTTCATCAAGAATTTGATAGCGTTGAAGTTGCGAAGAGAATGGAGAAAATAATTGCCGAAGGCAGAATAAAGTTTTTGGACGCTTAGCTCAGTTGGTCAGAGCGCCTCGTTTACACCGAGGATGTCGGGGGTTCGACTCCCTCAGCGTCCACCAAAAATTTTCAGCCGAGGTGGCGGAATCGGTATACGCGCACGATTGAGGTTCGTGTAGTCGAAAGACTGTGCGGGTTCAACTCCCGCTCTCGGCACCAAAGCTAGAAAATTTAATTTATGAATTATTCAAAAGTTTTTTCAAAAGCTTACATTCTTGATTCAACACCGCCACCAGAGAGCAACTTTTATCCAATTTTGCTCGCGATTTTTGGGGCAATGATTATATTTGGCATTTTAGTCCTGTTGGTTTCAAAAAAAGAAAAAACATTTTTAGCAAAATTTATTACTCCAACGCTTACATGTGGAATTTTGGGACTTATTCATGTGTTTGGGCGATATGAAAGCTTACCAGTTCTTGCAACTAGATATTATCTTCTGTCTGTCATCGTAATTTTCATTATTTTGGTAGCAGTAATTGGAATTAAGGTTTTGCGAAAGTTGCCAACACACAAGAAGATGGAAAAGACTGAGTTAAGATACAATAAATATTTACCAAAAAAGAAGCACAAGAGTTTATAAAGTTTGTAAGGTTATAAGTTTATAAAGTAATTAAGTAATGAGCTATTAGCAATATGCTATAAGTAAGTAACGGAGAATCATGGTCAAAACGGATGAAAAAATAGAATCGACAGCAGAAGTAAAAGTGCCTGAGCAAATAATCGAAACAGAAAGAACAAAAGGCAAAGATACAATGGAGTCGTTGATTAAAGATTTGGGCGACAATATTTTGCCATTTTCAGAAGGCGAAAATGTAGAAGCTACAATCTTGGCGGTTGGTGGAAACAGAATTTGGGTAGATGTAGCTGGCCAATCACTCGGTTTTATCCCAGAAAAAGAAATCACTTCAAAAACTGGCTTGAAAAATGGTGATAAAGTTTTCTGCACTGTTGTTTCAATGGAAGACGATGCTGGAAACGTCGTTCTCTCAATGAAGAGAGCCGACAGAGAAAAATATTGGATCGAATTTGCTCAAAAATTTGAATCAGGTGATTCAGTTATGGTCAAAATTGTTGATGCAAATAAAGGTGGCCTGATGACAGAAGTTGGTGGAATACAAGGTTTCCTACCTGTTTCACAACTTTCTCCTGCAAAATATCCTAGAGTAACTGGTGGTGACAAAGAGGAAATTTTGACTCGTCTACGTAAGTTTATTGGTCAAGAAGTCCCAGTAAAAGTTATTAGTTGCGATAAAGAGAATAACAAACTTATCTTCTCTGAAAAAGCAGTTAAGGCCGATGAAGTTCAGGCAAAAATTGAGAAATATAAAGTTGGCGACAAGGTTGTTGGCAAAATTACCGGAATTGTTGATTTTGGACTTTTTGTTAGTATTGATCCTCAAATTGAAGGATTGGTCCATATTTCAGAAGTTTCTTGGAGTCGTGTAACCGATCTAAACAAAGTATTTAAAGTTGGCGATGAAGTTTCAACAATCATTATTTCTGTTGATGACGGTCGTGTTTCTCTTTCAATCAAACGACTATTGCCAGATCCTTGGGTCTCTGCTGCTTCAAAATATCAAGTGGGGCAGGTAGTTTCAGGAGAAGTAACCAAAATTACACCTTTCGGTGCTTTTGTAGCCCTTAGTCCACAAATTGACGGTTTGGTCCACATCTCTGAGCTTTCTAAGGACCACATTATTGATCCTGGCCAAATTGTTGAACTAGGTAAAGAATATAAATTCAAAATTATCTCAATTGAGGCTGAGAGTCACAGACTAGGGTTGAGCTTGAAAGTTGATGATGAGAAGCCAGCTAAAGAGTCCCCAAAGGGGACCCCTTCGGGGTCAAAAGTTAAGAAAGAAGTTGCTGATGAATCAGAAAAGTCAGAAACAATAGAGGAAGTTAGCGAGGAAAAATCCGCTAAGAAAACTGCTAAGACTAAAAAAAGCACAAAGAAAGAAGTTGAAGTAAAATAGCTAAATTGTAAGTAACGGGAGGCAAAATGCAAATAAAATATTTCGGTAAAGAGAAATTTCAAATAAAAACAAAAGATGTTGAAGTCGACTTAGGCTATACGGTCTCAATAAATGGTTTTTCCTTACCAGGCCCGGGTGAATATGAGAAGAATGGTGTTTTTGTTGAAGGTATTGCCGATGGTGAGAACACTATTTATAACTGCAAAGCCGAGGAAATAAATTTGTGTTATTTGGGTAAAATCAATCACGAACTATCAAATGAAGAAACAAAAGGTATCGGAGACGTAGACATATTGTTTGTGCCTCTCGGGGAAGAAGGCTCTCTTCCCGCAAAAAAAGCTCTAAATGTGATTTCAAGTATAGACCCTCGCATTGTTATCCCGATGCTTTACTCTGATCTTTCGGAATTTAAAAAAAGTGAAGGTATCTCTGACGGAGAAATGGACCTTTATAAGATTAAGAAAAACGAACTACCAGAAGACGAACGTCAGAACATAATTCTAAAATCGAATTAACGATTTTGAAATTTCTAAATCCTAATTACTAATTTCTAATAAAATGTCTAATGCCAAAATATCCAATAATTCAATATGGAATTGGTAATTAGACATTGCAATTTGTGAATTGAATATATATGGGCTCTTTTTCAAAACTTAAATCGATTTTGGAGGAAAGGGACTCTTTTTTGTTAATCGGGCATGAAAAACCTGATGGAGATTGTATCGGGAGTATGATTGCTTTGTCTCTGGTCCTAAAGAGTATGAGCAAAAAAGTTGATATGGTTTGCTCTGATGATGTCCCAGAGATATTCTCATTTTTAGAAGAAACACAAGAATTTAAGAAAGATTTTCTAACTGGCGAGTATGAAGTAATAATCTTGTTGGATAATGGCGACCTGAGAAGGACGGGTTTTATTGAGAGAATATCAAAACTTCCTAAAAAAACCGTGCTAATTAATATTGATCATCATATCAAGAATGATATTTGGAAGTTAGCAAATATCAATTATGCCGACAAAAATGCTTCTTCGACCGCAACTTTAATCTTTGATATTCTGACTGGTCTCAAGGTGAAAATCACCCCCAAAATTGCGACGGCGCTACTACTCGGAATGTATAATGATACTGGCGGATTTCAACATAGCAATACGTCCGAAAAAGTTCTAGAAGTGGTTTCAAGTTTAATGAGCGCAGGCGCTAATTTAGATTTAATCTCAAAAAATGTTTATAACGCCAGATCAACTTCCTCTTTGAAATTATGGGGAGTTGCACTAGACCGAATGGTTTTCGATAAGAATAGTGGGCTTGTAATCTCAACAATAACAAAAAAAGACATCAAAGAAGCCAATGCTACGGAAGACGAGGTATCTGGACTGGTTAACCTGATGAGCATAATTACTGAAGTGAAGGCAGCTATCTTGTTATATGAGTGCGAAAATGGTAAATTGAGAGGGAGTTTGCGGACGGAAAAGAACGGTATTGATGTTTCGGCTTTAGCTAGATTGTTTGGCGGTGGAGGCCATAAAAAAGCGGCCGGATTTACAATAGAAGGCAAACTAGAAAAGAATAAAGCGGGCAAATACCAAATAGTCTAATAATGCTCGAGTGGTGGAATGGTATACACGCATCACTTAAAATGATGTGGCTTAAACAGCCGTGTGGGTTCGAGTCCCACCTCGAGCACCAGAAGTTTGGCCAAAAAATGCGATTTAAATTTTGAATCGTATTTTTTTGTTGTCTTTTCTAAAATACTTTTGTACAATAGAGCTAGATCGGAGAAATAATTTCATGCTTTCAAAAAAATATAAGTTAAATTTTGCAATTATTGTAGTTATTGCAGTTTTTTTGGGGACTACGGCTTACTATTATGTGCCGAAAATGTTTGCAGATGAGGTTTACCCTTTGAAATATGCTGATTGGATCGTGAAATATTCCTCAAAATATAGCGTTGATCCTGCTTTGGTCGCTGCAGTAATTTTGCAGGAATCCCGTTTTAACCCGAGTTCCGTTTCCGGAGCTGGCGCTCAAGGTTTAATGCAATTTATGCCAGGAACTGCGGCAACAATGGCAAGGGAAACTGGACGCTGGCCAAATTACGATATTTTTGATGCCGAAACATCGGTTGAATTTGGCGCTGCTCATTTGCGCGATTTATTAGTGAAATATCGTGGCAGTACAGAGCTGGCTTTATACGGCTATAACGCGGGAACGGGAAATTCAGACAAAGCAATTGGTCAAGAAGCATATTTGAGAGTTAATAACAGTTACGTAAGAAAAATAATGAATTATCAGACAGCTTATCGCACTATGTATGCTAAAGAGTTGGGACTTGAACCAATTAAGGTAGAAAAGAAGGATAGCGAAGCCGAAATTCGGGGTTTTGTTTGGTCCCAAATATTTTCAAACTTTATAACCGGACTTTCGGGCAGCAACAAATAGATACAGAATATGCAATCATCGGAGTTAAGAGAAAAATTTATAAAGTTTTTTAAAGGGCGGGGTCACAAAGTGATCCCTTCTGCTTCTCTGGTGCCAGAAAACGACCCATCAGTTCTGTTCAACACGGCGGGCATGCAGCAGTTTAAAAGATTTTATACTAAGCCAGACGAAGCACCAACTTCAAAAATTGTAACTTGCCAAAAATGCATCCGCACCGGTGACATAGAGGAAGTAGGCGACGATACTCACTTAACTTTCTTCGAAATGTTGGGAAATTTTTCCTTCGGATATCCAGAAAAAGAGGGTTCATATTTCAAAGAAGATGCAATCAAATTCGCTTGGGAGTTCCTGACCGAAGAGCTAAAAATCAAAAAGGGAAGAATCCACGCCACATATTTTGAGGGTAAAAAAGATATTCCAGCCGACGAAGAATCGTTAAAGATATTACAGAAGATCGAAGGACTCATAGAGATCAAACCACAGGGATTCGATAATAACTTCTGGTCACTTGGCACAGAAGGTTCGCCCGGTGGCCCAACAGTAGAATTTTATGTTGATGACATCGAAGTTTGGAATCTTGTATTTAATGAATATGTTTTAATTGATGGCAAATATCAGGAAACAAAATTTAAAGGAGTTGATACCGGCATGGGGCTGGAACGACTCCTTGCAGTCATTAACGGCGAAGAAAGTGCCTATGAAACCGATTTGTTCGAATCTAACATAGAAAAAACTGAAAAGCTATCAGATAAAGAGTATGCCGATCATCAGAAAGAATTCCGGGTTATCGCTGATCATATTAAAACTGCTGTGTTTGCAATAAGCGATTATATCCTGCCATCCAACAAAGATGCTGGATACATTGTTCGTCGGCTGATTCGTCGGGCAATCGTCAAGGCAAATCAACTTGGCATAGAGAGTGATATCGCATCAAAATTAGCGGATTCGATTTTTGAAATATATGAAGGAGTCTATTCTTTTACAAAGGACAGGGTCAAAAGTGAACTCGGCAAAGAGGAAAAAAAGTTTAGAAAGACTCTTAAAGAAGGATTGAGCAAAATCAATTCAGACGAAGAACTAACGGGTAAAGATTTGTTCGATTTGTATCAGTCCTTTGGCTTGCCGATGGAAGTAAGCTTGGAAGAAGCAAAAAATAAAAATATAAAAATCAACGATTCAGCAATCGAGGAATATAATAAGTCGATGCTTGGCCATCAAGAGCTTTCTCGTACTGCTTCTGCTGGCATGTTTAAGGGTGGCTTGGCTGATAGTGGGGAAGAGGCGATTAAATATCACACTGCCACTCACTTGCTTCAGCAGGCCTTGAAAGATGTTTTAGGCGAGAGCGTGGGGCAGAAGGGCTCAAACATAAATGCGGAGAGAATGAGGTTTGATTTTACTTATCCAGATAAGATGACGCCGGAACAAATCAAAGAGGTTGAAAATATCGTAAATGAAAAGATCAAAGATGATCTACTAATCACGATGGAAGAAATGAGTCCCGAAGAGGCGAAAGAATCAGGTGCAATCGGGCTATTTGAGCACAAATACGGTGACAAGGTGAAAGTGTACAGCATCGATAGTTTCTCCCGTGAAATTTGCGGCGGTCCCCATGTTATTCGTACCGGCGAACTCGGTCATTTCAAGATATTAAAAGAAGAAAGCTCCTCTGCGGGCGTGCGTAGGATCAAAGCCGTTCTAGAATAAATTAGATTCATATCGTGCTCAAAGAAGCTTCCAGAAGGGGGCTTTTTTGGTTTATAAACAATTAGTGATATAATTGTAGCTAAGGGATATTTTTGTGATAAGTGAGGCTTATGGGTCTATTTGGCGGGGGAAAAAATAAAAATCGATATGCGATTGCGCTTGATATTGGTACAGAGTTTGTCAAAGCGTTGGTTTTTCGTATTGAGAAGGACAAAGCGATTGTAATGGGTGTGGGGAAACAGCGCCAACAGCTTTCCGACATGCAGGGCGGACGCGTTACCGATATCTCTGGTGTAATTCGTAACTGCGAAGTAGCGCTCGATGAAGCTTGTGACGAGGCGAAAGTGGTTCCAACACAGTGCGTAATCGGAATCGCTGGTGAGCTGGTCAAAGGCACAACCACGACTGTTTACTATAAGCGTGACGATAGTAAAGAGAGAATTACAGTTAAAGAGCTTAAAGACATCATTGGACAGGTTCAGGAGAAATCATTTGAGAAAACAAGATCGGAATTAGCCTGGGAAACTGGTCACTCTGAGATTGATGTAAAATTGGTAAATTCAGCCGTGGTGGACGTTAAGATCGATGGCTATAAGGTTACCAATCCAGTCGGTTTTCAGGGCAGAGATATTCAAGTCGGTATATTTAACGCTTTTGCTCCCATTGTTCACCTTGGGGCATTGCAGACCATTGCAGAGGGACTTAACCTTGACCTATTATCGATTGCGGCCGAACCATATGCGGTGGCCCAGAGTGTGGGACTTGAGGATAGTGCCGAGTTCTCCTCCATATTTATTGACATCGGTGGTGGCACGACAGACATTGCCGTAGTCCGAGGCGGAGGAGTTGAGGGAACAAAGATGTTCGCTATTGGTGGACGAGTATTCACCAAGTCCATTGCCGACATGCTGGACATGAGCTTTGCTGAAGCAGAAGCGGTAAAAATTGATTATTCTGCAGGCAAACTCAAAAAAGAATCGGAGAAATATCAAAAGATTAAAAAAGCTTTAGAGAATGACTGTGAAGTCTGGCTAGCCGGTGTCCAACTAGCTTTAGAGGAATTTTCTAATGTTGATCTTTTACCCTCAAAAATTTTGCTTTGTGGGGGTGGCTGTCTTCTGCCAGATATTCGAGATTATTTGGAAACACGAGCTTGGACAAAGAGATTGCCCTTTGCGAAGCAACCAAAGGTTGATTTTATAAAGCCAAGCCAAATTCATAGCGTAGAGGACGAGACAAAAAAATTAGTTGGCTCACAGGATATTACACCGATGGGATTGGCCAATTTAGCAATAGATTTGGCTGGTGATCCAACAGTCGTCGAAGGAATTTTGGATAAGATTGTGGATGGAATCAGATCATAAAGAAATTTTAGATATATTTTTGGTATAATAGCAATATGAACGAGATTTTTTATCTTGAGGCAGACGAAGAAATTACCTCCGTAATCGATCGGCTAAAAAAAGCCGAAGGTAAGTCGGTTTCTTTTGTTATACCTCGTGGCGGGTCTTTGGCTCAAAGCATAGTCAATCTAAAATTGCTTAAAAAAAGTGCAGCCAAACTTGGTATTGATTTTTCGCTTGTAACCACTGATAGAATCAGTCGCAATTTAGCTTCACAGGTGGGACTATCAGTCTTTTCAAAAGTTTCGGAGGCTGAAAAAGCTGTCCCGAAAGAAGACAAATTTGCTGGTATTCCAATTTCAGAAGAGGGCAAGGGCGGTTTTCGAATAAATAGTTATTATGCCAAAAAAGAAGCCGAGGAAGTAGCAGAAGAAGAGGATCCAACAGAAGCAGAGGAGCTCGAGGAGGAGGCAGGATCGAGTGAGATAATAGATGACTCTGATGCATCTGATAATGAAGATGTAGAAATTGCCGAAGAAGAAAAACCAGTGGAAAAACCACGGCCAAAAGAGCCAGTACCTTATAAACCAAAATTTTCAGAACCGGAAAAACCAAGACAAGAACCAACGGAAGAAAAAAAAGGAGGAGGAAATCGTATGTCAAGTTCGTCTCAAGAGGGTGCTTTTAGAAACGCACAACAAAAACCAAAGAATATTGCCAAGACAAGGAAAATATTACTAGCAATTATGGGTGGATGTTTAATTTTGATTCTGACTATATCATATATTTTTGTGCCTTATGCTACGGCGACTGTAGTCCTAAAGACAGAGGAAGTAAAACTCGATAAGGAACTAATAGTAGATAGCGATTTAAAAACGGTTGATCAAACTACTTTAACTATTCCTGGAAAAACAGTTTCAATAGAGAAGGATGGTTCAAACACTTATAATGCAACCGGTTCAAAGGATGTGGGCACAAAAGCAACTGGTAAAATAACAATATATAACGAGTGGAGCACAACGCCTGAAACTTTAAGTAAAGGAACGAAATTTGCTTCGAGCGGAAAAAACTTTCTTCTTACTACCGACGTTTCGGTTCCCGGGGCCAAATTGGACCCCAACCCACCAATTAAATTTATTGCTGGTAGCGTTGAGGCCTCAGTCGAGGCAGAGAATTCGGGAGACACTTATAATCTTACTCCAACTAGTTTTTCGATTCCTTCACTTCCTTTAAACCAACAGGGAAAGATTTATGGCAGATCAAATGCGGCTATGGCGGGTGGTACAACCAAGAGTGTCAAAGTTATTACCGATGCAGACTTGAAGGGTGCTTCGGCTGAATTGGCAAAGAGCTTGATTGAATCATCCAAAGAAGAGCTTTCGGCGGCAGCTACAGAGGCAGAAGCAAAAATCTTTATTAACAACGCTGCCAGTGAAATTTTGAGTGAAAGCACGGCCAAGAAAGCTGGCGATGAGGCAGATAATTTTGAATATAGTGTAAAATTAAAAATTTCAGCCTTGAGTTTTGTTGAAGCGGATGCCAAAACAACGATAATTGCAGAAGCAGAAAAGGTGGCTGGCGAGGGAAAAATGTTAGTTAACCCAGAAAAGGCCGAAATAACTTATACTTTTGTTTCAAACACAAGTGCAAGTGTAATGAAGATGACAGCATCCTTAGTTGGTAGATCTGGCCAAAAGATGGATGCTAACATTCTTAAAAAAGGACTTTCAAATAAAAAATACAGTGAAGCAAAAAGTTACCTTTCTTCTCAAGAAGGTGTTCAAAGCGCCGAAATTAATGTTTGGCCTTCACCAATTTTGCGTGTACCATTTTTGAAGAATAGAATTACAATTAAGTTTGATTATGCAGAGTAAGAAAATATGATGTTGGGTATAGATTTTGGTAAGAAGAGAATAGGACTGGCGCTGGGAGAGCAGTTTCCCAAAGGCGCCGGTTTTATTGATGGCAGGGCATCGCACGAAGAGATTATTAACCAAATCGTTAAGATCTGCCAAGACAACGAGGTATCACAAATCGTTATGGGAGTGCCAACGACAAACTCTGGAACAGGAGAAATGGAGAAAACTATTCGAGACTTCGGCAAGAAGTTAGAAGAAAGATCAAAATTAAAAATAAACTACGAGCCAGAGAACTTCACATCCGTTGAAGCGACTAGGATATTGGTTGAAAATAAAGTTAAGGACATTAAGAAAAATCAAATAGATGAGATGGCAGCAATTTTAATATTAGAGCAATTTATAAATGAACGAGACCGAAACTAAGGGCAAAGAGAAAAAGTCTATCAAAAAAACAATTCAAACTATTTTGATCCTTTTTTTTATTGCCTTGATATTGGCCATTGCGGGCTTTCTGTTTTTTCTGAAATGGGCCCTAGCAACACCTCTAAATAATAATGATAAGAAAGTTCTTTTTGAGGTTAAAGAGGGTGAATCGGGCTTTCAAATCGGACAACATCTTTTAAGCCGTGAATTAATTCGCTATGATTGGGTTTTTTATCTCAATGTAAGATTTAAAGAGACTACATTGTTACCTGGTGTTTATGATCTATCGTCCAACATGAACATAATGGAGATCTGTGATCAAATTGCTAGTGGTAAGACAAAGATAGTCAAAATTACCATCCCAGAGGGCTACAGACGTGAGCAAATCGGCCAAAAATTAGAATCTAATGGTCTCATAACTCTCAATCAATTCTTGACAAAAACAACTGAGCTAGAAGGGTCTTTGTTCCCAGATACGTACTATTTTTCTCCTGATAATACGGCAGATGAAATAGTGACAGAGATGACAAAAAACTATGAAGACAGAACCAACGGAATGGTTACGCCAACTAAAGACGATATAATTATTGCTTCAATAGTAGAAAGGGAAGCAGTCAAAGACGAGGAACGTCCAATTATTGCTGGCGTTTACAAAAATCGAGTAAAATTCGGTATGAAGCTAGAGGCCGATCCAACTGTTCAATATGGTAGAGATACAAATAATTTTAATACTAGTTCCTTGGCTGTTCAAAAAGAATTTAAGTTCTGGTCTCCAATCACGAGCGTCGACTATCAAAATGTAATATCTAATTACAATACGTATAGAATATCGGCTTTGCCACCAGCCCCAATCTGTAATCCTGGTATTGCAAGCATTAAAGCGACGCAGTACTTTACAGCCCATGACTATTTATATTTTTTTCAGCACGATGGCGAAATTTATTTGAGTAAAACCTTCATTGAACATCAAAAAAAAGTGAACCAATATTTAAAGTAGAGCACATCTAAGTCTGATCCTTGACCGATCGATATTTTTCAATTATTGTTAAGTGGCGTTACTAGGCATTAAGGATAAACTATGAAAAATCCGTTCGGTTTTTTGTTTAACAAATTTTCACATGATATTGGCATCGATCTCGGAACGGCCAATACTTTGATATACGTCAGGGGTCGAGGTATTGTGATTAAAGAGCCTTCTGTTGTGGCTATAAATAAGCGTACTAAAGAAATTCTGGCTATTGGCGAAGAAGCAAAACGAATGGTCGGCCGTACTCCTGCTCACATTGTAGCCGTTCGTCCGCTAGTTGACGGTGTTATTTCTGACTTTGAAATTACAGAGCAAATGCTCCGATACTTTTTTGAACGTGTTCATAAAGAAAAATATACATTTATTCCTCGTCCTCGCGTCGTTATTGGGATTCCTCATAATGTAACTGAGGTTGAAAGGCGAGCAGTAGAAGAAGGAGCTATTAATGCTGGTGCGCGTGAAGTATATCTTATTGAAGAACCAATAGCGGCTGCTATTGGGGCGAGATTGCCGATACAAGATGCTTCTGGCAATATGATTATAGATATTGGTGGTGGGACGACAGAAGTAGCGGTAATGGCCATGGGTGGGGTTGTTTCTTCTCGTTCACTTCGAATTGCTGGTGATGAAATGAACGATGATATTATTGCATATGCTCGAGAAAAATTTAATTTATTGCTCGGAGAGAGAACTGCAGAGGACATTAAAATTGCAATCGGTTCAGCCGTAGAACAAAAAGACAAACTTGAAGCACCTATGCGTGGTCGAGATTTAGTGACAGGATTGCCAAAAGAGATTATAGTTAATGATACTCAAATAAGAGAAGCTCTTAAAAAATCACTTGATGCGATTTTAGAAAGTGTGAAAGCAACAATGGAGGAAACTCTACCAGAACTTCTAGCCGATATTATGGACAAAGGCATTATTATTGCTGGTGGTGGTGCGTTATTGCGTGGATTGGATAAAAGGATTGAAATGGAAACTGGTACCCAGGTTCATATTGCAGATGATCCTCTAACAGCAGTAGCACGTGGCACGGGAATTGTACTTGAAGATTTAGATTTACTTTCAGATGTATTGTTGCCAAAAGAATTTAGTAGATAAAAATGAAAAAAATTTTTATTTTATCAATCATTGCAATCATTCTGGTAGTGACAATTGTAAGTGTCCCATTAACAAAAAATGTGGTCTCAAATGTTTTGATTAAAGTATCTAGTAAAACAATGGCTTCTTTTTCAGACACAGGCAGAGGCATTGGAAACAAGTTTTCCTTCTTTGGGAAAATTAGAAATTTAAATAATGAAAATAGAAAGTTGGCAGATAAATTAATTGAACTTGAAGTTGATAAGAGCAGAATTATCGAATTAGAGAAGGAAAATGAACTTTTAAAAAACGAACTTGGTTTTGCTTCTGCAAATGCTGAATTAAAGCTTCTACCAGCAAGAGTTATTGGAAGGGAACCAACTAGTTTTTTGGATCATATTATTATTGATAAGGGGAATGATGCAAATATTATTAAGGGAATGGCAGTAATTTCAAGTGGTGTATTAGTTGGACAAGTTAACAAAGTTTACGAAAGCGAATCTGAAGTGATATTAATTACAAGTAAGGACTCTCTTATCTTAGCAATGTTGCAAAATAGTCGAGCTAAAGGAGTACTTTCGGGTGGAATTTCAGGCTTGATGCTTCAAAATATTGCTCAAGATGTTAAATATGAAAAAGATGAGAACATCGTTACTTCTGGTCTGGATGGAGAGCTCAAACCAGGAATTTTAATTGGAAAGACTGGGGCACTTGAATCATCGACTTCTGATCTATTTAAAAATATATCAGTTGAACCATTGGCAGATTTATCAAAATTAGAAATGGTGTTTATTATCCAATGAATTGGTTTAGAGTAATAATTTTTGGTTTTTTGGCTTTACTTCTTACACTTTTAGATGTAACCTTTTTTAGTAATTTGTCAGTTTATGGTGCTACGATTATTACGACATTCATAGTTGTGGTAATCTTTGCTTTAGATAAAAAGTGGGAGAGTCTTATTCTTTTTAGCTCTTTTTCTTTTATACTTTATTCAGTTTTTTCTTCGGTACCAGTTCTGGTTTTAGTATTTATTTTTTATATTTTACCTTTTTTTATACATTATTTGAGAAAGAATTATTTTAGGGATGTTTCAGCATTCTTTTCTATTGCATATTTTGTACCATCATTGTTTCTTTTTGATCTCTCTCTGATGATAGCGACAAAGCAATGGGGAGTAGAGGCGGTTTTGGCACTTTGTTATTTTGTAATTATAAATTCAGTCTTTGGCATTGTAATATATGCACCGATATTAAAACTACGTAGTATTCTAACGCTTGAGAAAGAGATCAAAATTTAATGGATATTTTTGGGAATTTTTCAAAAATTATTACTAAAAAATCAACCTCTTCATCTACAAGTATAAAAGAGGAGGATTTTTCTTATTCAGACGTCACTCTTGAAGGGATGAAAAAGGTTGAAAGCAAAACTAGCACCCAGTTTCTTTTTAGTTTTAAGTTACTGGTAGTATTGATTTTTTGTTTGATCTTAACTAAACTTTTCTTTCTTCAAGTTATTTTAGGAGAATCAAATCGTAGTTTAGCCGAAGGAAATAGAATTCGTCCTCGAGTCATTGAGGCACAGCGAGGTGCCATTCTAGACAGAGATGGTAATTGGCTTGGACGAAATAAACCAAACTATGTCCTAGCACTTTATCCTTGTGATTTACCTAAAAAGAAAACGGAAAGAGATGCGATTTATGACCAAATCGGAACTATCATTAACCAGAAACCAGCCGACATTAAAGATGCATCAGAGAAAAATGGCCTGCTTTCACTTGACTATATTCCACTTTTAGAAAATATTTCACATGATGACTCATTAATTCTTAAAAAGAAACTTTTTGGTGTTGCTGGCGTGTCGATAATAAATAAATCAGACCGAGAATATGTAATATTACCTGGACTGGCTCATATTCTTGGGTATGTTGGGAAAGTTTCGGAAAGTGATATAAAAAACAATACTGATTATTTTATGACAGATCGTAGTGGTAAGGTAGGATTGGAATCTACTTATGAGAAATATTTGAAAGGTACACACGGGGTCGAACAAATTGAAGTTGATTCTAAGGGTAATATTATTCAGGTTTTGGCAGAGGACGGTAGAAGAGAACCCGTTTCAGGTAATGATTTAACACTTTATCTTGATCGTAATTTACAAAATGTTACAGCCGAAGCCTTAAAAAAAGGAATCGAGAGTGCCAAAACGGCGAGCGGGCAAGAAGTCAATTCTGGCGTAGCTATTGTAATGGATGTCAAAACTGGAGGAGTTCTTTCAATGGTCTCAATTCCTGATTTTGATAATAATATTTTTTCTGGACAAATATCTAATCAGAAATATCAAGATTTAATTAATAATCCGACTTATCCTATGTTTAATCGTGCAATTGCTGGCACATACCCACCTGGTTCAATAAGCAAAATTATTTTGGCTTCGGCTGGTTTGGCTGCAGGCACAATAAACAAAAATACTTCATTCGTAACACCTGCTGCAATTCAAATAGGGGATTATACTTTCCCAGACTGGAAAGATCATAGTTATGAAAGCACAAATGTTGAAAGGGCACTTGCAGAATCAAACAATGTTTTTTTCTATTCAGTTGGCGGAGGCTACGACAAAATTAAGGGTCTTGGTATAAATAACATAAATAAATATTGGAAACTCTTTGGATTGGGCGAAAAAACCGGTATCGATTTGACCGGAGAGGCAAGTGGTCTTTTGCCGACGCCAGAATGGAAAGAGAAAGTCAAAAAGGAGCCCTGGTATATTGGAGACACTTACCATGCTTCAATCGGACAGGGCGATCTTTTAGTAACGCCAATTCAAATGCTCCGCGCTACAGTAGCCGTTGCCAATGGTGGGACTCTTTTGCAGCCACAAATTGTTAAAAAGATCAGTAGAAGTGACGGAACCGTTGTAAAAGAGTTTGGTCCTCAAGTTGTTCGAGAAAACATTGTTCGTACCGATGTGGTTAAAACGGTTCAAGAAGGAATGAGAATGGCTGTAACACAAGGTTCAGCTCGAAGTCTTTTAGATCTACCAGTTTCATCGGCTGGAAAAACTGGAACAGCTCAATTTTTTGATAATCAAAAAACCCATGCTTGGTTCGAATGCTATGCTCCGTATGAAAATCCACAAATTGCGGTGCTCACGATGGTTGAAGGTGGTGGTGGCGGAAACGAATTTGCTCTCCCAATTGCTAAAGAGATATTAAATTATTACTTTAGTAAATGATTTTTGCTCTTGGCAAAAAGATCTATTTTTGATATATAATGTGTAGAAGACACAATACTTAAGGGCGCTTTTTGGAGCCATTATGAGTAATATTCTAACTGCAGAAGGTTTAGAAAAATTGAAAAGCGAGGTTCGAGAGATCAAGGAAACGAAACTCAAAGAGGTTGCTGTTCGAATTAAAGAAGCCAAAGACATGGGAGATCTTTCAGAAAATGCTGAATATCATGAGGCCAAAAACGAGCAGGCCTTTTTGTATGGTAAGGTTTTAGAGATAGAGAAGAAGATCAAAAATGCCCAAATCATCGACAAGAATTCATGTAAGGAAATAGTAGAAGCGGGTTGCCAAGTTGAAGTGGAAAATAATGGCGAAAAGATAATCTTTGAAATTGTTGGTTCTGATGAATCAGATCCTGTCAACGGTAGAATTTCGATCGATTCTCCTATTGGTACAGCATTAGTTGGTCATAAAAAAGGTGATCTAGTGGAAGTAAACACGCCGGCTGGTGAAAGTAAATATAAAATTCTAAATATATCCTAGTTTATTTCATTTTTCTCTTTAACGGCGCATTGTAGTGTGCTATATTGAGTGTGAAAGAATTAATATGAGAAGAAACTATGAACGACAAGCTTGGTGCAACCGAAAAAGATCTAATTTCCACCCGAAAAATAAAATTGCAGAAAATTAAAGAGATGGGCGTTGACCCATACCCTTCTTCGTCAAGTAGAAGTATTTCTTGTCAGAAAGTTTTAGATCAAAGCGATGAACTGATCAAAAGCAAAAAAGAGCAAACCATTGCCGGTCGAGTCATCGCAATTAGAGGGCACGGAAAACTTTGCTTTGTTGATATTAAAGATGAATCTGGTAAAGTTCAAGCTGTTTTAAAGGCCGATAACCTCAATGAAGAAGAAAATAAATTGGTTTATTTGCTTGATTTGGGTGATTTTATCGAGGTGTTTGGTCCAGTTTTTGCTACTAATGCTGGCGAGATATCAATCGAATCAAAATCGCTTAAAATTTTAACCAAGACTTTAAGACCAATGCCAGAGAAACACGGAGGTCTTAAGGATCAGGAAACAAGATTCCGTGAAAGATACGTTGATTTGCTCGTTAATGATGAAGTTAAGGAAAAATTTTATATTCGCTCAAAAATTGTTCAGACAACTAGAGACTTTTTACTAGAAAATGGCTTTTTGGAAGTTGAAACTCCAATTTTACAATCGATTGCTGGTGGCGCAACGGCTAAGCCCTTTCAAACACACTATAATGCCTATGACAGAGATGTCTTTCTTAGAATTGCACCAGAACTATATTTAAAAAGATTAATTGTGGGTGGATTTGAAAAAGTTTTTGAATTTGCCAAATGTTTCAGAAACGAGGGCGTAGACGCTTCTCACAATCCCGAGTTTACAAATTTAGAATTTTATTGGGCTTATGCAGATTATGAAAAGTTGATGGATTTTACCGAAGAAATGCTTAGAAAAATTGTTTCGGCAATTAATAATAGGAAACTTGAAATTGAAATTGGCGGACAGACTATCGATTTTTCTAAAAAATTTGAGCGCATTACTTTCGACAAACTAACTAATGGTGAAAATACAGACGGAGCTTTTAAAGAGGGGGTTAAAAAATTAATTCAGCCAACTTTTGTAACAAATCATCCGACAGAGCTTATTCCTCTTGCAAAAAAGAACAAAGATAATGATAAAATAGTAGATACCTTCCAATTAGTTATTGGCGGAATTGAGTTATTGAAGGCCTTCTCCGAATTAAACGATCCAATGGATCAGAGAAAAAGATTTGAAGATCAAATGGAACTGCGAGAAAAAGGTGATGAAGAAGCCCAAATTCTAGATGAGGATTTCTTGAAAGCAATTGAATATGGCATGCCACCAACAGCTGGTTGGGGAATGGGCATTGATCGCTTAACTAAGGTCCTTACTAATTCGATAACTCTACGTGAAATTTTATTTTTCCCCTACATGCGACCGATTGAAGATCAAAAAATAGATAAGAAATCGTAAGGAGAACAATGCTTGATATAAAATTCATTAGAGAAAATGTAGAATTGGTTAAGAAAAATTCTGCAGATCGATTATCTCGCGTTGATATTGATCTTCTTCTTTCGACCGATAAAAAGAAAAGAGAGCTAGAGACAAAAGTAGAAGAGCTTAGAGCGAAGCGTAATTCTTCCTCAAAAACAAAACCAACGCCGGAGATAATTGCCGAAATTAAAAAAGTTGGTGAAGAAATTTCAGGTATCGAGAAAGAACTCAAGCCAATTGAAGAGAAATATCTTGAGCTGATGCAAGAAGTTCCAAATTTAACACATCCAAAAGTGAAAGTCAGCAAAGATGAGAATGAAAATGTTGAGCTGGAAAGTTTTGGCAGACCGACAAAGTTTAATTTTAAGCCAAAAGACCATGTTGAGCTTTCTGAAAGTCTTGATCTTATCGACTTTGAACGTGGAACGAAGGTATCTGGGGCCAAATTTTACTTTCTTAAAAATGAATTAGTTTTACTTGAAATGGCTTTGGCCAGATATGCTTTTGATGTGGCGATGAAACACAAATTTATTCCGTTTGCGACTCCAGATCTTGCGAAAAGAGAAATTTTATCCGATATGGGCTACAGCCCACGTGGAGAATCAACACAAATATATAACATTGAGAATTCAGATCTGAGTTTAATTGGCACTGCCGAAATCATAATGGGTGGTTATCATAAAGACGAAACTTTGGAGAGAAAAGAGTTGCCTAAAAAGTATGTTGCAATCTCGCATTGTTTTAGAACTGAAGCAGGTAGTTATTCAAAGTTCTCCAAAGGTATATTTCGCGTGCATCAATTTACAAAAGTAGAGATGTTCCAATACACTTTGCCGGAAGAATCAGAAAAAGCTCATAATGAAGTCCTAGAGATCGAAAAAGAGATATTTAAAGGTTTGGAGATACCATTTAGAGTTATAGACCACTGCAGCGCAGATTTGGGCGCACCATCCTTCCGAACTTTCGATCTTGAGACTTGGATGCCAGGCAAACCAAATAAAACTGGCGAAATGGGTGATTGGGCTGAAATTACATCAACATCCAACTGTACCGATTATCAATCAAGGGCGCTTAATATTAAATATAAAAACGAAGATACGAGCAAAGAATATGTTCATATGATTAATGGCACTGCTATTGCAATAACAAGACCAATTATTGCAATACTAGAGAATTTTCAACAAAAAGATGGTAGTATTAAGATTCCAAAAGTTCTTTGGAAATATTTACCATTTAAACAAATTAGTAAGTAATTGAGGGAGAATAATGAAAATTAACATTCATACAGACGGTATTATTATTACGGCGAAACAAAAAGCGATGATGGAGAAGAAGCTTTCTCGAATGAAAAGATATCTGCCAGATGAGAACATAATTATTGATTTATTGCTTAAGGATGAGACCAGTGAAGAAAAGGGTGGAGTAGATCAAAACGTTCATATTAACGCAACTTTTGGCAAGGAAAAAATCTTTATTGAAGAGGAAGACGACAGGTTGCTGCGTGCGTTTGCCATTGCTCTTAAAAGATTTGAGCGTCAACTTTCTAGATATCACCGCAAGAGAATCGATAAGGTAAAACGTGGTGGTGGAGGAAGATTTGAGAAACTTCTCAAAGTAATCAAACGCAAGAAATAACTTTATATGTCCATATTCTCAAAGTTTTTTAATTTCACAAATCAGCGAGTTATTACTGATATGCAACCGCAAGTAAAAGAAGCGGAGAATTTTGAAATTGAATTACAGAAATTGACCGATAAACAACTCACAGAAGTAACAGAAAAATTGAAGGTCAAACTATCTCAAGCTGGCGGCGATAATGAGAGGGAGAAAGAGCTATTAAGCCAGATTTTACCGGAAGCGTTTGCACTTGTTCGAGAAGCGACTAAAAGGGTCTGGGGCGAGCGTCATTTTGATGTACAAATGATTGGCGGTATGGTCTTGCATCAGGGTAAAATTGCCGAAATGAAAACTGGTGAGGGTAAAACTATTGTGGCTGCTCTGCCACTATTCTTAAATGCTCTAACTGGGCGTGGGGCCCACTTAGTTACTGTAAATGATTATCTAGCCAAACATCAGGGTGAAGGAATGGGTGAAGTTTTTAACTTTCTAGGGCTATCAACAGGTATTATCCAAAGTAATCAAGAAAGCTATCGTTTCAAAAAAACTCGCGACTATAAACATTACTCTGAATGTGAAGGAGAAAATTTAGAACCATGTTCGAGAAAAGATGCTTATGCTTGCGATATTACTTACGGCACAAATAACGAATATGGTTTTGATTATTTGCGTGACAATATGGCGCCATCGGTGGAGCAATGTTCTCAACGCGAATTGAACTATGCCATAGTTGATGAGGTTGACTCCATTTTAATTGATGAAGCCAGAACGCCTTTGATTATTTCTGCGCCCGCAGCCGAATCGGCTGGGATGTACCAACAATTTTCTGCTTTAATTCCAAAATTGAAAGCAGAGTCTGATTTCGTGATAGATGAAAAAGACAGAGTAGTCACTTTGACTGATGCGGGTATCAAAAAGATCGAAGGATTACTTAATATTAAAAATATTTATGCTACAGATGGAATCACAATGGTTCATCATTTGGAGCAGGCACTTAAGGCACAAACTCTTTTCAAAAAAGACAAAGACTATATTGTCAAAGATGGTGAAATTATTATTGTTGATGAGTTTACGGGACGTTTAATGGTAGGTAGAAGGTATTCGGAGGGTCTTCACCAGGCCATTGAAGCGAAGGAAAACGTAGAAGTAAAACAAGAATCTCAGACAATGGCCACAATTTCATTCCAAAATTTGTTCAGACTTTATAATAAATTGTCTGGCATGACGGGAACAGCGGCTACAGAAGCAGAAGAATTCTATAAAATATATAAACTTGACGTAACCGAAATTCCGACCAATAAACCAGTGGTACGAAAAGATTTTCCTGACAAAATTTTTAAGTCTGAAGAGGGTAAACTTACTGCTATAGTAGAGGAAATAAAAGACAAACAAGAGAAAGGCCAACCAGTTTTAGTTGGTACTGTTTCGGTAACTAAAAACGAAGTCCTGTCTCGGCTTTTGAAAAAAGCAGGAGTAAAACACGAAGTTTTAAATGCCAAAAATCATTTAAGAGAGGCAAAAATTGTAGCTAAGGCTGGTCAAAAAGGGGCTGTAATGGTTGCAACTAATATGGCTGGTCGTGGTACCGATATTAAGCTAGGAGAAGGTGTGGTTGCTCTTGGTGGTCTTCATGTAATCGGTACAGAGAGGCATGAATCTCGTCGAATTGATAATCAGCTTCGAGGTCGTGCCGGTCGTCAGGGTGATCCTGGGTCATCTCAATTTTTTGTTTCAATGGATGACGATTTAATGAGAATCTTTGGTGGTGAAAAGATGAAGAGCCTAATGAATACACTGGGTCTTCCCGAAGATATGCCAATTGAAAACAAGATGATTTCACGTTCAATAGAATCGGCTCAGCGGAAAGTTGAAGGTCATAACTTTGATATTCGAAAACATTTGGTAGAATATGACGATGTAATGAATAAGCATCGAGAGGTGATATATAGGAAGAGAAGAGCAATTTTAGAAAATCACAAGTCTGAAGGTAAAAATCTAAAGGAAGAAATAATTGATATTCTTGAAGATGAGGTCGAAAGTATTGTTAATAATAATATTGAGGATGAAGAGAAGGCCAAATTAGAGCTAGGTGCGATTATTGGGCCAGAAAATGTTAACACAATTGATCTAGAAAAATTAACGAAAAAAGTAAAAGAAATCTATCAACAAAGAGAGAGTATATATGGGGAAGAGCTTGCGCGTCAAATTGAAAAAGCGGTATTCTTGCGAACGATAGATCTGCTCTGGGTTGAACACTTAACTACAATGGACGAGCTACGAACTGGTATAAGTTTGCGAGGTTACGGACAGCGAGACCCATTGGTTGAATATAAGCAAGAAGCGTACCTTCTTTTTCAGAGTCTACTAAGAACTATTGAAAGTAATGTGGCTAAAACCATATTGAAAGTTGAGGTACAAGTACCTCCTACACAACCAATTACACGAAGGCCTTTAGAATATAAATCACCAGATGCTAATTCAATCGGAGGAATCGAACGGCCTAAATCGGACTTTCAAAATGTCGACAGTGAAACGAATACAAGATCCGAAACATCGAACTCTCAAAACGGAGTTACAACAGTTATCCGAGAAAAGGGGAAGAGTGTTTTTGATCGAATGGCGGAAGGACAAAGTGGCCCAAGATCTCAAATCAAAAATGTAAAAAAAGTTGGTCGTAATGATCCTTGTCCGTGTGGAAGCGGAAAAAAATACAAAAAATGTTGCGGTAGATAATCCCCCTGTGGATTAGTTGGACTTTTCAAATAGTGCTATAATAATAAAGCAGAAGAAAAGTCTGTTTAATTATTTTACATTTCAAAACAAAATGAGCGAAATCGATTTAAAAGAAAAATCATTGGTGACACCAAGTGCAATTAAAGATGCAAAATCGGGTGCAAAGGTTGAAGCAGGTTTGGGACCAAAACCAGAAGTTAAACTCCAGAAAGAGTCTCCCTTAGAAGCAGTTGAAACAAAACCAAAAGTAGATAATGCCGCATTGAAACAATCAGGGCCCGAAGTAATTTCAAAAAAAGCACATACACGAGAGACCGTAATTGAATTTAAAAATATTTCAAAAATATATCCAGGTAAAGTAAACGCGGTTGATGATGTCTCTTTCAAGGTTGCTCCAGGTGAGTTCATTTCTTTGGTTGGTCCCTCTGGAGCAGGAAAATCAACCTTAATTCGTCTTTTAACCTGTGAAGAACCACCTACAAAAGGACAAGTGCTAGTTGCCGGTAGAGATATTTCAAAATTACAACCACGCGAACTCCCATACTATCGCAGAAAAGTAGGCATTATTTTTCAAGATTTCAAACTTTTGCCTAAGAAAACTGTTTATGAAAATATTGCCTTTGCCCTAGAAGTAGCCGATGTCAGTAGCAAGGAAATTGCAGAAAGAGTACCTAAAATCATTGAAATTGTTGGTTTAACCTCAAGAAGCAAGGCTTTTTCAGAGGAGCTTTCAGGAGGAGAGAAACAGAGGGTTTCAATCGCAAGAGCTCTTGTCCATAAACCAAAACTTTTAATTGCAGACGAGCCGACTGGGAACTTAGATCCTGTTGCTACTTGGGAGATTATTGAATTATTATTTAAAATTAATAATCAGGGCACAATTGTTCTTTTGGCGACACACGATAAAGAGGTGGTGGATGCTCTGGAACGTCGAGTTATTACAATGCGAGCAGGGAAAGTAGTATCAGATCAGGAAAAAGGTAAATATATACTTTAAACAATGGATGGGGAATGTTTTTAACAACACTTTATAGAATTGCAAAAACTTCATTTAAGTCATTTTGTCGAAACTGGTGGCTCTCACTGGCTGCTACTTTAATTATGGTTCTGACCCTAATCACGATTTCATTTTTTGTTAGTTTACTGGTGATTACCAATAAGACGACTGAGTCACTTCGTGATAAAGCGGATCTAATTGTCTATTTCAACGATACTGCTTCGAAAGATCAAATTTTTGCTTTGCAGAATATTATTGTTTCAAGAGCCGATGTAAAAAATGTTGATTATGTTTCGAAAGAAAAAGCACTAGAACGTTGGAAGAGTCAACAGGGCAACGAAACTGTTAAGAACTATATCACCGAAGATGAAAACCCGCTTCCGCAATCTTTAGAGGTAAAAGCGCAAACGCCAGAGGATTTGGACAAAATTAACACTTATCTATTGGGTGACGATTATAAACCAATCATTAAACAAATAAGTTATGAAAAAAATAAACAACTTATTAATAAGTTGGTTAACATTACTAAATTTGTAAAGAAAATCGGATACTCACTTTCTATCGTATTTGTTCTGATATCAGTTCTAATAATATATAATACTGTTAGGCTTACAATATTTGCTCGGTCTGAAGAAATTGATATTATGAAGTTAGTTGGAGGGTCAGATTGGTATATCCGTGGTCCATTTGTATTGGAGGGAATTGGTTACGGGGTATTGGGAGCAATAATTTCCTCAATTGTTTTTTATTTTTTCTTTAGGCTAACAATTCCACAAGCAGAAACATATTTGGGTCTTTCCAATTTGAATTCTTCATATTTGGGTTTAAATGTAGTGTTAATTATATTAATGCAATTCCTAGCAGGAATATTGTTGGGAGGGTTTTGTTCAGTCATTGCGGTTAAGAAGCATTTAAAATAGTTAAAAAAGTTAATAAATTATTATGAAAAAAATATCCAAAAAAATGAAATTGCTAAATAAGCTTATTATTGTCTTGTTGCTAATACTTACTTTTTCACAGGCGACTGCAGCATTGGCTCTAACCGCTTCACAATTGCAAGCGCAAAAAGATTATTATGCTGCAAAGGCGGCCGAAGCAAAAAGACTAGCTGATCAAAAAAAACAGGAAGCGGCCCAGGTTGCGTCACAAATAAGCACGATCGAAAATAACATACGCCAAACTCAATCAGCGCTTAATAAGACATTGTCAGAAATTACTACAACCGAAACAACAATTGCTGATTTGGAACAGAAGATAAAAACCGAAGAAGAAAACCTCACGAAAGAAAAGAGTAAACTAAATGATGTTTTGGTCTCAAGATATATGGAGGGGGAATCTGATTTATTTGAAACAGTTTTAAGCTCAAATAACCTTTCTGATATCGTTACCCAGCAACAGTATTATGATTCGGTTTCACAGCAGATAGATGTGACGATGGAGAAAATAAAAAAAATGAAAGAAGATCTTAGCGCTCAAAAAGCGACCCAAGACGCACAACTTGTAAGCTTGTCTGATCTTCAAAATAGTCAGAAAGAACAAAAATCTTATTTAGAAAGCCAGGCTTCGTATAAAGAGAGATTGCTTAATAATGCTACCTCTGCTATAAAGGAATATACAGAACAAGAGAAAACTGCCCTTAAACGAGAATATGAAATTGAAATGCAAATTATTGCGATCATTTCGGCTCGTTCTGGATCGTGGGGAGCAGAACGAGGCAAGGGGCAAAGAGTTAATCCAGGAAACTTAATTGGAACAATGGGTTCAACTGGTAATTCTACCGGTGCCCACTTACATTTTGAAGTTCGTACTTCAAGTAACCAAGCTGTTAATCCAAGAAATTATCTAGGATCAAGATTCGTATGGCCAACAGTATCGCAAAGAGTTACCCAGGAATTTGGGCCAGCCACTTGTACCGTCTGTGGCTATTCTTATCACACCGGTCTTGATATTGGAGCACAGGTTCCGGGTGTTCAAGGTGATCCAATTTTTGCGGCTGGTTCTGGCGAAATAGTATTAAAACAATGGTATGGTGGTTATGGTTACGCGGTGGTAATTCTGCATGATGACGATACAATAACATTATATGGGCACTTGGCGACTGCTGGGTAAAATATTTCAATGAAAAATGGAAAACTCTCAATCCTAAAAAAAATTGCATTTTTTGTTGTTGTATTTTCAATATTTTTTTTGGTTTTTGTGGCAGGAATGAACTTTGGGCACAAGGGAACATTTTCATTTTCTCTCGGATCAATTAGGATCTCGAACATTAACGATGCAAAGGCGAACGGAGTCGATTTTTCTGTTTTTTGGGAAGCCTGGAACAAGATGAAGGAAAAATCGACAGCCAATTTAAACGATAAAGATATGGTTTCGGGAGCAATTTTGGGCCTACTGTCCTCAACTGGTGACCCATATACAACATATTTTACGAAAGAAGAAAATAAACAATTTAGAGAAGACATTGGCGGAGAATTTTATGGGATTGGCATTGAATTAATTGCAAAAAATGGAATGCCAACAGTGGTGGCGCCACTTTCTGATACTCCAGCCGAAAAAGCGGGCTTAAAACCAAACGACATTATCTCAAAAGTCGACGGAATCAGTACTTCTGATATTGGTTTTAATGAGTTAATTAATAAAATTAGAGGTGAGGCTGGTACAAAAGTTAAGCTTGAAATACTTCGTGATGGTAGCGAAGAACTAAAAGTATTTGAAATTGAGAGAGCAAAAATTGTCGTCAAAAGTGTTGAATCGGAAACAAAGACTTATGAAGGTAAGGAAATATCTTATATAAAAATTCGTCAATTTGGTGATGATACTTTAGCTTTGTTTGATCAGGCAGCCAAGAACGCCTTAAAAACAAAAGACAAAATAGTTGTGATAGATTTGCGCAATAACCCAGGCGGTTATCTAGAAACGGCAATTCAAATTTCGAGTTATTTTATTCCAGATGGAGTCATCGTATCTGAAGAAGGTAAAAACGTTGCCAAAAAGGATTATAGGTCTGAAGGTAATTCAACGCTCAAAGATTGTAAGGTTGTGATATTGATTAACGGTGGTTCCGCTTCGGCCTCAGAGATTACAGCTGGAGCGTTAAAAGATCGTAAATCAATAAAATTAGTTGGAGAAAAAACTTTTGGCAAAGGCAGTGTTCAAGAATTAATTGATTTATCTGATGGTTCGGCTGTAAAAATTACAGTTGCAAAATGGCTTACACCAAACGGCACTGAGATAAATGGCAAGGGGATTGAAGCTGACATAAAAATATCTAACGATGAAGATTTGAGTGTCGATGAGCAGTTGCATGAAGCATTAAAAACCGCAAGTCAACTTTAATTATAAGTGCGCTTCGCTCCTTTTAACGCTTTGATTTGTGACTATTGTATCTTGTTATAAAGTTAAAAGTTTATAAGGTTCATAAAGTTCGTGAAGTAAATTTATTTGATTTCATGATATAATGAGAGAGCAAGACAAAGGAGGGCGATGAACGACATTAAAAAAGCGACTACTAACCCCACTTCAGCTGGAGGCGACTCTTCTGTTCTACCTATAGATTTGACTTCGACTCAAAATCCAGTTTTTGCATCTGTGCCAGTATCGGCGCCGGCGCCCACTCCAACTCCAAAATCTGTACCAACAAAGACTCGAGTCCCTTCACCGACTCAAAGCGCCTCCCCGACAGCTTCTCCCAGATCAGTTTCTTCTAGTCCTTGGGATGAAGATGTGCCAGAAGTTCCTGAAGAAAAGCCAAAAATTGTTGGTAATTTAATGCCCAAAAAGGAAATTGTTAACGAACCACTAAAGGTTCCGAGTGATGTAGAAGAGAAAGTTGGGAAAAAAGTTCCGGCAACGGATTTCATTAAAAAAGAAGAAGCGCCAATTGATTTTTCCGAGTCAAAAATTATGCCTCAATTGACTAATTCCGGCACTAGTCCAGAGGTCACTGGTACTCAGCCAGTAATATCAAAACGAAATGATGAACCGATTTTTTCTTTAATACGAGAAAGACTAGGAATAATCTTAATTATTATTATCTTCTTTTCTGCTCTTGCAGTTACTTTAACAGAATTCGGCTTTCTCTCTATCGGACTGGAAAAAGCTTATGGATCGGTCGGGATGGAACAACTTTGGGGGGGTCTTTCTAAAAATAGTTCCTCTGCTCTTGGCAAATCGCTATTTGAAATGCAAGAAGTTACTAGCTATAAAACAAAAGGCAATATTGATCTTATCGTTGATTCGAGTGCAGAATCGGATATTACTTCTTCGTTAGTAGATATTGTTACTGGTAATTCTGACAGTATCCCTAATACAACAAGCACCAATGACGTATCGATTTCGGCATTGACCACAACACAAGCCACAATAGAAACGATCGAAGCAGATTTTACAATGAAAGCAGCTTCGAGTGCAAGTGAGGCAGAATTTCTGATTAAAAAAAATGGCTCTAAAATTAATTTGATAAATAAAAACTCTGATCTATTTGTTAAAGATAGTGTTGGTTCATATGCAGGCGATTCTGCTTTGTGGATAAACTATAAAATTCCTAAACTGCAATCAAAAAATATTCAAACTGATATTTTTAAAGCGGAAAAAAGTCAGGGTCTTTCAGCTTCTGGAGAAAGAACCGGCAATGAAAAAATTGATGGAATTCGATGCTTTAAGTATACAATTGATAGTGCAGAAATTGGCAACTCTCTTTCTTCTCTTGGTATAACTTCAGAAATGGCACAGAATGTAACCGGTGAGGTTTGGATTGGGGTGAGAGATAAGAAGATTCATCAAGCAAACTTGAAAATCATTCCGCCAATAACTTCGACCACTCGTTCAATAACAGCTGAAATTAATTTTTATGATTTTAACATTAAAAATACTTTTACTACTATTAGCGAATCAGATATTATTACGACTAAAAAAACGGCCGTAACTGAAACGCCAGTAGTCACGACTGATCAGACCAGAAAACAGGACGTTACTAATATTTTGGCTGCTTTAAAAAACTATAAATCCAAGATGGGCTATTACCCGGTTTCTTCGGCACTTCTAAAATTAAATACTACAGAAAATACAATATATCGAGCATTGGTGCCCACTTACATTACGACCTTACCACAGGATCCAAAATCAACCGATGGCTGGTATTATGCTTACAAGTCAGACGGTATTAAGTGCTCGGTTTCGGCTAGATTGGAGAATCAGAGTGACCCAGAAGGAACGATTTCAAACGGAGTGCTATTGTATTTAAAGTATAATAATGATTAAATAGGGTTAATTAATTGGCTTCGTCAGGAGTAAAAATGGCAACATTATGGATCGTGTTAATTATAGTAGCGGTTATTGTAATAATTGTTATATCAATTTATAACAGATTGGTTAAACTAAATGTTCGAACAAGCGAAGCTTGGAGTGATATTGCTGTCCAACTGAAAAGAAGATATGATCTTATTCCAAATTTAGTTGAGACAGTAAAGGGCTATGCTAAACACGAGAAGTCGGTTTTTGAAAACGTAACAAAGGCTAGAACTGAAGCTTTAAGTGCTAAAGGGGTGGCAGATAAATCAAAAGCTGAAAATATGCTAACAGAATCATTAAAGTCAGTTTTTGCTGTGGCAGAAGCATATCCAGAACTCAAAGCAAGTGAGAATTTTAGCCAATTGCAGTCTGAAATCACTGACACAGAGGATAAAATTCAAGCTTCTCGTCGATTTTACAATGGCAATGTCAGAGATCTAAATATTGCTATTCAAACTTTCCCAACAAATATTTTTGCAAAGAATCTTGGATTTAAAGAACGCGAACTTTTCGAACTTGAACAAGCTGGAGCAAAAGAGCCGGTCAAAGTTGATTTCAATACAAATAAAGAGGACAAATAATGAAAAAAATTGCATTGCCAAAAGTAAATATTGTTAGTTTTTTAAAGAGTTTAAATCTACATATACACTTGCGAAAGTTGAATCTAACGACACTGCTTAGTATTTTGGCCTATCTTCATGTTTTAGTAATTTTCTCTTTAATTTTTTCAAAAAACAAACCATTTGTTCGATTTCATGCGAAGCAGGGACTTTTATTGCTTGCTTTTGTAACTTTCGGACTTTTCGCGCTTTATATCCCAATTCTTTCTTGGATAGTTGTAGTATTCTATGCAATTTTTCTACTTGCAGGCATTATAAATGTATTTTTAGGAAGAGAACGACACTTACCAGTTATTGGTGTTTTGGCTGAAAAAATATAATTGATTGGTTCTTATGGTTGTTTACGATCAAATTGAGTCAAACAAAAGAAAAAGTGTCCTACTTGTAGGATTCTTTTTAATATTGGTTATCGCGATTGGCTGGATTTTTGCCCGAGTCTACAATTCGCCGATTATTTTGTATATTGCGGTTATTATTAGTGTAGGACAAGCACTCGTAGGTTATTATTCGGGTGACAAAATTGCTTTAGCCATATCTGGAGCGAAAGAGATTCAAAAAAAAGACAATCCGAGACTCTGGAGAATCGTCGAAAATCTTGCAATCACGGCTGGGTTGCCAATTCCGAAGGTATATATAATTTCTGATCCTGCACCAAATGCATTTGCAACTGGAAAAGACCCAAAGATGTCTTCTCTTGCAGTAACATCTGGTTTATTAGATATAATGGAGGACAATGAGCTCGAAGGAGTAGTAGCACATGAGCTTTCACATATTGGTAATTACGATATTCGTTTGATGACTTTGGTTGTAATTTTAGTTGGTATTATTGCTCTCGTTTCTGATATTTTTATTCGAATAAGATTTTGGGGATTCGGAGACAACAACAATAATAACAACGGTCCAATGATATTGCTTGGAATTGTAGCGGCGATTTTGGCTCCAATTGTAGCGACTTTGGTCCAATTGGCGATCTCTCGCAAGAGAGAATTTCTAGCTGACTCAACTGGTACACTGTTAACAAGATATCCCGAAGGTTTGGCTTCGGCACTGGAAAAGATAGGTAAATATAATAAGCCGATGCAAAAGAAAAGCTCAGCCACGTCACATCTATATATTGCAAATCCTTTTGGCAAAGAAAGTTATATTTCAAAAATATTTTCAACTCATCCGCCGATAGCGGAGCGGATCAAAATTCTACGCCACATGACAGCATAGCCATGAACGGAAGGTTCCTCTTCGGGGCTGTGAATTCCTGATCTTTTATTCTACTTGACAAATAATAATAATAGACTTATAATATTGAGACTCGGTTGGGGAACCGTTATAAAATCCTCACTCTCTCCCGTAGTACAAAGGAGATAATCATGATAGCAGGAAGTACGCGAGAGAAAGAAGAAGCGCAGGCTAAGGCCCTTTTTGGGCAAAACGGCCTGTTCCCGCTTGCCAGGAATGCTTCTGCTGATGAACTCGAAGAGTTGCTTGAGAAGCTAAAGGCCGACAAAGCGGTGGGAGCCTATGTCCGCATGACAAAGCAGGACATAGTGCCATCCCATCTGCTTAAGGAGATAGAGGAGGCTTGTCGTTTGCTGCGAGGAAACGTAGCCTTCTGGTCTAGTGTTCTGGATCAGACAGAAAGACCCACTGGTGCACCTGGCAATCATCCAGAAAGAGTCATTGTATGGGCTCTCTGGAATGAAGCCGAGCACATCTGGGATAAGTATATCTAGCGGGAGAGAAGTATCACTGGGAGCTGGTTGGTGTAATGCCGACCAGCTCCCAAACATCCAAACATCAGATTCAAATATTGGCCGAACCTCTAAAAAGGCTCGGTTTTTGCGTTATAATGAAAAATTTGAATAAATTATTTAATTATTATATTCTTAAATTAACCGAAATGTAATTCTAGGGGGTGTTAGAAAGTGAATAGTGCAGAGAATGAACTTGTTCTTACTCATCCCGATGAGGTAACTAAACCAGAGTCCGAACAGATCGATCCGAGTGAACTAATCTCGGAGGTATCCGATACTAGCCAACTACTGTTGGCGCTGACGACATTCTAGTCGCTTAGGTACTGGCCGTTCTTTCTTGAAGAGAGAGCGGCCACTTTGTATAAGAAATTGCGCACTGGCCAAAAGTCAGTGCGCAATTATGCGTTCGATCGTGACTTGACTATGTTGCCAAGTTCTTTGTGATTTTCCAGACGAGATCGGCCTTGACTGCTCTTGCCGTTGCCCTAATGCCGTTTGCAATTGCCTTAGAGTTTGAACGGCCGTGGCCGATAAGACAGACGCCGTTAACACCAAGGAGAGGTGCACCTCCGTACTCTTCATAGGAGAGCTTAGTCTTTGCTTTCCTTGCTGCTGGATGCATCAGAGCTCCGCCAAGCTTGTATATGATGCTTTTGCTCATCTCCAACTTCAAGATATCGCCTACGGCTTCGGCAGTTCCCTCTGCAATCTTGAGTACGAGATTACCGGCGAATCCGTCACAGACAATCACGTCAGCTTCACCGCTCAAAAACCTCTTAGCATCAAGGTTCCCAATGAAGTTGAGCCCCTTCAGTTCAGCAAGTATTTTGTTAGTTGCCTTAGTGAGCTTATTGCCCTTACTTGTTTCTTCACCGATGTTGAGAAGGGCCACTCTAGGATTTTCAATTCCGAGAATACTCCATGCGTAGGCTTCTCCCATCAAAGCAAACTGGGTTAAATTCTCCTCTGTGCAATCAACATTGGCACCAGCGTCCAATAGAACTCCTAACTTGCCATTTGTCATGGGAAGGACTGTGGCGATCGCAGGGCGATCGGATCCTCTTATTCGGCCTAACCGAAGTGTTGCAACGGACATTACAGCGCCGGTGTTTCCAGCGCTGAACATACCTTCTGTGCTTCCGTTTTTGACCAAATTAGCACAGACAACAACCGAAGAGTCGGGTTTGTTCCGAATGATATTGGCAGGCTGTTCTCCCATTCCAACTGCTTCGGAAGCGTGCTGAACCATAATATGTCCTCGACAGGATGCAGGGTACTTTATGAGCTCGTTCCAAATGGCAATCTCGTCGCCTACAAGTACGACGGTTAACTCAGGAGTTCCTGAAATCTCGACTGTTCCTTTGACGACTTCGAGTGGCGCGTGATCGCCCCCCATTGCATCAACTGCGATTTTCATTGTGCGACCTCCTTTGGGCAGTGTCAATATTGTAGCACTATTTTTAAATTAATCAAGCTTATTGAACTCTTTTGCCTTTGTGCTAGAATCAAAGTATGGAAATTGGAAGTATTACAAAAAAAGAAGCACGTGAGCGAATCGAAAAATTACGCAAAGTCATAGATGAAAAGCGCTATGAATATCATACGCTGGATACGCCCAGCGTAACTGATGCGCAATATGATTCTCTGATGCGAGAATTGGTTGCTTTGGAGCAAAAATTTCCCGAATTAATGACAATATCTTCGCCCTCACAGAAAATAGGCGGAGAGCCGGCTAAATCATTCAAAAGCTTTCCACATGAATCGCCAATGCTTTCGCTGAACGATGCTTTTGACGAACAGGAAATCAGAGATTGGTTGTCTCGAATGTCGCGATTAGTCAAACCAAGTGAGTTAAACAAATCTGGCTATTACTGTGAAATTAAGATGGACGGCTTAGCCATTGCGTTAATATATGAAAACGGTGAATTTGTACAAGCACTAACAAGAGGAGATGGTAAAGTTGGCGAAGATGTAACAAATAACATTCGAACCATTAAAAGTATTCCGCTAAAACTTCGAGAAAAATCAAAGATATATCATCTGATTGAGCGCAAAACGATCGAGATTAGAGGCGAAATATATATGCCCACATCGTCCTTCGAGGTATTGAACAGAGAACGCAAAAACAAGGGTGAAACGCTCTTCGCTAACCCTAGAAATGCAGCCGCTGGATCTATCCGCCAGCTCGATCCAAAAATCTCTGCTTCGCGCAATCTTAGCTTTATGGGTTATTCTTTCATAGGGATTGAAAACAAAACGCATGAAGAGGAGCACGAGGCTATTAAAGATTTAGGATTACCAACGAATCAATATAATCGATTCGAGCCAAGTATAGAGAGAATTATTAGTCTTTGGCATGATTGGAAAAAATTACGTCAAAAATTGCCATATCAAATTGATGGTATGGTTGTGAATGTAAACAACGAAGCATTATTTAACAAGTTAGGGGTAGTTGGCAAAGCGCCTCGCGGAGCAGTCGCACTTAAATGGCCGGCTGAAGAAGTTACAACAAAAATTGAAGATATAAGAGTACGAGTGGGAAGAACTGGAGTTTTGACTCCTACGGCTGAATTCAATTCAGTAGTGGTAGCAGGTTCAACGGTATCGCGAGCAACCTTGCATAATATGGACGAGATTAAGAAGAAAGATATCAGGATTGGCGATACTGTTGTAATTCGCAAAGCAGGTGATGTTATTCCAGAAGTGGTTAAATCAATCAAAGAGCTTCGCAATGGTAAAGAAAAGAAATTTGTGATGCCGAAGGTTTGTCCTGACTGTAGCGGCAAAGTGGTGCGCAAAGAGGGGGAAGTGGCGTTTCGATGTTTATCAAAAAACTGTTTTGCAGTTAGATTGCGTCAGTTTGAGCATTTTGTTTCGAAAAAAGCATTTGATATGGATGGACTTGGACCAAAAATCATCGAAAAACTGGCCAGCGAGGGCTTGATTAAAGATGCTTCGGATATTTTTACTCTAAAAATCGGAGACCTTGAACCACTTGAGCGTTTTGCTGAAAAATCAGCCCAGAACGCAATAGATTCAGTCGAAAAATCGAAAGAAATATCGTTAGCGCAATTTATCTACGCGCTTGGAATTCGCAATGTTGGAGAAGAAACAGCGATAGATCTAGCTGAAAAATATCGATCAATCGAAAGATTGATGAAAGCTGATCTGGAAGATATAAATGCAATTTATGATATTGGTCCTGTTGTGGCAAAAAGCATCTTTGACTATTTTCAGAATAAAAAAAATATCGAATTCGTCGAGCGACTTGTCAAAAATGGTGTCAAGATTACTGCTCCAGAAAAAATTCATCACAAAGAAACTATTGCAGGAAAAACATTCGTTTTTACTGGTGGAATGGAATCAATGACGCGCGATGAAGCAAAATCACAAGTGCGAAAATACGGTGGAGATAGCTCGGAATCAATCAGCAAAAAAGTCGACTACGTGGTAGCAGGTGAGGAAGCGGGCTCAAAACTGGATCGAGCCCAGAAACTCGGCGTCAAAATTATTGATGAAAAGAAATTTTTGGAGTTAATAAAATAATTGAACTCAAAAGCGATTGGTGCTAGTATTAGCCTGATAACTAACTATGTTGATAGCAAATTTTGAATTATGGCAAAACTTACAATCCAAGAAGTTGAACATATCGCAAAGCTCTCAAAACTTGAGTTGTCACAGGAAGAAAAGGAAAAATACTGTGATCAGCTTTCTTCTGTGCTCGAATATGTTGACCAGCTTTCTGAAGTCGATACCGAGGGTGTCGAGCCAACAAGCAATATCACTAACCTTTCTAATGTGATGCGCGAAGATAAGGTTGAAGAATCTGGCATAAGTTATCTTGATATTGAAAAAAATGCACCAGAGTTCAAAGACGGCAGTATTGTAGTACCAGGAGTATTTGAATAATTATGGAATTATATTCTCTTACAATTATAGAAGCGAGTGAGAAGCTCAAAAGTGGTGAGATTACTTCAGTCCAGTTAACCGAGAGTATTTTTGAACGGATTAGTGAAGTTGAGCCTTTGGTTGGGGCATATATTACACTTTGTAAAGAAAAAGCCTTGGAGATGGCGAATGCCTCAGATGAACGAAGAAAAGCCGGCAAATTATTATCGGGAATTGATGGTATCCCAATTGCAGTTAAAGATCTATTTCTGACTAAAGGAATCAAAACTACCGCCGCTTCAAAAATTCTCGATGATTTTATTCCGATATTTGAATCAACAGCAACTCAGAAGCTCTGGGATGCAGGTGCGGTTCTGATTGGTAAAGCAAACCTTGATCAGTTTGCCATGGGTTCTTCAACTGAATCTTCGGCCTATAAAACGGCAAAGAAATTTGACTCAACAACAAGGAATCCCTGGGATTTAGACAGAATTCCTGGTGGCTCTTCCGGCGGTTCGGCCGCGGCGGTGGCAGCCGACGAGTGCATTGCAGCACTCGGAACAGACACAGGGGGATCAATCCGTCAGCCAGCCGGTCTTTGCAGTATTACTGGCTTAAAACCAACCTATGGCCGTGTCTCGCGTTATGGCGTGATGCCAATGGCTTCATCTCTTGATCAAGTTGGCCCAATGGGCAAAAGTGTTGAAGACGTGGCTATTTTACTTGAATATTTATCTGGCCACGACAAGTTTGATTCAACCAGCTCTGAAAAGGATGTGCCAGACTATTTTAAATCACTCAAAAAAGATATAAAGGGCTTAAAAATCGGCATTCCGAAAGAGTTTTATGGAGCCGGGTTAGATCCAGATATCGAAAAAATTATCAGAGATGCAGTTGCAACATTAAAAACATTAGGTGCGACAACGATAGAAGTCTCTCTACCTTCGATTAAATATGCACTGGCGATATATTATGTTTTAATGCCTGCTGAAGTTAGCTCAAATTTGGCTAAATACGACGGAATTCGTTTCGGACACTCAACCATTAAATCAAAAAAGAGTGATCAGATATTGGAAGAAGTTTACTCTTTGTCTCGATCAGAAGGATTTGGGCCAGAGGCAAAAAGAAGAATAATGCTTGGAAGCTATGTTCTTTCGGCTGGATATTACGATGCATATTATAAAAAAGCACAGAAGGTACGAACTTTAGTGAAGCAAGATTTTGAAAAAGTATTTAAAGAAGTTGATATATTAGTAACACCAGTTTCACCAATGCCTGCTTTTAAATTTGGTGAAAAATCATCAGATCCACTTTCAATGTATTTATCCGATGTGATGACTGTGCCGATCAATCCAGCTGGAGTACCAGCAATGTCACTCCCAGCGGGGTTTGTGGAGCGAGAGGGCAAAAAATTGCCGGTCGGAATGCAGTTGATTGGTCCAATGTGGGGAGAGCAAACATTATTAAATGTCGGTTATGTATTTCAGGAAGCAACCGATTTTCATAAAAAGAAACCAAATATAAGTTAAAAGTTCATAAAGCTCTTAAAGTCATAAATTTGGGAGAACATGGGTAAAAAAGCACAGATTAAAAGGTTAAATAAAGAGGAAAAAGCAAAGACAAAGAAAGAAATAATTGCTAAAAATTACTATTCCAAAAATCCCTGGGCACTTTTTTGGAAAAGAACAAGTTTTTATGTTGTAGTTTTATGTTTCTTAGCAATTATGGCATATCCAATTTTGCGAGCGCAGGGTTATTTGAGGGCGAAAACTGGATCAGAAGAGGGAGCAGTTCTTCATACCTCAATGGGAGATATTGAGATCTCGTTTTATAAAAATGACGCGCCAAACACAGTCGCAAATTTTGAGAAGTTGACTAAGCAAGAATTTTATAAAAATATGTTGTGGCACAGAATTATTAAAGGTTTTGTGATACAAACAGGTGATCCGAAAGGGGATGGAACGGGTGGACCCGGTTATAAATTTGATGATGAAATCAGCCAAAGACCTTTTACAGAGGGTGTTTTGGGAATGGCAAATTCAGGAGCCAATACAAACGGTAGCCAATTTTTTATCGTTAATGGGCCAACGGCGCAACAATCGCTTGATGGAAAATATACTGCTTTTGCAGAAGTGACTAAAGGGATGGAAGTTGTTCAAGCGATCTCATCGGTTGAAGTAGACGAAAACGATAAGCCGTTAGAACCAGTTTATTTAAACTCTATCGAGTTGAAATAAGATGTCACAAAATTATCAAAACCGAAATTACAGAAAGAAACAACAAGGTTCAACCATATTAGAAGTGATTTTTGTGGGGATTTTTAAAGTATTGTGGTTTTTGATCAAGTTACCATTCAAAGGAGTCAAAAAGAAACAGAGAATTACAGGAGAAAATAGAACTTATATAATTATGAAACAACAGGAAATCGAGGGCTTACTAAACAGTGAAAGCGAAATTGAGTTAAAACATGCTGTAATGGAAGCGGACAAATTAGTTGACTACATTTTGAAACTAAAAAATTATGCCGGAGAGACTTTTTCAGACAGGATGCGTTCAGCCCAAGGAGCTATTGATTCCAATACTTGCGATAGAATTTGGCAGGGACATAAAGTTAGAAATCAATTGGCACACGAAAACGAATTACAAATTACGAAACGGGAATTACGAGATGCAACAAATAAATTATTAAATTATACAAAAAGCATTTAAAATGTCAGAACTAAAAACTAAAATGGATTCGACTACGCTCACCACTAAGGTTGGATTAGAAATTCATGTTCAACTTGCTACAAAGAGCAAGATGTTTTGCCGTTGCGACAATAACGCTGAGAAGAGAGAACCCAATACTGTGGTTTGCCCAGTTTGTCTTGGCCTGCCAGGAACTCTGCCGGTAACCAACAAAGAAGCAGTTACTTTAACTCTAAAAGCAGGATTAGCTTTCAATTGTACTATTAATGATATAGCAAAGTTTGATCGAAAACATTATTTCTATCCCGATTTACCAAAAGGATACCAGATTAGCCAGTATGATGAACCTTTTTGCTCCGGCGGATTTCTAGAAATTTGTGGTAGAAAAATTAGATTAAATAGAATTCACCTTGAAGAAGATGCAGGTAAGTTAATCCATTCTAATGATAAAAGTTTGGTTGATTTAAATAGAGCGGGTACGCCTTTAATGGAAATTGTAACTGAACCGGATATTGAATCTCCACTAGAAGCAGGAGAATTTTTGCGAAAGCTTCAGAAAATTGTTAAAGATGTGGCAAAAGTATCAGAAGCAAGTATGGAAAAGGGGCATTTGCGTTGCGACGCCAATATATCGGTCAATGATGGCGACAAAATGTCAGAAATAGTTGAGTTAAAAAATATCAATTCATTTCGTTTTATGGAGAAAGCTCTTGCCATAGAAGATGCTAGATTAAAAGAAGAGTACCCAAACTGGCTTTCGAAAACGAAAGTTACTCGTGGTTATGACAGTAAGAAAAATGAAACATATCCTCAGAGAACAAAAGAGGAGGTGGCCGACTATAGATATTTTCCAGAACCAGACTTACCTCCATTTAAGATGAACGAGTTTAATTTAGATGCATTAATGTCGGATCTTGGCGAGGATGAGGAATCAAAAATCGAAAACTTAAAGAACCTTGGTATGTCTGAAATCGAAGCCAAAAGTCTTATTTCCAACACTAAAAAATTTATATTTTTTAATCAGCTCAAAGACGCGATCGACAAAGCCAGTATTCCAATGCTAGGAAAAGCAATTGTGAACAATTATTTCAGCTCAATTTCAGAATTGAACGATAAAATTATAATTGAATTGGTTAAGGCAATCGAAGCGTTAGCAAAAAATACTATTTCTAAAGGTCAATTTATCGAAATTTCAAAACAAATTATTGACCAATCAAAAACTTTTGAAGAGATTTTATCTGATATCGGTGGCAAGGATATCGATTTGGATAAAATGATTGAAAAAGTACTATCAAGCAACCAAAACGAAGTTAAAGCATATAAATCTGGCAAGAAACAACTTTTTGGTTTTCTGATGGGCGCAGTGATGCGAGAAGGACAGGGCAATATTGATCCACAAATTGCCTCGAAGATGCTAACTGACAAGCTGTTGAAAGAATAAAACTTGAGGATTATAATAGTTACATAAGATTTTTAAAAAACAAAAAAAGGAAAAAAATGACAAGGATTCAATACGAAGACTCAAGCTTGAACAAACAAAGCAACTACTCAAGAAAAAATTCTAGCATTGCAATGATGATTTTGGTAATTTTAGTTAGTCTTCTGCTTGGTGCGGTTGGCGGTATTGGCGGAATACTCCTATTGTCTGCTGATGGTGGCGTATTGGCAAAAAAGGTAGGACTAAATTTATCAGATATTAGCATTCCAACTACTCGAACAGAAAAAATAGTAGTAGAAGAATCAAACGCAATTATTGATAGTGCTAATAAAGCTTCTCCAGCCGTTGTTTCTATTACACTAAAAACAACGGTTCAAAATATTTTTGGTCAGTCTTATGAGCAAGAAGGGGCGGGTACCGGTTTTATTATTACAAATGATGGATTAATTTTAACTAACAAACATGTTGTTTCTGATTCCAAAGCAAGATATACGGTCGTAACAACAGAAGGTAAAAGTTATGAAGCAACAGTGCAATCACTTGACCCAGTATACGATTTGGCCGTTATAAAAATTGATGCCAAAAATTTGCCGGTAGTTGAATTAGGAAATTCAGATGATTTGAATGTTGGTCAGTGGGTAGTGGCAATTGGAAATGCTTTGGGGCGATTTGAAAATACGGTAACTGCTGGAGTAATTTCAGCTAAGGACAGAAGTATTGAAGCAAGTGATTCGAGCGGTGGAAGCGCAGAATCAATTAGCAATTTACTTCAAACCGATGCCGCTATAAATTCTGGAAACTCGGGTGGTCCACTTGTTAATCTAAAAGGTCAGGTAGTTGGAATTAATACGGCAGTGGCTTCGGGAGCACAGAGTATAGGCTTCGCTATCCCGATAAATCAAGCAAAGTCGGCCATTGAAAGCATCAAGATTTCTGGAAAAATTGTTCGACCATATTTGGGCGTCCGCTATTTGCCAATTACAAAGGAAATCGCTAAAGATGGTAATCTGCCGGTTGACTATGGAGCTTTAATTAAAGGTGGCAATAGCATCACTCAACTAGCGGTCATTCCTGGTTCGCCGGCAGATAAGGCAGGATTGGTTGAGAATGATATTATTCTAGAGATAAATGGTGAAAAAATTGATCAAAATAGTTCGTTATTGAAGTTGATACAACAATATAAAGTGGGGGACGAAGTAGAACTTAAGGTTTTATCAAAGGGTAAAGAAAAAACAATTAAAATAAAATTAGAAGAGGGCAAATAATCAACACAGATATTTAGAAAATAACCAGCGCAAGAAGCTGGTTATTTTTATGGTGCAAATTTGATTTACAATTATATGCATTTATGGTACTATCTTGCAGCTCGAGTATGTCTTCTTTCGACATCAATGGAGGATAGAATTGGAAGAACTCACTGTTGCAAAAGCTGGCCGATTGGGTGGGCTTAAGAACCTAGCGAACAATGGGGTGGACGCTCTGAGAGAAAGAGCAGTGCAAGCGGCTTTGGCTTCGAAGACAGCACGTGATCGAAGGCGATCGGCCGGAGAACCGATGCTGAACATTCGCAAGAAGGGTAACGGAACAATGCCAATGACGCGCGCTGCTCAACTGGGTGGCAAAGCTCTGGCAGAAAGGATCTCTTCTGAATCTAGAAAGGAGATCTGCGTCAAAGCTGGCAAGGCCTCGGCTGCAGCGAAAAAGAGGCGGAAAAGCGAAATTATCAAGGGAGGTTGATTCGTGGGTACGTAGGGATACGGTCATCCGAGACTGTATCCCTATTTCTTTATTAAAATATATCGATTCAGACCCGCAAGGTCTTTTTTTAGATCAATTTCTGCTTTTGGAAAGTAATTTTCCGCATAATTTTTAATGGCCATAGCGTTGCGGGGATCGAGCTCGAGTAAAATTAATCCGTCTTTTTTAATACAATCTTTGGCCTGGTCTAGAAATTTTTTAATAATACTGGTGCCATTATTATTAGCAAAGATTGCGTCTGATGGCTCAAGCGAGATTGATTTATCAATTTTGGTGGAATAGGGGACATAAGGAAGATTTGCAATGATAAGATCGAAAACCTTACTCTTCAATCTGGGGTTGTAAAATAAATTGGATTTTAAAAAAGTGATATTTTGAGCATTTATTTTTTTAGCATTTTTCCTAGCTACGGATAATGTTTTTTGAGAAATATCGGTAGCCACGTATTTGACGGGTAACAGTTGGCTATTGACGGATAGGGCGATTACAATGCATCCGGAACCGGTTCCAATGTCCAAGACGGTTACTGTTTTTCCATTAGGAGTCGATTGCTTTTTTATATATTTAATTCCCCATTCTACCAGTTGCTCCGTCTCTGGCCGCGGAGTGAGGACATTTTTGTTGACTAAAAAATCAAGATCATAAAATTCCTTATGTCCCAAAATGTAGGCGATTGGCTCCCCTGTCTTACGTCGTCTAATGTATCGACGGAAACGAGCATATTCTGTATTAGTAATTAAAAAATCGGGATGAGAATATGTAAAGGCTCTATCTTTTGCAATGATTTCTTCAAGCAAAATCTGGACATCTAGATTAAAAGTTTTGATGCCAGCCTTTCTTAGCTCAAGAGCTGACTTGTTAATTAAGTTTTTTAATAACATATTTAACTTTGTGAGGCTAACCGTCTAGCTTCATCTTCAGAAATGAGCGCCTCAACAATTGCGTCAATTTCACCATTCATAATTCGAGGGAGAGAGTGCCATGATTGGTTTATTCTGTGGTCGGTCAATCTGTCTTGAGGAAAGTTATAGGTTCGAATCTTTTCAGACCGGTCCCCTGCGCCAATTTGGGATTTGCGTTCAGCCCCACGTTCGTTGGCCAATCTTTCTTCTTCTGCAGCAAGCAATCGGGAACGCAAAATGCTCAAAGCTTTTGCTTTATTTTTCAGCTGGCTTTTTTCATCTTGGCACGAAACGACCAATCCAGTTGGCAGATGGGTAATTCTAACGGCGGAGTCGGTGGTGTTAACTGACTGGCCACCCGGGCCAGAGGAACGGAAAACATCAATTCGAATTTCTTCTGGTTTTATTTCAATATCGGCCTCTTCTGCTTCGGGCAAAACGGCAACCGTGATGGTTGAAGTGTGAATTCGCCCGGCCTTTTCTGTTTCGGGTACTCTTTGCACTCTGTGAACGCCACTTTCATACTTCATTTTTGCATACACTTTCGTTCCTTTTATCTCGAAAGTAATATTTTTAAATCCCCCGACTTCGCTTGCCTGCGAAGACAAAATTTCCATTTTCCAGCCTTCTTTTTCGGCATATTTAGCATACATTCTAAAAACTTCAGCTGAGAAAAGTTCTGATTCCTCGCCACCGGCAGCTGGACGAATCTCAACAATTACATTTTTGTCGTCATTAGGATCCTTGGGCAACAGAACAATTTGAAGTTCTGCTTCCAGCTTTTTTTCTTCTTTCTTTAGGTCATCTAACTCGCTTTGTGCAATCTCTATTAAATCGGGATCTTCGGAGCCAATTATTTCTTTATTCTCTTCAATATTCTTTTGAATAGAAAAATATCTTTTTATCTTCGGAACAATTTCCTCCATTTCTGATTTCTCTTTAGCTAATGCGGCATAAGCGACCATATCAGAAGTAGCCTCGGGAGAATTTAGTTTATTTTCGAGTTCAAGATAATGATCTAGAATTTTTTGTAGCTTATCGTTCATATTATTCTCTTACTAAAAAACCAGCTTCTACTACTATAGTAGCAAAAAGCTGGTTTTAATATAAGAACAGTTATTTGTCGTCGGCGCCGCCCAGAGGGCTCTGCCCGGCGGGTTTCTCGACTTTGTTCTTAAAACCTTCAAGCTTGGTCTTTACATCTTCTACTTCTATAGTCTCTTCAATTTCTTTTTCAACTTTTTTAGAATTTTTGGCAGATTTGGCTTTAGAAGCAGCTTCAATTCTAGCCTTAAACTTATCGACTCTTCCAGCTGTATCAACTAATTTTTGTTTACCGGTATAAAAAGGATGGCAAGCCGAACAAATTTCAACCGAAATATCTTTTTCTGTTGAACCAACAGAAAAAGTAGCGCCGCAAGCGCACTTTGCATTTGATTCTTTAAAGTATGTTGGATGAATTCCTTCTTTCATGATAGATAGATTCTAGCACAATTACTCCGTTTGGTCAACTCGGATTTTTATTATTAAAAAAATCTTGAAAAACAATAAAATATGATGTATAGTAATATTGTTTTTATAAGTATGCCTCGATAAATATCGAAGTAAATATTCACACTCATCTCAAATTCCTTCGGAATAATCCGAAGTTGAGTGGAAGTTAAAAGGAATTAAAGGAAATAATTGTTATGGTAAAGATGCCAAGTTTGAAAGAACTTTTGGATGCTGGTGTTCATATTGGACACAAAACTGCTCGTTGGCACCCAAAAATGAAGCCATTTATTTTTATGGCGAAAAATAGTGTTCATATTATTAATCTCGAAAAAACAGAGGAAAAACTTAAAGAAGCAATTGACTTTTTAGCCAAAGCTTCATCTGAAGGTAAAGAAATTGTGTTTGTTGGTACAAAGAAACAATCAAGCGCTATTATTGAAAAAGCGGCCAAATTTTCTAACACTCCCTATGTTAATCACAGATGGGTTGGCGGAGTTTTGACTAACTACGGCGTTGTTTCTGTTGCGATTGCCAACTTTAAAAAAGAAAAAGAAGAACTAGAGAGCAATGCTGAGAATCTTTCTAAAAAAGAATTGGCTAAATTGCGAATCAAAGTAGAAAAGGGCGAAAAAATCTTTGGTGGCCTCACGAATTTAACTAAAAAGCCTGAAATCTTAATACTAATTGGTTCTCATGACGAAAAAAATGCAATCTGCGAGGCTCGCATTGGAAAAATTGATAGTATTGGCATAGTTGATACAAATAGCGATCCAAATGATGTCACCTTCTCTATCCCAGGTAACGATGACGCAACTAAATCAATCGAATTATTTGCAAATTTGTTTGCAGAAGTCATAAAAACAAATAAACCAAAAGTTGTTGAACAAAAGTAAGAATTGTTATTAAAAATATCGAACTATAAGGAGTGAAATGGAAATAAAAGCAAAAGAAATCGCTGAACTACGTCAAAAAACCGGCCTGCCAATGATGGAGTGCAAAAAAGCCTTAGTTGAAGCCAATGGTGACGAAAACAAAGCAATTGAACTTTTAAAAAAAAGAGGGGTTATTAAGGCGGCCTCAAAAGCTGAACGTGTTACAAAATCTGGTCTAATTGATTGCTATATTCATGGTGGCAAGATTGGTGTTATGGTTGAAGTTCTGGTTGAAACCGATTTTGTGGCCAAAAATGAAGAATTTAAAACCTTTGTTCATGACATTGCGCTACATATAGCCGCAACAAATCCCAAATATTTAAATAAAGAACAAATTCCTGCCGAAGAACTAGAAAAAGAAAGGGCAGATTTTCTTGAACGAGCCAAGGCAGAAGGCAAGCCAGAAAATATTGCCGAAAAGATTGTAGCTGGCAAAATCGAAAAATATTGTGGTGAAATTTGCCTGCTAAATCAGTCATTTGTAAAAGACCCCGATATTACCATCGAAGATCTATTAACTCAAAAAATAGCAAAGATTGGTGAAAACATTGTTATTTCTCGTTTTTGCCGATATGAACTTGGTTCCTAAACTGTTAATATAAAGTTGAAATAATTTTTGGGAGAATAAAATGATCGACCAAATTATTGCGAGCGTAAAACCGAAGATAACTCAAGTTTTAGATAATTTGAATGAAGAACTAACAAAAATTCGAACAGGCCGCGCTCATGCTGGTATTGTTGATAGTGTTTTTGTATCTTATTATGGTACAAGAACAGCGCTTCGAGAAGTGGCTACAATCACAACTCCTGAACCTACAGTAATTGCAATTAAGCCTTGGGATAAGAATGTTCTGTCTGATATTGAATCTGCAATTAGAAATTCTGATCTTGGTCTTTCCCCTGTAAATGATGGAATTCAGATCAGATTGATTTTATCGCCAATGACTGAAGACCGAAGAAAAGAAATTGCTTTACAAGTCAAAAAGTGTGGCGAACAGGCAAAAATTTCTATCCGCACGATTCGTGGTGAAGCTTGGAGTAAAGTTCAGACTGCTGTTAAAAATAAAGAAGCGACTGAAGATGATAAATATAGCGCAGAAGAACAGTTGAATAAGATTGTTGAGGAAAACAATAAGCAGGTTGACAAAATTTTAGCTGAAAAAGAAGCTGAAGTGATGAAGATCTAGGGCAGAAACAGATAGCAGATTTTTGAATAACGAAGATCCGATATCCAGATAAATATTAAGCAGAGGGTTTAGAGAATGATACTAACAATAATAGTTTTTTTACTCGTAATTGGAATTCTGGTAGTTGTTCATGAATTTGGTCATTTTATTGTTGCAAAATTAACTGGAGTAAAAGTTGAAGAATTTGCGATCGGTTTTCCTCCTCGACTTTTTTCATTTAAAAAAGGAGAGACAGAGTATTCAATAAATGCAATTCCACTTGGTGGATATGTTAAAATGCTTGGTGAACTTGAGCATTCAGCTTCAAAACGAGCATTTGAGAATAAAACTCCAAGTAAAAGATTCTGGATTTCAATTGCTGGCGTATTAATGAACATATTTTTAGCATGGTTTGTTCTATCCATTGGATTTGCTGTCGGAATGTCCCCAATTGTTTCTTCGCCTGATTCAATACCAGGTGAAAAATTATCTTCGGAAATTATTTTGGCTGATGTTACTAAGAACTCCCCAGCAGATAAAGCAGGTATTGAAGTTGAGGATGTTGTAATTTCTGCAACATCGGATGGAATATTTACTTCTTTTTCTTCACTGGATCAATTTGATAAGTATAATACAAACCACAAAAATAAAACGGTCACATATGTTTTAAAAAGAGATGATCAGACAATAAGTAAAGAAGTAAAGCTTTCTAATGATAACGACGCACAGCTTGGTGTCGCTATGGTGGAAAAAGCGGAGGTCAGGGTACTTTGGTATAAAGCTCCGTATGTTGCTCTTCGAGAAACTGTAAAAATCATTGATTTAACATTTGAATTTTTAGGTAGTTTTTTTGCCGGTCTTTTTACTCATGGGAAAATTGCTGAGGGTGTTGGTGGACCAATCGCAATTTATACATTTACTGGCTTAGCGGTAAAAGCGGGTATTATGGTTCTTTTACAATTCGTTGCTCTTCTTTCAATAAATCTTGCTTTGATAAATATTTTACCCTTTCCTGCTCTTGACGGTGGCAGATTGGTGTTTATAATTTTAGAAAAAATTTACGGCAAAAGAGTTATCAAAGAAAAGGTTGAAAACATAATTCACACTATTGGTTTTGGTTTTTTAATACTTCTTATGATCGCCATAACCTATAAAGATATTATTGGATTATTCCAAAAATAAACTTTGGAGCATACATGAAGCAATCACAACTTTTCCACAAAACTCTGAAAGAAACTCCTTCAGATGCCGATTCTGTAAACGCATCATATCTGGTACGAGCCGACTTTGTGCAAAAGCATATGGCTGGTGCTTATGCTTTTATGCCACTAGGTTTTAAGGTCATTAAAAAAATTGAAAAGATAGTTCAGGAAGAAATGGATGCGATTGGTGGTCAGCAGATATTAATGAATATAATGCAACCGAAGGGCCTATGGGAAAAAACTGACCGATGGGAAAGCATGGATGAAGTTCTGTATAAATCTGGAGACGAAAAAAACCAGATTGCTTTTGCAGCGACACATGAAGAACAAGTTACATCTATTGTTAAAAATCATATAAAATCATATAAAGATTTGCCCCTTGCTCTGTATCAAATCCAAACAAAATTTCGTAACGAGCCAAGAGCAAAGTCTGGTCTTCTACGTGGACGCGAGTTTCTAATGAAGGATATGTATAGCTTTCACACAACGGAAAAAGACTTTGAAGAATTTTATGAGAAATCAAAGATTGCATATCTTAAAATTTTCAAGCGATTGGGACTTAAGGCCAAAATTGTTGAAGCTTCTGGTGGCACATTTACAGAAAAACATTCTCATGAATTTCAAGTATTGACCGAAGTTGGAGAAGATGTAATATTTTTCTGTGATAAATGTAATTTTTCCGTAAACAAAGAAATATCTGAAGTTGAAGAGGGAAACAGATGTCCTAAATGTGAAGGAAAAATTAAAAAAGCAAACGGTATTGAGGTTGGAAATATTTTTCCGCTCGAAAAGAAGTATTCCCATGCTTTAGAAGCAAAGTATGTCGATAAAGATGGCAAAGAGCAAGAAATGATAATGGGCTGTTATGGCATTGGAATTTCAAGATCTTTAGCTACTATCGTTGAAATGTTTTACAACCAAACTGAAAACAAAATGGTTTGGCCAGAAGCTGTTTCTCCATTCAAATTTCATATTCTTTCCTTAAATCAAAATAAAAAAGCAGAAGAACTTTACAAAACATTAAAAGAGAATACGGAAGTTTTATACGACGACCGCGAAACTTCAGCTGGAACTAAGTTTGCAGAAGCAGATTTGATCGGTTGTCCAACTCGAATCATCATTTCTGAAAAATCACTAGCTTCTGGTGGAGTAGAAGTGATTGACATTCTTTCAAATACTACTAAAATAATTAAATTGGAGACTATTACTCAAGAATTAGATGTCAAATAAACTGTTTTTAAAAGTTAAAAACTTATCAAAAACCCCAGGAGTATATCAATTTATTGATAGTGCCGGGGGTATTTTGTATATAGGTAAAGCTAAAAATCTTAAATCTCGCATTAAATCTTATTTTGTCCAAGAGATAAAGCGTGGTCCATCTATTGAAATAATGGTCAGTTTAGCGGTTGATGTAAAAATTATTGAAACCGAAAGTGAAATAGAAGCAGTTATTCTTGAAGCCGAGCTGATAAAGAAGCTAAAACCAAAATATAATATTAAACTTAAAGACGACAAGTCATTCTTAGTCATAAAAATTTCTAAGAAAAATTTAAGGCCAGAATTCCCAATAGTCGAACTAGTAAGGGCGAATAATGTTAATTTTGAAGATGAAAACGCAGAATATTTTGGGCCATATCCATCCGGATTATTACTCAAAAAATCTTTGAGTTACTTGCGAAAAATATTTCCTTATCGAGATTGCTCAAATACAAAATTCTGTGATCAAAAAAGAAAAAATCGCCCGTGCATTTATGGTGATATTAGAGTTTGTACTGCACCATGTGTTGATTGGGTAAATGAAAAACAGTATCTAGAAAATATTAAATTTTTGAAGCAATTTTTAAGAGGAGACAAGAAAAAAATATATAACGTATTACAAAAACAGATGAAATCATTAAGTAGTAAAAAGCGATTCGAAGAAGCAGCTTTAGTTCGTGATAAGGTGATGGCGCTTGATCATCTAAAAGTTGTGGCAGTCGGATTGCGAGACGATGTTTTTAATAGTGCCAATATATTATTTAAGAGAATTGAATGTTACGATATTTCTAATATTGGCGATAAATATGCAGTTGGGTCAATGGTGGTTTTTCAAGATGGGAAGAAAAGCACGGATGATTATCGACATTTCAAAATTAAAAATTCTAGTGAAGAAAGTGACTTGGCCAGACTAAAAGAAATGCTTAAGCGAAGATTCAAAAATAATTGGCCATTGGCAGATTTGATTGTGATAGATGGGGGAATAAATCAACTGAATATTACAAAGGAGATATTGAAAGAATCTAAACTTAATATCCCAGTCCTTTCGATTGCCAAAGGAGCCGAAAGAAAGAAAAATGAATTTCATTATGGTGATAGTAATTTGGCAAAATATGTTGCGGTTAACCAAAATCTTATAAATATATTAATTTCTGCAAGAGACGAAGCGCATCGATTCGCAATAAAATACTATCGTTCATTGCATCAGAAAGATTTGTTGAAATAATGAATGCTTTTTTCCAAAATTGGTGGAGAAGTTTAGCTTACGAACCCCACGATCCTAGATTTTTAGCCAGAGGCGAAATTAAAATTGCGGTGATTGGTGGGGGGACAGGATTAGCAGTTCTACTTCGGGGATTAAAAAGATATTCAAATAATATTTCTGCTATTGTGGCAGTAACGGACGAAGGAAAATCTTCCGGTGTTATTAGAAAGGATTTTGATATTTTACCGCCGGGTGATATTAGAAAATGTATCTCGGCCTTAGCATATGACGAAAAGTTGATCTCAAATATTATGGAATATCGTTTTGTCGAAAATAAAAAATCTTTTTCTGGCCATACTTTGGGAAATATTTGGATTACAGCTTTGACTAAATATTTCGGATCTTTTGAGCGTGCAATTGAAGCAACTACGGAAATATTTCAAACATCTGGAAAAGTTATGCCAGTAACTTTACGCAGACTTCGATTATGTGCAGAATATTCTGATGGAAAAATATCTGTGGGGGAATCGAAGATTCCTAAAGCGGGAAAAAAAATTAAACGAGTATTTTTTGATCACAAAAATGTTCAAGCTTATAAGAATGCGGTTTTAGCTATCGAAACATCAGACTTAATTGTTATCGGTCCAGGCAGTTTGTACACGAGTGTAATACCCAACCTGTTAATTACAAACATTAGAAGAGCAATTCATAAAAATATTAATGCGGTCAAAGTGTTTGCTTGTAACTCATCAACTGAACGTGGAGAAACTGAAAATATGTCAATTGAAGATCATATCGATGCAATACATAAGCATTCCGATAAAAATATTTTTCAATACGCTATTGTAAACAACAAGATAATAAAGAGATCTAAGGATGCCTCTGTCTTAGGCAGTGTCAATAATATTTCGACCAACCAAAAGGAAATATTTGGTCACGAAATTGTATTAGAAGATGTAATTTCTGTGAAACGTCCTCTTTATCATGACAGTGAAAAATTGGCAAAAGCAATAATTGAGCTGTATAATAAGGTAAAGTCTAGATGATCGAAATTAGGAGGGCAATATGCGACGAGCAATGATTGTTGCAAACTGGAAAATGTATACTGATGCTGCTGATGCCAGTATTTTAGCGACAACAATAAGGAACTATGTGACTTCAATACAGGGTGTTGAGGTAGTTCTTTGTCCCCCATCAATATGGCTCTCGGAAGTCGCTTCTATTGTGGGCAAAGGGGAAAAAGTTCAAGTAGGTGCCCAGAATATTTTTTATGAGCCGGAAGGTCCCTACACAGGTGAAATTTCTCCATTAATGGTAAAAGATATTGCTAAATACACTATAGTCGGTCACTCCGAAAGGCGAGAACACTTTAGCGAAACTGATATGGATGTAAATGAAAAGGTAATTGCCGCATTAAAAGCAGGTATTTCTCCAATTGTTTGTGTCGGAGAAAAGAAAAAATCAACGAACCTACCCACAGAAGTTATTGGTCAATTAAAAGAAGCATTAAAAAGTATTCCCAGAAAAAATTATAAAGACATTGTGGTTGCCTATGAACCAATTTGGGCTATTTCAACAACAAAAAATTCAAAACATGAAATAGATCCAGAATATGTTGCTCGTGTTACCTCTGCGTTGAGAGAAATTGTATTAAGAGACTGCCCAATTTTATATGGTGGAAGTGTAAATTCTACAAGTGTAGTTGGTTTTGCTAGTCGGCCAGAAATTGATGGTGTCCTAGTCGGAGCTGCAAGTTTGCGAGCCGCAGATTTTGTAAAAATTTGTTCAGTCTGGTCAGAAAAAAAGAGTTTTAAATAAAATATGCGGAGGGATTCTATGAAAATCGCAATAAATGGATTCGGGCGTATTGGTCGTGCGGCAGCTAAAATCATTTTGGATCAAGACAATTGTGAATTGGTTGCAATTAACGATTTGGGTGAAATTTCTGGTCTAGCCCATTTAATGAAATATGATAGTTGCTACGGTATATACAATAAGGAAGTCGGTTTCGATGAGAATGAGTTAATTGTAAATAACAAAAAAGTTCATTTCTACAGCCAAAAAGATCCTGCCAAACTGCCTTGGAGAGAATTAGAAATTGATGTAGTGATTGAATCAACCGGGATTTTTTTAACTAAGGAAATGGCCAAAGGTCATCTAGAAGCTGGAGCAAAAAAAGTAGTTATGTCTGCTCCGCCAAAAGATGATACGCCAACTTTTGTGCTGGGCGTAAATGCTGATGAATATTCTGATGAAAAAATTATTTCCTGTGCTTCTTGTACCACAAATTGTATAGCGCCGGTAATGAAAATTTTGGAGGACAATTTTGGAATAGAAAAATCTTTAATGACAACAATCCATAGTTATACCGCAGATCAAAATTTAGTAGATGGTCCGCATAAAGATTTACGGCGAGCAAGGGCAGCTGCAATTAATATTGTTCCGACTACAACTGGGGCTGCTAAAGCAACATTCAAAACAATTCCGTCACTGGAAGGAAAATTTGATGGATTGGCTATCCGCGTGCCTACTCCCGTGGTTTCTTTATCTGACATAACTGTATTGCTAAAAGAAAACACAACTGTTGAGGAGATTAATAAAGTATTTTCTGAAGCAGCAGAATTTACTCATAAGGGAATTTTAGTAGTTACAGAAGAACCTGTAGTCTCGACTGATTTGATACAGAATTCTGCTTCATCTGTAGTTGATTTACCTCTAACTCAAGTTGTAAAAGGTAATCTTGTGAAAGTTATTGCCTGGTATGACAATGAATGGGGGTATTCAAACCGTTTAGTTGAATTGGCGATGAAAATTGCAAAATAATTTTTGAGTGGAAATCATATGTGTCTTGCTATACCAGGAAGAGTTAAAAAGATTATTGGAACAACTGCCAGTTTTGATTATGATGGTAAGGAGTATAAAGCAGATATTTCTTTAGCTCCCAATGTAAAAGTCGGTAACTGGATTTTGATGCATGACGGCAGGGCACTTTCAAAAATTACGACCAAAGAAGCAAAGGAAAATCTTGAATTTATTAAAACTCATAAAGAGATGCAGGATCATGAACATTGAATAAAATGCAATTGTTGATATACTTAATTTGAATTAGTAAGTAATAATGTTGGAGGAAAAATGGATCTGAAGGAAATGGTTAAGGGTGCGGTTGAAGGTACGGGCGAAATTGCAAAATCCTTAATGGATACTACGGCTGACTTAGTCAAGGGAGGGACAGAGGATGTTGGCGAGATTTTTGGTGCTGTGATCGATTTAGGAAAAGAAGGCGTGTGCGATGTTACTGATGGGGTCAAGGATGTCTTTGTTGGTGCTGTAAACGCACTTAAAGAGTCTGGTAAGACCACAGAAGAAGCAGTAGCTGAAGTAGCAGCAAAAGCAGAGGAAGCTGCCGGTAAAGTGGCTCAAGGCGGAGAAGAGGCAGTTGGAGAGTCAGTCAAAAAAGGTATTGAAGAAGCAAAAGGCATTGTAGAAAAACCATTTGAAAAATAGTTCGATCAATAAAAAAAGAGCCCGTCCAGGCTCTTTTTTTATGCTCTAGCTAGATATCTCTTTTATTGAAAATTAATAGCGAGACTAACAGACCGACTACGAAAATCGTAAGCAAGATGATGGCGTGGTTTGCGTTAAATGTGCCTGATTCCAAGTTTTTCTGTGGATCATAAAGGTAGAATAGAGAATATTTATCATAATTTGCCAATTTCTCGACCATTCTGGTCATAGAAGAAAAGACGTAAAAAGTCATCATTAATATTAGAGTGGTTGAGGCAACCATTATCTTTGATTTTAAAAATGAAGAAAAAATAAGTGCAATTCCATAAATTGCCCACAAAAATAATGTTGCAATAATCATGAAGGATAAAAGGCCCTTTTCTCCGATTTCGACATGATATGCTTTTCCTAAAACCCAGATTGAAAAAGAAGTTAAAAAGACAAGAATAAATGTACCCAAAAGGCCCATAATTGTTTCTGATAATAATAATTTTGTTCTCGAGATTGGTTGAGAGAGTTGAAAATCCATCGTTTTTTTCTCAATCGCTCCGGCGATAATGGAACCCGCAGTAGCAGCGACATAAAAAGCGACAATCAATATAAAGAACAAAGATAAAAATTCTAAAGAGAGAAACCCTTCAATTTTTGACATGCTCTCAATTCCACTTTCTCCAAAAAATTTTAAAATCTCTTTTGGATATGATTCATAAAGTGCTTGAAGATCCATTTTTCTCATTGTCGGGAAAAGACCCATTATCATCCAAGAATATGCCAACAATCCCAGAAAATAATAGAAAAGACCTATCCTCTGCTCTTTAAATTTTTGTTTTATAATGCTAAGCATCTTTTTCTCCGTAATAGTGCATAAAAATTTCTTCTAGTGAAGGTTCTGCTACTTTAATATCTTCAAGGTTGTATTTAGAGAGTTTTTTTAAAATATCCCCATTTTTACCGATAGTCACGATATGATATCCGAAGGTTGTACGTTCGACTTTTTTAATGCCTTTTATCTCAAAAGCAGAAAGGGGAATGCTCTCTTTAATATCAAGGTGAATATCTCTAATGTTTTTCTTTTTAAAATCATCAATATCCTCAATTTTTAGGATTTTGCCATCTTTGATAATCCCAACCCTGTCACATATTTTTTCGGCCTCATTTAGAAGATGAGTAGAGAAAAAAGTGGTCGTCCCCCACTTTTTTGTTTCAGCGATTAAGTTATAAAAGATCTGTTGGTTTAAAGGGTCTAGTCCGCTGGTTGGTTCATCTAAAATTAAAAGTTTTGGTTTGTGCATTAAAGCTAAAATTATAGCTAACTTTTGTTTATTTCCTTTCGAGTAATTTTTAACTTTTTTATTAATTTCTAACCCAAACTTTTTGATCAAATAGTCTAAATAGTCTCTCTCAACCTTCTCTTTAAATGCTGAAAAATATGCAATAGTATCTTTTCCATTTAAACCTTCCTGCAAGTAGATTTCTCCTGGTAAAAATCCAATATTTTTTTTTATTAATACCGAGTTATTGCGTATATCTAACTCCAAAATTTTTGCCGATCCACTAGTTGGTCGAATCAGGTTTAAAAGTAATCGTATGGTTGTTGTTTTTCCAGCTCCATTTGGGCCGATGAAGCCAAAAATTTCACCTTCTTTTATAGAAAGATTAAGTTTGTCGAGAGCAGGGGTTTTTGTGCCACGATAAGTCTTTGATAAATTTTTAGTTTCAATAATCATCAGTGTGTAGCGCAGGTGATGCAGGGGTCGTAGGCGCGGATTAACATTTCAATTATTTGAGTTCTTTCATCAGACTTTTTGTCTTTGATAATTGGCCCAAGTTTTTTCATCGCCAGCTCTAGTGGAGGTAAATTCTGTACGGTGGGAGTGATGATGTCGCAATTGACTATATATCCATTTTTATCAATTTCGTAATGATGGAAAAGTGTGCCACGTGGTGCTTCGCAAGCGGCAGTCCCCTTGCCAAATTTTTTCGGTAGTTTGACTGGCTCCTTGGCAATTCCATTTTCTGAAAAATGTTCGATAAAACGAATTGATTCAATGACGAAGAAATAATTTTCGATTGCTTGAGCGATAACATTTTCAAATGGATTGTCATATTTAGTATGAAGTTTTAATTCTTCGATAATATTTTTCGTATAGTCATCCAGATATTTAAAATTAACATTCAATCTGGCCATTGCTCCGACCATAAATTCTTCACCCTTTAATGTCCCAAACTTAGCCCTTGTATATGGCTTTAGCTCTTCAAAAATATAGTGAGTATAGTTTTCGGCCATAAAAGTTGATCCGGATGTATTTTTTATATCTCCGTCATAGTATGCATAATCGCTTTTAGAATAAAGTGCGCTATATGCAACACCCTGATTTATTTTCGGATATTTGAAAGAAGCAAAAAGCCGCAAAGTTTTTTCGGCAACCTCTTTTATTTTTTGACCTTCTTTCTTTAGCTTTGTTATTTGTGAAGCAGTTGGGCAGCTTTTGAACCCGCCCGGCACATTGGAAATTGGGTGGACAGCTCTTCCTCCAATCGTATCCAAAATTTTATCAGCATATTGTTTCATATCAATTGCATTTTGAAAAAGATTAGGATGACTTTTTTGCAACTCAAATGAGGAGCTAGCCCCTACAAAATCCGGAAGCACCAACAGATACAAGTGTAAAGCGTGACTTTGTATCATCTGACCACAAAGCATCAGTTTTCGCAAGTTGATTGTTTGGTGTGAAGGGTTTATGCCACATGCGACTTCTATGGCTTTGGTTGAGGTTATATTATGAATTGTGGGACAGATTCCGCAAATACGGGAAGTGATAATTGGAGCTTCATAGTATTTTCGGCCAAATAATATTTTTTCAACAAAGCGATCGTTTTCCATCCCAATAATTCTGGCTTTATCGACTCGGCCAGATTTTAAATGGGCATAAAAAGCGGCATGTCCTTCAATTTTTGGTACAGCATCATTCATGTTTGTTGTGCTCCTTTTCGTAATTTCCATAAATTGTGAGCCAATTTTCGATTTCTTCGTCTTCTAACATTGTACCAAGAACTTCGCGCATTTTCTTAAAATTGGCTTGATCAAGCGAGCCCCTGCAACCAAGACAGGCCTCGCCCTTATTTATACAGATGCTATCGCATCCACCACGAGTTACAGGACCTAGACAGGGAAGCCCTTCTTTTATTCGGCAGGCATTTTCATTCTCTTTACATTCGTAGCAGACTGCGGTATCGGGCAGAGTAAATACTTTGCCCCAATAGATATCAACTAGACAATTTATTAATTCAGAATGACTAACAGGGCAACCGGGTAAGACAAAATCAACATTGATAATATCGAGCACTGTTTTGACGGAAGATTTACCAATTAAGTTTTTTGGTAATCGATTTCGCTCTGATTGAATTCCGCCTAAATGAGCACACGAACCTATAGCGATAACTGTTTTGGTTTGCTTACGGATTTTTTTTAAGAAATCAATATGCTTTTCGCTGTCGGGGCTACCTTCAATAATGGCAACATCAAAAGGTCCTGGCAAATTGACTTCCTGCCCTAGTCTGAAATTTTTAACATCATAATATTGAAGCAATTGTTTGAAATGATCATAAAAACTTAAAAGCTCAAACTGACAGCCCTCACAGCAAGTTAATGAAAAGATCGCTAGTGATTTTTTGGGTAAAATTGACATTACTTTCCAATTTCTTTTTCAATTTTGCTAAGCGGGAAAATTGGCCCATCTTTGCAAATTAAATATTTTCCGATATTGCAGTGCTGACAAAGCCCAACTCCGCACTCCATTCTTCGCTCAAAAGAAATATAAATATTTTCTTTTTTGATGCCTTTTTTTAACAAAATATCGTTGCAGAATTTTAACATTATTTCTGGGCCACAAATTAATACAATTGTGTTTTTATCCAATTTTAAATTTTCTAGGGGTTTTGTAATTATACCTTTTTCGGCAATGTTATTATGTCCAATAATTTCGCAATATAGATCAACATCAATTTTTTTTGCCCAAGCAATAAAATCCTCATCAAAAATAATGTGTCCATCTGTCTTAAAGCCACTTACAAGATTAATTTTTTTAAATTCTTCTTTATACTGAAGCATCTCAAGAATTAACGGTCGCATGGGTACTATGCCCATACCGCCGGCGATAATCAGAACATTTTTGCCTAATAATTTGGCCATTGGCCAACCGTTTCCATATGGTCCTCTTATCTTAATTTTATTTCCTGGCAATAATTTAATCATTTGATTCGAGACATTACCGCAAGCACGAACAGCAATTTGAAAAGATTTTTTACTATTGATATCGGAGCAGGGGGCGAATGTTGCTTCTCCGTAGTGATCTAGCAAAATTTGAACAAATTGACCTGAAAGAAAATTAAATTTTCCCGCCAATTCGAACAAAACAATACCAGAATTTATTTCTTCTTTCCTTATTATTTCATACTCTTTAAATTTTAAATCACTTTTCATCTTTATTTCTTTCAATCAATGATTTTAATATCATTTTTGTATTCAAATTTGCTGGACAAGCCGAAATGCAACGTCCGCAACCAGTACAAAGGGCTTCTCCTTTTTTCTCTTTAGCCCGAACAAATTTATGGTGATACCAATTATAAAGACGATCAACATTTTCGGGTCTTAAGTCATAATGATTTTGGACTTCAGAAAACCTTTTAGCAAAACAGGAATCCCAATTTAAACATTGCTTGCAACTCCCGTCTAATTTGTTATAAATTTCTTGGCGAGTGCAGAAGCAAAGCGGGCAAACTGTGGTGCAAGCGCCACAGCCAAAACAATTATCGGCAATGCCCTGCCAAAATTTTTCATATTTATCCTTATTTTCTATTAGATCTTTCAATTTGTTCTGATCAAAAATCTTCTCATCAGCTTTTTTGTTTTTATATTCCCCATGTAAATACTTGATTCTAGTTTTATCTAAAATTTTCTTAGCTAAAACTGAATTGCCATAAAGATTAAAGTTTGCGCCTGTTTCTTCTAGGAAAAAATCCCAGAATGGCTTTTTCTGGTCAAACTTATCGCAAAAACAGAATTTATCTGGTCGGCAAGTGATGCCCATTACTAGAATATTTTCTTTTCTTGGGCGGACTCCTTCTGGGAATTGATTTAGCAAAATTTCTAATGCTTTCACATCACAATCAGGCAAAGCGAGAAAAGCCATCTTTATTTCGGTAGATATTTCTTGAGTATCAATTTTGTTTGGCATCAGAATCTTTTTAAATGAAAGGGGTGTTTTGCGACCAGAAAGATCCAGACTATTGGTTGCGTCAATTTTGCCAAAGGTTAATTTCCCCTCGACCTTTTTTGGTCCGCAAGTTTCAAAATTTGCCAGGATATATTCGAGCAAAAAATTGAGCTGATGAGTAGTGATTTTTGTTTTCATCAGTTTTATTTTATCTTAAAATGGGGGTTAATGGCAAATTATTTAATGTTTGGCTAACTTAATGGTAAAATAATCTTAAGTAATATTTGGAGGAAAAGTGAAAAGTATTCGCGATGTGGAGGTAAAGGATAAAAAAATTTTTTTGAGGGTTGATTTTAATGTGCCAATGAAAGATGGTACGGTTGTTAGTGCAAATAGATTGACGGCAGCTGTTCCAACAATTGAATATTTGATTGAACGTGGTGCCAAAATAATTATTGGGACTCATTTGGGCCGACCCGAAGGTAAATACGATCCAGCATTTTCAACTGTTCCAGTGGCAGAAGAACTATCAAAGATTTTGAATAAACCGGTTTCTGGTACAGATCACGTAGTTTCATCGTTAATTGAAGAAAAAATTGCTAGAATGAAACAGGGTGAAATTATTTTGCTCGGAAATATGCGTTTTCATCCAGAAGAAGAAGAAAATAACAAAGAATTTGCCAAAAAAATAGCATCATATGTCGATTTGTATGTGAATGACGCTTTTGCTGTTTCTCATCGGGCAAATGCTTCTGTCGATGCTATTACTCAGTTTCTACCTAGCTATTCCGGCCTTTTACTCGAATCTGAGATTACAACTTTAAATTTATTTTTAACTAGTCCAGAACATCCTTTTGTTGTAGTCGTTGGTGGAGCAAAAGTAAAAGATAAAGCAGGAGTCTTAGAAAAATTGGCTGAAAAAGCTGACAATATTTTACTCGGTGGCGCCGTTGGTAATACTTTTTTGGCTGCAAAGGGACAGAATGTGAGTAAATCTTTAGTTGAATCGGAAATGCTCCCAAAATGTAAAGAAATTATGGATATATTAAAAGAAAAGATTATGTTGCCAAGCGATTCAATTAATGAAGATTTGGGAAATGGAGAATTTCGTTCTTTGGATATTGGGCACGCAACAATTGCAAATTTTGTTCGTGAAATAAACGATGCCAAATGCATTTTTTGGAATGGTAATTTGGGATATACTGAAGATGTAAGATACTGTGCTGGCACTTTAGCAATTGCTAAAGCAATGTCTGATAATTTAAATGTAAAAGTAGCTGCTGGAGGTGATACAGTTGGTTTTATTGAACAAAATGGTCTTCGTGGAGGATTTTCTTTTATTTCAACCGGTGGAAGTGCTACTATGGAATTTTTAGCCGGAGTATCTTTACCTGGAATCGCAGCGCTTGAAAGAGAAAATTAAAATTCAAATTCAAATATTTAGGCAATAAGAGGAGTTTCATGTTTATGAATGTGGCGGAAAAGTTAAATAAAGCTCGATCAGAAAAATATGCGATAGGTGCTTTTAACACAAATAATTTAGAAGTTACGAAAGCAATTTGTGCTGCAGCCAAAGAGTGCAATGCTCCAGTCATAATTCAAGTTACTCCTGGTGCAATTGAATATGCAGGTCTTCAGGAAATTATTGATATAGTCAAAAATGAAATTGAGCAAACAGGGATTGAGGCTGCCATTCATCTGGATCACGCCAAAGATTTTGAAACAATCAAGGAAGCAATTGAAGCAGGATTCCGTTCGGTTATGATAGATGGGTCTTCATTATCATTTGAGGAAAATGTAGCTTTGACCAAAAAAGTTGCCGATTTTGCTCATCAGAAAAATGTCTCAGTTGAAGGAGAAATTGGTACTCTTGGGAAAGAAGGAGAAAATAATTCAAAATCAGAGAGCAACTATAGTAAGCCAGATGAGGTTGTAAAGTTTATTGAGTTAACCGGAATTGATTCTGTGGCTGTTTCGGTTGGTAATATGCATGGAGCACCAGAAGGGGAAAAACTCAATCTGGAACTGCTTAAAGAGATTGCCTCAAAAATATCTGTTCCATTGGTACTGCATGGTTCCTCTGGCCTTTCGGAGGAAGATATCATGGGCGCAATAGAAATAGGAGTCACAAAAATAAATGTTGATACCGCTATTCGACAAGAATTTATCGATTCTCTGCAAGATATTCCTGAGGGAACAGATGATTATCGAGATATCTTTAAGACAAGTATGGAAGCAATTAAAAATTTAGTAGTTGATAAGATTAGACTTTTTAAAGCGTAATTATGAATACAAGCGTGCTAACAATTGGAGATGCTTTTGAAGACGTTCTAGTTTCACCGGAGGATTTAAAGGTGAGACCAGACAATACCTTTGCTAGTGGTAAGGCGGTATCTTTCGAATTGGGCGAAAAAATCCCTTTATCAGATGTCCAATATGAAATTGGTGGATCAGCTTGTAATACAGCAGTTGGTTTTTCTAGATTAGGAATTAGATCATCGATTTTAACGGTTTTGGGAGATGATACACCAGCAGAAAAAATTTTAGAACGGCTGAATAATGAAGATGTTTCTATTAAAAACATTATTTTTGACAAAAACTTAAAATCAAACTTTTCAATAATATTCCGCCTTACACAGGGACGGTCAATTTTTATCTATCATTCCCTAAAAGATTATAGTTGCTATCGAATAAAGAAAAATATGATACCGAAATGGATTTTTTTAGGCCCAACAGGTGAGGGTGTAGAGGATCTGCATAAAGATATTGTTGCTACAGTGGCGGAAAAAAACACACGATTGGGTTGGAATCCTGGAGCATTGCAGATCAAAGACGGTGCTCAAAAATTTTCAAATTTATTGAAAAACACTCATGTGCTGTTTTTGAATAGAGAGGAGGCGATTAAGTTTGTAAAATTCCCGGTACATCCATCGGAGGACGAGGTAATAAAGAGACTTCACTCGCTCGGCCCAAAAATTGTGGTTATTACGGCAGGAAAAAGAGGCGCAACAGCCTTTGATGGAGAGAATCTATATAAAGTCTCAGTAATTCCACATGTAGAACGTGTCGACTCGACAGGGGCAGGAGACAGTTTTGCGGTTGGTTTTTTGGGCAAGCTTATGCATGAGCACGAGGTTGCCCAAGAATCAGAAGCACTAATCGAAGAGGCCTTGAAGTGGGGAATTGTGAACTCTAACTCGGTTATTACCAAAATTGGCGCACAAGCAGGGCTATTAAGTACGGCCGAAATCAAAGATGGAATGAAGGCATTTAGATAGATGATTGAATTTGTAGTAAGATTGTGATATATTGTTTGCTATCGAAAGGGGGTGTCCAGAGTGTGTGCAAAAAATTGTTTTAAGCTTCACCGTCGACAGGACGGTGGCGTCAACGTGGAAGGGTTTCTTCCACCGCCTCGCGGACATAACCATTTGCTTTCTACCTTGAAAGTCCATATGGATTTCGGTCAAGAGGTGAACGGTAAGACGATCGCTATCCCAAAGGATGCCGTTAACGTAGCGGACCTTGCTAGGGAATACCTGGCGATCACAACCTAGGCTCTACTACATGGCCGTCCCGCATTGCGCGGGACGGCCTTTTTCTTTTCATAAGCTGATTTTTTTGCTAAAGTAAATTGGTATTATTAATTTGAAAGAGCAATATGGAAGTTAAGGTTGAAAATTTAGGAGAGTGCAAGAAAAAAATAATTATTAAAGTTCCCGCTAAAGAAATGGCTGGATTTTTTATTTCTGCTTATAAAAAAGTCGCTCCGACTGTAAAAATTGATGGTTTTAGAACTGGCAAAGCGCCAAGAAAATTAGTAGAAGGTGTAGTTGGGGTAGCTAGATTGCTATCTGAGGGCCTTGATTTGGCAGTATCAGAGTCATATTTTAAAGCTATTACTGAAAATAAAATTAATCCAATTGGCCAACCAAATATTGTAATAAATAAATATCCAAGCTATGGGCATACTGCAGAAGAAATTAAAGGGGATTTAGAGTTCGAAGCTGAAGTAGAAATTTTGCCGAAATTTGATATGCCCGATATCTCAAAATTAAAAGTTATAAAACCAAAAAAGGAAGAGGCGAAAAAAGAAGACATCGAAAAAGTCATTTCTCATTTTAAGAAACAAAGTGCAGTTTTAACAGAAGTCGATCGATCAGCGAAAATTGGTGATCAGGCTGAAATTTCTTATGAGGGTTTTCTTAAAAATGTAAAAATGGATTCAATGTGTTCTAAAAATCACCCATTAGTTCTGGGCGAAAATACCTTGATTCCTGGCTTTGAAGAAAATATTGTTGGACTAAAAAAAGGTGATAAAAAAGATTTTAAAATTACTTTTCCAAAAGACTATCATGCTAAAGAGCTTGCTGGAAAAGAAACAGAATTTAAAGTTGAAATTTTGACAATTCGAGAAATTAAAATGCCGGAACTCAATGACGCATTTGCTGAAAAATTTGGTCATAAAAATATAAAAGAGCTAGAAGAAGCAGTAAAAAAACATTTAAACCAAGAACTCGAGGAAAACTATTCACGAGAAGTTGATGGTTTGGTAATCGAAAAAGTTTTGCCACTTGTTAAAATTACCTTGCCAAAAGGTTTAATTGATCAAGAAGTTGTGAGAATGATTGAAGATTTTGGGAAGCAGGTAACGGCGCGAGGTTTAAATTTTGACCAATATTTAGAGTCAACAAAAAAGACTCGAGAAGATTTGGCTAAGGAAATGAGGCCTCAAGCAGAGAAAAATGTCAAAGTCGGTCTTCTCCTTGGAAAAATTATTGAAGAAAAAAAATGGGATCATATTGACCAAACTGCTGGCAGAAAAGCTATAGACTATTTAGTTGAAAAGATAGCCAAATAAAAATGAAGAACTCCTTTATAAAAGTGCTTGAAAACCGCGATTTTAAAAAAATGTGGTTTTCTCAACTTTTTTCTCAAATAGCACTAAATATGCTTATTTTTGGTTCAGTACTGCATATTTTTGAGATAACAGGCAAAGCGACATCAATTTCACTCGTAATGGTTGCCTCAGCCATTCCGGTAGCTATTTTTGGTCCATTTTCTGGAGTCTTAGCTGATAAAGTTGATTATCGTAAGATTCTGATTTATACCAATATTTTACGAGTCGTAGCAATAATTTTCATTTTACTTTCAACTAGAAATATATTAGCCCTTCTTGAAGTTATTTTTATCGTTTCTGCACTTTCGCAAATTTTTTCTCCAGCTGAGTCAGCCGCAATTCCATTGGTAGTTCCAAAAAAACAGCTCGTAAATGCAAATTCGACTGTTATGACTACAACCTTTGTCACAATACTAATTGGTTATTGTGCCGCAGGCCCACTTTTAAGTCTGCTTGGGGCTTTTTGGCTTTTTGCAATTTGTGGCATATTATTTATTTTTGCAAGCCTTGCCACTTTTATGTTGTCAAATTTTGATACCAAAGTAGTTGAAAAATTGACAATAACAAAATTTGCGACAGGGATTGAACATGTTTGGCATGAGATGAAAACCGGTTTACATTATGTAACAGATTCGAAGGATATTTTGCGACCAATGGTGCGCTTGACAATTGGCTGGACAATTTTTGGTTCTTTAATAACAATTTTGCCTGCTTTTAGTGCTAGCGTTTTAAAAATTGATCCAAAATTAATTGCTCCTCTAGTAGTAGCTCCTGCTGGAGTGGGCATGTTTCTAGCGACAATTCTTTTAAATAAAAAAACAAAGGTCAGTATGCAACAAATGAATAATGGTTTCCTTTTTGCTGGTATTACAATGCTTATTTTTTCCTTTTATTTTTTATATTCGCATTTTTTCCTAGCAATTGTGGTGCTATTAATTTTGGCTGTGATTTTCGGATATGGAACTAGTTTAATCCAAATTCCAGGTCAAACACTTCTCCATCTCAATTCGGAACAGGACAAAAGGGGGAGAGTTTTTGGGATGTCAACAATGATGCTTCGGTTGGCCACAACATTACCCTCAATAGTTATTGGCGGAGTTTCTGACCTGACCTCACCGCTTATCACGATGATGCTTCTTGCTGTGGTCACGACAATTTACGCTGTAATACTGATGTTTGAATAACTCTTGATTTTTTTCTCAATTCGAGGGATAATAGCCTAAACTTTTATAAAGGAGATATATGAGCTATTTAATTCCAACTGTAATTGAGAAAACCTCCGAAGGGGAGCGAGCCTATGATATTTATTCTAGACTTCTAAAAGACAGAATAATTTTTTTGGGCGGACCGATTGATGACGAAACAGCCAATATTGTGATTGCCCAATTATTGTTTTTGGACTCAGACGACAATAAAAAAGAAATTCAGCTTTTTATTAATTCACCGGGTGGAGAGGTTTACTCTGGCATGGCCATATATGACACAATGAACTATGTTAAAGCGCCAGTTTCAACAATTTGTGTTGGTTTAGCAGCTTCAATGGCAGCTTTTTTGCTTGCTGGAGGTGAAAAAGGGAAACGGCTTGCTTTACCAAATTCTCGAATTTTAATTCATCAACCAGCTGGTGGAACAACGGGTCAAGCTTCGGACATCAAAATTCAAGCTGAGGAAATTCTTAAAATTAGAGAAGAAATGAATCAAATTCTTGCCAAGAATACCGGCCAACCACTCGGAACTATTTCTCGTGATACAGACAGAGACTTTTACATGCGCTCAGCCGAAGCAAAAAAATATGGCATTATTGACAAAGTAATTCGATAATTTTATTTCATTCAGTATTAGTGATATAATGAATCTAGATATCGTTAACACCTAGGAGGGTTCTGTGAGAAAAAAATATTTGGGCTTCACAATTGTTGAAATAATGGTAGTAATTTCTATTATTGGTATCTTGGCGACTTTAGTAACGATAAATATTGTTGGAGCGAAGAAACGTTCCAACTATACCAAAATCCTGACTGATATGGATTCAATCGCTGATGCAATAAAATTGTACCGAGAAGAAACTGGGGCGTGGCCGGTCGACCAAAACAGAAATACTCTGCCTACGGAGCCGACTTTTGCTCAGTACCTGCCCTCATGGCCCAAATCTCCTTGCTCCAGTATAGTTTATGATTATGAAAATCAGCCTCAACCAGGCCCGGGTAATCTCTACGTTGGGATTACGATGAAATATTATCCCTCCGACGGCAGACTGTTTAGTTCTTCTTGGCCCCCGGATATTTTATATTATTACGACATTTACAATTTGTCTCAGTGGGATTCAATAAGTGTTACATATCCAACGGCACAAAATGTTACCGCGATGACAGATCAACAAATCGCCTGTCCGGGACAGTATGATTTCGGGCCCTTGCCATAGTTTAATTGAAGGCTGTTGACTTTCCTACAATTTTTCGTTAATATTGATCTAGAATATAAAAATTAAGAGCAGACAAAAAAGGGTTAATTTTTGTCTTACTCTTTGTTTATGTCGTTCTTTGACAACTAAATAGTGGTAAATACGTTTGAATCTTGTATTCGCTCCCCGCGGATGCAAGAACTATTATTCTGTAATATTCTTCCGGAGTATTGCAGAATTTACTTTGAGATAATAATTGATTTAGATCATTCTATGAGCTAAATCAAACTCAATATTCGTACAAAAGAATTCAATATAAAAGGGCAAATCCTCCTTCGTTCAGGTTCGCCTCGAATCCTACGGGTTCGCAGTCGAAACTTTACTTCGGAGGATAACGCAACTTACTATTAGATAACTAATGTGCGTTACATGGAGAGTTTGATCCTGGCTCAGGATTAACGTTGGCAGTGTGCCTAACACATGCAAGTCGAGCG
>CAZVMH010000002.1:0-182590 GCA_964628585.1 uncultured Candidatus Saccharibacteria bacterium | reverse complement strand
ATTAGCATTCATTTTGTTCAAAAATAGTTCGAGCTTGGGCGAGAACACACCACCAATTACTTTCCAATAAAACATAATAATATTAATTTTCTTTTAGGCTTTGTTTTAAGCTAACCCCAGTCATCGTCGAAACTTTATCAAAATCTAAAAGATCCAATATTGTTGGTGCAATATCTGCTAAAATTCCTGAGGGTTGGATACTCTCGTCGTTTATTGGTCTTTTTAATTTGAAATCCTTATCAATAATTATAAATGGTACTGGATTGACCGTATGCTTTTTGTCAACTTCTCCCGTCTCAGGATGAATCATACATTCTGCATTACCATGATCCGCTGTAATTAATATTATACTTTTGCCCTCGTATTTATCAATAATTTTCTTCAACTGTCTGTCCACTGCTTCGACTGCAGAGATTACTTTATTAAAATCTCCAGTATGGCCAACCATATCTGAATTGGCATAATTAATAAGAACAAAATCAAGTTTCTCTTTAGTAATATTCTCAAAGACCGCTTTGGTTATATCATCGGCAGACATTTCAGGTTTAAGATCATAAGTCGCTACATTTGGAGATGGTACAAGCTTCCATGTTTCATTTTTATAAGGAGAAGGATTGCCCCCATTAAAAAAGTATGTAACATGAGCATATTTTTCAGTTTCGGCAAAATGACCTTGTTTAAAGCCCTTTTCGCTAAATATTTTTGCTAAAGGATTCTCAAACTTTTTTGATGGATAAAGAATTTTTGCTGGCAATAATTCGTCGTATGTTGTAAGAGTTAAAATTTTTGCTCCTTTTACGGGGTTTGTTTCTATCTCCTTCTTCTTAAAAATAAACATTTCAACAATTTGTCTCATCCTATCTGGTCGGATATTGAAAAATATTACTCCATCATTGGGCTTAACAAACCCATCTGTAATGGGCTTTTCTTCTTTTTCAAAAATACCCAAAAAATTTTTTTTATCTCTTTTAAGCCTAATAGCTCCTGGTTTAATAAACTCATCCAAAATTTTATTACTATAATTGGATTTAATAAGACTCTCAGGGTCATCAAAATATTCTGAAGATTTTCCAGTCATTACCTCATAAGCTTTCTTTGTTCTATCCCAACGGCTATCTCTATCCATAGCATAATAACGGCCAGATATTGTGGAAATCATTGCCTTGCTATAAATTGATTTAATTTCTTTTTCTAATTCTTTAATATATTGAACAGAGCTTTGAGGGCTGACATCTCTACCATCTGTAATAACATGAATAAAAATATTACCACCAAATTTATCTTCTTTAAGAAATTTTAGAATTGCATATATATGAGTCATATGGCTGTGAACACCGCCATCACTTACCAAACCAATAATATGGATATCATTAGTTTTTGGATTCACAGATGAAGTAAATTCTATCAGATCTTTGTTTTTATAAAAATTTCCATCTGCAATTTCTTTATCAACGAGTGACAGTTCCTGATGGATAAGTATCCCCGTACCAATAGAGGTATGACCTACTTCAGAAGAACCAATAGCACCCCAAGGCAGCCCTACGTTTGCTCCAAATGCGTTTAATAGGGTATGAGAGTACGTCTTCCAGAGATAATCATAGGTAGGTGTTTTTGCATTCCAAATCGCATTCCCTTTATGTATTGGACTGTAGCCCCAACCATCCAAAATTATTAAAAAAAGTTTTGGTATGTTCATTTATTCTCTTTTTTTATAAAATCACCGAGTGCTTTATCTTTTTGAACGGCAATTGCACCGTCCGGACAGAAGTTCTTACAGTTGCCACAATTAATGCATTTCTCTAAATCGATATGTGGTACAGGTAAAGAATAAAAACCCAAGTCCTGACTAAATTTTAAAGCTGCTACAGGACATTTTAAAATACACACACCACAGCCCTTGCACCTTTCTGGCACAATTTCAGCAGATTTACCATGACCTTTAAAATATAATGATTTATGTTTAGTCTTAAAATTAGGTTTAGAAAAGTTTTCAGCCTCGAGTACAAGGTACAGTCCAAATTCAAAAGCATCTTTATTTAATTGAAGAATTTCTTTATTTTTAAACTTGCTTCTAAGAGTTTCTGTAACTTGTGTCCAAACATTTTTATCATTTAGATTTATCTTTCTAGTCAAGATGGCAGTGGCAATAATATTAATTACCTTTGGCGTAAACTTTTGTGAAGCATAATCAGTCATTGGGGCAGCCTGGTATTTAAACGTAATCTTTGGCAAGGATTCTTTAGAAATTGTAGAGGAGTCAAAAATAATTGTCGTGTTTGGGTTTATGTATTTAAGAATTGGTTTAATTGCCCTCTCAGAAAGAATCATAACAAGATCAGCAACATCAAATGTGGGTTGGAGTATTTTCTGATCCGAAATTGTAAGAAAAGCAACAGATGGTGTTCCCCGTTGCTCCACTCCAAAACTTGGTAAGAACGAACAGAATAATCCAGAGTCAAAACAAGCTCTAGAAATAACCTTGGCAATAGTTTGTATACCCTGTCCACCTTCTCCCGAAATTACTAAACGCAAATTTTTCACTTTTCTCCCTTCAATATTCCTGTAGGAAAGTAGTTCTCCATAACGTCAATTTTCTCAAAGCATTGCTTGGCATTCATTTTCCAGTTAGTTGGACAAACTGATAATACTTCAATAAAGGAAAACGAATTATTTTTGGTCTGATTTTCAATTGCTTTTTTAATCATACTTTTTAATACTAACGGTTTTGATACAGAGGCTCTAGCAATAAAAGCGTTTTGATGAGAAATACCAGTGATTAACTCTGGGCCACGGAAACCAGAACCAAACTCTGGAGCACCTTCAGGAGAAGTGGAAGTAATATCTCCTGGGATAGTAGTCGGAGCTTCCTGACCACCAGTCATACCGTAATTACCATTATTTACTAATATTACTGTTATCGGATTATTTCTAAATGCAGCATAAAGAAGAGACTGCAGACCAATTGCATATCCTCCTCCGTCACCCATATAGGCTATTGCAATTCGTTTAGGTTTTGCAATTTTATATCCAATCATTGTTGCAGTTGTGCGACCATGGTGAGTTTGAACTGTATTAATATTAAAAAAATCCCAAGCCAATAACGAGCAACCAATGTCAATGCCAAACGTGGTGTTTGTCGCTATACTTAGTTCGTCTATTGCATATCCAAGTTGCTTTAAGGTAATACCATGACCACAGCCAGGACAAAATTTGTTTGGTTTGGTTTCTGTGTTCCATGATTTGGGCATTGTTTGAATCATCTATTTTTATTCCATTATTAATTTACATATTTCATTTGAAGAAAAACCCACTGCCGGTTTTGTAATTTCTACAATTGGAACATTTGAGCTAAATATTTCGTACTTTACGATACGAGAAAGTTGATTTAAAGAAGATTCAACTATATATATTTTTTTTACTTTATTCGCTATTTTTCTCAAACGGTCACTATCAAAAGGGTTTAGAGTTATCGGTCTAAAAAGTCCTATTTTTCTACCACTAGCTCGGAAAATATCTATTGCTTCTTTAACATTTTGAGCCACTGAACCATGAGCAATAACTAGTTCCTTGGCATCATAGGCATTGTATTGCTCTGAAAGACAAATCTTGTTTTTGGAGGTATTCCAATCATAAATATTTTTCTTTAAGCGTTCGTTATAGAATTCTTCTTCACTCGAAAAACAATTCCTCAAATGTACAGGTTTGCCTTCTTCGGGCAAGATTGGGGTAGGAGCAATTGGTTTAATCAGCTTGCTGATCTTTACTCCTGTGGACATTTTTGAAAGATGACCATCGCCAAGAACTACGGTTGGAAAACGATATTTCCATGCAGTTGAGAAAGCTTTAGCAGAATAATGATAAATTTCTTCTACGGTTGAGGGAGAGTAAACCACCTTAAGCCCATCGCCATTTCCACCGAAAGCAGTTAGTGTTACTTCTTGCTGAGAAAAGTTAACAGTTCCGGTTGAGGGGCCACCACGCTGCATAATAATTGCTACAAACGGTAAGCGCATGTTTTCGGCCATGGACATTGGGTCCTGCATTAAAATCGTTCCGGGGCCAGCAGTAGCCGTAAAAGCTTTTACGCCGGCTAAAACTGAGCCTATAACTGCAAAACCCGCTGTTGTTTCATCTTCAGTTTGTAAATATTCAAGCTGTTTACTATTTTGTGCTCTATCAACCCAACCTTGAAGTATTTCGGTTGAAGGAGTGATTGGATATCCATACATAATTTCAGCACCGCCTTCTCGGGCGCCCAAAACAGCCGCCTCAGATCCAGTAATAAATTGATAAGAATAATTCATAATGTAAAATGCGTTTAATTAATTTCATCTGCAATTGCCAACTCTTCGTTTGGCTCAATTGCCAAAACCTTTTTGAATCCCAAAAACTCCAAACCCTTTGTCGACATTTCTCGAATTACACCAGATCTAAAACCAGATATACCGGTAAAAGCAATTACATCAACGCCACCCATCAATGCGGAATAAGCACCGATATACTCTCGAATTCTATTAATATAAATTTTTAAAGCCAAAATTGCTTGCTTGTCTGCTTGCTTTTTAATATTGTCTTCCCCTAAAACTTTTTCGCCCGCATCAATTAAAATTTGTCTCATTGATCCAGTTTTCTCATATATTCCATAAAGACCTGAACTATTTTCGATAATTTCTTTGGATTTTTTATATCCAAAAAGTTTTACTAGATACAAAACTAGACCAGGGTCTAAATCTCCACTCCTATTTTGCATAATTAGTCCTGATATTGGAGTTAACCCCATTGAAGTTTGAATTACCTTTCCACAATTGATTGCTGTCATTGAGCAGCCAGATCCCAAATGAACAGTTATTACTTTTAATTTTTCTTTTGGATCAACTTTTTCTAAAACATATTTATGAGAGATACCATGAAAACCGTAACGTTTAATTTGATTTCTTTCTGAAATTTTGCTAGGTATGGCATATAATTTTGACTCTTCAGGAAGATTTGCGAAAAAAGCTGTATCAAAAACTGCATAGATATCAATTTTAGCGAGATACTTTTTTAATAACCTAATAATATTATATGAAAGAGGATTGTGAAGAGGAGCAAACACAGAGAATTTTTTAATATCACCTAAAACTTCATTTGTAATTAGGGTTGGTTTATCATATTTTCCGCCGCCATGAACTACCCTTATTCCAATTTTACTAATTTTGTTAATGTCCTCAATCTCTTTTAAAAATTTAAGAATTGGTGCTTTTACATTTTTACCAGCAAAATCAATATCCTTTGATAGTGATTTGGATAAATCAGAGTTAAAAAGCTTAAATTTTATCGAGCTTGAGCCCGGATTAATGACTAATATCATATTATTTTGTAATTAGTTCAACTTTATCTCCCATTTTGATACCAGCTGCATTGGCTTCATCTATATCAAAATGAACTTTAGTGGTATATTTTGGTTTAATCCGAACAACGACCTGATTAAAAATTGTTTCTCTTTCCCCTAAACACTTAACAGAAACTATTTCATCAGGGTGTAGATTTAGAAATTCTGCTTCTTCTGGCGAAAGATGTAAATGTCTTTTTGCAATAATGGCTATATCTTTTTCTATCTCGCCCTTTGGCCCTATCACCTTAATATTTACACCTGGCAGATGACCAGATACCTTAAGTGGTGGATTAACACCGAGTTTTCGTGCTTCAGAATAGGACAGCTCAACTTGTGAGTGATCTCTAAAAGGTCCAACCACTCGAACATTATCGATGCTTTCTTCTGGTCCTGCTAATTTAACCGTCTCTTCAGCCGCGAAATCATCTTCCTGCGAAAGTTTTTTAATAGATTTTAAGCTTGCTCCTTCTCCGAAAAGAGTTATAAAATCTTCTTCTTTTAAATGTATATGGCGCGCCGATACTTCTGCAATAATTTCCATTATTTTATTTCCTTATTAAAACTTTTGGTCTCAAATTTATCTTCATTTTCAATGCCTAACAAATCCAAAATGGTTGGAGCAATATTGGCTAAAGATTGTCTATCTTTAATCATATCATAAAACATTACTTTAGAAGAAACAGGTTTCTTTTCTCCTTTATTAATTACAATAAAGGGTAATGGAGAAATTGTTTTGTTTGAAATTTTTTCAATTGTGCTTCTGTTTGTAAGACGTTCTAGTCCTGCCATAGAAGAAAATAAAATTAATTGATAATCGTTCTTATCTGTAAGCTCCATTACCATACCTAAAAATTTATCAAATTCTTGAGCAATGTCCTCTGTTTTCTTAAAATTATTATCCGAAGGAATTTTTGATAATAAATTAACATAAGCAAGAGCTAACTTATTCTCTCCTTTAAGAATATTTGGTAAATTTTCAAAAACTAGTTCATAGTTATCAAATTTGATTATTCTATAATCGTAGTTTTCTCCTAAATATGAAAGATTATCAATTCCAGTTTCGTCGGCAATTATTGTTAAATCATATTGGCCATTTAATGAAGAAAGAAGCTTATCATCAAACGTTCTCTCAATTAGGCTGATAATCTTGTTGTTTTGTTTATAAAGTGGATCAAAAAATGTAACCGTCTGCAGAAACTTCGGCATTAACAACGATCCAATAAGTTCAGCTGTTATTAATTGAATGAAAGAAGATAAAAAAGAAACATTGTGATTGAAAAATATAATAGTATCAAAATTTTTTATCTTAAAAGAAAACTTATCTCTATATATAATTGAGGTCGGAGCTTTGTTGTGAGCCAGTTGGTCTTTTTGGCTGGAAAAAGCTTGTTCTAAAGTCAAAGAAGGAATACCTCTTCCAAATATTATTGCCTCGATAACTTTTCTATTCAAATTATTATCTGAAAAATTACTTTGTCCAGAAATAGATGCTGTTTCAATTAAAGGATATTTTTTAATTAAATCATAGTACTGAGTTAAGCATTTTACCATACTTTCTTGATCATTTTTTAAATCATCACCTAAAATCAGGTGAATATAAATCTGAATTTTTTTATTGGAACATAAACACTCTATTAGGGCCCCAAGGTGAGCAAATGAAGAGTAGGCTTCGCTTTCAGAAGGAATATTGCCAATTAAATGAAAGGCAGCATTTCTTTCAGATGTTTCCTCAATTACTTTTTTAAGCTCTTTATTCCCCTCTAACCTATTTTTATCAATATATTGATCTAAAAAAACTTTATTTGAAGGATAGTCTTCGGCTCCGTTTACTCTAGCAAAATCAATCTCCTTATTTTCGCTTCCAGATTTTAAATTGAAACAAGGGCTAACCGTGGTCCGACGATATTGTGACCAAGCATTTAGAAAATTCTTAGGATTAGAACTCATAAAAGCATTTCCTGACCAAGAGGAGGAAAGTCCGATCCCGTCTACCCATAGACATAATGTAGATTTTTTAGCCATTAAACTCTTTGATAATTAATGATTGATTTTGCATAATTTCTGGTTTTTCAATTTTCATTATTTCAAGCATAGTGGGAGCAACAGAAGCTAAAATACCATCGCTTTGTAATTTTATTTTTTTAATCTCTGGTTCTTCAGATACAATTGCAAACGGCACCGGATTGGTAGTATGCTCGGTGTCGGGTTCGCCTGAACGGGGATTTACCATCTGTTCCGCATTACCATGGTCTCCAACGATTAAAGCTGTTCCGCCAAGTGAAATAATTTTGTTAAGAATCGAAGAAAGTAAACCGTCGACACATTCAATCGCATGAACAGTCGCACTAAAATTCCCAGAGTGTCCGACCATATCGGCATTGGCAAAGTTTAACATAAATGTATCATACAAATTTTTTTCTAGTAGTTGAAGTGTCTTTATGGCTACTTTTTCAGCAGACATTTTGGGGACAAAGTCATATGTTTTAACCCCTCTAGGAGAAGGGATTAAGAAACGATCTTCTTTTAAAAATGCTTTTTCTCGTCCACCATTGATAAAGTATGTAATATGAGGATATTTTTCTGTTTCTGAAATATGAAATTGTCGCATTCCAGATTCTGAAATAATTCTACTCAGCGGAAAATCGACCTTTTCAGGTGAAAAAGCTTTCGTAGCTAGTGATATATCTTCATATATCGACATTGAGATAAATAGAAGATTTTTTAATAGTGTCCTATCTTTAAACTCCGGAATGCTTGGAGACAAAAAGGCCTTAATTAATTCTTTCATTCTGTCACTACGAAAATTGAAAGATATAACAGAGTCATTATCACCTATATTAACTAAAGGCTCAGTTTGATTTCTAATTATGCGTGGTTCAATAAACTCATCATTTTGACCCTGGGCATAAGCGCTTGAAAAAGCGTTCATCACATTCGGATAAGAATTTGCTTGTCCTTTGGTTAACATATTGTATGTTCGTGAGATCCTGCCCCATCTATTGTCCCTGTCCATGGCAAAAAAACGACCAGATATAGAGGAAATATGGCCAATACCAATTTTCTTAATTTCAAGCATTACATTGTTGGCCAATTCGATTCCATTCATTGGGCTAGAATCACGACCATCTGAAAAGAGGTGAATATAGACTCTTGAAAAGTTGTTCTCTTTGCATAATTTTAAAAGAGAATAGAGATGACGAACATGACTATGAGTGCCAGTATCTGAAAGTAGACCCAATAAATGAAGATTTGAATTATTTTTCACTGCGTGACTAATCGCAGAAAGTAAAATTTTGTTCTTAAAAAATTCACCGCTATCAATACTTGCATCAATAATTGATATATCTTGGTGAACAACCCTTCCTGCGCCAATGTTTAAATGACCAGCTTCAGAGTTTCCGGGAGCATTGATTGGAAGGCCTACCGCAACACCAGAAGCTAATAAAGTTGTATTTGGATAACTCTGTAATATTTTATTAAAAGTTTTAGTTTTTGCTTCAGATATTGCATTTCCGCCCCAAGCAGGAGCAACACCCCAACCGTCTAAAACTATTAAACCAACCGGTTTTTTAATTCGGTTTGTAATTATTGTCATAATAATTTTTCTATTTACCCAATGATTCTTTTAAATAATCGATTTGCTTATTTTCGGAGGGATTAACTTTATTTAAAAAAGCCAAATAGTAAGAAACAAATCCGCTAAACAATACAAAAGAACAAATTTCGGTAATTTCATTATCACAAGGTACGAATTTAATTCGTTCAAATGGAATTTTTCTTTTTTTGTAAATTTCAGAAGTAATATTCTGTCGCAGAACAACTCTTTTATTATTAAATGAAGACTCAAGAGAGACGATCAGAAGAGAATTCTTAGGAAAAATATTTCCTTCAATAGCATTGTGATTTAACTCTGGATAAACATCATAGCAAGCAAAGTTTTTAGAATTCTCATTTATTTCGGTTTTAAATCTTCTTGCAACCGATCTCAAATTCCCTCCTCCGTAAAATGTAGGAATTTTACCATATATTTTTTGAGCCAACATTTTTGCTAAATTGTTGTTAAATTTACTTTCAGACTTAATCTTTAAAAGCAGATCGCTTAAATATTCGACTGTATAATTAATCTCTCTATCGGTTAATTTATAATGTCCTAGTTTACAAAAAATTGAAAGAAGATATGCAAAAAGATAGGGGAAGGCTGCTCTTGGAGGAGAGCTATACTCTATACTAAAATATGGGACTTCAAACTTTGTAGCAAATCTTTTAAGTCTGCCACCCGAAGTAATTACTATTAGTCGTGCTTTCTTATCGTAAGCATCAAAAAAGGCACTTAAAATCTCCTCTGTATTACCCGAGTAAGAGTTAACAATAACAATGGTATCTTTATCAACCCATTTGGGTATTTCATAATCATGAATTGATTCAACAACAATATTTTTGCCAATAATATCTTTAATAATATCAGCTGCTATTCCGGAGCCACCCATTCCAAGAAGAACAAATTTATTTGCTTTAATATAGTAAGATGGAAGAGAAAAATTTTCTGCTCTCTGCCATGCGTCTTTAAAAAGCAAAGGGAAATTATCCAGATGAGCACGAAAGTTCTCTGGATCAAACTTGTTAAAATTAATTTTATCGAGCGAGTTCAATCACCCTCCAATCCTAATTTAAGTATACCGAAAATTTGATCTAATTACAATTGGCCAGTTTTTATGATTAAATGAATATATGAAATTAATAAAATTAAACAACAATCTTGACCAAATATGCCAAAAAGCAAAAGAGGTTATCTTATCTGGTGGAGTGGCAATTTTGCCTTTTGATACCGTCTATGGAATGGTTTGTGATTGTAGAAACGAAAAAGCTCTCAAAAAAATTTATGAACTAAAAAAAAGAGACTTAAGTCTAACTATCGGTCTTGCCTGCGATTCAATAGATTCTCTTTTAGCAATTTCAAGTCCTGGCGACTTCGCTGCATCGTACTTAGCCGATAAGGTTCCTGGTCAATTTACCTTTATTTTGCCAATAAATGATCAATCTATTTCGCCACTCTGCACAAAGAATGGGACTGTTGGAATCAGAATTCCCAGTTTTTTGCTGATTCAGGAAGTGGCTCGTACTTGTGGAGGAGCAATCGCCCAAACTTCTGCAAATGTTTCAGGACAACCCTTTTGCATTTCGTTTAAAGAGGTAAAAAAACAATTTGGTTTATTGATAAATGATGTGGACCTGGTCGTGGATGGAGGATTGCTCGCGAATGGTATGCCCTCGAAACTAATAGATTTGACTGGTATTGAACCCATAGAAATTGCAAGAAAATAGTTTTTGTGTTAAAATATGAGACGATCTTATCCAATTGATGCCGCAGTGGCGGAACTGGTAGACGCGCACGACTCAAAATCGTGTGGGGGCAACTCCATGTGGGTTCGATTCCCACCCGCGGCACCACTTGTATAAGAAATTTTATCTGATATTAAAAATTTTTAAAATGACAAAACACGCCCTAAACGACAAAGATCTTGAATTGATTTTTTCAGATCAGAAAACTCGTCTTTTAAATAACAAGATTTATAAAACATTAAAATATGTATTGGCTTTTGCTGGTATCTGTTTGGTTGTTTTTCTATTGCTTAATTTTGCCAGTATTAAAAAACAGATAGAGTATTGGTTAATGGATGATTTTGCCTCCGACCCTATAGCGGTCATAACAGAAAATCCTTCTCCAGTTGTAGAGGAACCAACAATTGCGAGCATACCTAACAATACTATAGAAATTTTGCCGATTGGAGTGACTGCTCCTATACTTTGGGACATTCCAAATACGGACGATGCAGTAGCAAAAGGTTTGTCACAAGGTGTTATTCAAATTAATGGTACAGCAAAACCTGGGGAAAAGGGCAATGTATTTATTACAGGACATAGCTCAAACTACCCTTGGGCTAAAGGAAACTATAATCAAATCTTTGCACTGCTCGATAAACTAGTCATTGGAGACCAAATTAAAGTAGCATATTTAGATAAGACATATCTTTATACTGTTTTCGAAAAAAAGGTTGTTCTTCCTTCAGAAACATCAATTTTAAACCAAACGGAAGATAATCGTCTAACCTTAATGACTTGCACGCCTGTAGGCACCAATCTAAAACGGCTTGTAGTTATTGCAACTCAAACATTCCCATCCGTAAAATAACTTTAATAATTCATTAAAATATCACTAACCGCGACAAATAATGAGGGATAAGGAGAAAAATGGATTTTAATCAATTTGAGAGAGGAATTTTCTTACTAAATGTTTTGGGAATAGTATATAATCCTAAAACAAAGAAGATCTTGATCGGCCGAAGAGAAAATGATTCTTTCTTAAAAGAACTAACATGGTGCTTTCCTGGAGGACGCCCCGGTTATGAAGAGGATCTCGAATATTACTTAAAACTGGAAATTCAAAAGAAAACAAACTTGGATGCTAAAGTAAAAGAAATTGTCTTCGCAAAAACTTACCCCGAAAAAAGAGAGTTTTTGTCAATCTACTACCTTTGCGAAGCTTCTGGCGGGGAAGAAAAAGCTTGTGAAAAGTTTTTCGAAGTTAAATGGGTGTATCCGAAAGAGGTGACCGAGCACTTTACAACTTCCTTGCACCCCAAATTGCTCGCATATTTAGAAAGCATGAATAAATGAAAAATTTGATTGCTCCATGTGGTATCAACTGCGGCATTTGCCTGTATTATCTTAGAGCTGAAAATAAATGCCCAGGCTGCAACTCCGGCAGAAAAGTCAATAACAAGCCAATAAAATGCGGCCGAAAACTCTGCAAGGAAAGAAAAAGCAATTTTTGTTATGAATGCGAAAGATTCCCCTGTGATAGCATAAAAAGATTAGACAAAAGATATCGAGAGCGTTATGGTATGAGCCCCATAAATAATTTAGAAAACATACGCGATAAAGGCATTGATAATTTTTTATTGCATCAGCGCAAAAAATATCAGTCCAAAAAAGACACACTCTGTGTGCATGATAAAAAGTACTATTAACGAATCTTGGCCTGCATATATTTTCCGCTGTCTGTATAATAAAGCTCATCTCCTCGGGCATTGGTAGTAAACACACTCGGCTCATCGGTGGTTAATGTAATAAGATGGCAATCATTTTTGCCGGATGATTCAATCACTCGAATTTCCTCTCCCTGTTGGTACAATATATGTTTTGAATCAGGATACCAAACTGCCTTAATCACTGGTTCTGAAAATCTTGTAACTAGCTTATTGTCTAACCAAATTTCATAACCGTTATAAAACAAATTTTGAGCTCTACTTACCGCTAAAATATCAGTTGGAGTGTTGATTTGGTCAATTTTGGCCTGATCTGTTAGTACAGAACTTTCAATTTTGTCTCTAAACAAAACGATATCCTCAAACTCTGTCACATATTCAGATTCAACCTTAAAATGAGCCGACCAAGGTAAATATCTCTCTTTTCGAATTGTGGCGTCATAATTACCTGGTGTAAGGTTGAGAGTATATGGAGTTTTAAGACTTTTTTTATTACTTCCAATATATACTTCGACATCTTTAGGCATCGAGGAAAAGTAGGCAATGCCAGTTTTGACAACCTTAAAATTCTTATAATTAAATCTATATCCGCGAGCAAAAAAGAGAATAAAAAGTGCTAAAAAGACCATCAAAAGGCCGACCAAAAACTGATTCAGCAATATCTTAAAAAACATTCTTGTTCTTCTGTCATTTTTTACCATACAACAATTATATTGAAAAAAAACATAAATTACCATACAATCAAATAGAAATAGAAACAAAACACAAAAAAACTACAAAGGAAAATTATGTCAAAATTTGAAATTACTGGGAATGTTCGTTTGAATGGCGAAATTAGAATTAGTGGAGCAAAGAATCTTGCCCTAAAAGCTCTGCCAGCTGCAATTATCGCTGACACTATTTCTGTCTTTGATAATGTCCCAGAAATATCGGATATCTCTCGTATGATAGAAATTCTAGAAAGCATTGGCGCCAAGGTTTCAAAAAGTGCTGACCAAATTACCATAAATCCTTCAGGTGTTAATTCATATAAGCCAGACGAGCATTTAATTAAAAAGTTGCGTGGCTCAATTGTTATAATTGGCCCACTTCTGGCAAAATTTGGACAAGCTGTCTTTTCAGAACCAGGTGGTTGCTTAATTGGGGCAAGACCAATAGATGACCATTTGGATGTTTTTCGCCAGCTTGGCATAAAAATTTCAAAAGAAGGAGACACTTACCATCTTGTCGGTAAACCAAAAGCTGGCGAAATAATTTTGAATAAAATGAGCGTGACTGCAACCGAAAACGCTATTATGGCTTCCGTTCTTTCAAAAGGAACTACCACAATACATGTTGCGGCAGCTGAACCTGAGATTGCCGATCTAGCAGAGTACTTAAATAAAATGGGTGCCAAAATTTCTGGAGCCGGAACTCATGATATCACTATTGAAGGTGTTTCTAAGTTGGAAGGTTCTCATCATAAGATTATTCCAGATCGCTTGGAAGCCGGTACCTACTTAATGGCTGCCATTGCGACAAATTCAAAAATCTTAATTGGGCCAATTGTTTCGAAGCATATGAGCTTAGTTTTAAAGAAACTTGAAATGGCTGGAGCAAAGCTTGAAATTGTTAAAAATGCCGGACAGGAGTATATTCAAACTCTGCCTCGCGGTGAACTTAAATCTGTGGACATAGACACCAGAACCTATCCTGGTTTTCCAACTGACCTGCAGTCACCGTATGCCGTTTTGATGACACAAGCAAAAGGCGAGAGTAAAATATTTGAAACCCTGTTTGAAGGCCGTTTTCTGTATTTAGATGAAATATTTCAGATGGGTGCAAAGATAGAAGTTTTAAGCCCACAGATGATTACCATTAAAGGGCCAGTGAAACTTAAAGCGTCTAACATCTACAGTCGAGACTTAAGAGGTGGTGCTTCCCTTATTATTGCCGCTTTAATCGCTGAAGGCACAACTACCATAAACGGCTTAGATTTTATTGACAGAGGTTATGAGAATATTGATCAGAAATTGGCGGGGGTTGGGGCTAAAATTAGAAGAGCAGAAGAATGATAAAAAAACTTGCCATAGACTTGGGTACAACCAATATTTTGTTATACGCTCCGAAGCGGGGCATTATTGTAAATGAGCCAAGTGTAGTTGCACTTCAAGCCTCAAACAATACTATTATGGCTATTGGAATGGAAGCCAGAAACATGATTGGACGCACTCCAGAGAGTATTGTAGCGGCCACACCACTTAAAGATGGGGTGATTGCCAACTTTAGAATTGCCGAGGCAATGCTTCGATATTTTATTAACAAAGTTTCTGGTAGTATTCGTCTTTTTAAGCCAGAAATTATGGTTTCCGTTCCTGCTGGTATAACTTCAACTGAACGCCGAGCCGTCATCGATGCTTGTAACGCCGCTGGCGCCAAAAATACCTATGTTATTAAGCAACCACTTGCTGCCGCTCTTGGGGCCGGCATTCCAATAGCTTCTCCTTCTGGCAATATGATTATTGATATCGGCGGAGGTACCAGTGAAGTGGCTGTGGTTTCGCTTGGAGATGTTGTTTCCTCCTCCTCTGTCCGTGTTGGTGGAGACAAATTTGATCTAGCCATTGCCAACTATATTAGAAAAAATCATAATTTAATAATTGGCGAGAGAACAGCTGAACAGCTCAAAATTAGCATTGGAACAGCCCAAAATGGTAAAAAAGAGGACAAGGCCGAAGTTTCTGGTTCCAATACTATTACCGGTCTTCCTGAAAGTATTATGATTTCTTCAGAAGAGATTGTTAAAGCAATAAAAGCTCCGCTTCTCGAGATTATAAGCGCCGTAAAAGATGTCTTACAGAAAACTCCACCCGAGCTTGCTTCAGATGTAATGGAAAAGGGGATAGTCTTAACCGGCGGAGGATCACTTTTGCGCAATATTGACTCACTTCTAACCAAAGTAACAGGTGTACCCTGCGAAGTTGCTAACGACCCAATGGAGTGCGTTGTAAAAGGTACTGGTATTGCCCTTGAGAATCTGGAAGCCTTTAAAAAATCTGTTCTCTGGGCAAAGGAGTAATATGATTATTGGCGTAGACGCTTCAAAAGCAGCAGAAGGGCAGAAAACTGGAATTGGCAACACCATTTATCCAATTCTTTTAGAGCTACAAAAAATTGATAAAAAGAATCAATATTACCTTTATACAAATGCACCCCTACCAACGGAATTGCTAAGTGATAATTTTATCGAAAAATTAATTCCATCTTTCAAATTTTGGCATTCTATTAAACTTCCTCTTACACTACGGAAGGACAAACCCGACGCCTTTTTTGCTTTTACCAACCCAATGCCCATTTACGCACCAAAAAATACATTTGTTTTGCTTCATGATTTTGCTTCAAAATTCTTTCCGGAATGTTACTCGCCCTTAGAAAGACGCGAGCAGGACAGGGCTGTAAAATTGGCTATAAGAAAAGCAGGCAAAATTTTAGTTACAAGCGAAGCAAATAAAGCCGATCTAAAGAAATTTTATAATCCAGATATGAGCAAAGTTTTTATTGCTCCGCTCGGTTTTAATGATCAATTAAAAAATGAGATCGAACCCGTTGCAGAAGTAGCCAATCTGTCGGCTCCATTCTTCCTCTCAGTTGGCCGAATAGAAAAAAGAAAAAACACTCTAAACACGGTTTTAGCCTTTGCTAAGTTTAAAGAAGAGACCAAATCTTCTGCTAAATTAGTCTTAGTTGGTAAAAATGGATACGGCTACAAAGATATTAAAAAAGGAATCAACAGTCTCCCAGAAGAGATCAAAAAAGATATTATCTCGCTCGGCTTTGTAACTCAAAATCAACTTGGATATTTATATTCCAAAGCTCTTTGCCTAGTTTACCCTAGTCTTTACGAAGGTTTTGGCTTTCCCGCTCTAGAGGCAATGAGTTGTGGCTGTCCAGTGATAACCTCAAATGTGCCAACTATTAAAGAAGTAGCTGGCAAGGCCGTCCTTTATGTTGATCCCAAAAAAGTTGCTGATATTTCAGACAAAATGCTTCAGCTTTACCAGAGCATAGAAGAAAGAGGCAAACTAATCTCTTTGGGCAAAGAAAATATCAAAAAGTTTAGTTTCGCCATTACGGCTAAAAAAATTTACGATACATTAGATGAAATATAATAAATGCCCCGAAGAGGTCCCTGTGGGAAAAGCTAATCCCAAAATTGCTATAGTTCACGACTTTATGACCAAACTCGGTGGCGCCGAGAAGGTTTTGTCGACTTTCTGTGAAATGTATCCTGAAGCGCCAATTTACACCATTTTGTATGATGAAGAGGGAACTAAGGGACTATACAAAGACAGGAAGATAGTTACTTCCTCTCTTCAAAAGCTTCCAAAAATAATTCGAAAAAGACAAAAGTTCCTTCTCAACAGGTTTGAGAAAGCCGTTGAGGAGTTTGATTTTTCAGAATTTGATATTGTCATCTCTTCTTCAAATTCATACTCTCACGGGATTGTAACCGATCCTCAAACTTTTCACCTTTCGTATTGTTATTCGCCAATGCGCTACGTTTGGGATTGGTATCATGAATATCTAAAAGAAAACAATATTGGTTTCGGCCCAAAGGGGCTTTTTATTCGATTTCTCTTACACAATATTCGCATTTGGGATAAACTAGCCGTTCCCAGAGCAGACAAATGGGTCGCAATTTCAGAACATGTGGCGAAAAGAATTAAAAAGTATTACAGAGTCGATTCGGAAGTAATTCATTCACCAGTCAATGTTAAAGATATTGCAAAGGCAACCAAAGCTCCAGAGGACTACTATATAACAGTCTCCCGAATTGAGCCTTACAAAAAAATTGACCTGGCCGTAGAGGCTTTCAATAAGTCCGGCAAGAAACTTGTCATTATAGGCGTCGGCTCGCAATTGGAAGAATTGAAAAAAATGGCCAAGAAGAATATTGAATTTCTAGGTTGGCAAACAGATGAATCGGTTTACGAACATATGAAAAACGCCAAAGCCTTTATTTTTCCAGGAGAAGAGGACTATGGAATAACTCCAATTGAATCAATGGCTTGTGGTCGCCCAGTTGTAGCTTTTAATAAGGGTGGCGTAACAGAAACAGTTATTGAGGGCAAAACCGGTACTTTCTTCAACGAAGAAACACCCGATAGCTTGAATGAAGCAATTGATCGGCTTGAAACAGATTACAAGAAATACACTGTCGATAATTGCCGAACCCAGGCCGAGAAATTTTCCAAAGAAAACTTTGTCAAAAAGTTTAACGATTATTTATTCAAAGAATATGAAAATTATTTAAAAGAGATAGCCGATGCTTAAAATCTTAGATGTTAAAATCAACCCAATCAACAAAGAGGAACTCCTAAAAAAGTTTGAGCAATTCTTAGAAACAAAAAAACCTCACCTAGTCTGTACAGTAAACACCGAATTCATTGTCTCAGCCCAAAATGACACTGTTTTTAAAGATATTTTAAATAACAAGTCGGCCATCAATGTCACAGACGGCGTTGGCGTGATGTGGGCAGCAAAATTCCTCTCACTTAACTATCCTCGCATTCCAGTCATCGGCACACTGACCGTTTTGCTTCAATGGCTTTTAACAGGACTGCTTGTCCCACTTTGGCCAAGATATTTTTTCAATCCAATTCCTGCTCGTCTGGCTGGTTCTGACTTAACTTGGGACATTGCCAAGATGGCCAACAAGAACGGCAAAAAGATTTTCCTTCTTGGCGGTGCACCAACAGTGGCCGAAAGAGCAGCCCTAGTTCTTCAAACACAAATTTATGGACTAAAAATTGCTGGCATTCACTCGGGCAATCCAAAAGATGATACGCCAGAGATGGTTGAGGCAATCAACAAAGCCAAAGTCGATATTCTTCTTGTTGCCTTTGGCCATCCTAAACAGGAAAAATGGCTTGACCAGAATATGAAAAAAATTAATTGCCAACTTTGTATTGGCGTAGGTGGAACCTTTGATTTTATTGCCGGCATTCAAAAACGCGCTCCAAGATGGGTTCAAAATATTGGTATGGAATGGCTTTACAGACTAATTCGCGAACCAAAGCGTTTTCCAAGACAAACCTCAATTCTAAAATTCATATTTCTAGTACTAAAAGAAAAAATGAAAGGCTGAAATGGAAAAGAAAGATATTGGTTATTACGAAAAAGAAATTAACAATGCTTTAAAAGAGGCGGAAGAAATTGTTGAGAAAGATGGTTTTGGCGCCCAAAGCCCTGTCTTTGATATTCGAGCTAGATTATACGAACTTGCACTAGAGCTTGCTCCTCATGCTAGAGATGACGATATTGAGGCAATGAAAAAATGGATAAATCCAAAAAAAGATGAGGTCTCCATTGATATCGCCGCCGGCACCGGATTCCTTACAAAACACCTGTTAGATTGGACGAGCAATACTATCTATGCCGTTGACCCAAGTAAAAAACAATTAGAGATACTTGCAAATGACCTTAATAGTCCGCACATAAAAACAGTTGTCGGTTCATTGGCACAAGAGCCAGTGGAAGGCCGAAAGGGAATTCTTGAAGAAATTACCAAGCAGGTTGATTTTATTACAAGTTTCGGAGGCATGCATCATGTATACTATCAGAAAAAAATGATGGAGCATGCAGAAAAATTATTAAAACCTGGTGGACGACTTGCTGCTGCCGATGTTGGAGAAGGAAGCACGCTAGCAAAACATTTTGACGACGTTGTAACTAGAAAATGTCTTACTAGTCACACAGCTCGCTGGCTCTCGAATGAAAGGTTGGAAGAACTTATTGCCGATTTGCCCTCACTTGAATTGAAAAAGACAGAAAATAGAACTCAGCATTGGGTATTTTCTTCTAAAAAAGAAATGGCTCTATTCTTTAAAGGCCTTCACGCATACAACCTGCCCGAAGATGAGGTAATTTTCGATCTATACGATGCTTTAGGTTTTGAAGAGAAGGATGGGAAAATAATCCTAAACTGGCCAATGTTCTTTTTTGAAATAACTAAGAAATAAGGAACAATATGGGAATTGATATTAATCAACTAAATAAATTCCTATATGAAGCCAATGATCATGGTTATGGAGGCGAGAGCAAGGAAGTACCAGCCCAACGACCAGGTTTTACAGAGCTTGAATACACCAGTGGTGACTGGAAAATGCACGATTCCTACGCTGGCCATTACTTTGCTCCTGGTCAGGAAGTGGTCTACTATAAAAACGAGCCTGTTTGGGCCATGGCATACGCCGGGGGAATGAAATTTGAATATCATGGAGACGATAGCATTACCCATGAAACATTCATCTTTTTGAAAAAGTCTTTGATGAAAATGGATCCAGAAAAACCTTTTCGCGGTCCAGATCAATTTGAAGAGGGAGAGTTTAAATATGTCTCAACCGTAACCGGCGGCACAAAAGACTTTACTGGCAACGAAAAGATTTATAAAGCAGGTGAACTCGTTTTCGAACAAAACTTTATTGGCGGAATAATTGTAAAATAATTGGCAAAAAGATGAGAATGAGTAGTTATGCACAGATTACTTGCCCAATAATCTTTGTTTACATAAATATTTAAATAAAATATACTTATTACATGCCGCTTAACAAAAAGGATCTACAACAGATTAAGGAGATCGTGCAAGATACAGTCGATTTTGCAATTAGCAAATCAGAGCTTAAAGCAGATGACCGTTTAGAAGAGATAAAAGACTATATAGACAAGCAAACCGACGATCTTGCAGAAATTAATAGAGAGCTCATAAGCAGAATTGATAATCACGAAACCAGAATCATACGCTTAGAACAAAAACCTATTAAAGCATAGATATTCGAACTGGTATAAAAAATCGCTTGAAGAACAGGCGATTTTTGAGTAGGATGAATGGGAACTATCTATTTAGGAGACTCGTGTAATGGCGCTACATCAAAGACTAATTGCATTAGAAAGCATAGAAGGCCAAGACTGGTCTGGTAAAAGGGTTCTTGATATTGGCTGTAGCCATGGCAAACTTTCTCTTGAAATTATGACCAAGACCAATGCCGAAGAACTGGTCGGCGTAGACACGGCCATGGATAGAATATCCAAAGCCAGCCAGCTTGCCAAAGACAATCCAGCCAAAAAGCTATCTTTCTTCGTAGCAAGCGCAGACAATCTAAAAAAGCTTTCTGATAATTCTTTTGACATTGTATTCTCCAACATGGCCTTTCAACAATTCAAAGACAAGCAAAAAGCCCTAGAAGAAATTTGCCGAGTACTCAAAAGCGGGGGAGAGGCTTTTATCAATTTTAATATTGAGAAGTCGCCGGTTTGGTATCAGCAGGAAGTAATCTACAATAAATTGTATGGCGATCCGAGTAAAGAGATAACTCGCGAGAAAACTTTTAAGGCAGAAGAATTTGCCCCAATGGCAGAAAAAGCAGGACTCAAAGACAACGGCACACATATAGCCGACAGCATTTACTATTACAAAAACCCAGAAGAAGTTGTGGACAAAATGGATATTTCCTTCTTTGCCAAAGCAAAAAACATGTCCAAAGATCAAAATGATAAACTAAACAAAGATTTAACAGAATATTTGCAATCGATAAAAGAGGAAAAAGGAATTCCAGAAAGTTGGAAAATCCTCTTCGCAAGATTAAAAAAGGACTAAACATGGCAAAAGAAAATACAGCTCCATCATTTGAGCAAGCATTTAAAAACATCGACAATGTACTTTGGAAGGATGCGGGAGTATCAAGTGAGCTTGATTATGTTGAGCAAACTTCCTGGATTTTGTTTTTGAAATATCTCGACGATCTCGAAGAACAAAAAAGAAAAGAAGCCATTTTGGCTGGCAAAGAATACAAATATATTCTCGAGCCAAAATTTCGTTGGGAAGTCTGGGCTTGTCCAAAAAACGCAGACAAAAAACTTGATCACAATAAAGCTTTCTCTGGTGATGATCTCAAGGACTTTGTTGATTACGAACTTTTTCCTTATTTGAAAAAGATAAAGGCAAATGCCGAGCCCGATACCATTGAGTACAAAATCAGCGAAATATTTGGCGAAATTAGAAACAAAATTAACTCGGGCTATACTCTTCGCAATATTCTCGACATCGTCGACACAATGCACTTTCGCTCGCAATCAGAAAGACATGAACTTTCTCATCTCTACGAAGACAAGATCAAAAATATGGGCAATGCCGGTCGCAACGGTGGTGAGTACTACACACCTCGATCGCTTATTCGCACTATTGTCAAAGTTGTCAATCCAAAAATTGGCGATAAAATATATGACGGCGCCGTTGGCTCGGCCGGCTTTTTATGTGAAGCTTACGATTATTTAAAAGAAAGTAAAAATCTTTCAACTACCGATGCGGAAATACTTCAAAAAAGAACTTTCTATGGCAAAGAAAAGAAACCACTTCCATATATAATCGGCATTATGAATATGATTCTTCACGGCATCGAAGCGCCAAATATTATTCATACCAATACGCTTTCGGAAAATATTGCCGATATTCAGGAAAAAGATCGCTATGACATCATTCTGACCAATCCGCCTTTCGGTGGCAAAGAACGAAGTGAAGTTCAGCAAAACTTTCCCATCAAAACCGGTGAAACAGCATTCCTTTTTCTCCAACACTTTATTAAATCACTCAAAGCCGGTGGCAAAGCAGGTATCGTCATCAAAAATACTTTTCTTTCCAATACCGACAACGCCTCGGTTTCACTTCGTAAATATTTACTTGAAAGTTGCAATTTGCACACAGTTCTCGATCTCCCCGGCGGCACATTTGCCGGCGCTGGTGTGAAAACAGTAATATTATTCTTTGAGAAGGGTACACCAACCAGAAAAGTCTGGTTTTATCAGCTCAACCTCGCCCGCAATCTCGGCAAAGGCAATCCGCTTTCTGAAACCGACCTCGCAGAATTTGTGAACTTGCAAAAAACCAAATCCGACAGCAAAAACAGCTGGTCAATTGATGTAAGCAATATCGATCCAAAAACCTTCGATCTATCTGTCAAAAACCCAAACAAATCCACCGAAACAACTCTCCGTGAACCAAAGGAGATTTTGGAGGGGATAAAGCAATTAGATGAAGAAAGCAATAACATTATGAAATCCATAAAAGAAGCTCTGTGAAATTAGAACAAATTCAATCAATTAAATATATACGAAATTTTCTGGATTTCAACGGAGAAGGAGTTTTGTTGCATTCAAAAAAGAATAAAGATGGCGATTTTGAAGATTATCATAAAACAATTATTTATGCACCAAATGGATCAGGAAAAACAAACCTCAGTCGATTATTTAAATATATCTCTAGTTCAGAAAATAATATTGATGAGTTATTATCTCATGAAGCAGAACAAACCAGTAGTAAATCAGATTTTTCTATTTGTGTTGACGGAAAAATTATTAATCAATCAAATTATTCTTTAGATGAAAATCAAAAGATTCTAGGTGATCTGTGTATTTTTAACTCTGATTATATCGAAGAAAATATCAAGTGTGTTAATTTTTCTGAAAAGGATATCGACGGGACTATATTAATTCCAGTAGGAAAAGAAAATATTAAAATCCAATCGCTCGAATTAGATATTGAGCAGAAAACTAAAAATAGAGAAAAGATATGCGAGACTCTTTCGGAAACCCTAACTACTGCAAAAACAAAACTTAAAAAAAATGATTATAAGGGAAAAGATCTAAGTATATGGCAGGAGTTTTCATTGATTAATATCATGAGTGAAGAGTTTGAAGTTACACCACCCATAAATAAAAACGAATTTAGTTCATGTGAGGATCAGTTTAAAAAAGTTAAAGGATTTAGAATATCCGACAAAATGGTTTCTCAATTAACTGAGATATCTGTCAATCAAATAAACGAACTGAACGATATTTCCACCATTTTGAAGGAAGAAAAGAAATTCAGTAAATTTGATGAAGAAACGGAAAGTAATATTGCCAATATTACTACAAATTGGATACAGCAGTCGCTATTAAAAGAGGGGATTGAAAAAAGCGAAGCTGTTAATAAGTGCTTACTATGTAACAGAGCGATAGATAATTCTGTAAAAGAATTATTTAATAGCTACAAAAACTATTTTAAAGACGAAAAAGGAATATTTGAGTCAAAAGTAGATCAATTTAAAAAAGATTTACAATTATTAAAAACTAATTTACAAAAAGTTAATAATAACTTGCAGTCTAAAACCGAGGAATATATTGAAATATTTTCTTTGAAAAACAAATGGGAAGATTTAACTACGGAATCTATGATTGAAAAAATCGAATCCTTAGAGAAGCTACTTGACTCAAAAAAACAAAATCCCGAAGAATGCCCTATTTTAAACATTGATACTTCGAAAGAAATTAAGGAATTAAATGTAAAGATCAAAAAGAACAATGATTTAATTTTTGATGTTAATAAAAAGATCGATAATAGCAGTCATAGAGAAACAGAACTAAGAAAAATGATTGGACAGAAGCACCTTTATAATTTTTATATGGATAATAAGAGTGATTTTGATGAAGTTAATAAATTGGGTAAGATTATCGAAGATAATAAATCTGAGTTAAAAATTGAAAAAGATAAGCTGCCTAAAACAGACGCTCTTTCAAATATTGTTAATTTGTTTAATAAATTTTTACATAATTATCTAGATCTGCATAAGTATAAAGCCGAAATATTAAATGGAACCATATCCTTACGATTAAATGATGTGGATATTTCGAAGGAAACAAGAAAGATCAGTGAAGGCGAGAAAACAATGATCGGTTTCTGTTATTTTTTAGCATCAAGTATACAAAAATTTGATAGCCCAGAGAGATATAATAATTCTGTATTTATGATTGATGATCCAATTTGTAGTACTAGTTACGGAAACTTCTTTGGAATTTGTAATTTATTAGAGGAATATGAAAATAAAATATATACTGAACTATGGAAGGGTGAAGAAAAGCCTAAAATCCAAAAAATAGTATTAACACATAATACACAATTTTTCAATATGTTGAGAGGTAATATTTTTAAAGAATCTGCACTTTATTTCATCTTAAATGAAAAAACAATAAAAATTATATCAAATAGAAAATTGATTTCGGAATTCGAGACAGCACTTCAAAGAATTTACGAAGCCTCCGTGGATGATAAATATGAAGGAAATATCGGAAATGATATGAGAAGATTCTTTGAAACAGTAAGACATTTCTATGGACTTCATCAATTTGAAGCAGAGTCTATTAGAACGATCTTCACAAATTTTGATGTGGATAAGTATAAGGCATTTTACTCTGCGATCAATTATTACAGTCATGGTAATCCAGAGGCTAGTACTGATCCGTTACCTCCTGAAAGTACTTCAAAATTACTTGAAGAATTTGTGATCCTGATTAAAGAATCTCAGTTCAAGGAATTATGGAAGAAGATTGAAAAATTAGTAGGTAATAATGAGTAATAAAAACTTGCCTAATAATTGGCAAATAAAAAAACTTGGTGAGGTTTGTAAAATTACAACTGGGAGTTCAAACACAGTTGATGCTGTTGTAGATGGAAAGTATGCCTTTTTTGATAGATCAAAAATAATCAAAAGAAGTAACCATTTTCTATTTGAAGGTGAAGCACTAATAATACCTGGCGAAGGCGCAGAATTCTTCCCAAGGTATTACTTTGGAAAATTCAATTTACATCAAAGAGCTTACGCGTTATTGGATTTTGACGAAAATGTAAATATTAAATTTGTAGAGTATTATTTAATACTTGAACATAAATATTTTGAAAGAGTTGCGGTTGGTGCAACTGCAAAATCATTAAGAAGAAGACATTTTGAAGATCTTGAAGTTCCAGTTCCGCCGATTGAGGAACAAAAGCGGATTGTGAAGATTTTGGATGAGGTTTTTGAGAAAATTGCTAATGCGAAAGAAAATACCCAAAAAAATCTCCAAAATTCTAAAGAGCTTTTTGAATCATATTTGCAAAGTGTTTTTGCAAGCCCAGGAGATGATTGGAAGGAGAAAAGATTGGGAGATGCGTACGATGTTCGCGACGGCACACATGATTCGCCACAATATCATCAAAACGGTTTTGCCCTGATTACTTCAAAAAATCTTAAAAGAGATGAACTTGATTACAAAAATATCAAATATATTTCTGAAAAAGACTATGACAAAATAAATAACCGAAGTAAAGTAGACAAAGGCGATATTTTGTTTGCCATGATTGGGACAATCGGTAACCCTGTTGTTATAAAAGTTGAGCCTAATTTTGCTATAAAAAATGTTGCTTTATTTAAAATTTCAAAAGAAAATGACAGTTATTTTCTCAAATATTTCCTAGATTCCAAATTTGTTATTGACAAGATGCTGAACGAAGCCAAAGGAACAACACAAAAGTTTGTTGGTTTGGGGTATTTGAGGGATTTTAAGATAAAATTACCAGGGTTGGCTGAACAAAAATCCATCGTCAAAAAGCTTGATGCGTTGTCGGAGCAGACTAAAAAACTGGAAGCGATTTATAAACAAAAATTGGCGGATTTGGACGAGCTGAAAAAATCAATATTGAAAAAAGCATTTGAGGGGGAGCTATGAACGAAGCAGAAACAAGAGCTGAATATATTGACCCGAAACTAAAGGAATGTGGTTGGGGTGAAGTCGAGGGATCAAAGATTCTTCGTGAATTTCATATTACCGAAGGCAAAATTCAGGCTGGTGGTGTACGTGGCAAAAAAGAAATTGCCGACTATATTTTGGTTTATAAGAACCAAAAACTAGCGGTGATTGAAGCCAAACAAGACGAGCTCGGTGTTGGCGAAGGAGTGGCTCAAGCCAAAGCATATGCCAAGAAATTAGAAATTGATTATACCTATTCAACCAACGGCAAAGAAATTTATGAAATATCGATGAAATCCGGTAAGGAAAAAACGATTGATAAATTTCCAACTCCTGATGAATTATGGAATTTAACTTTTTCCTCGCACAATGACTGGAAAGAAAAATTTGCCTCAATTCCTTTTGAAGATATGGGTGGCACTAAAACACCTCGATATTACCAAGAAAATGCCGTAAACAATGCTCTTGATGCCGTAGCTGAGAATAAAGATCGAATTTTGCTAACTCTTGCAACTGGTACGGGCAAAACATTTATCGCTTTTCAAATCGCTTGGAAGCTTTTTCATACACGATGGAATCTAAATCGTGATGGTGGGCGTAGACCAAGGATATTATTTTTGGCTGATAGAAATATTTTAGCTAATCAAGCTTTCAACTCGTTCTCGGCGTTTTCCGAAGACGCTTTAGTCCGTATTAACCCAGCCGATATTCGCAAAAAAGGTGCTGTGCCGACAAACGGTAGTGTATTTTTTACAATTTTTCAGACATTTATGAGTGGCACTGGTAATACTCCTTATTTTGGTGAATATCCAAAAGACTTTTTTGACTTTATTATTATCGACGAATGCCATAGAGGCGGTGCAAACGACGAAGGCAATTGGCGAGGCATTCTCGAATATTTTTCACCTGCCGTTCAGCTTGGTTTGACTGCCACTCCAAAGAGAAAAGATAACATTGATACATATAAATACTTTGGCGAGCCAGTTTATATTTATTCATTGAAACAGGGAATAAACGACGGTTTTCTGACACCGTTTAAAGTAAAACGGATCAAAACAACTCTCGACGATTATGTCTACACTTCTGACGATGAACTTATCGAGGGCGAGGTCGAAGAAGGCAAAATTTATACCGAACCGGATTTCAATCGGATTATTGAAATAAAAGAGCGAGAAGCAAAAAGAGTCAGGATCGTTCTCGACGAAATAAATCAAAACGAAAAGACAATTATTTTTTGCGCCACTCAGGACCACGCCGCCGCCGTTCGAGAATTGGTCAATCAAATGAAAGATAGCAAAGAGCCAAATTACTGTGTTCGTGTTACTGCCAACGATGGCGCTCGCGGGGATCAATTCCTCCGAGATTTTCAAGACAATGAAAAAACGATTCCAACCATATTAACCACATCACAAAAGCTTTCAACAGGCGTTGATGCGCGGAATATTCGGAATATCGTTCTAATGCGACCTGTGAATTCGATGATAGAGTTTAAGCAAATCATTGGCCGGGGAACAAGGCTTTTTGATGGCAAGGAATATTTTACAATTATTGATTTTGTTGACGCTTATCATCATTTTTCCGATCCAGAATGGGATGGCGAGCCGATAAATGAAGTTTGTTCAAAATGTGGTGAAAATCCATGCATATGCGAAAAACCACCAAAAGAATGCCCCGTTTGTGGGCAGGACCCGTGCCAATGCGAAAAACCACCTAAAATTTGCCCTGTATGTGGAATGGATCCTTGCGAATGCGAGGACAAACCAAAGAAAAAGGTAAAGATAAAACTACGAGATGGAAAAGAAAGAGAAATCCAGCACATGGTCTCTACATCTTTTTGGAGTGCTGACGGCAAACCAATATCTTCCGAAGAATTTATTCAAAATATGTATGGCGATCTACCAAGTTTATTTAAGTCAGAAGAAGAATTAAGAAAAATTTGGTCTAATCCGAAAACTAGAGATGCGTTTTTGTATAATATTTCTGAAATGGGGTATGACCTAGAAAAACTGAGGTCATTGCAAAAACTAATTGACGCTGAAAATTCTGACTTGTTCGACGTGCTGGCATATATTTCATTCGCTTTGAAACCTATATCGAGAGAGGAACGAGTAGCTAAAGCAAAAAGTGCAATTTTGAATGGACTTGACGATAAACAAAAAGAGTTTTTGCTGTTTGTTCTGTCAAAATATATTGGCGAAGGGGTTGAAGAACTTAGTGAGGATAAGCTACCAAAATTGATAAATCTGAAGTATCAGTCAGTGGCTGATGCAGAAAAAGTACTTGGAGAGTCTGAGATAATTCGTGCCACTTTTATTGAATTTCAGAAGCATTTGTATATGCAACAAAAACAAAAATCTCGATTGGCACAATTATTTTCACGGAGCAAGAAATAGATGTATAACTAAAAATGACCGCAGCCGCGGTCATTGATAGGATTGTTAACCGAGAAGTACTCGTCTGGTCAGGCCATACTTCATTTAAGCTTGTGGGCTTAAGACCTCGCGATTAAATTTCGGAAAATTAGCAACCACACCTGTACGTTTAAGATAGTCAGTCGTTGCATAAAGCAGCTTTAACCATCAGGCGCGCCTCTTGCTCGGTGTTTGAGTCAATTATAGTGGGTTTTTACTAGATTGTAAAGGGTACTAACCGCATCATTAGAAAATAAGGAATAGTTATGTCTGAGTATTACAACGCTAACAGAACAAAAAATTTGTTCGACAGTAAGTCAAAAGAATCTTTTAAATTAAGTCGGTCGAAGTTGGAGCTGTTTACAGAATGCCCACGCTGTTTTTATTTAGATAGAAAGTTAGGGGTTGGACGACCACCGGGATATCCGTTTGCTTTGAATAGTGCTGTTGATTGTCTCCTCAAAAAAGAATTTGATATTCACAGAAGCAAAGGCGAAAAACATCCGCTTATTGAAAAGTATGGGGTTGATGCTCGGCCAGTAGAGCACATTGAACTAAATACTTGGCGGGAGAATTTTAAGGGCGTGCAGTTTTTGCATAAAAAAACCAATTTGATGATAACGGGTGCCATCGATGACCTTTGGATCAATAGCAAAGGCGAGTATATTGTGGTTGATTATAAGAGCACCAGCAAAGATGAAGAAATTACCGAACTGAATAAAGACTGGCAAGACGGCTACAAAAGGCAGATGGAGATATACCAATGGCTCTTGCGCCAAAATGGTCTGAAAGTGTCTAGTACGGGTTATTTTGTTTACTGCAACGGCAAAACTGATTGTGATGCATTTGATGGAAAGCTTGAATTTGATATTACTTTGATCCCATACAAGGGCGACGACTCTTGGGTTGAAAAGACAATTTTAGACGCCAAAAGATGTCTGATGTCCGACTCAATTCCTTCTCCTGATCCCAATTGTGATTATTGTAACTATATTGAAGCAGTAGAAAAAGTTGTAAAATAATAGAGTAGAATCATGAGTAAAAGAAGAGCAATTCTTGCCGAGTTATTAAATTTTATTTTCTTTTATATTTTTTATGGTTTTTGTATCGGATTGCTCACATATTTGGCACTCACATCAGAAACAGTTGATATGGGAAGAGCTGAAAGTTTGCGGTATGCAGTTTACATAGGCTTAATTGTCTCACCGATGGTTTATATTGGAGTCCAGATTTCTGAAAGAAAAGAGCGAAAGCAAAAAAGGTTGCAAGAAAAACTGCGAGTTGAGATAAGAAAATTCGTTCAGGATAGAAAATAATTATCAAGGAGAAAAATGGGAGAAATTAAAACGTCAGACTATATACCCGAAGGAACTTTTGAGGCAGATCTGTCCGACCAACAAAAGGCAGCTATTATTCGCAGTATTACACTAGGACGGCAAATTCAAGAAGATTTTCCAGAAGTTGCAGAAGATTATAGAAATGCCGAATCTTCTCTTTCAAAAATAGTAGAAAAATACGGGCTAACTGGCAAATATGGCGTAAAGTATAGAGTTGCAGAAACTGCACTACTTCACGCCTTAAGAGGTTACGACGGGCACATGAGAATTGCAGAAGAAGAACCATATTCTGGGCTGATTGCGAATAGAGAAGAAGCAAAACAAATAGGGGTAGTCCATAATTCTGAAAGTGCTAGGGTGACAGGGAAACAGATGGTGGAAGAACAGAGAGGAATTTTTGGATTATCAAAAGAAAGACGAAGTGAAATTGGACAGGAATCTGGCAAAAAACAATTTGAACGGGGGATAGGAATACACGCGCAAACGCCCGCAGAAAGAAGAGAAATTGGTCGGCTAGGAGCAATTTCTCAAGGTAAATTGCCTTATTCCGATGAAGAAATTGCATATATTAGAGAATTAGCAAAGAACCCCTTTTATCAGCGAAGAAGCAGTATTAATGCGATGAAAATTTCAGAAGAAGTAAACCGTAAGTTTCATGACGGCGTAGAAACACGAACCCCAGAACATATTAAAAAAATATTTTTTAGAAATAAAAACAAAGAGTAAAAAAAATGAAAAAAATAATTTTAGATGGGGCGAATATGGATATTGATTTGGTTTCGCAAGATAATACCTCTTGGAAACAAACCGCCTGTCCATGGAACGCAAAAGAAGGAACTAATGAGCACAAATGTGCAGTCAAGAATGTCTCAATTTGTAAATATTTTTGTGGAATAGAATATTTAGACAATGTAATTTGTTGCTACCCAGACAAAAACGAGTCGATTGATAATAAGCAAAACAAATGAATGATATTGGCGACCCTAAAAAAATTGATTTAATTGATCAAGTTGAGTTACCACCAGTTTATCGCGATGAGAAAGTTGAGGCCAAAGTAGCTAACGCTTGTAATATTTTGACCGAGCATGGGATCACTTTAAATCCGATGGTTTTAGATTATTTTAAAGACCCAGACCTATACAATTCCTTGCCAGCCGATATTAAAGAATCAGACGCGCGAATGGCAGAATACATCGGCCATTCTATGGCTTTTGGCGACTACTTTTATAAGGCAAGAACAAAAAGATGGAGCGGAGACGATACCGGTTTTTTTGGCAAAGAGATGGCAGTTCCAGAAACTATGCACCATAATGGTAGAGTGAGGCGAGAGGAAGAGGGCTATAAAATAAATATTAACGCTCTAGCAGAAGCAAAGATCAATCCGAGCAAAGTCCTATTCTTTAGAATTACGCAGCCCTCTGAGGAACCAAAACCAGAGTACTACTGGACGAGCGACTTTCATGAAGTAATGCGAGGATTAACTGCTGAGATCCCAAAAAGCCAGAGGGAGGCCGCAGTCGTTTTGGTGGCTGATCTTGAAACAATAAATGGGAACGAGGGTCTAATTCAAGATATAAACGATGACCAGGGGTTGGCCGTGAGACAGATTGGACAGGGACCATTTGACCAGACGAAATGTTTAGCAAAATTTAAGCCGTCATCACAGAAATAGTTTCCTGTTTTTGAACGCGTAATCGACAAATTGTAATATAATATCAACAAACTAGACTCTCATCTGCTGTAACTGTAGGAGTCTTTTTTTAATATTGCTTACTCTATTGAATAAATTGAGTAAAAATTGTATACTTGCGCCGATGGTTGCACCAAAATTCAGCCTTGGGAACAGGAGGATTCGAATGAACCGGCTATGTTTTCTGTTGGTAGTAGTGCTTCTGGCTCTCGCTCTAGTAGCACAGGGCGCAGTAGTACCTGCAAGCACGGTGTACTTCACTGCAAGCAAGGACAAGGAGAAGCCGACCAAGTGCGATATCTTCTCCATGGGCCTTGACGGCAAGAATCTGCGGGACTGGAACATTTCGGTCTCGAACATCAGCCATGTGTATCCTGCACCAGACAAGAGTGGCAGGATCTTGGTCTCGCTTGTCACTGCAGATACGGGGTTGGTCAAGGACTTTATCTGCGTCTATGGGAAAGACGGCAAGGAGATTCGACGCATTCCCCGTATCGTCGAGGAAGACATGGAGGCCAGCTTCGATACGCACTATAGCTGGTCACCGGATGGAAAGGACATACTCTACGCCACAATGGGTGACAAGAACGAGTCATCTATCTGGCGGCTAAACCCGGTCACGGGTAAGCGAACTTGTCTGCTCCATACACCGGTGCGACATCTTCTGTTCAACCCAACAATGTCGCCAAGCGCGACAAAGTTGGCCTTCGCGTATGTCATTTATGACGAAAATGCCACGAAGGCGGAAGACAAGCAGTCCTCGCTGTATCGTCACTATGTCGCGACCGTCCCCGTCCAAGCGAGCGTCATTGACATGAGGAAGTCAAAGCATCTGACTCCTTTACCGAGCCCTGCCACAAACGTCATCAACATGAAGATCAACTACCTGCAGATGACAAGGTTCCTCGAGTGGTCTAAGGACGGAAAGAGACTCGGATTCTTCTCGCCGAAGCAGGTCATGGGCATCTTCGACACAGAAGAAGAGAGGAACTTCGTTAAGTCGCTAGATGACCCGACGCTGTATGTCTACGACTTCACCGAGAAGCGCCTCTACAAGAAAGCGCCAAAGGAAGCCGGCGATCCGTTCGTCGACATTCCCTACATTATCGATGCGGCCTTCTCACCAGACGGCAAGAAGTACGCCTTCTTGGCAATCGGCGGGCTCTGGCTCTGGAATGTAGGAGATGAGAAGGCAGTCAAACTGGTCGATACTCTTGAGGCCAAGGAAAGAGGACTCGACGCGCCAGCCGGAATGGGAGGATACGGCTTGCTGGGAATTCCGAAGTTCTGGGGCTCAGTTCAGAATCTCTGCTGGACTCCCGACAGCAAGACGATTCTGCTCAACACTAGCTGTCAGATCTTCACCGTAGATCTGGTGAAGAAGGAACCGAAAGAGATCTTCAAGAACACCGAGATCTACATTCAGAATGTCACAGTGCAGTAGGAAGGAGAGAGGGAAATGAGAACGATAGCGCTTGTTCTCGTCTGTATCGTAACGGCAATCGTCATGGCAGGGTGTGGTGGCGGTGGCGGGACCGACAAGGGTCTTCAGTTCGGGTATAGGCTCGGCGTGGCTGTCTACATGAAGCCTGCTCCGCCAACCAGATCGTTTCCGCCCTGGTCGGAAACGGCAACGGCTATACGCATCAACGAGGTTGTCCAGTTTGACTCCATTGTCCACCCGGACAGCTCGTCTAGCATCTACGAAGGCACAAACCAGGTTGCCTATGGCCAAATAGCTGGCTCAATGACCGGCAGAAAGGTCATTGTCTACAGCTATACCAATGGCTACTATGTTCAACCGCTGGATAGCACCAGCATCGGCGTCAGAAATGACAATTCGTGGATCGCGCCCGCGCACAGCGGCGTAATCTACGCCCTGATTGTCAAGGACGACTACTTACAGCCGAACTATCTGACTACACTACCCGTAGTAGACGGCACAATCGTCTTTGCCGTCGCCGTAGAACCGTGAGGAGAGGAAGGAGAAGTAACAGGGGCTCCGTGTGGAAACGCGCGGAGCCCCCTTTGTATTTGTAAATAAGAGATTCTTGTTTTCGGCTGTTGCTATTGCATTTTATATTAATTTGTTGTATAATATGGGCATATTGCCCAGCTTTTGCAAAGTGGGCAAACACAGGAGGCGTAAACGTGGTAAAGATGATGCTAGTCATGATCATGGCACTGGCCATGTGCTTGGGTGCGCAGGCGGCAGATTTGTCGCCAATTGCCGGTCCAGAAAACCTGGCATTGCGCGAACAGGGTGAGCTGGTTCCAATGCTCTCACCCAATGAGCAGTTCGAAACGGTCACTGGACCAGTTATGACGAGAGGGAACCGAAGAAAGGCCCTGTACAACGTCGTTGAGTTGATGGCTGAAGGATGGTCCAACGTCATGGACATCAACGACGCTGGGCTATCGGTTGGCTGGACCTACGACGCGCAGGGCAACAAAACCGGTGCCTGCTGGTTGAAAGACGGCAAGTTGAAGCGGGTTGAGGGAACAGCTGTCTGTTCGGCCATCAACAATTCCGGCCAGTTCGGCGGAATAGGTTTCCAGACCCTGCCAGGATATCAATGGCCCGTACAGCGGGCGTTCCTGGGCAACATCAGCAAGGAAAGCATTGTCGATCTGACAAGCACCCTTAAGGGTCTGCCGCTGGGATCTGCGGCGACCTGGGTTACCAGCATCACTGGCAATGCATTCTGCGGAGAAATGAACGTCGGCGGGTACTGGAAGACATTCGTTTCCGACAGAAGGTTCAACGCCAAGCTCCTTCCCCTCTACGGAGTCAGGGGGATGAGTGACAATGGCCTAGTTGCCGGAAATTCGTCGAATCACCTGACGCCGGCACTATGGAGCAACATGGGCGGAGTACAACCCCTGCCTATGCCGCTCGTAACTTTCGCGAAAGCGGAGGCGAAGGACGTAAACAACTGTGGTCAGACGGTAGGAAACTACCAGACCGCATACTCCTTCGAAAGGACATCGCATGCTCTGTACTGGTACCTGGACGAAGACGGTGTCAGGCAGGTAGACGAGATGGGTACCCTTCCAGGGTACACGAACAGCCGAGTCAACTGCATCAATAACCGTGGCCAGGCAGTGGGAACAGCGATCTCGTATGACGCCGCTACCCACAACCTCTATCTGAGACCGTTTCTCTGGGAGAACGGCAAGATGATTGACCTCGCCAAAGTTACCGACCTAGGCACTTGGGTGTTGGATGGTAAGACGCTCCCCATATGGAGGCTAGACGGCGAAGCAGTCGCCGTCAACAGTGCGGGCGACATCGCCTGCAACGCCTGGAACACCCAGCTCCGGCAGGAGCACGGTGTCATCCTGAAAAGGCGAAGATAACAAGACTTAAGGCCGAGAGGCCAAAAGTCAGAGCAAAGAGGCGACCCGCCTGACGGGTCGCCTCTTTTCGTTGTTTAAGGATGCAAAAAATTAATCAAAAATTATTTATTGCGATTGCCAATAACTTATACTACTTTCAATTGAAGTAATGAAAAAAGCTGGCGAACCCACTCTCTGTGCTGCTACCAGTTCAGCCTCATAACATGGCAACTCTTGTTCTTTAGTATTGTATGAATAGATCTTATTTACATAAACATTGTAAACATGCTGAGCCTCGTGAACAATAATAGGGGCCGTAATTGCAGGGTTAGCATCTGCTCCGATGTGGATATTTCTTTTCTCCTGATATCCACCATAATTGTCATACTCGTAAATTGTTCCTACTTGACTAGATACAATATTATAGTGCTCATTGTCTTGCGCTTTTAATAAATCCAGAGCACTGACTATTTTATTCTTAAATTCATCTGAACCGCTAATTCTGTCATATATGGATGAAGTATGTTGGTTGGTCGTTGTAGCAGGAGCTTGTGCAATAGTATCAGTAGTAGTTGTATTTGCTTTAGATTGTGTTAAGTTTTCTATTTCCTTGCTCTTTTCATCAAGCTGAGCATCTTTTTGTTTAATGCTCTCATTTGCTGCTTCTAAATCTTGTTTTGTTTTTATATATTCTTGATTTAGAACTTCTTTTTCGTTTTGAAGATTGGTTATTTTTTTATAATAATCATATAATAAATAATTTGAAAAACCAGTTAAAATAACTAAAATTATAACTAATATTTGAAACAAATGTTTCTTAAAAAATTCCTTCATACATATAATTGTATCATGAATTTGAATAAGAAATAATATTTTTGATATAATTGGATTGGATAAATTTATTAAACAAGGAGACAAATGGCCGAAGAAGAGAAAAAGGAGATAAAAGAGACAGAAGAGGTAAAAGAAGTAAAAACTGAAGCACCCGCTGAAGCTCCGGCTCCTGCTGCCGCTCCAGTAGCTAGTGCTGCAACAGCAGGTGGAAAGAAACAGTTAAATTGGGTCGTAACATTAATATTGTCAATTTTATTTGGTACGCTTGGAGTAGATAGATTTATGATGGGACAAATAGGATTGGGAATTTTAAAGCTTATCACTGGTGGTGGTTGCGGTATTTGGTGGCTAATTGATGTTATTTTGATTGCAATGAAAAAAGATTTTCCTGGTATAGAGTGGGTAGAGTAGTTAATTTGTTTGCATAAAAATATTGGTCAAATTTTAAAAGAATTTTTGAGCTTTGGCTCACCAAGAGCTGTTGTGGCAAATTTCAGTATGATTTTCATAATCATTGGGATTGTCCCAACAGCTTTTTGGGATACAGCTCCTGACCTTTGTATTTGGCATCGCTTCATTTTACCAATAGTATTTAATAATAATTGCCCCTCTGCTGGAATTTTTGCCGACTGTCATATCCCAAGTTGTGGACTAACACACGCATTTTCCGCCCTTCTTCATGGCAATTTTTCCGATGCTTATAGTTTTAATCATTTGGTTTATTTTGTCTTAACCATAATGCTAATAATATATTTTAAAAATATTTACAAATTGTTTTGTATTAAATAGAAAAACGGGGTTAATACACTTAACTCAAATAAGGAGAAATCTCTAAACTAATATTTAATCTAATATGCTGCTTTAAGCCCTAGTATGGCAAAATTTTCTGGTGCAGAATTATCAGGCAATGTTAATAATTGCCATGTGGGTTTATTGTCAACAACAGCATAGCCGTCGCCGTCGTCTGCTAAATCGGTTACGCTCAGACCATTTAATTGACCCGAAGATGGAACATATTGAGAAGGAATAATAATCGGATCTTGAACATTGATATCTGTGATGGGGCTACTAGATAAATTTACTATCCTCATCTTATATTCAATTTCATGATTTTTTTGATTTGCAACCCATTTAGTAATATATGCCTGAATTGTTTGCCCAAATAATTGCCAGTCTTCTGAAAAAATTGCTCCTGTTCCTTTCCCATTTTCTATGTACAGGTTATAGCTATCTCCGCTAACCAAAGAATTGATAACAGGAGTATACAATGAATTCAATTCGTATGTCTTAGTTGAGAGAACGTAGCCGTTATTTTTTTTAACGTAATACGTTATTCCAGCCGGTTTTTTGCTTGATAAATTAAAAGTTGAAGATCCGTTCACTAAAACAGATGAGTTTAAATTATTAAGAAGTGGAGGTTCTACATCTAAGTCAAGATGTGTAAAATAATAATCTTTATCATCTTTTGTTATTGTTTTTGAAGAAACAATTGAACCATTTTGGTCATAAAAATCAATCCTATAAGGACCACCCTCGTTGTAATAACTATTATTTTGTCCAGATGTTGCAAACTTCCCTAATGAAACAGTCACAGATTGTTCTATGCCAGACTGTGTGCCTAATGGGGAAATAGTAACGAGCCCAGAGATATTTTCATTCTCAGGCCCTACAGTTCCAATAATTCCCATATTTGTAATGTCTGTTCTTTCGCCACGAAAATAATAACAAGACACATTTGGAGTAAGAAAATTTTCGGAAACGCCATAAAGTTGTATTCTGGCACATATTTTGCTTTCTGGGAGTTGGCTAATTGGTGTTGTTGTCCAATTTTGTTTTATTATCTGCGTTAAATCAATCTTTGATCTTCCAGTGCTATCAGTTCCGCAATCTCCTGGTCGACACAGATCAGAAGCGAACATTGTACCATCGCCACGAAATAATTCATAGGTAAAGCTTCCAGAATAACCAGAATCGCTGGTAGATCTTACATCGAGCCGCATATTATTTGATCGAACATAATTAACAAACAAAGAGGCCGTTGCTATAGAACCCTCTCCCTCTTGAATTAATCTTCCACCAAATTTATATTTGCCTGTGGCTTGAGCAATTGAGTATTGTTTTGCAAACCATTCAAGAAATGGTTGCCCTTCGACTCTACTGTTTTCGTTTTGACCTATTATGTCATTTAAAGCCGTGATTGCTTCATTGTTTTGAAAAGGCAAGCCATTCGATCTTGAGTCATATGAACGAGAATAAAGTTCTTTAATTGTGCCCGGATGTTCCTTTTCAAGTTTAATCCAAAGAGTTGGAGTCGACCGGTACATTGCATTGTTATCTGAGTCACTTATAGCCTTTGCATCAAAAAACGATTTATTATATTGTTCATAATTCGCAACATTAATTGGTTGGCTACCTGGATTTCCAGAATAATTGATGCCCCAAGATATAAAATGAGAAAAAGTTTGTGCTGATAAAGATTCGTTCCATTCTGGGTTAAAATAAGCGTATGGCAAGACATGAGCATGACCCCATTCATGCCAAAAAACAGGAAGAGCTAAATTTGTACTTTCATAATCTGGAAGTGCAGGGTCAGTAATATAGATAATCCCGGTAACAGTTTGACCGGCATATTGAGATCTTGGTACGTGTTTAATTATATATGATCCGTTGGCGCTAGGAGGACCAAACTTTTCCAATATAATCGGCTTAGCTTGTATAATTGAATTTTCTAAAATATCGGCTTGCGCTTGCGTCCAAGGATAGCAGTCCATATATGCAATAGACGAATGCTGACAGTTCGTGTCATTTTCCGTAGGAATAATAAAAGTAATTTCGTTAGCTGGATCAGCACCGAAAACACTGCTAGTTTTTGTTTGTTTTGCAGGAAGTATTTCTAAAAGGGTGGAATCAAAGTATTTAAATTGTAGAGCTCCCTCAATCAATGGCAATTTGCTAATGGCCTCATAGTGAGGCATCTCCATTATGTTTGAAATTTCAATGTATCTATCTTTGGCTACATTGCCAGAAAGATACTCTGAGAATTCTTTTGAATTTATTGTTGGAGGAATTTTTACAATTACGCTATTGTCATTTTCTATTGCTTCGTTTGCTTTTGCTCTTCTGTGGCTATTCAAGTCAGAATGTGTTAAAACAGCTAGTTGGATTATGTAAAAACAAAAGAAAAAAAACAGTAAATATAAAATTCTTTTCATATTCCTCCTAGATGATTAATGATTACATTATAATATTTATCATGAGGTTTTAGCAAATTGATATTGACTTTTTTGCATTTTTGTGCTATATTATATGCTATCTTCATAGAAAGCAGGTGAAGGAGTTGAAAATGTTTCTTCTTACAGTCGTATTGCTTCTCGGCATTGTCAGTTCGACTTGTGCAAACACGCTCGAGTTTGGAATGATGTTGCCCGCTTTCGCGGAAAATCGAGGCGTAGCTGGATATGTGGCCAGTTACGCTTCAGACGGACCCGACGAACATGATGTAATCGGGACTCTGTCGGAAAATGGTGCGGACATTGTCTTAGAGGGTTTGGACGGGAGATTGCTCTGGGCTGATTGGCACCAAAGCATCCTGTCTACCTGGACTGGTCAGCTGGTCGGATGCGATTCCGAATGCAACTTGCAGATGTGGTGGAGTGGCCAGGAAGGCTACACTCTAAGTGCCACCTTCATCGACCCCCAGGGAAGCATTACAGAGGTGCCCTTCCCTGCGGCAGGCACAATCGAATGGATATGCCTGCCTGGCGGGAACTACCGATTCGATGTAAGCTGCGAACCGGTACCCGAGCCCTCAAGCTTCTTCGTTCTTGCAGTCACCGGTGCCGCAACCATTCTTCGCAAGCGCAAATAGCGCCGTGGCACGTCCCAGTTGGGGCGTGCCACTTCTCGTATAGGTCTTTAATAAAGACAGAATAAACGGCGTTGACAAAATAACAAAGATAATATACAATCTAAAAAGATAAGGTAACCTTTAATGGAGGTTGGCCTTTTTTTTAAAAAAGGCCAGTGACTAAATTTTGTTCAATCGATATCTTAAAAATCATGTTATAATTAAAGTAGAATTAACCAAAGGAGAATATGGCAACAACTAGAAACCCATTTATGTCTGCAATAGAGGAACTTTGTGAAGAAAAAGGACTCGATAAAGATGTTATTTTAGAAACTGTAGAAGCAGCACTAGCTGCCGCATACAGAAAAGATTATGGCAAACCAAAACAAACTCTGAAGGCTAAACTTCATCCTGAAACCGGCGAAGCCGACATGTTTCGGTCATATGTTGTAGTCGAGTCAGAAGAGGAAGTTAAAGAGTCTGAACAGGAACTAACTCTTGATCAAGCCTCAAAATTTGATAAGAAAGCTAAAGTAGGAGATGAAATTCTTATTCCACTTGAAAAACACTCCGATTTTGGTCGTATCGCTGCCCAAACCGCAAAACAAGTGATTATTCAACGAATTCGTGAAGCAGAACGAGAAATGCTTTACAAAGAATTCAAAGACAAAGAAGAGCATGTTGTTAATGCAACAGTTCAACAGCTTGAAGGTAGAAATGTGGTTGTGGCTCTTGGAAAAGCTAATGGAATTATGTATCCAGCCGATCAGATTCGTGAAGAAAGATATTATATTGGTCAAAGACTGAAAGTCTATGTTAAAGAGGTGGCCGAAACAGTTCGTGGCCCACAAATTTTGGTCTCAAGAAGCGACAAAGAATTAATTCGAGGATTGTTTGAACTTGAAGTTCCAGAAATTCAGACTGGTTCTGTTGAAATTAAAAGTATAACTCGAGAAGCTGGTTCTAGAACAAAAATTGCCGTTATTGCAACTGAAGATAATATTGACCCAGTTGGTTCATGCGTAGGTCAGCGCGGTACTCGCGTGCAGGCAGTTTTGGGTGAAATTGGAGATGAAAAAATCGATATTGTTCTTTGGGATGAAGATGTAGAGCAATTTATTATGAACGCACTTTCACCAGCAAAAACTCGAAAAATTGTTATAAATTCTAAAGAAAACAAAGCGATTGTCTATGTAGCAGAGGACAGTCTTTCTTTGGCAATTGGCAAGGGTGGCCAAAATGTTCGTCTCGCTTCAAAGCTAACCGGGTGGGGAATAGATGTAATGCTAGATGAAGACAATGCTAAAGACGATGAGGATGAAGCAGAAGAGGGCGAAGAGAAACCAAAAACTAAGAAAAAAGCTTCAAAAAAATCAAAATAAATATTCTAATCATAAATTTCTGATTTGTAAATAATTCCAACACTTTAGATATTTTTGATGTACTCACCCCTTGAGACCCTTGACATATAAGTGTATAATTGTTTCTACACACAGCTCTTTCTATAAGCTAATAACTTCTAACCACAAACTAGCAAATGAATCAAGAATTGTTTAAAAAATTTAGTCAAAATCTCAAAAATGTACTCGTTTTATCGGAGAAAATTGCAGGAGAATATAGTTCTAAGACTAAAACAGAGCATCTGCTTTTAGCCCTTTGTATGACCAAGGGAACTTTAGCTTATGAAATCCTGCTAAGTTTTAAAGTTACCCCAGAAAAGATCAGACTAAATTTTGATTCAATAAAGTCAGAGCTTTCTCCGTCAGTTGCAGAGAATGTTTCTTTGGAAGTGAAAGAGGCAATTCAATCCGCTGTTTCTATAGCCTCTGCCAACGGTCATTATGTTATTGATTGTGAACACTTGCTTCTGGCCTTAGTAAAAAATAATAAATTTAAAGCTTACAAAATATTGATAGCCCTAAATGCTAAGCCTGAAGATATTTCGGCACAAATTGAATACGTTTTTGGCACAATTAAAGAAAACTTAGAAAAGAATAAAGGTGGGGGAGAACCTTTCTCAAATCAATTTTCCGACGAAATGCCAGAACCAGATTCCTTAGGCATGATGGGATCAATGTCTGGTACCCAATTCGGGACAAAAGCAAAAAAAGAATCTCTTTTAACTACCTTTACAACCAATATGAATCGATTGGCTGAAAAGAATGAATTAGACGAGGTTATTGGCAGAGAAGACGAAACACTTCGTTTAATTCAAATTCTTTCACGTAGAACTAAAAATAATCCGATTTTAGTTGGTGAACCTGGTGTTGGCAAATCAGCAATCGTTGAAGGTTTAGCCAGAAGAATCGTAGCAGGTAGAGTTCCAACTAAACTTATAGGTAAAGAACTTTTACTTCTGGACATGGGTTCCTTAATTGCTGGAACAATGTATAGAGGACAATTTGAAAGCCGAGTTAAAAAAATAATTGCCGAAATTAAGCAAAAAGGCAACATCATACTTTTTATTGATGAAATTCACACTGTTGTTGGAGCAGGAGCAACTGAGGGCTCTGTTGACGCCGCCAATTTATTGAAACCAATGCTTGCTAAAGGAGAGTTGAGATTAATTGGTGCTACAACACATGATGAATATAAAAAATATATTGAGAAAGATCCTGCTTTTGAACGCAGATTTCAGCCAATTCGGGTCAATGAACCGTCTGTGGAAGAAACGGAAAAAATTCTTTTTGGAATTAAAGATCGCTATGAGAAACATCATAATATTAAATACTCAGATGAAGCAATTTTGGCTGCCGCAATTCTGTCTAAACGTTATATTAATGATAGATTTTTGCCTGACAAAGCTATTGACTTAATTGACGAAGCAGCAGCTGCTGCTGGCTCGTTTATCTCTAAAGATGCGATTAAGCTAGCTACTTTGCGAAAAGAATTAAGAGAAATATTACATCGAAAAGAGGACCTTATAATGAACGAGGACTATAAAGAAGCAACTCTTTTGCGAAATCGTGAAATTATCTTAGAAAATAAAATTAAAGGTATAAACGCATTAAATAAGTCACACCAAAAAACAACGATTACAGATTCGGATATCGCAAGTTTGGTTTCTAAGTGGACCGGTATTCCAGTTTCCAATATGGATCTCTCTGAAAAAAAACGTTTTTTGGGACTTGAAAATCGAATTCGAAAACAGATTATCGGACAGGACGAAGCGGTTGAGGAAATCTCTAAAGCAATTAAAAGAGCCAGAGTTGGGCTTGCCAATCCAAATCGTCCAATGGGTGCTTTTATCTTCTTGGGTCCTACAGGAGTAGGTAAAACTGAATTGGCCAAAGTTTTAGCTAAAGAGATATTGGGAAGTACAAATTCTCTGATTAAAATTGATATGTCGGAGTTTATGGAACGCCACAATGTTTCTCGTTTAATCGGCGCACCGGCCGGTTATGTTGGTTATGAAGAAGGGGGAAAATTAACTGAAATTGTTAGAAAAAACCCATACGCTGTGATATTGCTTGATGAAATTGAAAAGGCTCACCCTGAAGTATTTAACATTCTGCTCCAAATTATGGAAGATGGAGAACTAACTGATACAAAAGGTAGAAAAGTTGATTTTAAAAATACTATTATTATTATGACCTCAAATTTAGGAACAGATATATTGAGCAAACAAGCCGCAATTGGTTTTGATAGAAACGATTCCTTTGTTGACTATAAAAAAATGGAGGAGAATGTTTTAGAAACGGTAGAAAAACATTTTAAGCCAGAGTTTATTAATAGAATTGATAAGATAATAGTTTTTAAACCTTTGAATAAAAGCTCGATACAAAAAATTGTTGACCTAGAGCTTAAAAAATTAATAGAAAGACTAAAAGGTAAATATACATTGTTGGTTTCAAAAACCGCTAGAAAATGGATTGCTGATAATGGATTTGATATTTTGTTTGGTGCCCGACCAATTCGTAAGGTAATCTCTGATAACATCGAAACCATTCTTTCAGAGATGATTTTAACCGAAGAAATTGTAAAAAGTGACCAAATTTTGGTTGACCTAAAAAACGACAAAATAGTCGTCAAAAAAACAAGAATAAAAAAATAATAATTATGGCCACGTTGCCTTTAAAAATAAAAAAACATCTTGATTCTTTTTCTGAACAGGAAAAAAAATTAATTTTAGAAGCTTATCTTTTCTCTAAGAGCAAACACGAGGGTCAAAAAAGAAAATCTGGTCAGAAATATATTATCCATCCTGTTTCTGTTGCCTCATACCTAGCAAAAGATGGTTCTGACTCAACTTCAATTATCGCAGCTCTTCTCCACGATACGATTGAAGATACCAATACAACAAGGAAAGAAATTGAAACAGTTTTTAATAAAGATGTCGCCAAAATTGTTGATGGTATTACAAAAATTTCTTCAATAAAAATAAATAATAAACCAGAGTTTTTTTCAAACGATGATCTTTTTTTAGCCCAAGTTGATAATTATCGCAAACTTTTATTGGCGGCTACTTCAGACATTCGAGTAATTGTTATAAAATTATACGATAGGTTGCACAATATTGAAACGATAAAGTATCTTCATCCCTCCAAACTAGAGTTTTATGCCAGAGAAACAATTGAAATTTATGCTCCAATTGCCGAAAGACTTGGTATGGGCGAGCTCAAAGGAATGCTCGAAGATCTTTCTTTCCCTTATGCTTACCCTAAAGAATATCGAAAATTTCTTAAGTCCGCAAAAAGAGCTTATAAAGATCCGAAAGCGGTAATTAATTCAGTTATACCAAAAGTTAAAGAAAGTCTTGATCGTTCTTCAATAAAGTCTGTTTCCGTTTCTGGAAGATCAAAGCATTTATATAGTCTTTTTCTAAAAATGAAAACTAGGGATCTCTCTACCATTTTTGATATTGTAGCACTCAGGGTTATTGTTGATTCCTTAGAAGACTGTTACAAAACTTTGGGTATAATTCACTCTCTGTATAAACCACTCCCTGGCAGAATTTTTGATTTTATAGCCAGACCAAAACCCTCTGGATATCAATCAATTCATACTACAGTAAAAGATTCAGATGGAAATGTTTTTGAAATTCAAATTCGTACCAACGAAATGCATCAGATTGCAGAACATGGGACATGCGCTCACTGGCAATATAAAGAGGGACATGACGATAAAAATAAAAACGAATGGCTTGAAGAATTAAGAAAAATTGAACAGATCGAAAGTGGAAAAGAATTGATAAAAACGATTAAAGAAGAATTATTTTCTAAAAAAGTTTTTATCTTTACTCCAAAAGGACGAATCATAGACTTGCCGTCTGGATCAACTGCAATTGACTTAGGATATCGTATTCACACCGATATAGGAAACCACTGCAAAGGAGTAAAAATAAACGGAAGATTGGAGCCATTGAAAACAGTTCTTCAGTCTGGAGACATAGTCCAAATTATTACGTCAAAAACTAGTCAACCCTCAAAAGACTGGCTCAAAATGGTAAAAACCTCTGGAGCCAGAGCTAAAATTAATCACTTCATTCGCGAACAACATATCGAAAAGTACAGAGAAATTGGTAAGACAATTTTTGAAGAAGCATTACAGAAGCATAGATTAAAAACACTCGACCCAAAACAAATTGAAATAATGCTCCAAAATTCAAAGATTTCATATAATGACTTCGATTCTGCACTATCCGCCATCGGGGAAAGGCATTTAAGCAAAATTCGCCTGATAAAAGCTCTTTATCCTGGTTTTACGATCAAAGAGAATAAGAAAGAAAAGACTGTTGGTGAAAGTAAAAAATTGATTGCTTCTCTCAAGGGAATCCGTCATTCATATGCCGGTTGTTGTAAGCCAAAAGAGAAAGACGCCGTAGTTGGGTATGTTACACGATCACACATTATAAAAATTCATAAAAAAGATTGTAAGAAAATAAGTTCCGGCGACCCCCTCCGCTTTATTAAGTTATAAGTAATAATTGTTGTCCGTGAAATCTTTGCCTGCCGATCATTGCTAATGATTCTTCTTGATTTTTGGCTCTCATGTTGCTACGATTTGATCAGTAAACTATTTTTGTAATAGTAGGAGTACAAAATGGCAAAACAATCTTATCAGTCACCTCGCGGAACACGAGACATCTTACCACGGCATCAAGCTTTTTGGACTTTTTTTGACGATGTCGCTAAAAAAACTCTCAATGGTCTTGGTTTTGAGAAGATAGATTTGCCACACTTTGAGGATGTTGAAATCTTTTCCCGAGGAATTGGTGAAAGCACGGACATAGTACAAAAAGAGATGTTTGTGCTCGAAGCTTCAAGTGAAAAAGATGATCAAAATAGATACGCTTTGCGTCCAGAAGGTACTGCGGGCGCAGTTCGAGCTTTTATCCAAAATGGAATGGCAAGCTGGCCCCAACCCGTTAGACTCTATTATTCTGGTGCCATGTTTAGAAGAGAAAGACCCCAAAAAGGACGCTATCGAGAGTTCTATCAACTTGGTGTAGAAATTTTTGGTGATTCTAGTCCTAAATCAGACTACTTGGCCATAATGTCGGCTTGGGAAATTTTAAATAGAATTGGACTTAAAAACCTTAAAGTCTATGCCAATTCAGTCGGTTGCCCAACTTGTCGACCAAAATTTACTGCCAAACTTAAGAAATACTTTAAAGAGAAAGTTAAGTCACTTTGCCCAGACTGTCAGAGTAGATATGAAAAAAATCCTCTAAGAATTTTTGACTGCAAAGAAGAATCTTGCCAGAAAATTATTAAATCGGCTCCATTAATTCTAGACTCTCTCTGTAAGGAGTGTCGAGACTACTTTCAGAATGCTCTGGGCTATCTAGATTATTTTGATATTAAATATGATCTGGATTCAACATTGGTTAGGGGTTTAGACTATTACACAAATACTGTTTTTGAAATTGCAGATAAAACTGATAAGACCAGACAAAATGTCGTTGCTGGTGGTGGAAGATATAACGGTTTAATAAAATTGCTCGGTGGTGGAGAAGTACCAGCTGTAGGATTTTCAATTGGTGTAGACCGAGTTGTTTTTTTAATGCAGGAGCAGGGGATTAAGGTTCCAAAAACACGAGGAGTTGAAGTTTGTATTTTGCAACTCGGAGAAAAAGCAAAAGCCGTTTCAAAGAAGATATATGATGAGCTTACAAATAATGATATTAATGTTTTCTTTATTCCCTCAGACGAAGGTTTGCGCCAACAAATTCGAATGGCAACCAAACTCGGAGCAAAATATGCCATCATGATTGGTCAGAGAGAAGCATTTAAGGACGAGATTATTTTGCGAGACTTAGAAGCCTCTTCTCAGGAAGTTTTTCCGACTTCTGCTCTTGTTGCAGAACTAAAACGCCGTTATGACAAATGCAAATGCGATAATGAAATATCATAAATATTCTACGAACGATCTGGTTATGAGCAAGGGCAATCTTGATGAGCTAAAAGCATCTCCTCGCAACGAGGTCTATTTAATTTTAGACAATATTCGCTCAATTTATAATGTCGGGGCAATTTTTAGAACTGCCGACGCTGCCAAAATTAAAAAGCTTTATCTTTGTGGCATAACTGCTTATCCACCAAGAAAAGAGATAGAGAAAACAGCCTTAAAAACTATTGATTTTGTCCCATGGGAGTATTCAAAATCAACCGCCGAAATCGTTAATAAATTGAAAGCTGATAATATTCAGGTTGTCGCGTTAGAACAGTGCAAAGAAAGCATTTGTTATTTAGATTTTGATTATAAAAAACCACTAGCCGTTATTATTGGCAATGAAGTTGATGGTATAAGTCAGGAAGTGCTGGAACTGTGTGATAATGCAATTGATATTCCAATGCAAGGTATTGCTAATTCACTCAATGTTGCAACCGCCGCTGGCATTATTCTTTTTAAAGCAAATGAAAATTAAAGTTGAAAAACTAGTTTTTGGAGGTTTTGGACTTGGCAGAAAAAGCGATGGCAAAGCAATTTTTGTTTACAAATCTGTGCCAGAAGACGAGCTTGAGATTGATTTAATAGAAGATAAAAAGAGTTTTGCTAAGGGAAAAATTACAAAAATTCTAAAATCATCGCCTTATCGCGTTGAACCTAAATGTTTTTATTTTAATAGTTGTGGAGGTTGTGAGCACCAAAACATTAGCTATAAAGATCAATTAAAATTTAAAGAGGAAGTTTTTAAAGAAACACTAGAAAGACAGGGGATTGAGACTAAAATTGAATCGATAGTAGCAGGGTCAGATTCAGAGTTCTATTATAGAAATTCGATCCGATTCTTTTTTGTAGTTGATGGCAAGAATCAAATCCAGTTTTCTCGACACAATTATTTATATGACAAAGGTTTTGTTGAAATTAAAAAATGTTTACTTCAGTCTAAAACTGCTGATTCGATATTAGAGAACTTAAAAGAATATATTAATCAAAATATTGAAGACAAATCTTCTTTCTGGCAATTAAAGATTAGGGAAGGTAAATTTACCGATCAATTTATGGTTGAGATAATTACCAAAGATTATGATCTACCAAACCAACAGGGAATTATTGAATGTTTAAGAAGTATCGAAAGTATTAAATCAATTTATCATACAATAGCTCTAGGAAAGTCATTGAGAAATCTGAAGAGAAGATTAATATTTGGTTCTCCAATTATTTATGAAAAAATAGGAAAATATAAATTCCAAATTTCACCTGAATCCTTTTTTCAGACCAATTCAATGGGAGTAGAGAATCTATATAATCATATAAAATCATACGCAAACATAAAGATAGGGGATACCTTACTAGATTTATATTGTGGCACAGGAACGATTGGCATTTATCTCTCTGCAATGGCAAAAAAAGTAATTGGTGTTGAATCCGTTCGAGAAGCTATTGCTGATGCAAAAGACAATGCAAAAATAAACAATATTCAAAATTGCGAATTTATTTGTGCTGATGCTGAAAAATGGTTAAATAACAATAAGAGTGCAAAGTTTGACAAAATAATTATTGATCCTCCACGCGCCGGTTTATCAAAAGAGATAATCCACAAGCTATCAACTACCAGCTATAAGCATATTGTTTATGTTTCCTGCAACCCTTCAACATTTGCCCGAGACATTAAAGAGTTTGAAAAGTATGATATTTTCTTACAAAAAGTTGTTCCAATAGATATGTTCCCCCAAACCCACCACATTGAATGTGTCGGAATATTAAGAAAAGCAGGCTGACAAAACTGCCGACCTGCCGGTGCTCGATACGCGAGCTAGTTGAGGAAGAACCACCAAATCCTCGTGTGAATTAATATATCACAATATCATAGAAATAGTTTTCCACAGCCCCCATTTGACAGTGTTTGGTTTTTGTTCGATAATGAAATTGTTCGGTATTTGTTCCACAAACAAAAAACGAACACTATATAATTTAAGAATGGGGGCTAAATGGGTAATTCATTAACACGAAGGCAAAAAGAAATATTAGAATACCTTCGTCATTTCATAGATGAAAATGGTTATGCACCAAGTTTTCGCGAAATTGCATATTATTTTGAATTTTCTTCAACGGGAACAGTGGCAGAATATATCTCGATACTTGAAGAAAAGGGTTATATTACAAAAGACGCTATGGAAGCACGGGCAATTCAGCTTACACCTGCATTCGATGACGGACTCGAGATTTTTAATATTCCCCTCGAGGGAGTCATAGATGCCGGCAGGCCTATTGAGGCCATTCGCACTCACGAAACTATCGACATTCCACGCGATATGCTTGGCAAAAAAACTTTTGCTTTGCGAGTCAGAGGAGAGTCCATGGTAGAAGATGGCATACTTGACGGTGATTATGTCATTATTGAACAAACCAATACAGCAAAAAATGGTGATATTGTTGTTGCTTTAGTAGATAATGCAAATGCTACTTTAAAAAGGTTTTACAATGAAAAAGATACTGTTCGCCTTCAACCAGCCAATAGCACTATGAAACCAATGCATTTTGCCAAAAATCGAGTCGTAATACAGGGAAAAGTTAAGGGTGTTATCCGCAAATTCAAATTATAAATTTTCTGCTATATTAAGATAAGTAGTAGATGGTTTTCAATTTTTGTATTAAATTTTTAAGTTAAAGCATGTCTAAAGTTTCATTCATTAAATCCGATGATCGAAAATATAACATTGAAAGATGTCTCTCTTTAATTAAAAGTGAGATTATTTCTGGCGTGCGCAAAGCAAAAAGAATTGTGATTAAGCCAAATTGTATTGTAGAAAACAATCAATTGGCCACAACAAATGTTGAAGCAATCGAAACAATTTTAGAATTTATTTTTCCATATGCTAAAAGTCAAATTGTACTAGCCGAAGGCTCCGGAGTCGGTGACACAATGACTGCTTTCAAAAATTATGGCTATTTAAAACTTCAGGAAAAGTACGATTTAGCTTTAGTTGACCTAAACAAGGACGAGTCAGAGTTGGTTCAACTTATTGATAAAAATAATAAACCCTGGAATGCCCAGGTTTCCAAAACAATTTTAAACTCAGATTATCTAATTTCAATTTCTCCACCAAAAACTCATGATGGGGTTGTGTATACTGGTGCAATTAAAAACGTTGCGGTTGGTTCGTTGGTTAGATCTATCCCGAGTTTTTCAAAGGCTATGAATAGAATCAAAGAATCGCTCGGTATGCCACGCAATAACAAAGCTCTAATTCATCAAGGAACAAAGGCTCTAAATATGAATATTGCCACCATATCAGATAAGATGCCCACAAAACTTTCTATACTTGATGGATATGAAGCAATGGAGGGAGAAGGACCTGCTAATGGTGATATGGTGCCAGCGCATTGGGCGATTGCTTCATCTGATTCTTTGGCCGTTGATTGGTTGGCTTGCCAACTTATGGATATTAAAATTGAGAATGTTGGCTATCTTTCAATTCTAAATGAAAAAGATGAGCAAAAAGAAGATTATTTTGTCATTGGCGACGATTGGCAAAAAAGTATTATTAAGTTTAAAATGCACTCAAATTTTGATCAGATGAAAAAATGGCAATAAGAAGTAGCAAATAATCCATAGCATACAGAAAGTAGTATGGATCATAGTTATAGCCCACTTGATCGAAGATGTCTTTCTTGCTACAAACTACTTTTGTTTGTTATAATGTACTAAAGTAATAGTTGGAAGAGGGGCAATGGGAATAAGCCACGATATAAGACCAAAAAAAGTCTATCGTTACGGCGAAGCACCAGCTCATAATGTTGATATTAAAGAAGAAGATTTAAGAGAAAGTTCTTCTTCGATAGAAACTGGTCATGAGCATGAACAGCTGGAAGACGATTTTTTTTATAATAAAAAAAAGAAACGAGAAAAACCACTTAAAACTGGTACCGAAAGAAAAAGTTCAGTCCCCAAATGGTTGGCAGCAATCTTTATTTTAGCTCTTTTCGGTTTGCTCGCTTATCAAAATTATGACGCTGTTTTAAAATATGTTGGCCTCTTACCACAAAATAAATCTGAAACAGCAGAAAAGACTGAAACATATACAAACACACCTACTACATCGCAAACTGAGACACCTTCAACTACTTCAGAATCGACCACCACAGCAACACCTACTACTCCAGCAGTAACAGCACCAGTTATTGATAAGGCATTAATTACATTGAGTGTTTTAAATGGAAACGGAATAAAGGGATCTGCTGAATCGGTAAGCCAGACACTCAAAACTGCTGGTTTTAGTCCAACAAAGGTAGCCAACGCAAGAAGCTTTTCTTATACAAGCACATATATTTATTATCAAACCGGTAAAGAAACAGAGGCGGGACTTGTTGCTACCGCCCTGGCAGGAAGAACTATCATACAAAAACTGGATGACGCCATTGCCGGAAATTATAATGTATTAGTAGTAGTGGGGACAAAATGAATGCAGACAACGTGTTGGTTCAAGTTTTCAGCTATTATGATAAAATGGTTTCTGGCCTGTCGCCTTCTGCTCAGGCCTTAATTGCTTTGGTACTTCTTTTCTTTTTGGTCTGGCAAATTTATATGTTTATTAAAAGCGGCCATTGGATGTTCTTGGCCATATTAATAATCTGTTTGCCTGGAACCTGGCCTGCTTTAAGACAGATATTAAATTATGTTTGGAAAGTGTTGCAGTTTCTATTAAATAAGGGTGGGTTATCAGTTTAAGATAAGTATTAATTTTGGAGAAATAAATGTACGATGTGATAATAGTTGGCGGGGGACCAGCTGGTTTAACTGCTGGAATTTATGCTGCAAGACGCGCCCTTAAAACCTTAGTTTTGTCACGAGATATCGGCGGACAAGCTTCAAAGGCATGGGATGTTGAAAATTACCCTGGATTTGAAAAAATCTCTGGGGCTGATTTATGTAATAATTTCTTCAATCAAGTAAAATTATTCGGAACTGAGGTTAAATTTGAAGAAGCAAAAAGTATTCAAAAGAAATCAGAAGGTTTCAAGCTAAAAACAGGTTCAAATGTTTATGAGAGCAAAACAATAATTCTCGCGTCTGGCAAAAAACCACGCGAACTAGGAGTTCCTGGAGAAGAGGAGTTTAAAGGCAAGGGTGTTTCTTACTGCGCCACCTGTGACGGACCATTTTTTAAAGAAAAAACTATCGCAATAATTGGTGGCGGTAATTCCGCTCTCGACGCTGCACTTTATTGTTCAAAAATTTGTCAAAAAATATATTTAATTTATAGGGGAACAACTTTTCCAGCCGAACAATTTTTAATTGAAAAAGTAAAAGCAGAAACAAAAATTGAAACACTACTCGAGTCCGAAATTGCCCAAATATCAGGTTCACAAACCGTTGAAAAAATTGAGTTAAAATCAGGGAAATCGCTGAGTGTAAGCGGAGTAATTGTTGAAATAGGTTACATTGTAGACAGAACAATATTAGAGAACTTTGTTGAATTAAATGAAAAAGGTCAGGTTAAAACCAATTCGCGTCAGGAAACATCTGTTCCTGGGGTTTTTGCAGCCGGTGATATTACAGATACTGCTTATAAGCAGATTATAATTGCAGCTGGCGAAGGAGCCAAAGCAGCACTCTCTGCTTTTGATTTTATTCAGAAAAAAGAGGGGAAGAAAGGGATAGTAGGAGATTGGGAAAAGAAAAACAAAAAATAATAAAACTTAGTGGAGGAAAAATGTCAGAGATTGATCTAAAAGAGCAAAAAAAAGAAGATTCCGATCCAGAAGAAAACAAAATTGATCAAAGCGATAATGATACAGAAGATGATGATAAAAAAACTGAAAAGAATGAGGGCGAAGAAAAAGAAGAACACAATAACAACAAAAAGGCTGACGAGAAAACTACTTCCGGCAAAAAATTAAAAATGGGTCAAAGGATTAGAAATTTTTTTCAAAATCCTAAAAAAAGATTGATTTTTATTATTTCCCTCGGTTTGTTATTAATAGCAATTTTTGGTTTAGGGTTATATTTAATGACTCATGACAAAACAAAGATCGAAGAACCAGAGAAAGTAACAACTGCTCCACCAACAGAAGAAAAATATCCCGCAGTATTAAATGGTATAATGACAGATCAGGCTTCGGCAAATCGCCATCCACTCGGTGTAATTATTGAGAATCATACTGATGCAAGACCACAATCTGGATTAGATCAAGCCGATGTTGTTTATGAAGCAATCGCAGAGGGAGGGATTACCAGATTCTTAGCAATTTATGGTACGAACCAACCGGAAAAAGTTGGTCCCGTTCGTTCAGCTAGAACTTACTTCGTTGATTGGATCCATGGTTATAATGGTTACCTCGCTCATGTTGGTGGAAATTATGACGCATTAGAAAAAATCAGATCTGATGGAGTTTTAGACTTAGATCAATTTAGATATTCAGGACCATACTGGCGAGAAAAAGGTTTGGGTGTTGCTTCCGAACATACCATGTTTTCTTCGACGATAAAATTGCGAGAACAGGCAGAAAAGAATAAATATGCTACTGCCAATACCTTTACTGTTTACAAATATAAAGAAGACCCAACCGAAACACTACCTGAAGCACAAAATGTTAGTATCAAATTCTCCGGCAGCAGTAGCTCTGCCTATGATGTTGTTTTTGCCTATGATAAAGCAACTAATTCTTACAAAAGATCGCAAGCTGGCAAGCCTCACACCGACAGAATCACAAAAAATCAGATTACCCCAAAAAACATCGCCACAATGACAGTTGATAAAAAATCAACCGTTACAAAAATCAATGAGCAGGGCTACACCATGACTACGGTCGGTTCCGGCAAAGCTCGTTTTTACATCGACGGTCAAGAGACAATTGGCACATGGAAGAAGGAGTCGGCTGCTAGCAGAGAGCTTTTTTACGATGCAAGCGGCACAGAAATTATCTTTGATCGCGGACAACTCTGGATCTGCATAGTTTCTTCTGACAGCACAATTACAGTGAATTGAAAATATTTATTTAAATTCGAGGGATTATTATGGCCACTATAAAGAATGTTCTTGCTAGAGAGGTTTTGGATTCTAGGGGAAACCCAACTTTAGCCTGTGAAATTGAATTGTCCGATGGAATGCACTCTCTTGGGTTTGTTCCTTCTGGTGCCTCAACTGGAGGCAATGAAGCACTAGAATTACGAGACGGTGATCCTAAGCGCTACAGAGGGAAAGGAGTGCTAAAGGCCGTTGCCAATGTAAATGGACCAATAAAAGAAGCAATTTTGGGTATGAACGCCTCTGATCTTCAATCTATTGATCAAAGAATGATTGAAATTGATAAAACCCCGAATAAATCAAATCTAGGTGCAAATACAATTCTTTCGGTCTCTCTCGCTTCTGCCAAAGCTGCTTCGAAGAGCCAAAAAATGCCACTTTATCTCTTTCTGGCACAGCTAATGGGTAAAAAAACAGATAAGCTCACCATTCCAATTCCCTTTATGAATATTTTAAATGGTGGCAAACATGCAGTCGGTTCAACAGATTTTCAGGAATTCATGGTAGTTCCAGTCAAGTTTTCAACTTTTCGTGAGTCATTGCGAGCCGGTTGTGAAATTCACCATTCTCTAGGCAAAATACTGGAAGAGCGAAACTATCAACCCCTTGTTGGTGATGAAGGCGGGTTTGCTCCATCGCTTTTTTCAAACGAACAAGCAATGGAACTTTTGGTAATGGCCATATCAGAAGCTGGTTATACTCCAGGAGAAAACGTCTTTTGTGCCTTAGACCCAGCTGCAAGTCGTTTTTTTGAACAGGATATTTACAACCTCCATAGGGAGAACCTTGCGCTTACTACAAATCAAATGGTAGATTTTTATGAAAAATGGGTTGAGAAATTCCCAATCATTTCAATAGAAGACGGTCTCGATCAGAATGATTGGAATGGATGGCGTGATTTAACACAGAGAATAGGGAATCGAGTCGAATTGATTGGTGATGATATTTTCTCAACCAATAAAGATTTACTTAAAAAAGGTATAGATTACAAGTCTGCCACCGGCATTTTGATTAAACCAAATCAAATTGGAACCCTTTCTGAAACACTCGAAGCAATCGAATTAGCTCAAAAATATGGCTATAAAGTAATTATTTCTCACAGGTCTGGCGAAACAGAAGATGACTTTATCTCAGATCTTTCCATTGCAACTGGTTGTGGCACCATTAAGGCTGGTGCTCCTTGTCGTTCTGAACGAACAGCAAAATATAATCGTTTACTTGAAATTGAACTTAAGCTCGGTAATAAAGCCCAGTTTGCTAAATGGGATACAGTTGGAAACGAAGGACAAGGGCAGCTCTAAATATTATATGAATTCATAATAGAAAAAGACCCGATCTTGCGAAAGGGTCTTTTCCTATATATCTATTCCGATAAGCAGCAATTTATCCTGAGCCCCTAAGGAAAGCCCTTGGCTCATGGTCGAATGAATTATAATCCGGCGATGTTCATAACTTTAGTGTAGTATCGACTTGAAGGGTTGTAACCCCACAAAGCTTTCTTTACATCTGGGTAACCACAGGCTTTAAGGTAGTGGGCGGCAGAGAAGATTGCATCTTCTACATTACCGATATCGGCAACACCGTCACCATTACCATCTACACCGTGTCGTCTCCAAGTGGAGGGCAAAAACTGCATAGGACCGGTAGCACCAGAGGGGTTAGCCCTCAAAGTTGACCCGGAACGACCAGTTTCAACAGTGTGAATAGCCTTAAGGATACGAGCATCAACACCATATGTGGCCTGTGCTCGTGCGTATATTGAGTCGAAGTCAGAAGGATTATTGTAAACCCTACTTTCTCTAGCGACTGTGTTACGCAATTTTACAGCTTCTGCTGAGGATTTTACTTTAGCATTGGCTTCTGCTTTTTCTCTAGCTTCCTTTTCTACCTTAGATTCACCAGGAACAATCGTGGATTTTTCCTGATTAATCACAACAGGTTTAGGAGAAGTAGTATTTAGAACGATATTGTCGTTTGCGCGAGGATTTTCTGACATAGTATTTGTATCAGCAGAAAGAACCGACAAAGGCAACATTGCGCTCAAAATAACGAAAGAAGCAGTTTTGTTGACTATGAAATTGTCTTTGAACTTATTTGCGAACCGTTTCATTCTCTCAAAATAGAGAGTCATGATTGAAGCTTGGATATTCGGCGTGTGTATTCAGAGTAGTGAAATCGAATCGATTTCTAGCCTTGTACCAAGCACTCGTATTAATTAAAAAATTCTGGACCCATTCTCCAGAATATGTTGTAATTATAGCACACTTGAGCTTATTTGTCAATACCATTGAGCTCAGAGGCATAATTTGCAACAACAATATGGGATTATACAGCATGGGGCACAGATGTCAAGGGGGGGAGGGTTTTTTAATAAAAGACCTCGAATTTATTTGCCAATAATATTAAATATTGTTATACTTCACGCCGAAGCAAACAGACGGGGAAAAAGGAGGTCGTATGCTTATATGGATCGGATTTATTGTCCTCTCATACCTGTGCGGTTCGATGCCCTTCGGGTATTGGCTGGCAAAGGTATTCAAGGGGAAGCACTTTGACATCAGAGACTGGGGAAGCGGTAACATTGGCTTCACCAACGTGAAAGCAGTTCTGGGATGGAAAGTGGGAATTCCCGTTCTGCTACTAGATCTTGCCAAAGGATTCGTTCCGACTATGATCTGCAAAATGTATATCGGGGAGATCCCCGCTGCTTTCTGCATGATCGCGGCCGGAATTGGTCATGGCTTTTCATTTTACTTCTTTCTTGCCGAAGGTATGTTCAGCGGAGGTAAGATGGTAGCAACACTCTGTGGTGGAGCACTCGCTCTTAACTACAAAGTGGCGCTAAGTGCATTTGGCATTTGGCTGGTAGTGCTCTTTTCTACCGGCTATATGTCTATGGCCTCAATGTTGGCGGCGTTGAGCACGCCAGTTTTTGCCTATATCTTCCAAGCCAGTCCTGCAATACTAGGAGTCTTTCTGGCTGTGCCTATCGCAGTCATCAGAATGCATGCAAGAAACGTTGTTCGTCTCCGAAATGGTACCGAGCCGAAGTTTTCAGAGAAGCGTGGAGTGCACAATGTTGGCGATGAAGTAGTAGCCGCCTTCGCAATGCACAATAGAGACTTGAACGACTTGAAGCAGCTGCCTGGTGGCAAGCTTGTGATCAAAGCGCTAGAGGGCAAGAAGATTAGCGAACGCTTCGTGCGAATGCTTCTTCGGCTTTGTCCTGTCATGGAGTGCGGTGAGATCACTGGCATCGTGACCAAAGATGGCAGGAAGGTGCGGGTTATTCTTCTGGGCATCATCCAGATACCAGAGATGATCAAAGAGGTGTCATACAACAAGTCGCTTTACGCTCTTCTCGAGACTGCAGCGATTTTGGTTCGAGGATGCGACAAGGTCATTACTGCCATAACGAAAGGCAATCAAGGAATGGAGCACGTTCTTCGTCGCATTTCTCAAGCTCAAGAGAAGCTCAAGAAATCGTCCCACAACAGATTACTCTATGCGCTTCTCAAAGCTGCTGCTGTTTTGGCTCAACGACTCGGTGCGACTGTGTTGGGTCTAGGTGGTTTGCTCTCATCTGAAGCCAGAGGAGGCAAGGACCTCGATCTCTGGTGCAAGAAGAGAGGTCTGACCATTCAGATAGACAACGGTGCTGCTAATACCGTTAGCGCTACTCTGATTGCCCTAAAGAAAGTGCTAGGAGACCGACAACTTTCAGATCTGGTCATGGCAGCTCTTGGTGCTCGAGGTCTGATTGGACATCGTCTCTATGACACCGTGGCCAGAGAGACCAAGGAGTCGATCGCTTTCCTAAGAGGCAACTCATCGAGATCGGACCGACAGATCAATATCGGCACCGTCCTCTCGAGCGACGACTTGAGTGCACTTTCACTTGCCGACATCGTTTTCTGTTGTACTAGCTCACCTGAGCCTCTGATCACAGCAGAAAACTGCCATCTCTTGAAAGAGGGTTGTTATCTTCTCGATGTGGCGTATCCGCCAGACGTTGCGGATAAGATTCTGGAACTTCGGCCAGATGTCACGCTGATTCGTTGCGGGCTTATGAAACTGCCTGGTAACATCTCCTGTCCGATTGATTTCCACTTTGGGCAGGATCAGGGCGTTCCGCTTTTCCCAGCATGTCTGGTGGAAGCAATAATCCTCGCCCTGACTCAGGCCTACGAGCACGCCTCGCTGGCAGCAGACGTCACAGAAGATGACGTTGACTTCTATACCGAAGCTTGCAAGAGATTCGGTTTTGAGGTCGTCGCCAGAAAACACAACGAACAGCAGCTTTATCAAGGAGAAGCTGACGCGGAGTAACATGCCCGTCGAAAGGACTAATCCTTCGACAAAAGTTCCGTGGGGCCCCTGGCAAGGGCCCTTTTGTTTTAGAAAAAATTTGCGAACAAACTTCGCACCAGCTATCATAGTTTTATGAGAAACAATGAATGGCTTGAAGAAAAATTGGATATCATCTGGAGAGAGTATTTTTCTGATGTTGATAGAATTAATAACGTCACGATTAAGTTTGGCAAAAAGGCACGGGCTCGATTGGGCTCGATTAAGCAGCTTCACAGTTATAAGCAGAAAAACGATAATGACTCAGTAATTACCTTAACCGGTTATTTTAAAGACGAGCGCGTGCCAGAATATATAATAGACCTAACAATTGCCCATGAGCTCTGCCATTACGCTCACGGTTTCTCCTCGCCACATCCACAAGCTTCAAAGCATCCGCATAGTGGTGGAGTGGTAGATAGTGAGTTAAAAGAAAGAGGATTTGAAAAACAGCTCAAAAATCAGAAAAAATGGCTTAAAGAGGTTTGGCCTACCATTATTGATAAGCCCAAAAGACGAATTAGAAGACGATCTCGCAGAAATATTACTCTAAAAGACGCTTTTAGATTTTTAATCTCTGGATAAATATTTGTTTGATAACTTCTCCTTGCCAAGTTAGTGTTTTTTTGTTATAAATATAGAGTAAACAATAAGCAATTCGCTTCTATGCGATGTTCCGGAAGGTGGTGATTTACTTGATCGAGATCAAAAGAAAAGGTGAAGAAAAATTTGATGTACTGCTACGCCGTTTTAACCGAGAGGTTCAACAAAGCGGTATTTTGACTGTTGCTAAAACTAAAAGATATTTTGAAAAAGACCAAAACCGTTCTATGCGAAGACGCTCTGCCGTTCGTCGCAACATGATTCGCAAACTTAAACGCGGATATTAAACCATTTGTGAAGGAGGTTTATGCTCAAAGATCAGATTGATAAGGACTATTTAGAGAGCTATAAAGCACATGACGAGGAAAAAGTGTCTGTTTTGCGTATGATTAAAAGTGGCCTGCAAAATGCTGAAATCGCCAAAAAAGATAAGCTTTCTGATGATGAAGTAATTACCATCTTGAAAAAAGAGGTTAAACAGCGAGTGGAGGCAGGCGAAACATACGAAAAAGCAGGAGAAGCAGAAAAAAAAGAACAGGAACAAAAAGAGATCAAAATTATCGAGGCATATTTACCAAAACAGCTAGATGAATCAGCTACTCGTGAGGTTGTTAAAAAAGTATTGTTAGATAACTCAATTACAGATAAAAGCAAAATGGGACAGGCAATCGGCTTAATCATGAAGGATCACGGCAGCGAAATTGATGGGAAAACCGTTTCTCGTATCGTAGCAGAAGAATTGAATTAATAACCGACGACTCTTTGTTTTATGCGTAAATATACTATAAAATATACTGCTTCATTGACAGCTGGTATTGCCCTGATAATTTTTATTCTTTTTTCCATTGAAGATTATATTTATTATTTAGTTGATTTTAGTATTTGGGAAGTAGCTCTACTAAACTTAGTCTTCGCGCTTGTAGCAGCTTCAATTCTTTCGGGGGGAATTTTCTTATTTGCGCCCGTTGTGGGAGAAGCAATGGCAACTTTAAAACGAATGTTGCGAGTGGAAAGTCTCTCCAATCCGCTTTTATTAAAATTATCAAGTGAAGCTCCGGGGACATATCATCACTCCTTAAATGTTTCAACGTTAGCTCAAAATGTCGCTAGAGCCGTTGGAGCAGACACTCTTTTAATAAGAACTGCTGCCTACTATCATGATTTAGGCAAATTGACGAACCCACTTTCATTCGTAGAAAATCAATCTGGTTCTGAGGTCCCAACAGAATTGGAGGCCGATTCCATTCGTGATAATGCTAAAAAAATTATTGCTCATGTTGAAGACGGTGTAAAAATGGCCACAAACGCCAATTTACCAAGTAATATTGTAGACCTAATTCGCGAACATCATGGCACAACGCGTGCAATATATTTTTACCAATTAGCAAAAGAAAAAGGTTTAAAAATTAAAAAAACCGATTTTAGATATGCTGGGCCAACACCCAGGTCAAAAGAATCTGCAATATTAATGCTATCTGACTGTGTTGAAGCAATAGCTCGGTCCAATCCTCTTCTAACTAATAATGACATAAAGAATATTGTTAAGAAAACAATCGATGAGCGCATTGAAGATAAGCAATTTAAACAAGTAGGATTCTCTAACGAAGAAATTAAAAAAATTTCAAATTCGCTTGAAGAAACATTACTTTCAATTTATCACCAACGGCTAGAATATAAATGAAAATAAATATAGTTGAAAAAATTAAGGCTCCAATTGAAAAAGAAGTGGTCGAGAAAATGATTTTAGGCGCTTCGGAGAAACTCGATTTGACCTTCAAAGGAGAAGTTGAGATACTATTTGTGGATAAAACAGAAATTGCTGAATTGAATAAAAAATTTCGCTCTATCGATCGGCCCACCGATGTTTTGTCCTTTCCACAACAACAGGTACCAGGAAGCGAGAATATTTTAGGTAGTATTGTAATTTGCCCTGCTGTTGTTGCCGAAAAAGATGAAATAATTTCTGACGTGTTAAAGCATGGCCTTCTTCATCTCGTCGGATTTGATCATGAGAACAATGAAGAGGATTGGGATGAATCGGCAAAAAAAATTGATTGCAACTTATAATATTGAGGCATAATGACTTACACGAAATTTAATTACAAGAAATTCTTTCGTAGTTTTAAATACGCTTTTAACGGTGTATGGTATCTGATACTTAATGAACAAAACGCTCGTGTCCATGCATTAATTTCCATAGGTGTAGGTATTATTGCCTACTTACTCCGCGTTTCCAGGCTAGAAGCCGCTGTCTTATTTATGGCAGTGATATTAGTTTTTGCTATTGAGATTATAAACACTGCCATAGAAAAAACTTTTGACCTATTGCATCCGCAAAAGCACAGCACAATCCGAGTTGTAAAAGATGCTATGGCCGGTGCTGTTTTTATTGCTGCCATCATTGCTGCAGTAGTTTTTGTATTAGTATTTCTTCCACATATCAGGAATTTGTTCTGATACTTTGATTGATATTAAGGTAGTTTTCATATAAACTTAGATAAAGGTTATTTTTCTTTTGTAATCGAAATTTTGGAGGGATAGAAGTGGCACAAAATACAATCTCGGTCGGTCTCGATATTGGAAGCACCAAAGTTATTACCACTGTTGGTAAATTTGAAAACGGTGCTATTGATATTATTGGGCTTGGAACTTCAATTAACCAGGGCATTAGAAAGGGTGTAATTGTTGATATTGAAGAGACCGTTTCGGCTATATCGGCATCTTTAGAAGAGGCCGAGAGAATGGCTGGTGTTCCGATTCAAGGAGCAATCGTAGGGATTTCAGGGCGCCATATTGAATCAGAAGCAACAAAAGGTGTAGTTGCAGTTGCCAGAACTGATGGTGAAATAACAGAAACAGACGCGGCTCGCGCACTGGAAGCAGCGAAGATTACTCCAAATAAACCAAATAGAGAAGTACTTCATGTTATTCCGCAAACCTATGTTATAGACGGACAAGACGAAATAAAAGATCCTGCTGGTATGAACGGTATTAGACTTGAAGCAAACGCTAGCGTTATTTCTTCATCGACCAATGCCGTAAAAAGTTTGGCAAGAGCGGTTGAGCAGTCTGGTCTTTCGATTGTAGAATTAGTTTTTTCTCCTCTCGCCACAGCCAAGGTTCTGCTCTCAAAAAGACAAATGGATATCGGCGTAATTTTGGTAGATATAGGTGCCTCGACTACAACATTTGCTGTTTACGAAGAAGGGGATTTGATTAGTTCTGGTGTCATACCAATTGGTTCAACCCATATTACAAATGATATTGCTATTGGACTTAGGACAAATATTGAAATTGCCGATTCAATTAAGCTAAAATACGGTTACGCCGTTCCAGATAAAGTAGCAGAGAAGGAAGAAATTCAATTAAATAAACTCGATAAAAACGAAGAGGGAACTGCTTCGATCAAATATGTTGCGGAAATAATTGAAGCCCGTTTAAATGAAATATTTTTGATGATAAAAGATAGTTTACGCGAAATTGACCGAGACGGCACCTTGCCAGCTGGAATTGTGCTCACTGGAGGCGGAGCTAAGATAGACGGAGTGGTGGAATTAGCAAAATCAACCATGTGTCTGCCCGCTCAAGTTGGCAAACCAGTTATGGAAATTTCCGGACTTGTTGACAAAATTGATGATCCAGTATACTCTACAAGCATAGGATTAATGATATGGGGAAAAGACAAAATTGGAGGAGGGAATTCCATAGATTTTGGTGTACCTGGAATGACAGGATTATTCGGAAAAATTAAATCCGCAATCAAGAATTTCATGCCCTAATCAAGTGCCAATTATGGCACCCTAGAGGGCTAAATATTAATAGAGACTGAAACAATGGTAGAAAAAAAAGGGTCAGAGCTAGATAACTTCGCTGTAATTAGAGCTGTTGGTGTCGGTGGTTCTGGTGGAAGCACTATTACTCGAATGATCAACTCTAAATTGCGCGGGGTTGATTTTATTGCCATTAACACAGACGCTCAAGCACTCTCATTTAATGAAGCCCCAACAAAAATACAGATAGGTAAAGATACTACTCGTGGTCTAGGAGCTGGTGCAGACCCTGAGATTGGACGAAAATCAATTGAAGAAAATAAAGAAGAAGTATATGAAGCTCTAAAAGGCTCGGATATGGTTTTTGTTACCTGTGGAATGGGTGGTGGGACTGGAACTGGTGCTGCTCCATTCGTGGCAGAAATTGCAAAAGAACTCGGTGCTCTCACAGTTGGTGTTGTAACCAAGCCTTTTGCTTTTGAAGGTCAAAGACGCAAGAAGATTGCTGAACTCGGTATCGCCGAAATGAAAGACAGAGTAGACACTTTGATCACAATTCCAAACGATAGGTTACTTCAAGTTATAGACAAAAAAACTTCATTATTCGACGCCTTTGGCGTAGTTGATGATGTTCTTCGTCAGGGTGTTCAGGGTATTGCGGATTTGATTGTTTACCACGGCATTATTAATGTTGACTTTGCTGATGTTAAGGCAATTATGGCAGATGCTGGATCGGCTCTCATGGGTATTGGACATGGCACAGGAGACAACAGAGCGATTGAGGCAGCCAGAGCAGCCATCGATTCACCATTACTTGAACTTTCAATCGACGGTGCAAAAGGTATTCTCTTTAATATTACTGGTGGACCAGACCTTGGAATGTATGAGATCGATGAAGCTGCTAAAGCAATAACAGAAGCGGCTGATGCAGACGCTAACATTATCTTCGGCGCCATTATCGATGAAGCAATGGCGGGGGAAGTGAAAATAACCGTTATTGCAACCGGTTTTGAGTCAGACCAGGGCAAATCCAAACAAAAGAATTACATTATAAACGAAACTTCAGCCAAAGAAATTCCATCTTCACAAATTTTACGCCGAGCCGAAAGAGAAGAGCCACCAATTGTAGAAGAAAAAAAAGAAGAAGATGATGAAGACGAGCTAGAAGTACCAGCCTTTATTCGAAGAAAATTGAAATAACATTCAAATATACGATATCAAAAAAGACCCACTCGGGTCTTTTTTGTTTGACCGCAACTTTAAAATTCACTATTCTATAAATAGACTTAATAACTTTTAATTAACATATGCTTTGTCCTGAATGTAAAAGATCCGCAACAGAAGTCCTCGATTCGCGTAGCGAGGAAAAATTTGTTCGACGCCGTCGAGAGTGTTTGCGCTGCAAATTCCGCTTTACTACTTATGAGCGAATCGAAGCACCAAAAATACAAATATTAAAGAGAGACGGCACAATTGAAGACTATCAGCGCAATAAAATGGCTAAGGGAATTCGTTTGGCTATGGAGAAGCGCCCATTTGGAGAAAATCAAATTGAAAATATTGTTTCAGATGTTGAACATGAGCTTTCAAGGCTAAAAAGCAAATTAATTCATACTCGCCAAGTAGGTGATATAATTATTAATAAATTAAAAGAAGTAGACGAAGTCGCATATTTACGATTCTTGTCGGTGTATAAGAGTTTTGCCAGTGCCAAAAAGTTCCAAAAAGAAGCAGAAAAATTAAGTAAGTAAAAAGGAGAGAAATGAATAAAGAAGAATTTGATAAAAAAATAGAAGAAAAGGATAAAATTTTTATGGTAGATTTTTTCGCTACTTGGTGCGGACCCTGCCAAATGATGACTCCGATCATTGAAGAACTCGAGTCAGAATATAAGGAAAAGGTAACATTTCTAAAGATTGACATCGATGAAAATCCTGACATTTCAAGCAAATATTCTGTGATGAGCGTACCCACATTTTTGATACTGAAAGACGGGAAAGAGGTTGACAAATTCGTCGGGGCTGTCCCAAAAGACGCAATAGCGGAAAAAATCAACGAAGCACTAAAGTAAATGAGCAATCAAGCTTTCGATATTGAATACGCGCGCTTAAACTCCAAACAAAAATTGGCCGTTGATACGATTGAGGGTCCCGTTATGGTAGTGGCCGGACCAGGGACAGGAAAAACTCAAATTCTAGCAATGCGAATTGCTCAAATTTTGCGCAAAACACAGATCAATCCTAGCAATATATTGTGTCTGACATTCACTAATTCTGGTGTCCAGGCAATGAAGCAACGTCTACTCTCGATCATTGGGCCTGTCTCATATCAAGTTAATATTCATACCTTTCACTCATTCTGTAATGAGATAATTTCTCTTTTTCCAGAAAAGTTTTTGACTTCAAAGAAAATCAATCAGATCTCTGATCTAGATCAGATTTTAATTATTCAAAAAATTTTAAAGAACAATAATTTTACTCAGATAAAACCATTTAAGGCACCATTCCATTATCAAAAAGCAATAATGAGCGCTATTGGCAACCTAAAGCAAGAAAATATTACTCCCGATAAATTTAAAAAAATTATCGCCGAGGAGCTTAAGAGTTTTGACGATATTGAAGATTTATATCATAAAAAAGGTGCTTATAAAGGAAAAATGAAAGCGAAATATGAGCAACAGAAAAACAATCTTCTTAAAAATCAGGAGCTAGCAGAAATATATGAAAAATATATTGAAACACTAATTGGAGAGGGCAAATACGACTATTCCGATATGATTTTGTTTGTCCTAAACGCCTTTCGAACCGATCAGGAAATACTTTCAACCTATCAGGAAAAGTATCAATATATTTTAGTCGACGAGTATCAGGACACAAACTCGGCCCAAAATGAATTGATTTCGCAGCTTGCTAGTTTTTATGATGAACCAAATGTTTTTGTAGTAGGGGATGATGAGCAATCGATTTTTCGCTTTCAGGGTGCATCACTTGAAAACATTTTAGCATTCAAAAAAACTTACCCAGCTACTCAAATTATTGTATTGGAAAATAACTATCGCTCTATACAAAAAATTCTAGACGCTTCGCGAGCACTTATACAGAACAATCAAAATCAAATTTTCAATCACCTAAACATTGAAAAAAAATTAAAAAGCCAGCTTGCAGGAAAAACTGGCGATATTGAACTGGCTCAATTTTCCGAGGGCTCTATTGAATCTTTTTTCGTAGCCAAAAAGATCGAAGAATTAATTAAAAACAAAGTTTCTCCAAATGAGATCGCAATCCTCTACAAAGAGCATCGTGATGCAACCGAATTGATCGATTTTTTATCGAAGTTGAATATTCCCTATATCCTAGAAATTGGTGGTAACATTCTGGATGATCCAGAAATAGATAAGATAATTTCATACCTCAAGGTTCTTTCTTTTGGCATTAATAAAATTGATAGCCAGACTCTTCTTGAAGTAATGCACTTTCCTTTTTTTGGAATCTCGGTTTTAGATATTTACAAAATTACCGTTTGTGCGAATCGTGAGAGAAAAAACATCTTTGATGTTATTACCTCAAAAAAACTATTGGATACGCTCGAACTTGACGAGCCAAAAGCGGTAGATGAATTTGTAATTTCTCTTTTGGATTGTCGAAACATGGTAGAAAACACAACCTTCGCTCATGCCTTTGAGTTTATTATCAACAGGACTGGCTACTTAAATTATCTTCTTAAACTTTCCGAATCTGTTCATCATTTAAATCGTTTACAAACTTTATTCGACGAAATTAAAAAACTTAATACCAGAGATAAACACTTTAAACTCAAGGATTTTCTCAGCTATATTGACCAGCTAAATGAAAATGAACTTTCTATTAAACAACGAGAATTATCTGCCAACTATGAGGGAGTCCACTTGATGACCGCCCACAAAGCCAAGGGACTTGAATTTGAATATGTATTTATTATCCATGCTACAGATAGACATTGGGGCAATAAAGTTAAAAAAGAATTAATTAAATTACCACAAGGCATCATCCAAACCAAGTCATCGGCCGAGGAGAATGATGAGGAAGAGAGAAGATTATTTTATGTGGCAATGACAAGAGCTAAAAAACATATTTTCCTAACCCTTGCTGATTCTTATGGAGATGAAAGTAATCCGACACTGGCCGTACCGTCTAAATTCATAGCTGAAACCCCATCAGAGTTAATTACTAAAACAGATACGAAAAAGTATGAAAATACTTTTGATGAGCGCCTAAGGCTAACTTTTGCACAGAAAAAATGGCAACCTTCGCAAGCTTTGTCCGATTTTCTTCAAAACTTGATCAAAGATTTTAAGTTAAGTCCGACATCTCTTAATTCATATTTAGAATGTCCACAAAGATTTTTTTACGATAATATCCTTCGTGTTCCTAAGACCAAAGATTTTACCCAAAGCTATGGTACGGCTGTTCACAAAGCCCTTGAGCTTCTATTTAAGAAATTCAAACGTGACTTTAAGATGCCAACACGTGAAGAGTTTATTGCCGATTTTGAGGATGCATTAAAAGAAGAAATCTTTACAAGCGAAGACAGAAAACGAGCTCAACTGAAAGGAAAAGAGATTCTCGCAAAATATTACGATTTTTATGCCACAGACTGGCAAAAAAGGGGGGTGCCACTTTCCTGTGAATTTGATTTCTCTCGTCACGAGGTTCATTTTAATGACATTCCGATTACCGGTAAGATTGATCGAATAGATATGGTAGACGCTACGGCTAACAAAGTTAGAATTGTTGACTATAAAACATCATCACCAAAATCCTTGAATTTTTTAATGGGCCAGACCAAAGAAAAAGATACTCGACTTTTGTATCAGGCATATTTTTATAATTTACTCTCTGAAACCGATCCTTTGTTTAAGTGGAAGATAGGGGAAATTGAGTTTGATTTCATTGCTCCAGAAAGAGATAAATTTAAACGAGTCAGCGTTCCAGTTGATCCAGCTCAATACGCTGAATTTAAAAAAATTGTTGAAGAAACATATGACAAAATTGTAAATCTAGAATTCCATTTAGAGGAACAGGCTTGCAAACAAAAAGATGGCAAGTGCCAATACTTTAATATCTGTCACAATGGATTAAATGAATAACCCAGAATATGTTCTTGCATGTTCGACTAGTGTTCGGTATAATGTAGCCATATGATTACTTTATTTATTCTAATAGCGCTTGTTTTGGCAGCATTGATTGTACTAATTTTTTTGATATTGGCAGGTCGAAAAAATTCGAAAGAAGATCTTGGCTTAGAGGACAAAATTGCCCGATTATCAAGCGAAGCCCTGCAAAGTAACAATGTACAGTTTTTGCAATTAGCTAAAGAAGTTCTCGGGGCACAGAAGAATGAAATTAAAGTTGACTTAGAGGGCAAGAAGTCTGCCATTACTAACCTAGTTGAAGAAATCCGCAAAGATATTCGTAAAAACGAGGAAAGAATTGCCAAAAGTGATGACGAAAGAGTGCGTTCTTTCTCCGCATTAGAAAACGAACTAAAAAGTTACAAAGAAATCACGGGTGATTTAAAAGTAAGCACTGAAAAGCTAAAAGAACTTTTGTCAAATAACCAGATGCGCGGTGCCTTTGGCGAACAAATTGCTGAAGATCTTTTGCAGATGGCTGGTTTTGTAATAGGACAGGGGTACTCTAAAAATGAGTCTCAGACAACAGAAAGTACTCGTCCTGACTTTACAATTTTTCTCCCAGACCAAACCAAAATCAATATTGATGTTAAATTTCCATATGCTTCACTTGTAAAATATGTTGAGGCCAAAGATAGAACAGCTAAAGAAAAATATTTGAGAGACTTTAAACAAGACGTAAAAAATAAGATTAAACAGGTCTGTACTAGGGAATATATTAACCCTGAAGAAAAAACTGTGGATTTTGTTATTCTCTTTATTCCAAACGAGATGATCTTTAGTTTTATTTACGATAAGATGAATGAAATTTGGGAAGAGGCAATGAAGAAAAAAGTAATTTTGGCTGGCCCCTTTTCTTTTACTGCAATATTAAGAATGGTTAAACAAGCTTATACCAATTTTCGATATCAGGAAAACTTGCAACATATAATTGGCCTGATTCAAAAATTCGATAGTGAATACCAAAAGTATTCTGGAGCAGTCGATACTTTAGGTGAAAGAATTGCCTCTGCCAGCCGACAGTTCGATACCGTTGCCAATACTCGAAATCGTCAATTAACAAGCGTAATTGATAAAATTAAAAGCCAAAACATTATTGAAACTGACTCTGAAGATATTAAGCTAGTTGAGTAATTGTGAAACATAAAAAATTATCCATCTTGATTCTAACTTTTTTTATAGCATTGCTGGGACTTTTTTATTCAATCAAAAGTGAGAAGAAAGTTTCTGGTAATATGGCGCCTGCACAATTAGAGAATATTCCACACGACCAACAGATCGAATCCACCCCAGAAATTATAGCTAATCAATCTTCTGATACTAAAAAAGAAATTCCCGATATGCCAATTTTGATGTATCACTATATTCGCACGCTAGATGATCCAAATGATAAAATTGGAACGAATCTTTCTGTCAACCCAGAAGCTTTTGCAAAACAATTAGATTTGATAGTTGAAAAAGGATACACCACGATAACTTTTAAGGATATTGAGGCTGGAAATATTCCCGCAAAACCCGTTATATTAACGTTTGATGACGGATATGCCGATTTTTATACCAGTGCCTACCCCGAAATCAAGAAAAGAAAAATGAAAGCAGTTTCGTTTATCATTGTAAATGATATCGGTAAATCGAATTACATGAGCAGAGATCAAATTAATGAGTTGCGCCAAAGCAACATCGAAATCGGATCTCATACTTTGTCACATCCTGACCTTACAAAAATATCGAGTGACAAAATAGACACAGAGTTAAAGCAAAGCAAAGAAAATTTAGAAACCATGTTCGGGATAAAAGTCATATCGCTATGCTACCCGTCAGGAAAAACTAATTCCGAAGTAGAGACCATTGCAAAGAATATTGGCTACACTTACGCTGTCACGACCAACAGCAAATTAACTAGCTTTTCCGATCTTTTGCTATTAAATAGATATCGAGTAAATCACGATACGAATATTTCGGCATATATAAAATGAAAAATATTGTTTATAAAAATGAAATAGGGGAGAGAGCTGATAAATTTTTAGCTCAAGAGTTTTCTGAATCCTCCCGTTCCTATTTTGAGAAATTAATTCTGGACAAAAGGGTATTGGTCAACGGCAAAACGATAAAAGCTAACCAGATATTAAAATTTAATGATAGAATTACTATTGATTTTCTTGTAAAGACCCAACTCAAAGATCCACAAGGAGAAGACATCTCACTCGATATTATTTTTGAAGATGAGAATGTTATCGTAATAAATAAACCAGCAGGGTTAGTTGTTCACCCAGCAGCTGGACATGCTGATAATACGCTTATCAACGCACTTCTTAATCATTTTCCAAAGATATCAGAAGCAGTTTATGATAAAGATAATCCTTTATCAAGAATGAGACCTGGTCTGGTTCATCGACTAGACAAAGACACCTCTGGTATTATGATTGTGGCGAAAAACGAGAGAACGATGCACTCTCTCTCTAAGCAAATTCAGAACAGAACAGTAAAGAAAATATATGTAGGACTTTGCTATGGTTGGCCAAAAAAGGAAGAGGGGATTATGAGAAGTTTTTTGGGTCGTCACTCTAAAAACCGAAAAAAAATTGCCGAAATCGCGGAAGATAAGGGTAAAGAAGCAATTACCAATTACCGAGTAATACAAAATTATACCTTTAACAAAGAGAAAGTGTCATTAGTGGAATTTGATATTAAGACTGGAAGAACTCATCAGATACGTGTTCAAATAAGTAGTCTGGGTCACCCTATTTTGGGAGACAATTTTTATGGCAACCGACTATCAGAAAAATTATCAATCAGTTTGGATATAAGAAGACAGCTTCTGCACGCTAAAGAACTTACAATTTCACTACCAGGAGAAAGTAGGGCAAAAACATTTGAAGCTCCGATGCCAGAAGATTTTAAATTAATACTCAAACAGATCAAATAGGACTAAAATTCATACTCTTTCATACGAGATTTGCATATCAACTTTTGTTGTGATACTTTTTAGTTAGTATTAACGAAAGGTAACATGGAACGAGAAAGAATCACTATTTCAATTAGAAAAAACGTACTAAATGCAATCGATCGAACTATTGATGGAATTGAAGTAAGAAATCGTTCGCATGCAATTGAAACCCTAGCGATGAAGGCAATAAAGCAAAATTCCAATGGAAACGCTGTTATTCTAGTCGGAGGAGAAGACGCCCTAAAAACAATCCCTCAAGTAAAAGAGAATTTGAAAAAATTAGAATTACTTGGTTTAGAGAGTGCATATATAGCTGTTGGTTATCTGGCTAATGAAATCAAAGATAAAATAGGAGACAGCTCGTTTGGAAAGATTGACTTAGAATATATTGAAAGCGAAGAGGGTTCCGCTGGTGTTCTTTTGCCACTAAAGAACGAATACAGTGATACTTTCATGGTTATAAATAATATTGACATCAAAAAACTTGATATTGAAGAAATGTTGGAACAGCATAATAATTCCAATGCTGTTGTTACTGTTGTTACTAATGATCTAGAGACTTTAAACGGATTATATATTTGTGAGCCAGAAATTTTTTCCTATATCAGCAAGGGTTTTTCTATGCTTGAAACAGACGTATTTCCAAGGCTAATTGCAGACAAAAAACTAATTATCAAACCAATTTAATTGACCTCGTTATAATTTTGCTCTAAAATATACTTAAAGGAAAAAAATGAGAAAAAATCTCTGGATATCATTTTCGGTTATCGTTATAGTACTATTTTTTGCTATCGTTATTGACATACCAAGAAGTTTCTTGTGGAAAGACAAAATTAAAGCTAGTCTTGGTCTAGACTTAGTTGGTGGAACCGAGCTTGTTTATCAGGCCGACCTTTCTGCTTCAACCGATAAGTTGAAAGATTTAAACAATCTTAAAAATGTATTTCGGAGTAGGATTGATAGTCTGGGCGTAGCCGAACCAAGTTTGCAAACTTCTGGAAGCGATAAAATATTGATAGAGCTTCCTGGCATTAAAAACGTAGAACAGGCAATAGACCGTATTGGCGCAACTTACGAGCTTATTTTTATGACAGAAGGCACAGCTGAAAACGGAATCCAACTTCAAGATTTTTACGAATCAAGCTATCTTTATCCCAATTATTGGGTAAAATCAGACCTAACCGGTCGCGAATTAGTAGGCGCCGAAACTACTTTTCAGGGTGGTGATACAAACTCTGTTAAAACTGAACCGGTCGTATCTTTAAAATTCAATAATTCTGGGCAACAGAAATTCGCCCAATTAACAAAGAACAATCTACAAAAACAAATTGCCATAGTTTTGGATAATAAAATTGTCTCTGCTCCAACAGTTCAGACCGAGATTACAAACGGGGAAGCAGTTATAACTGGCTCAAAAAATATTCAGGAAGCACAAAAACTGGCTGACAGATTGAGTGAAGGTATGTTACCAGTACCAGCAAAACTAATTGGTCAACAAAATATTGGAGCGACATTAGGTCAAGACTCGCTTAAAAATAGTATTATTGCTGGGCTAATTGGGCTCATATTGGTTGCTGCTTTCATTATCATTTATTATAAATTCTCTGGTTTTATTGCAGTTATCGCTTTAATAATTTATGCTCTAATTACTTTAGCACTATTTAAAATAATTCCTGTTACTCTAACATTAGCTGGAATTGCCGGTTTTATTCTTTCAATAGGCATGGCAATAGACGCCAATATTCTAATTTTTGAGAGGATGAAAGAAGAACTCAAATTGGGAAAAACCATGAATTTAGCAATTCAAGATGGTTTCAAAAGAGCATTTTCTTCAGTAAAGGATTCCAATTTTTCTTCTCTGATAACCTGCGTTATTCTTTATTATACCGCTGGTTCTGGACCTGTTCGTGGTTTTGCTCTAACTCTAGGTATTGGTATCATAGTAAGCTTGTTTACCGCTATTACTGTCACCAGAACAATATTGTTGCTAATTGCAAATAGTAAATCAAAAGAGGTATTAAGTGTATAGAATAATCCAAAAAAGTAAATATTGGTTTGTGATCTCTGGTTTATTAATGATTTTGTCAATTACATTTATCGCAATTTTTGGCTTAAGACTTGGTATAGACTATAGAGGCGGAACTGTTCTAGAGTTTCAATCCGCTAATTCTGATCGTGTTGCTCTTTCTGAAGAAGTGTTAAAGGACAAATCAATTACTAGCTACCAAATTAAAGAAGGTAGTAACAATTTAGTAATTCTAAAGCTTCCAATTCTTACAAATCAGGAGCATATTGATTTAAACACTTCTTTAAAAACAAAACTTTCTGATTTTTCCGAAACAAGTTACGATTCAGTAGGTGCCACAATTAGCAAAGACTTAATTAATAAATCTATTTGGGCGGTCGTACTAGCTTCACTTGGAATTATTTTATATATTGCTTATGCGTTTCGAAAAGTGCCAAAACCACTTTCTTCTTGGAGATTCGGAGCAAGTGCTGTAATAGCAATTATTCATGATCTTTTAATTACGACTGGGTTCGTAGCCCTTATTGGTCACTTTGTTACATGGATGGAAGTTGATGCGCTTTTTATAACAGCGCTATTAACTATAATGGGTTTTTCTGTCCATGATACAATTGTGGTGTATGATCGGCTTAGAGAAAATTATTTTAAAAATCCTCACGAGAATATTGCTATTTCAACAGAAGAGAGTGTAAATCAAACCTTGGCTCGATCTATAAACACATCTCTTACGGTTATTATTGTTCTTCTAGCCTTGTTTTTGATGGGCGGATTAGCGATTAAACATTTTGTATTAACTCTGATTATAGGTATATTTTTTGGAACATATTCCTCAATATTTATCGCTGCTGCGCTTGTAGTTGTTTGGCATAAGAAGAAAAAGGTGCAGTCAGTTAGTGATTAAGTAGGGGAGTGGTGATTATAAATTAGTGTTTTATTTTTCAGTTTATTTTTTCTAGATTTTTAAAGTAACGACTAAATATATATTCAGTAATATAAAAAGGAAAATATGTATCTAGTAATTATCGGGCTTACATTTGGTCTAGTTGTTGGCACTTTTTTAAAGTTTGATATTCCTCCAGAATACGCTCGCTATACCGCTGTAGCAATTGTTGGAATATTGGATTCACTATTTGGTGCTGTTAGAGCTCAAATTGAAAAAAGATTTGATACTACTGTATTTCTTTCTGGTTTGCTCTTCAATATGACTGTAGCAGTCCTGTTGACGTTCCTAGGAGATGAACTAAACCTTGACATTTATTTGGCAGTACTAATAGCATTTACAATCCGCATTTTCTCAAATATTGGAGTTATCAAAACTGCGACCGTTGACAAACTAGTCAGTAAAAACAATCAAATTAGCAACGAAATAGAGAACTAACCACATTACAAATAAAAGTGTCAGAAAATGGCTTGTAGGGCTTTTTGAGCTCAATACAGGCTTTTTTTTGTCATACTTTGTATGAGTTTTGAAAGAATAATACATATTTGAGCTTAATTGATAATATGTCGCATAATGTATGTTATGCGACATTATTCATGGTTTAAGAAAGTGCTATTATTGCTTGTTTAAATATATTAAAATACTAGATTTTACAACCCCTCTCGACCACTTCTCCGGCCACTTCTCTGGAAAGAGGGGTTTGCATCATCTTATCTCGCCAATTTACCTTTAGTATAGTTAGAAATATACCGTCAATACCAAGTAGGTAAACTTTTTTATTTTTATCGCCAGAGAACATAGTTAAAATATGATTTATTTGTACTAGGTATATTTTGGAATTGACCTGATTTGGTTTTGATAGAAATTAGAAATAAATAAAATTCCATATAAAATGCAAAATAAGCCACTCCCCCGATTTTATAATCCCCCGCCACAAAGCGGCCCCTTTCCCAAAGGGAAGACTTCGTCTCGGGGGTGGGTGAAAATTTTCAGAGTTTTTCCTCTTCTCCGTCTTGTAAGTGACCTGACTTTAAGACTTGAGGGCCAGGATTATTATCTGAATTATTTGTTTGCGTTGTGTTTTGATTTGAAACATTAGTACCGTTATCTGTATCTACTTTTGGGATATCATCATTTTTTTTAGGAAGAGACTCCCCTGCTTTATCATCGATTTTTTCGACTGGTTTTTTTTCGGATATATTATCTTCTTTCACATTGGGTGCTTGTGTTTCTTCCTCTTGTGTTTTATCTTCGATTACACTATTTGAGATTTCTTCTTTCTTCTCTATTTTTGATGGACTACCTGATTGATGAATAGATCTATGCTCCGATTCGTGAGCAACTTTTTTAGCTAGTTCAATTGTTTTCTCAGCTTCAGGACCAATTTCTACCTCAGTTTCTTTCATTTTTTCCCAATCTATACTCTCACCAATAAACCACTTCACTCCCCCTTTAGCAGTTTGTTCTTTATAGATTTTATCTCCAATAATATTTTGATATTTAAATACTCGAGGTTTTGATGGTTTCTTTTCCGTTTTTTCCTTAATAATTTTTTCCTCTTTTTCTTCTTTTTTTGGAACAATTTCTTTTGGTTCTATTGTCTCAACCGCAGGTGGTATTGTGTTTGGTGTTGTCCCCTTTTTTACCAACAAAGCTTCTAGCCCACCAGATTTAAATGCTTCTGCTTCTGCCAACATTTCTTTCTTTTCTTCTTCATCTCGATTAGCAATTCTCTCTTCTACTAGCGCACGTGGAGCAGAATAATGATCTCTAGAATATGTTAAAATTTCATCTGCATTTCCGGCAATTTTTTGCACAGGTGGGAAGGTTCTTGCTGAAAAAGCTGGTCCAGAAATACCGTCTATCAAAAGTTTAATATAAATATTAAACTTATCTAGATTAACCATATCATTTGCGTCAAAAACTGGCTCAAATTCTCGAACTAAAAAGCTTGCGTCGGTTCCACCAACACGAAAAGCAATTATTGTACCAGCATTACCAAAAACAGCACTTCTAACACTTTCTGGCATCTGTTCGATATATTGATTTGCCATTGTCAAACACAAGTTATACTTTCTCGCCTCAGACAAAATTACGGCAAAGGAATCAGTAGCAAAGTTTTGAAACTCATCTACATACAGAAAACAATCTTCTCTTTTATCGACTGTAACATCAGCTCGACTCATTGCCGCAAGCTGTATTTTTGTAATCATCATGGCACCAAGTAAGGCAGAATTATCTTCACCAATTTTTCCGCGAGATAGATTAACAACCAGTATCTTCTTCTGATCCATAATTTCACGAATATTTATTTTGGAATGAGGTTGCCCTACAATATTTCTGATAGTTGCAGTTGCCAGAAACTGACCAACCTTGTTTAAAATTGGAGAAACCGCTTCTGTCCTAAATTTAGCATCATATTGAGCAAATTCATTAACCCAGAAGTCACGAATCACTGGATCTTTAACTTTTGTTACAACCTTGTCTCGAAAGTGATTGTCTGTCAACATTCTTGGGATATCCAGCATTGTTGAGTTTGGATTATCAAGTAAAGCCAAAACGGTATTTCGTAAAATATGCTCTAGACGAGGGCCCCAAGATTCACCAAAGATTTTCTTAAAAATCCCGACAAAACCAGAAGCAACCATGCCCTTAAAATCATCATCTACCATTTCTAAAAGGTTGAATGCTACTGGAAAACCACGATCAGATGGATCAAAAATTATTACATCCTTAATTCTTTCTGTTGGAACGCATGATAAAATTTTTTCCGCCAATTCTCCATGAGGATCAACTATAATTACTCCCCTGCCCTCATAAACATCATCTATGGCCATATTTTCAATTAAAGTAGATTTACCTGTACCTGACTTACCAATAATATAAATGTGACGTCTTCGATCATCGAGTTTAATACCAAAATCAGCATAGACATTTCTAAAATTTGTAGACCCGATTGCTGTTAAAGTTTCTGCTGGAGTGTTTGAATCAAGGGGTAAGTTTGCAGGTGGTTCGCCTTTCTTAAAACCAGACCAGACTATATTTGGCGTTTCAACTGTTTGATTGGGTAAGTGATAGATAGAGGCTAACTCTGAAATGTTAAAAATATTACCTTTATCTACGAATTCCCTGTTAACAAACATTTGCCAAGCATCGAAATCATTTTTTTTAATTTCGCCAGAAACAAAACCATTTAAATTTGTAGTGTTAAATTGTTTAAAAGCTGCCGCAATGCTCTGACATTTTACAGAGGCTGTCATTGGATCGTTTGCAATACAGAGTATACGAATTTTTGACTCAAACCCCAATTTTGTAATTTTTTGTTCTATCCCTTTGAGTGCTTCTTCCACGGTTGAAGGTAGTTTTATTTCAGATGGTTTTTCCTCTGCTATTTCAGCTGAAGGATTTATAGCATGAGCCAAAAATATTTTCAAAAAGTTTTTAAATCCCGAAATAAACGAATCAAATATCGCCTGACCACCAGGTTTTTTACCTGCACGAACACTACTTACAATACTATTGCCTTTGTCTTGCCACTCGTCTCCAACTGGCTTAGTAACTAGTTGAAACCAAACTTCTTCGTTTTGACCAAGCTTCCCCATCACCGAAGTAATGCCTGAAAGCGGATCTACGTCGAAACTGTCAAAAAAACGAATTGGGTAGACATCCGGTTTTGTCATTTTTAGTTCACAAAGAGAAAAGTTCAATTCGTGTGCTTTCTTGCCTGTCGTAAAGTCTGGAACTTCACTTATCTCTACTGTTGGATACTGAGCATAAATTTGTCCCTCAACAAAATCTTTAAGGTGAGTAGGAACTGTGACATAAAATTGAATAAACTTATCTTTTGCTACTAATTCAAAACTTAAATGGTATTGCTCTAAAGATGATGCTGAATATATACCATGAATAGCAGCGAACATCTGCTCAGCCGAAAGAGGCGCTTTATCATTATTTTTTGGCACATCAATGCGCAAAGTAGTTAACTTTAAATTTGAGTGCCAATCAATTTTCCTTTGTTCGTTTCTAGTTTTTTTCATCGCAGAAATAAGGTACCAAGGTACCGCTATTAAAACCGCTATTATAACGAAAACAAAGTATTCCATTTGACTTTCTTATGTAAAAAACCCCGATTGATTTAACCGTTGTTTTTATTATACATCAAAAGAAACATCTATACTACTGACATAATAAAGCTGGTTACGATTTAAGAGAGTACTTATCCCCTACTTTTATAAAATCAGATTTAGTCTGCAAATTAATTAAAATTGTATTTTTTTTAACTGTTCTCTGTTTTAAAACCTCGTCAACAATTTGGTTAGCAGAAATACCATTTGGATGTTTTTTTAGAGTTTCTACTATCATGTCTTTAACTGTACCGGGCTTATAACCCCATTCAGTTAAAGCATATATGCCACGGCCAACTAAGACGAATCTTTTGTCAGCAATTAGTTCATTATGAACAGTTGCCCTTACAACTTTTTTTGCGTCTAAATTCTCAGCGTTAATTTTCTTTGCAATGTCATCAAAGTGAGTAGGTTTACCTTCTTTTTTTAGAATAAAATAGATTTTATCACGAACATTACGCGGATTAATTTCTGGCCAAGAAGATAAACCAATTTTGCCATCTTCAGTTTTAATAATTTTTTTACTAACCAATGGTAGTTCTGAGAGAAAAGTGATCTCATATTTTCCATTTTCGGGATTAACATTTCGCAAAATATCTACACTTTCAGGTGTTTTTGTTTTTGAAAGATGTTTGGCCCAATCTTCAACAACTTTGGTAATATCTTCTTTGTCAATCGTAGAAAAAATCCAACTTGCTTCCAATTCTTTTGTCTTCTCAATTTTTTTAAGTTGTGGGATTAGGGTAAAAATTAAGTTTAAAGAATTAAATTCATTAATATCTTTATGTTGTATCTTTTCCAAAAACTTTTCGGCAATCTGATCATGCTTAGCAACGCCTCCGACTTCAGCAAAAGCAGTCAGAATATTTTCTATATTAATATTTTCTTTTTCAATAATTAAAACAGAAAGTTTTTTAAGGGCATCTTTCTCTATCTGACGGACACGTTCTCTGGAAAGCTTTAGTTCCTTCCCGATAGACGACAACGTCTTTCTTTCTTCACCGATACCAAAACGACCAGAAGTGACTCTTTGCTCATTTGGTTTTAAATTCTGTTTTGCCTCATTTACAATTTTGTAAGGACTAAAGTTTTTGATTGCCATAGTTTTCTTATTTAATTATATTTGTATTATTTAATAATATTTTCAATTGCAGCCCACTCTGACTCGCCTTTTTCTGGAACAATAATTGTTAAATTGTCACCATCTACTGCTTTAAAATAGGTTACTGAAGCATAAAGAACACGATATTTTTTGTTATCAGCATTTACTACAAATTTTCCTTTTCCGATATCTTCCAATACTCCCACTATTTTTTTTCTTTTAACTGGCCCTATCTGTTTATAAATAAATGAACCGTCTGGAAGAATCGTCAATTTCAGAACATCACCAGGCACTAGTTTGGACTTTGAAGCATAGTTTGGAGGAACAGGATGACTCTTACCTTCAGCGTCTACCATTTCCTCGCCACTATAAATACCTTCAATAATATCCCCCTGAGATTCAAGATCAAGCGCTTTAGCTTTTTTGTTTATCTCTTTTGCAAATAAAATACTTCTAACCTGACGAATCTGGTTTTCAACGTTATCTAAAAGCTGCCTGATAATTTGTAATTCTTTTTCTTCTGCCATTTTTGTTTTTTTATTATGAACTTGAAAATATCTTACCATATAATCTTTAATTCGTCAACAAAAAAACAGATTAACCATTACAAATATGCGCTACTATAGATAGTGGCTGTTATCTGTATTCTGTTATCTGAATACTATAATTTTGAATTGTTGTCGGTCGCCCCAATTCCTGGCAAATCTATAACATCGACTTTGGACCGTTCTAAAATTTCAGCACCCACAATTTCACGGGGACGACCAAACTTTAAACGAGACAATTCCCTTATAGAGTTTCCTAATTCAATATTACCTTCAGGATTGTCTGGCCAAATACCTAAACCATTGAACGGTTTTGTCGGAGAACCATCTATCAACATCTTAATGTAGAAATTGTATTTATCGATACTAGTCATATCATCTGCCTTAACAGGATCGAACTCTTTTATTAAAAACTCTGCATCAGCTGCTCCAATTCTAAAAGCAAGTAAGGTACCAGCATTACCAATAACTGCTTCGCGAACCTTGTCGTCTAGCTGAGCAATATATTGATTTGTAATGTTGAGAGCCAATTTATATTTTCTGGATTCCGAAAGTATTGTGGCAAAGACATCGGTAATAAAGTTCTGAAACTCGTCTACATATAAGAAAAATGGTACTCTCTCTTCTTCGTTAATGTCCTGACGCGAAAATGCTCCCATCGCCAACTTTGAAACAATGATCATACCTAAAAGAAAAGTATTAATCTCCCCTATCTTTCCTTTAGAAAGATTACAAATTAGTATTTTTTTATTATCCATTACTTCGCGAAAATCAAACGAAGATTTAGTTTGACCCAAAATGTTTCTCATCATATCGTTGGTCATAAAACGACCAAATTTCGAGGTGAAGTAGTTTAACATTTCAGACTTGTGAAAGTCAGCTGTCTTTGCCATCTGTTTCTCCCAAAACGATTTTACAACCGGATCTGTCACATATTTTGTTCTATCTTTTTCAAAATCTGGATCTGTGAAAAGTCTTGGGATATCAATGATAGTGCCACCATCTGGATGCATCATTAAAGTAAGCGAAGCGTTTCGCATCCAATGTTCAAACTGTGGCCCAACCATACCGGTTTGATTTGGATCAAATAGTTTGTAAAACATCTGAATTGCTTCCTGAACCAAAAAGTCTCTTTGCTCTGGTGTTTTCCACTCAAGCATGTTTAGGCCAAAAGGTCTCTCAATATCGGAAGGATCAAAATATATTACATCGTCTGCCCGTTCCTTCGGCACATGACGCAAAATCCACTCAGCTGCATCTCCATTCGGATCTAAGTAGCATACTCCCCTGCCTTCAGCAATATCTTGGGCAATCATATTCTGAAACAAAACTGTTTTACCTACGCCAGTTTTACCTATCATATAAATATGTCTCAATCTATCCTTTTCGGCCATGCGTATAGGTTTTGTCTCTCCTCTAAATACACTATTTCCAATGATCGTCCCCTCGGTTGGTAGATTAAACGGCGGAGCCGATTTTCTAGATAAAAGCCAAGCAATGGAAGGTGCCTCTAAAAATCTGTTTGGTAAATGGTATATTGTGCAAAGCTCTTCAGTGTTTAGAATTAATCTTTTACCGGGTCCAAAAATACGAAAAACGTAGTTCGCAATTTCTTCCGCTTTCTTTTTAGCTCTTTTTTTCACCAATCCGTTGGACTCAGGAGCGTTAAATTGGCTAAAAGCGGAGCAGATTTCTTTCACATTTTGATCTGCCATTTCCTGTGTTGGTGATACTGTCATAACACGAATTTGGCACTCAAAACCAAGTTTTGAGGCTTTTTCGCCAAGTAATTTAACCTGACTCTCCTGCATTGGAGTTAACTTATTCTCGTCGATCAATCCGTCTTTTTTCGATTCTGAGTCTCCTGTCGTCGCAGTTTTTGCCACCGATCCCAGAACATTAAAAATAGTATCCATTGCCTTTAACCCTGGAGAGTTTGAAGTAATTTTCACTTTACCATGTTGAAGATTGTAGGCAGTTCTCTCTACCGCAATACGCCACATTGAGTTAGCTGGCCGAAGTAAAAATTGAATTCCAGCTGATTCATCTTCCTTAAATTTTGAAAGAGAATTAGTTATTGCATTAAGCGGGTCTTCTTCCAAAAGTCGATACGTTTTTATTGGAAACATAAATGGCTTTTTTAACCCCAAAATAGCCGCTCCAATTTTGAGAGGTTTATCTGGAAATATTGAATATTGATCGTCTAATACAATTTCGGCGTGTGGATACTGGGCATGCAGATTTTTTACTACAATTTCAGAGATCCTTCTAGGACAACCGACATAAAAGTATATCAAATTGTTTTTTGCAATAATTTCTAATGAGATGTGATCCTGTCCGGTCCATTTTTTTTCAATTGAATCAGTAAAAATTGAATTTAGGTTAGCATAAAATGGTTCTACCACTGCCATCATTTCTTGAAAATTTTTACGCTGATCATCTTCCTCGGCATGAAACTCCTTTGGTACAGAGATTTTATACATTACCCAATCACGAGTCAGAGCAATTTGATTTTTGCGAATTATTGATTTACGAATCGCTAAATACGCGATATAGCCCAAAATTCCAATTGCAATACTAATTAACGCAAAAATCCACCAGGCAAGGCCGGCTGATTCGACTCCGCTATTATATCCTCCATTTGAATAACTGTATTGATTCATTTATTACAAGATATCTTAGTAAAGAATTCAGTGCGTAAAAAGGTGAAATACCGCCCCGACTTGTAGGGGCAACATGTTCCGATGAATCGGAACAGAGTGCAGGGCTTGCCCTGAGGTATGATACCCTTTATTCTTGTTGAGCGGTCCCCGCCTCTTTTCTTTCCTCTGTTACCATTTTGTCTAATTCTGCCGCTTCATTTGATGTCGGATCATGATTTTTCTTTAAAAATCTTCCTAAGAAAGCTCCTATACCACCTTTTTGTTTCTCTTTTACTGGAGTTTCCGAAGATACAACTTCTTTTGATTGTTCTGGTGATGCCACCACAGGTACTTCGGGTTGAATTGGAGTCTGAACTTGTGCTTCTGGAGCGGGCTGATCGGTACTGACACCAACAGTTTGATTTTCCGCGACCGTTGGAGCCTCTGGCAGAGTAGACTCTTCGGTCGCAACTTTTTCCGGAGCATTTACAGTAACACCAGCTCCGTCTTGAGGATGTTGATAATCAACTTCCATTGTATGCCCCTCTAAATCGGCAATTTGCTCTACACCCTCTCCCGTTGAAGTGCCTTCTGGTTTGGCAGTATCAGCATCTTGCGGAGAAGTTGGCATTTGAAGTGGTGGCTCCTTGAGCTCTTCTTGAATCTTCGCAATCTTCTGTTCGTTTTCAATAGAACCCTCTGTCACACCCGGCAACTTTATGTCTTGATTTGGTCCAAAACTTTTGTCTTCTTGGACTGCTCCTGTCTCTACTACTGGTTGTTGATTTGGAACAAATGTTTCAAATCCAACGCCCTGACCTGTCCCTGTAGTTTCCTGAACAATGGCTTGAGTCTGATCTGTAGATTCTTTAGGTTTTCGTTCTATTACGCTAGGCACGGGTTCCTCCACGGTTTCCTTTATTGATTTATTAGTTTTTGAAATTTCCACCATTCTGGCAGCACAATCTGCCCCTAGACCCTCCTTCATATCGCGATAACGCGCCTCAACTTCATCTCTCTGTAATATTTGAAGTTCCTGATCATAAAATCTAATTTCATTAATAAAATCACGCAGATCTGCCACTTCTTTCTGGCCCCTGCACGCTGATAACATACTTTTGAATAGTGAGTTAATTTGTTCTCGAACTGCTTCGATCTTTTCGCCTAGACTAGCCAAACTGCCCAATTTTTGGTCACATTGCTCTTTTAATTGACTAAGTTTGTCGTCTCCACCTGCAATTCTTGATCGTTCTGTCAAAAGTCGGCTTCTAACTAAACCTGGTGTTGCTGGATGAAAGAAAGGATCCTCCACATTGACAATAGCTGCAATTATTTCATCCTTTGCAATCCCCGCTTGATCTCCTAGGTCTTTAATTTTTGTTTCAGCATCGAGTGCTTCCTGAACATATTCGTTGTAATGTTCAATTTGTTCTCGCAACTCGGCCCGTTCTTTTTCGATATCCTCTTTTGATTCTGACTTATCCACAACTTCTGGCTTTACTGATTCACCATCTTTATCCGGACCCATATCAGTCGCCTCAAACGGCACCGCTGTTCGAATATTTTCTGCAGTTTCCGATTTCAGATCTGAATTTGAGTCAATATCTGACAATATTTTCTTTGAAATTTCATCATACATCAAATCGATGTCCTCTTGAGGAACAGGTATACCATTATCAATTTGAGACCTTAAATTACTGATCCCCTCTGGCCCAAGATGGCGTTCAGTTAAATTTTTGTTTGGTAAATTAACCGCAAACATAAAAAACCCTCCATTTGAGTATTTATTACATTATATTGCAGAAATTCCTTTAAGTAAACCATTTTGATATATTCAAATATCATTTTATGGTAAAATATAAACAATTAGATTAAAAAAGGAATTTTATGGACTCAAATGCACAAACAGGAAAAAATAAGTATACAGCAGACGAAATTATTGATAAGGATATTCTGGAATTGATGGGAGCAAAAGAAATGCCAGAAGAACAGAAACAACAGATCTACAAGAGCATGATTGAAACAATTGAAACAAGAGTTATTGCAAAAATCGATGACCAACTTAGTGACGAAGAGGCTAAAAAGCTAAAAGAAATTGTAAAGAGAGCCAGCAAAGAGGAGTTTGATCAATATATGAAAGGACTAAATATTAACGTGGACCAAATTTACGCACAGGAATCGATTATCTATAAAATGGAAATGGTTCAGCTGATGCAAGATAAGGAGGAGTAATGGCAAGTCCCGAAAGAGACGATAGTCCGTATATTGAAAACGTTGTAGATTCGGAAAATAAAGACGCTCCTGCCGTACCAGGTCCTGGTGCCGGTCAAATTGAGCGTGAAGACAATTATGCCAGAAACGAAGAAATAAATAGTTTGGTTGAAAGAGTCAGATCTGGTCAATGGGAAGCCACACAAAGAACAGAACGACTGCAACAATTATATGGTGACAGAAATCTGGATATGTGGTGGAACAGAATGAGATTATTCCTTGGTGGCGAGGACGATTTTACATATGATGCAGCAACTGGAACAGCAAGACATAACATTGGAAACGAAATTTTAAGAAGGGTTGCCAATGTTGGCTGGAAGACAGGCAAAACTGCCGCAATTGCTTCTCTACTTGGACTTGCAACTGGCGGTACAGGAGCAGTTGCCGGTTGGATGATTGGTGGTTCTGCTGTTGGCCGTAGTTTCGCTGAAGCATGGAAAGGCCTTGCTGGACACGAGGGTAGAATGCGTGAAAAAATCTTAATTAGCAGAGAAAGATATTATAAAAAGGCTCGTGAATTAGCGGATCATATTCCAGATGAAGAGCCGACAAATAGAGAAACTCTGACCGACGAACAACTTGCAAGTCACTACAAGGCTCGTAACGCTGCAATTGAAAGTTTAGTTAACTTTATTCACGATTCAGAACAAAATACTGTAACTTTTGAACAGACAAATGGGGGTACGCCTTTTATTGATACTCGAGTACTTGGTGAACCCCTTGAAACTAGAGGCGAACTTGGAGACCCAATGCAGGGTGGTCCAACTGGACCCGTTTTAAATACCGGAACTGAAGTCTATCAATCGAGCAAAGTTGCTCCTGGAAAATCAATAGACTTTCAAGAGAAACAACTGCAGGCTTACAACCGCAGATGGGAATGGATTCAGGAGGGGCTTGCTCTGGCTGGTGGAATTGGTGGTGGTATTATGAGTCTTCTTAACGCCAAGACCCAACTTGCTGAGCAACTGGCTCGGGGTGAAATTGTAAAAATGGATTTAGATGGAAATGGTATTTATCATGGAGTGCAACGAGTAAACGAGGCTATGCAACAAAGTTTGGGTATTGCCAAAGATTACATTTTTCATTATAACAGTAGCGCCGAAATGCTCCAGGCTGTTGCTGACAAAGCAACTGTTCTTCCACTCGGAGAATCCGGTTCTCATATATTGAACGAATCATTAGCCAGACCTTTGGCAGGAGCAGCTTGGAACGAATTGGGACGCAATGCCATGACAACTTTGGGCGCTCTTTTGACTCGCTTTGCTTGGCGTGGTACTAGTAATGAATTGCAAAACAGAGCATTCGAAGACAGAAGAAAAGACATGAAAGAAAAACAAGAAATACAAAGACGACGTTATCAGCCAGAACCTCGAGACTCAATTGTAAGAAATCTTGCTGAAAGAGAGCTTAAACCAGATTTTGCAATCGGTCAGGAATGGGTATATGAAGATAATGATGGCGGAATGCATCGAATAAAAATTGTAAATATAGTTGACAGACCACCTCATCAGAAAATGTTGGTTTACAGCGAATTTGATCCGTCGCTGGGAACTGAAATAGACAAAGTAACCGGCGAAGAAAAAGAATTTAATGTAATTCGTAATATTTCCCCTGAAGATTTACTTCAAAAACGCAATGTTGATATGATAGCAGAGAGATACAAAGATCCCAAACTTGCAAAAGAGCCTACTCCACCAGAGCCAACAAAAGAACCAGAAAAAGCAAAGGTAAAGATTAAATTTAAAGAAGGTGATAAGGAAGTAGAAAAAGAAATAGTTAGCGGTCAAGTCATCGCTCTCGTTGATGAAACAGATGAAAAGAAAAAGAAAGATATCTATTATGAGATAACAATAGATGGAGAGAAAGTAAAGTTTGCCAAGTTCAATTATGACAAGAACAAAAAGAAAAAAAACACTATAGAAAAAGAGAATCAAAATTTCGAAAATAGTGAAGCGGCAACAAAATGGTTGAAAGAACAAGAAGATAAAAAGATAAAAGTTAATGGGTTATTTGACAATTTTGATGCATTCGAAAAATCACAAGCTAAAAAATAAGTAAATATGTCCTAGAAACGAAAGAAGCCCTGCCGCGGATGCGACAGGGACTTCTGTTCTTTGGGAGCTACGGCCCAATGTTGATAACTTCTCCCCGCGCGTAGCCGCGGAGACGTCGTACGCCATCTTTCTCGCGTCCGACGATGGCAGCATTCACTGCCCCAATGGTCACGTTCCGAGCCGGCTCTACCTTGCGGTAGGCGTAGCCAGAAGTGACTACGTCGACAAGTCGGCAACCGGCCTTAACGGCCTGATCAGCGTCGACTGGGGTGCTCCAACCCCCGTTAACATTGAGCATACCCATGGGTGGGACCGGCACAACAGCACCGGCGGGAGCACCACCGCGTCCCTTAAGGGCATTAGCGACAATGATACCAACGACTAGAAGTGCGAAAACCGTAAGAATCGTGTTCATTGAAATCTCTTTCTGCACCTGTTTAGCCGGTGCCGCTATGGTCTGTGGCGTCAGCGCGATGTTGCGACGTACGCCAATCCTACCAGAAGAATTCCGCAGAGGCAGACTGTGAGGAGCATGTTGTCCTCGTCGCCAGTTCGCCTTGCCTGGGCCTCGTTGTTGATACGCCCAGATAGATTGATATCTCCAGCTTCCCTCTGGGTTCTTTCCCATTGGTCAGCGGAGACTCTCTCTGATCGCTCTGTTCCTATTGCCTTCCGAAGAGAGACAATCTGAACAGAGAGAGCGTTCGCTCTCTGTCGAGCTTTGTAGTCGATGTGGCTTCGGCGGTTAAGCCTGCGCCACTCCGATTCGAGCTCGGAGAGCTTTCGCTCTATCCCAGGAACTCTACCCGAGCGCTCAGTAACCACATCGTAGTCACCGTCGTCGTGTATTACCGTAATCACCGGAGGAGCGACTTTCGTCGCCTTGGGTTCTAACGGTGCGTAGATCTCTACCGCCTCGCACGGAGCGAGGAGGCTGGCGCCTATTAACGCCAGAAGGATAGCAATACTGAGTCTCATGATCCCTCCACCTCGTTTTGCGAGGTTATATTAGTGGCGGCCTACTTGAGAGGCCATACCACCGTATGTTAACGTGCAGACGCATATCTTACCAAAATCCTGTAAAAAATGCGGCACTGTGCCGAACAGTCTCGTAGGCGGAGGGGGAACCTACGCTCTGCCCGAAGGCAGAAATGACTGTCCAGCACACTACCGCATAATTTGTAATTATATCTGGCGTGACTGAATAACTAATTAATTTGTCCCTCTTGAGAATGCTTCCTCACTCACCCTCATGATGGATGCATTATAGCACAACTAATTTATTTTGTCAATACCTAAGACAGGGAAAACAAAAAAGAGACTTTGTTTCTCTTTTTTGAATAGTTACTACTTATTTTTTACCGATATATATCTCTCTAAATTCGTCGCAAGTTTCTTTCACAACTTTTTCAAAATCAGTTTTTTCCTTGATAAAATTTATCACCTCTTCAGATGGATCCTGGTTAGAGAGCATATCTTCAAATTGATACGAAGCTTCTTTCTCCATAGACTTTGCCAGATTAACCATAAGATAATCTCCGAAACGAGTATAAAGATCATGCATCATTTCTGCCTGAATATCTGCCGGCATGATATCATTCCCCTTTTCTATCATAAGCGCCTGAACATATTCTTTAAGTTCTGGGACCAAGGCACTTACTTTGTTATCGATTTTATTTTCATCCATATATGCTCCTAATTACTTATCTCTCCTTATTTCTACCAAAAAGTGTTTTAACTCTATCTCCCAAACTTGTCCTAGCTGGAGCGTTTGCTTTTATTTGATTTGATCGATCCATTAATTTTTTCATTACTCTTCTTATGTAATCGTCAATTTCGTTCTGGTTTTCTTCTGTTAAATCTTCTGCTTTAATAAATTTCCAAGCTTCACCTTCCCTAATAGGAACTTTTGAAGAAAAAGTGCCAACGCTTCCACCCTCTCTGGCACCCATTTGCATATAAGCTTTTTGTTGCGCAAAATTGTCTCTTTCTCTTGAAATTTTTGATAATCCACTTATAACGGAATCTATCTCGCGTTCAGGAACTGCGCTTACGGCACGATTAAGGTCTTGTTCAACGCTTTCATTTGAGAGCTTTCCTTCAACTGGTTTTTCGCCCGACACTGAAAGATTTTCCATTACCGGACTTCCGTCTGGCATAGAAGCAATTTTTTGTTGTACCGCTTCAAGTTTTTGTCCTTCTTCTGCTTTAAGTTTATCTTTTTCTCTTTGTTCTGACTTCCCTACCGCCCATAAAACTGCTTTATTTTTTTGGTCAATAATTTTGATTTTGCCTTTCTTCTCTTTGTTTTCTTTCTCGCTAGCACCCCGCTCTTGGACTTTTTTTCCACCCTCAACATCACCAATTGGTTTTCTTCTGTCCCAAGGAATAACTACTGGAGGAATAATATCTTTTGCTGGCACGTAGTCTATTACTGGTGGTGGCACTGTTTCATCTATTGCTGGAACTGGATCAATTTGAGCTGTTCCTTCAGCATAATCTGCGGCAAGACTGTACAGACTTGATTGGCCCTCCGAATCACTATGAACCACCTGATCAAGTGTAATTTGAATGCCAGGCTTTGGTTCAACTTTGCCATTAATTAGATCAAATATTTTTTCAGCAAGTTCTTTTGGAAAAGTAATTTTTCCATCCTGAATGTGGGCTACCAATGCCTCGTGCTGTAGTACTCTGTCTCTTGGAGAAATTGTTGCAACTAACCTATCTAGCATTTCAGGAGTAACTTTAACCTCTTTGCCATGAGAAAAAGCAACATGGTCAAGCATTCTTTCAGCACTAATTGTGACTGAACCATCTTGATTGCCTATATAGTCCATTTGTAGTTCTGTGCCCTCGGCTCTTGGTATATAGAAATCGGTATATGAATTTCCAGACGGAGCATTTTCATTGTAACCAAATCCAGACCAACTAACATGCTGTTTCTCTAATAAGTCCCCGTGCTGGCTTTCCAATATACTCCGCATTTGATCCCAATTTTCTGCTGTAACTGGACCACCCTCAATACCATCAACATGATGCACAAGGTTACCAGCCGCATCAAAGCTATATCCTTCTGGCAAACCAGTATGAATTGGTATTAATTTGCCGTCGTAACCCAATCTATATTCCACATCAATTTTTTCTCCAGTATCTGGCATTGTAACTGCAGAATGTACTTTGTCCATTGGAACAATGTCTGTTCCGCCAACTTCATAATGAGCCACTGCTGGTCTTTCTCCTTGTGCGTATTCCAGCATTGTTACACCAGTTTCCTGCCCCATATAGTGTTCTTGGACATAATCTTTAATTTCAATAGCTGCTGCACCCGCCACGGCTCCAGCTGCTGCTCCAAAAGCTGCTGCCTTCCAAGACTCTCTGCCTCTAAATTTTTCAAAACCAGAGTCTTGTTCTGCAATTCGGCCCTTAATTTCAGCTACCCTTGCGCTTAGGGCTCCAGCATCTAGTGAGCCAATTTGGTCTCTAATAGCAATTTTTAATTCGGTTTTTGGAATATAGTTAGTTTTAAATTGCTCACCAGTCTCTTGCTCGGTTGTAATCAAGTCAACCGGTCTGCCCCCATCTCTTAATTCTCTTTCTGCTTGAAAAAGAGCGGCTGCCTCAAGAACAGCATCGGCGTTGCCAGCAGTCACATCGGCTAAAAGGCTTTCTGCACTTCTACCAATTCCAGAGAAACCAAAATCTCGCAGCCTTTCTGCACGAGCGCCCTGACCCTGCTGACCGATTGCTTCTCTCCTCTGCTCTAGCCCTCTGTCATGTGCTAAGGCGTTATGTCTTCTGGCATATGCGAAAGCTCCGCCCAAACCAGCTCCAACTAAAATTGGTAATGCAAAACCGCCGACGACTCCCAATGCACCAACTCCAGCCATTGCCGCCATTCTGGCCGGACTTCTCACTGCCATTGAAGACATTAGACCAATCGTCGTCGGATTTATAATAGCTCCAAGAATTGGCCGAGATCTAGCAAATTGGGCGATTCTGTCCATTCCTCTCAAATATCCTCTGGTCTGATCTGGTCGCTCAGGACGCTCCTCATTTATATCACGTAGTTTAGTTGCTAGTCTTATATCCAAATTTCCAGTTGCATTAATATGCTCTGCAATGGTTTTTTTCTGTTCTGGTGAAAATTCTGACCATTCACCGTTTTCATAACGTGCTTCAATTTTTAATCTCTGCGCCTCAGCTATTTCGTAAAGATTTGAAGCATACATTAGCCCTTCTGCTTCACCCTGTCTGCCCTTATCGGTTGCAAATTGCTCTCTTTTTATCTTTCCTGAAGAAATCGCAGCTTCTATCGCTTCTCTTGCCGCTGCTTCAAAAGCACCCCTGTCGGCAAATTCTCCAGCAATATGTCTATTTATAAGGTCTGCAAATATTATTCCTGAATTTTCAATATCTTCACCCTTTTCACAAGATTCTAGTACTCCTTCTTCCATTTCTCGAACAACTTGATCAAGAACTTGCCATTGTTCAATTTTGGCTGGGTCAGAACCCACAAATTCACTTCTGCCCATCATCCTGCCACGAATTTCCGCCATTAGGTCTTGATTGTTTCTCATCTCCTCTAATGCTTCATAATAGAATTTAGTTAAATATCCCCTCTCTCCCATTCTAGCCATCTGTGATTTGAAAAATCCTTTAATCCTGCCATCGCCAGTCCTGTCTCTGTTATTATTTACAATCTCATTCAATCTATTTTCAGCCAAACGCCAAGCCATTGCTTTTAATACTTCTGAGACATCGGCGATTAATATCATTTCTTTTGATGGTTCAACTGGTTTGCCCCCTTCAATGACAGCCAATTTACCATGTTGTAATCTTACCAGTGCGTGTTCTGGAGGAATATTTCCCTCGCTAAAAGGAATTGTATCTTCTTCGACAGGCTTCCCATTTTCAAATGTCATAGCATATCTGCCATCAGGTTTTTCCTCTGGCTTATCTTCGGGCTTCTCTTCTTCTCTGCCCTTAAGTGTGTTTCTTCTTAAATATGCTTCTATTGTTCTTTGTCGATCGTAAACTTTTGTCTCATGGGCCCTCTGTTCTTCGGGAGGTAACTGCTTTTCTCCCGCTATCGACTTGTCGCTTGTAACGTCGTCTGCTACATTTAAACTATCTTCAAGCTGTTTTTGAGTAAAATCTTTTGGCAAGCACAAAAGAACAGGCAATTTATCATTATCGGTTATTTGAAAGAGATCGTATTTATCATCAATAATCAGCCGCCTGAAATTCTCTTTTACTTTAGCTAACCTGGTGGCTTCGTCAACTTCTTCTTCTTTGCCATCACCCTCTCGTGGCAATTTGTCAGCAGTATTTCGTAAGTACTTTTCAATTGACATTCGTCTGTCATAATCAAGGGTATTGTCACTCAATAGATCATCAACAGCGTTTAAACTTCTTTCTAGTTGCTCTTGTGTGTAATTTCCAGACAGATTTAGAAGTTCTAGTAAATTTTTTTCATCTGTTATCTGGACTAAACTGGCAGAACGGTCTTTGATTAAGGATAGAAAATTTTCTCTAACTTTGTCTAGTCTTTCGTTCTCTTTACGATCTTCTTCTCTTTTTTCTTCTTCAGATAAGATTGGCTTAGCTTTTTCCTCTTCTTGGGTTGAAACAGCACCCTCCTGCTGCTTATTCATTTCATCTTCAAACTTTTTTACATCGTCTAAGCCCGCTTGTAGATCTTCTGGCATATAACCCTCCAAAGAATAACAAAACAAAAATTAGTAAATATTGACATTTATATTATCCAACATATCTAAATATGTTGTCAAATAAATTAATTTCTAATTTTTTTTAAGAGATTAATATATGTTTGCAAGTTGTGTAAAGTAGCCAAACGAAGTCCAAATATCTCGCTTGACCGTATTAAATGACCAATATACGCTCTCGAATAATTATTTTTACATGCATAACAGCTACAACCTTTTTCGATTGCTTCCTCATCTTCTCGATATTTAGAATTTAATAGATTAATTAATTTATATTTTGATTTGTTCTTTATGTATACAGAACCATGTCTAGCTAAACGAGTTGGCAAGACACAATCAAACATGTCCATTCCCAGCTTAGTTGCTTTAATAATGTCGTTCGGGGTTCCTACGCCCATAAGATATCGCTGTTTATCCTCCGGCAAAATTTGCCCCATTAATTTCACCGTTTTCCACATATCTCGTGTTTCATGGTCAACCGCCAGTCCACCGACCGAATAACCGTCAAAATTAAGTTTGATCATTTCACTGGCATGCTCTTTGCGCAAATCTTCATAAAGACCACCCTGAACAATGCCGTGAAGCAATGGTCGTTTCTCGTTTTTGATTTTTTTTGTTTGTGCATCAAAATATTCTTTCGATCGTTTTGCCCATCTTAGAGTAAGATCACATGCATTTTTTATTTCATATTTAGTAGCTTTTCCGCTTGGGCAAACATCAAGAGGCATCAGAATATCTATGCCCAAGTCTAATTGTATTTGAATCACCTTCTCTGGAGTTAAAAGATGTTTAGATCCATCCAGATGAGACTTAAATTCAACACCCTCTTCGGTAATTTTTACTAAAGATTCTTTGGATTTCTGTGCCGTTTTTTCTCCAAGTGAAAAAACTTGATAACCACCAGAATCAGTAAGGATCGGCTTTCCCCAACCAATAAATTTATGTAACCCGCCAAGTTTTTTGATAACTTTATCACCTGGACGAAGGTATAAATGATATGTATTACAAAGTATGATTTGTGCACCAATTTGATTTAATTCATCAGGTGAAATCCCCTTTACGCTCCCTTGTGTTCCTACTGGCATAAAAAAAGGCGTCTCAATTTTTCCATGAGCAGTTGCAAGTTCTCCGATCCGTACACCTGATTTTGATTTTTTAATTAGTTTAAACATCAATGCAATATTATACCCTAAATTTATGTAAAATTAAACCCTGATAAACAAAAAAGAGCCCGTGTCCCGTCAAATCGTACTGTTATTTGACTGGAATGGTTCTCTTTTTGTAACTGTATTCTGTTATCTGATATCTGCCTGCCCGTAATGCCTTGTGGGCTTACATGGCGGACGGGTATGCTTGCGTAATTACTTCATTTCAACAGTAGCACCAGCAGTCCCGATGAACCCTGTGGATTATCGGGATCCCGATTGGCTACGCCACATCGGGACTTATTTCATTTCTACTGTAGCGCCTGCGGCCTCTAACTTAGCTTTTGCAGCATCTGCATCTTCTTTCTTAGCACCTTTTAGAAGTTCTTTTGGAGCAGCATCAACTAAATCTTTTGCTTCCTTCAAACCAAGATCTGGTTTAATCTCTCGCACAGCTTTAATTACAGCGATTTTTTGTGCACCAGCATTTGCCAAGATTACATCGAAAGCTGATTTCTCTTCAGCAGCCTCTGCTTCACCAGCAGCTGGAGCAGCGCCCATTGCCATTGCTTGAGGAGCAGCAGCCGTTACACCATAGTGATCTTCCAAAACTTTTACGAATTCAGAAAGATCCAAAACGCTCATCTTGTCGATTTCAGCAACTAAATCTTTAAATTTAGCTGGAACGTCTTTTTTCTCTTTCCCGACGCTTTCAGGTCGGGACTCCGTACCCTCAACCTCTGGTTGAGGCGTCGGAGCTTTCTTTCCCTCTGCTTTTGGAGCCTCTTCTACTTTAGGAGCTTCTTCGACTTTAGCTTCCTCATCGAAGCCCCGAAGGGGACCCTTTGGGTCTTCAACTTCGGCTACTGCTTCTCCAGATCCTTCGACTTCGCTCAGGACGGTATCCACCGCTTTTTTTTCTTCGTCTGCCATTTTGATTCCTTATTTATTAATTACTTTTTTTCACCAACTTGATTTAATATACTTATCAAACTTCTTAAATTTCCGCCAATGGCATTAATTGTGCCAGAGATTGGAGCAGAAAGTACTCCGACCAATTTACCACGCAATTCGTCTTTGGATGGAAGAGAAGCAAGTTTTCGAATCATTGACTCATCGATAAACTTTTTCTCTAAAATTCCGCCTAAGATATTGATTGCTTCGTTACTTTTAGCGAACAGAACAATATCTTTTGCTGGAGCGACTTCATCGTCTTGCGCAAATGCAACCGCAACTGGTTTTGCAAAAACGCCTTCATCAAATTCGATACCGTTTTTCTTTAACGCAATTCTGGTTAAAGTGTTTTTTGAAACATTAAATGAGATGTTTTGTTTCAAAAGATTTTTTCGCAATGCCTCAATATCTTTTACCTTTAAACCTTTATATTCAACAATAACAGCCGATTTCATATTGGCAATTTTTGAATCTAATTGATTTAAAATTTCCTGTTTCTGTATTTTTGTCTTTGCCATTTGGCTCCAATTTCTCAATAATGAATTAAAAAAAATCTGCCTTTCCGCAGATTAAATCTAAAATAATGATTACATATTCATGATTCTAGTTTTTTCCTCGGCAGGTAATTAAGCCTTTTAGGGCACCTACTGTCTGCGGATGTATCAAATATATCAAAATATTCCCCTTTAGTCAACAGTTTATAAAAATTTGATATTACTTTTTGATAACCTTGACGCTTGGACCCATTGTTGTTGTCAAATGAATAGATTCAAGTTTCTTTGGCAATGCATGAACTATAGCTTCATAGTTTTGATAAATTTTCTCTGATCCAAAGGAAACTTTGCCAAGAGCTAAATGGACATTGTTGTCTTTGTCGGCTCTATATTCCACTTTACCGCCCTTCATCTCCGCTACTGCCTTTGCAACGTCTTCAACGGCTGTTCCTGCTTTTGGTGAAGGCATTAATCCCTTTGGTCCCAAAACCTTTGCCAAAACAGCAAGTTGTGGCATTAACTTAATGTCTGCAATGATTAGATCAAATTCAGCTTTTCCAGCCTTAATCTTTATAATAGAATCTTCGACATTTTTAGAAGTAATTTCTAGAATTCTTTTTTCTTTGGCAAGACCTCCCGGCAAAGTTACCATTCCGCGAATATTCTTTTCTTTTTTTGATAGCTTAGCATGGAATTCAACTGTCGCGTCGAATTTTGCTGGAGAAATTTTTAAAGTTAAATCAATTGCCTCAGAAATTGGATATTCTTTATCTTTATCAATTTGTTTTAGCAGTTCACGATATTTCTTACCATGTTGAGGCTTTCGTTTTTTAATCTCTTCTGCAACCTTTTCTTTTTTTTCTTTTTTTTCTTCCTCTTTTGCCTCTTCTTTTGCAATCTTTTCTTCAGCTTTTCTTTCTTTTTCTCTTTCCTCTGCTTCCCTAAGCAGTTTTTTCTCGTCGATAATTTCTTCATTTTCTGAAGACATATCCGCAACTTTTTTTGACACTGTTCTCCTTTACCCTGAGTCGCGAAAGGCGATTCGAAGGGTTAGTGGTCCAAACCCCAGCTCTTTTAGTAAAAGGGCTGGGTCCCACATTATTAGTAAGTTATAAGTTTATGGGTTGTAAGACCGCCTGCCGTATGGGCAGGTTGTCAGTTGATGTTAACAATTATTATTGTTTTGCTGTTTTACTGACTACTTGTATATATCATACTATTTATGATTAATCAATTTGTCGGCAGATATTTGGCATAGCTGAACCCCACATCTATGGTTGATACCCCTCCTCCTGAGCTTTCAGAGCTAAGGACTGCGTAATCTTTATTTAGAGGAGAAACGCCGTCAATCATTCCCGGAGACGAAATTGTCCCACTTAAACATCTTGGTCTTTGATCCTCAGTTTCAACTTTCCTTTGAATTTCCAACGATGCACTCAAAACAGCGTAATTAGTACTACATCTTCCCTTACTACTAAATTCTACCGAAGAATCGACTGAATTGAGATAGCGATAGGTGCAAGTTACATCTTGACCCAAAATAGCTTTTATATCTTTGTCTTGAATCGGTTTAGTTTCCGTTGGAACAGTTTCCATTTCTTGACCAGACAATTCAGAAAGAAAGCTATCAGATTCCTGACCGTGTTCCCACCATAAGGTTTTACTAAAATCCTGATAATATACGGAACATGTCTTGAGAGGAGTTGTCTCAGACATAGGAAAACTATTATTTTTTTCTTTATATATAAAAAGTGCTTGAGAGATTGAATTAATATCAGCAATTCTTTTTGCATCTCTGGTTCTCATTTTTGAACGCGCATAGGTTATCCCAGAAATTGTTGCCAAAATCCCAATAATTGCTACGACTATCATTAACTCAACAATAGAAAATCCTTTTTTCATTTGTCCTCCTAGTAAATTACTTTTGTGGATCAAATTCAACCTCTAAAGTATGCGAAGGAATTTCTTCCTTTTGCCCCAAATATGTTAATAGATATTCGATTGCTAGCTTAATGGAGTTAATAAGTATTGGTTTCTCTCTTTTTGAAAATTGATTTAGCACGTATTCGGCTGTTTCTTCGATATTTTTTCGCTCCCCGTCACTAGATATACCAATTCGAAATCTGACAAATTTATCAGTTCCAATACAATCAATGATGTCTTGTAGACCCTTTTGTCCTGCACTCCCGCCCTCATTTCTAACTCTGATTATCCCGATCGGTAAATCTATATCATCTAAAATAACAATTAAATCTTTAGGCTCAACTTTATAAAAATTTAATATCGATTGAACTGCTTTCCCTGAATTATTCATAAAGGTTTCTGGCTTCATAAAAACAATATCTTCACCTTTATGCCGGACTTTAGAAGTTAAAGAATTAAATTTTTTATCAAATTTCAATTCTATCTCTTGATCAGCAGGAGCAAGGTCTCTATTCTGAACCAGGGCGTCAATAAATAAATATCCGGCATTGTGTCGTGTATTTTTATATTCCTCACCTGGATTTCCTAATCCCACAATTATTTTCATATTATAAAATTATTATAAGCCAGGAATGTTCAGGTTCCCTGTAATTTCTTTCATTTTTTCGGCTGCATAGGCTTGAGCTCTAGCAATTGCTTGGGAAACGGTATTTTTTATGTCTTTTTCTAGTTCTCTCTTGTTTTCTATAGACAACGCTTCTTCTTCAATGTTAATTTCTGTCATATGCTGTTCGCCATTAAAAACTACCGTGACCCAACCGTTAGAACTTCTTGCTTCTATTTCTGTATCTTTTAGTTCTTTTTGTAATTTTCTCGCTTTCTTTTGTAGGTCATAAAGTTCTCTTGCTTTTGAAAAATCAACCATTACTACTCCATTCTTAATTCGGTTTTATTAATTTACTTAATACAAACATTATAATACTGAAAATGAACGCTAAAATCAATAAAAATAATATCACAGAAAATAATGTGAAAACTGTTTGTGGTACAACAATTGAAGAAAGATATAAAACCTTATAGTGTATGAGAAAGTATGAAATAATCAATATTAAAATTGCAGACAAAAATATATTTCTTAAGTCCTGCCAACTTGGTGTCATTGTAACTGCAATTGAAATTACCAAATATAGAATTATATATGTTTTGTAATCATCTAATTTTAAGTTCGATATTGTCTGAGTAAAATAATGTAAAAAACCCACTTTTGATACGTCGATTGCTCCTAGGTCAATGCCTGAAATACCAAGTTTTCTTGAACAAAAATAGATTGCCATTGCTCCAAAAAAGAAAGGTGCAATAGATATTAGAACCTGGCCAACAATCGGAATACTCGATGCTGAATGTTTCACTTCGCCACCGTCTCTATCAAAAAACGATATTTTTGATATTTTGGCTCCTGTTAAAAGGCAAAGAAGGGCATGAGAAAGCTCATGCAATATTATGCCTGGCGCTACAAAAATACGGTATCCTATTCCTAGAATAGTTTGAGACAGTAACATATTTATTAAAAAAGACATTACAACTACTGCAAAAATTAAAATTAAAAACTTACCAACTGAGGGTGAGATTTCAATATTTGAAAATTGAAATGATCCAATTTTATTTAAGATCCAATGCATATCATTTTAGTGTTAACTAATTTGTTTAAGTTCTGCCTCAATAAATTTATCAATTTCTCCTGCCAAAACCTTATCGGGGTCCTTTGATTCTTCTTCTGTTCTATGATCTTTTACCATTTTGTATGGATGTAAAACATAGGAACGAATTTGGTTGCCCCACTCCGGAGATGAATGGTCGCCTTTTATTTCACTGACTTTTTCTTTGTGTTGTTTCTCTAATAACTGTGCTAAGCGAGATCGTAAAACTCTCATCGCATTCTCTTTATTCTGCAATTGACTTCTTTCGTTTTGACAAGAAGCTACAACTCCTGTTGAAAGGTGAGTGATTCGAACAGCCGAATCAGTAGTGTTAACAGATTGTCCACCATGCCCGCCCGCTCTAAAAGTATCTATTTTTATTTCTTTTGGATCGATTAAAACTTCTGTTTCTGTTTCAACTTCTGGTAAGACTTCTACTAAAGAGAAAGAAGTTTGACGTAAATTTTTAGCATTAAAAGGTGACTGTCGCACCAACCGATGTACACCGTCTTCGCCCTTCAATTTTCCATACGCATATGAACCAGAAATTTCAATTGTAGCACTTTTAATTCCTGCTTCTCCCCCGGGAGTTTGTGACAATATCTTTGCCCCCATCTCATTTTTTTCAGCCCAGCCTAAATACATTTTTAATAGCATCTCAGTCCAATCCTGCGCATCTACACCACCAGCTCCAGCATAAAAATTTAAAATTGCATCATTACTATCATATTTTCCTGAAAATAATGCAATAATTTCTAGTTTGTCTAATTCACCTTCCAAACTTTTCGCTTCTTCATCGCTAGCTATCTGTGCTAGCTCATATGTTTCGTTAAAGTTTTTAACTTCGTCTTTTAATCTTTTAAGTTCTTTCGACTTACCCTGCGAATTTTCTTCTGACAACCAAAACGATGGCTCTCGCATTTCTGCTTCGAGTTCTTTTATTTTCTTGTTTTTTTCTTCAATTTTTAGAAGCGCTTTCAACTCTTCCAGACGAGACAATACACTCATAACACCATAATAGCAAAAAATTCGCTCTATAAAAACAAAAATCGCCCGAACCAGTATTTGGTCGGACGATTTTTGATTGGTTATTTAGCCAATAGATCAGAAATTATTAATCCAGTTGATGGATCGTATAGTTTTCTGTAACGAAGATAGGTTAAACCTAGTCCCGCCATGAAAGTTATAATGAAACTAGCACCAGTCGCAGAACCAGTCACAGGAAGTTGTTTTGCTGGAGTTGAAGGAGTTACAGGCTTTGGAGCTGGAGTTGGAGAAGGTGTTGGCTTGATAGTTTCGCGTTCAATCTTTATTAAGACTTCATTGCCATAAAAATTGTACATTCTGTCGTCGTAGTGATATCCACTTGGAGCATAGGTTGGGAGTGGATTTTTTACTTTTACGACAAATTTGCGAACTACTGTTTGACCAATTTCGATATGAGTAGTTGGATATCGTACCATTTGTGCTTCATTGCCAGTTGTTCCAGCAACAATAACACCATTGTCAGAGATAGATACAATATCGGAATACTCTAAAACATCGGCAATACCATCCTCGACTACAAAGTTCACAGCTAAATCTCCAGAATTTTTAGTAGTTAAAGTGTATTCAATTATGTCGCCAGCGCTAGCAACAGTTGCAACTTGATTTTTTGTCTGATTAAAAGCAGACTTACTTTTTACAATCTTTTCTTGTGCACAAATTGTAACAATGGCTGTATCTTCAGATCTTAGACCTTCGCCAGTAGCAATTGCTCTATTTATTGCTTCCTTGCAGATAGCTTCATTAGTATCAACTGTGGCTTTAAATCTAAGAACTATTTGACCACCAGCTGAGACCATTCCCAATGTTCCGATATTGAAACCTTGCCCAAAAACAGCATTTGCATTGGCATCAGAAAGAGCAATTGGAGTAGTCGATCCGTCAAGAAACTTTTGCATTGAACCAGGCACGAAGTTTACTCCTGCTGGCAATACATCAGAAACTATCAGATTAGAAAGATCAGAGTTACCACCATTTCGAATTACAATCTGATAAATTAACTCATCTTTATTATCAGCTACAGAGTGATCATGAAAAGAAACTTCATTCTTTGAAACATTTAAGACTTCTTTTGTTAACTCTAAAGCCGGAGTGTGAACAATGTTTCTTTTTGCTTTGAAACCAAAGATTACAAAACCAGCATAATTCCAGCAACCTTGAATGTCACCGATATTTACACCATTTGTATTTACAATTTCATCACCAGACTGACCATTTGGGAAGAATGTTGAAGCGCCTCCAACTGGAGTTGCATTTGGAAACCATTTAGTTGAACCAGGGATGTATTCCAAGTCAACATCTTCGGAAAAATTAGCAGTTAGGCCATTTGGACCGATAACATTACCATCAACGACTGTGTCAGTAATCGTACCGGCATTATCAGCTGAAATAGTAGCTGAAATTTTTGCAGTTTTGTTGGTAGTTTTTGAAGGGATATTCACTTTAATTTTTGTGTTTTGCGCAACAGTATCAATCATTCCGTTATGATAATAGACTTGGGCACGAAATTCGTCACCAGCTATTCCAGAAACGGGGTCTTTCCAGACCGTTTCATTGTTTGATACGTTGGCACCCTTTAACATCTCATAATCACCTGCCATAAAGTTAAAGCGAGGTGTAGAAGCTTTTGTGCCTACAATAGGCAAAACAAGCTGCGAAACAATCGCCGCACATGTTGCAATACCTACAAGGTATTTTAACTTTGATTTTACATAATCTTTAAAACCCATTTTGAAACCTTTCATTAATACTTAATTACTTATTTTTACTCTTTCTAAGTTCACAAATCTCTTTGTGAGCTTAGAGGAGTCCCGCCCTTTCTGGTTGAAAGGGCGGGACGGTACTTTGCCACCGCCTAGCGTGAGCTAGGAGGCGGCGGAACAGGAGGTACGTGGGTGTTACTCCCCCCGTCGGTGGGGAGAACATTACACCCACTCGGGTTCTGCTCGGGGGGTGGAGACCCCCCGGGCGGGCAGGTCGGCGGTGGCGGGGGCGGCGGACAGTGCCGCTCGTACTTGGGCGGTTCGTACGAAAACACGAACGGCACCGCAAGAGGCACCCATCTCTCGCTTCGGGTCCCATATATTATAGGGTACCCGGGAGACACCTCTCGCCCCCCAACCATCGGCGGTGGGAGCAGAGCTGGTGGACAGGGCCTCTCGACCTCAACTTCCACCAGTTTGATCTCTGTACGCGTCTCTACCCGCGTTTCCACCTGCGAGACAGCTGCGGTCAAGGGCTTCGGCTCCTCTTTGCGCTCGAGCCAGCCACCTTTTGCCGGGTTCCCGCAGTAGGCAGACACCTGGCAGATCGCCCACCATATGCCGTTTTCCTGCTGCCGTGGGACAGCGTAAACGGTCATCGGCAAACCATTTGTGCCGGTGATCCAACCCTTGGTCCAGAACTGGACCGCGGTCAGGCTGTTCGCCGGCGCAGTCCGAGACTGCATTCCGGAAACGTAAACGGTCTTTCCCGGCCACGGCTTCGCTTTCTGGAGCGTGACCGAGAAGTCCTCTGCCATCACCGATGAGACGATGCAGAGCAGGATTGCTACAACCAAGAACTTCCTCACGGTGTGTCCCTCCTTTAGTTGGCCGTGATGTTGACCGGGCCCATGTTAGGGCTGACCCTAAATGAGACCCAATCGGTTGAACGACTTCCTATCTTGACCTTCGCTTGATAAGTGCCAGGCTCAAGACAGAGCGGGATGCTCGTGCCCTGGTAGGCCTTATCGCCTATCTGCACGCTGACTGCTCCCGAAGCAGAGCTGATCACGTTGAGCGCGAACTCTACTCTGGTCGAAACGGGAGCGACGGGCGCCGGAATAGGAGCGGGCACAGGCACCTCTACTTTCGGCACGGGCGCCGGTGCGGGCACGGGTACTTCCACCTTCGGTGCAGGCGCTACATCGCCGACTCGAGGCATCTTCTGCCCCTGCCGCCAATATGCGTCTACGAGAAGGTTATAGGGCAACTCCGGCTTTACCAGCCGAAACGCACCCGCTTCCTTCTCCAGGTAGAGGACCCGAGCAAGTCGCTTGCACTCGATCGAGGCTTCGGCAAAGCCCTTGCCCTCGGTCAAACGGCAGTAGTCTTCGAGGAACGGTTGCGGCTCCGTGACCGTAAAGATCATCGCCGCCGTATCCGTCTTCTCGATTCTCTTCGCAAACCGGAAGATCAAGACTCTTGTGTCCTTCCGGCTCGCTTTTTGATCCTGCTCATAGACCAGCGTGTGTTGGCCGGGCAGAATCCCTGCCGTGTTGATCGTGATCTCTTCCGAGCTCTTGTCGTACTGACACGCTCCAGAAAGGATCACTCTGTTCTCCCGGAGATCCTTCGGATCCACCCCCATGATAAGCGGGGTTGTCTTCAGGTATTGAAACTCGGGGAACAGGCCCGTAGTGTTGTTCGGCAAGGAAATGTATCCCCCCTGCCAGACTGCCTCGTCGGGGCCGTCAGTCGAACTCGAGGTCGCCACCGGCAAGGTTATGCCGGCGTGCACCTCGGTTGTCCTCTGTCCGCCGATCAGGTCGCCGACCAAGGGGAAACTTGCCCCCCAGCCGATCGAGTTGGCAGATACTGGCACGATCGCCAGCATCAGGATCACGATACTGATACTAGAGACGATTAGAAGCTTTTTCACTTCTCGTTCCTCACTTTCTTTTTGTCTTAAATTGTGGATGTGCCACATATGTAACCTCCGGTGAGGAGGGTTTACTATGTCAACTCTGCCAGAATGATTCTGGCAAGAGACGAAAAACTGCAAATTCAATTGCTGTTTTTCGCCCTTTGCCACTTTTAGTTTCTAACCCAGCCAGGAAAAAGGCGTAGGATAGTGGAAGTTGGTTAGGCCAGGCCCACATTTTTTAAGGGGCCATCAATGCCAACCAACCTATAAGCCCAGAATCTTAAGTTTCCCCAGTTCCCAGCCAGATTGGAAACAAAAAAACAAGGATCCCACTCCTCGTCTTATTAAAATACAATTTACTTGCCCAATACTATCACATTTTTATGTTTTTGTCAAGGATTGTACGCCCTGACACACCCAATTTACTCACGATTTTTGCAATTTCTTCCAAAGTTTCAACTTTTACGGCTTCTGCTCGAAGTGACTTTGCTTCAGGGAATCCTTTTAAATACGCCAGTAGGTGCTTCCTAAATTCAATAATACCATGTTCCCCTTTGGTTTCAAGTGCTAATTCTGCATGCTTCAGAATTATCTTGCTTATAGCTGATTGCTTATAGCTGATTGCTTTTTTTGTTTTAATTTCCTCAAAAATCCAGGGGTGTCCAAAAGTGGCTCTTCCAACCGCAATCCCATCTAAACTAGCCTGTAGTTTGCCCGCCTGCAACGCTGTAGCAACTGCGGGCAGGTAGCTGGTAGTTTGTAGCAAGGTATCACTTGCTGATGTAATGTCACCGTTACCAACAACGATCAATTTATCTCCCACTATTTCTTTAACTTTATAAATATTCTCCCAACGTGCTATCCCCTTAAATCCGTCTTTATATGTTCGACCATGAATAGTGACGGCGCTTATTCCGGCGCTAAGTAGAAGAGGGACAAAAGCCAAAATTTCGTCATCGTTTTCCCAACCAAGCCGTGTTTTTACCGATACTGGGCAATCACAATTCTTTTTTACTGCTCTTATTATCTCACAGGCAAGGAGCGGGTTTTTTAATAATGCTGCGCCATGATCACTTCCTACTACTTTTCTAGCTGGACAGCCCATATTGATATCAATTCCATCCGGTCTTAAATTTTCCCATACCCACTTTGACGCTTTAGCAAAATTTTCAGGATTTTTACCAAAAAGTTGAATAACAATTGGTCGTTCATTCTCATAAAAACTTAATAATTCTGCAGTACTATGATTTTTAACACCTGATACAATAGTTTTCTTTTTTGACTTGTTCACTTTAAATTTTCCGAAAGTAATTGCGTCAGCACTAATTAGCTCCGTTATAGTTACATCTGCTCCAAATTCTTTGCAAAGCATGCGAAAGGCCGAGTCGGTGTACTTGGCCATTGGAGCAAGCATCAAAAACGGTTTTTTTAACTTTTCCCAAAAGTTTTTCATATGGGCAATATATCAGAAAATATTGAAAATATTAAGGTCTGTACTAAAAAATCTCCTTGGTAGGAGATTTTTTTGTTTTGGAATGTTTAGGCCGCTCTTGGCATTTCGTCCAGATCTAGGTCTAAATCGTCTTGTGGTGCGGGATCTTCGTGATAATTCTCTGCAAAGGCCCTGTCATCTATACCATCGTCGATGTTGACTACTCTTCCTCCGCAAAGAGGACATTTTTCCTCAAAACTTTGTGTAGAGTAAGAACATCCCTCGCAAATGAACTCATCTGCCATTGTACCCTCTTCTTTATTTCGCCTAAGCGAAATTTATTTTTGTTTTATCCTCTGGATTTTATAACCAAAATTCACTTCCTGTCAAGACGACTTATCCACGGTCTATTGCCAATATTTATTTATATTGTCCAGCTCTATGTTTTTATCATAATATGAAGTTGTATGATAATTATATTAAAGAAATTAATAGTCCCTTCTACCCTCCATAGATCGCTTTAGAGTGACTTCGTCAGCATATTCGAGCTCTCCTCCAACTGGTAAGCCCCGAGCAATTCTAGTAACTCTTATTGTCTTGCCAGTATTCGTAATTTTCTCTTTAATATAAGCTGCCGTCGCTTCACCTTCTAGATCGGGATTCGTTGCTAAAATAATTTCTTCAATTTCTCCTTTAATAATTCTGTCAATTAGTTCTTGTATCCTTAAGTTTTCAGGCCCAATGCCTTCAATTGGAGAAATTGAACCTCCAAGAACATGATAAACTCCGTCGTAACCGTAAGATTTTTCTAGTGCTATAACATCAAGTGGTTCTTCTACAACCGCAACCAACGACTGATTTCTTTTTTCGTTTTCACACACAAAACAAACTTCTTTATCAGTAATGTTGAAACAATTTTTACATTTTTTAATATTATTGTTTAATTCTAAAAATGCTTTTCCAATATTATCAATATCATATTGAGGTTTGGAAAGCAGATAAAAAGTAAGTCTGGCTGCCGTTTTTGGACCTACACCTGGCAGTTTTGATAACTCGTCAATCAAGTTTTGTATGGATTTGGGTAGCATCAATAATAAATAATATTTACCTATTTTTCGTCTGTATCACTAGTCTGATTTTCTATTTGTTCTCCCGTATCTTCTTCTTTTGGTTTTTTAGGATCTGTCCAAGAAGCATATTTACATCCAGGATAGCGAGAACAGCCCCAAAACATTCTACCTTTTTTTGTTCTTTTTTCAATTAACTCTCCCTCGCCACATTCAGGACACTTAATGCCAGAAGAAGTAATTATTGTTTTGGTAAATTTACATTTTGGATAATTTTCACAAGCAAAAAATCTACCAAACCGACCCTCTTTTAACACCATTTTTCCACCGCATTTTTCACATTTCTCTTTCTCGTCAACTTCGGTTGGTTTACCATCTTCATTTGCTTCCATCATCTTCTTGCCGTCATCCAGAGGCCGAGAATATTTGCATTCTGGATATCCAGAACAAGCAATAAATTTTCCATATCTACCAAGTCGTTCCATTAAGGGTTTTTTACACTCTGGACATTTTTCCTTTAATTCTTTTGGTTGAATTATATCTTTTTTCTCAAGTTCCTTCCCCTTTTCAGTCAAGTTCTTAGCAAACGGTTCGTAGAATTCTCGAATAACAGGTACCCACTCTTTCTTCCCCTCAGCCACATCATCTAAATCATCTTCCATCTTTGCTGTAAATTGATAATCAACGACTTCAGCAAAATTTTCAACTAAAACCTTGTTTACAATTTCGGCAATTTCTGTTGGAACAAATTTCTTTTCAACCAACTCAACATATCCCCTGTCCTGTATTGTTGAAAGAGTTGGAGCATAGGTTGATGGCCGACCGATCCCTAAACTTTCCAATTTTTTAACCAACATAGCTTCGGTGTACCTTTTTGGTGGTTCGGTGAATTTTTGTTCCGAAATTAATTCGTGAAAATCTAATATTTCTCCTGCCATCAAGTTTGGTATTGGATTCTGTTCTTCCTCTGTTTCATCATCTTTACTTTCAATATATACTCGGATAAAACCATCAAAAAATATCTTTTCTCCTTTTGCAAAAAGCTTTGAATTCTTATCACTTTTTGCTTCAATAGTTACAGAAGTAGAGTCAAAAATTGCATCTTTCATTAGTGAGGCTACCGTTCTTTTCCAGATTAATTCATATAATTTCTGTTCTCTAGGATCATCTGCTACTTCTTTTTTTGAAAAATCTGTTGGTCGAATTGCTTCATGAGCTTCCTGTGCTCTCTTTGTTTTAGTTTTGTAGACCTTTGCAACCTCAGGTAAATATTTTTGACCAAATTCTTTTACAATTATTTCACCAATTGCTCTTTGAGCTTCTTGAGCCAAGTTTATTGAGTCAGTTCTCATATAGGTAATATGTCCTGCTTCATAAAGTTTTTGGGCCAGCATCATTGTTTGCTTGGCTGAGAAACCAAGCTTTCTTGAAGCCTCCATCTGCATTGTTGAAGTAGTAAAAGGAGCCGAAGCACTACGAAGTAATTGTTCCTTTTGTATGTCCAGAACTAGATATTTTGCGTTCTCTAAACTATTTGAAATTTTCCCTGCTTCTTTTTTATTTTTAATATCGAGCTTCTTGATCGGCTTGCCATCATATTCAATCAAATAAGATGCGAAAGTACTTTCCTCCGACTTTTTTGACAAATTTGCACCCAAAATCCAATATTCATCGGATTTAAATTTGCGGATTTCCTCTTCTCTATCAACCACAAGTCGCACCGCCACTGATTGGACTCGTCCAGCTGAAAGACCAGATTTTACCTTTCTCCACAAAAGAGGAGAAAGCTTATAGCCAACCAATCTGTCCAAAATTCGACGAGCTTGCTGCGCATCTACCAAATCTTTGTCGATACCCCTTGAGTGTTTAACCGCATTCTCAATTGCACTTTTAGTTATCTCGTGAAAAACTATTCGTTTGATTTTTGGATCATTGTCTTTTAGTTTGAGGGCTTTAATTAAATGCCAAGCAATCGCTTCACCTTCTCGATCCAAGTCAGTTGCCAGATAAAGAGCATCAGAGCTTTTTTCGAGCCTAGCCAGTTCGCTAATTATTTTCTTTGCTTTTGGAGGAATAATATAATCCGGTTCAAAATCATTTTTAACATCAATGCCTAGTTCTTTTTGTGGTAAATCTCTGACATGACCAAAAGAAGCCAAAACTTTGTAGTCTTTGCCCAAATACTTTTCGATCGTCTTTGCCTTAGCTGGTGACTCTACAATTACTAGATTCATTTCTCCTCCAATTTTTTGTTTTAAGTAAACACTTAAGAATTTATCAGATACTATATCATAAATCAAAATTATAAAATTTCAACAAAGCTTGAATCTACCTCCACCTAAATTTTCAACTACACCTTTCATCTCTAAAGTTGTTAGGGATGTGTTAATAGCAATTACATTAAGTCCGGTTTCGGCAATTATCTCATCAACCAATTTTTTTCCAGACGAGAGTGTTACCACAACCTTTTTCTCATCTTCTGATTCTGGAAACATTTCTTTGGCTTTCGTTTCCGATTTTTTCACCTCGATATTTAGTTCCGCAAAGATGTCTTCGGGCGATAGTACCATCTTCGCTCCGTTTTGAATTAATTTGTTGGTTCCGGCCGATTGTATTGAATCGATGTTTCCAGGCACTGCAAAGACCTCTCTGTTGTATTCCAGCGCTTGATAAGCTGTAATTAAGGCCCCAGACTGTTCTGCCGCCTCAACTACAAGTGTACCAGCTGAAAGTCCTGCTATGATGCGATTGCGGGCTGGAAAGTTGTACTTCATCGGTGGTGTTCCAATCGGAAATTCTGAAACGATTGCTCCGCCCTTTTCGATCATTTCTTTCCCCAATTGAAAATTGCTGACCGGATAAACCCTATCTAATCCGCAACCCAATACGCCGATAGTAATGCCATCTGCATCCAGCGCCGCTCTGTGAGCAGACGCATCAATTCCCAATGCTAAGCCGGAGATAATTGCTATCCCAGCTTCAGCGCATGCCCTTGATAAATTGTAAGCCACTTTCTGACCATAATTAGAAAATTTACGACTTCCAACTATGGCCAGCGCTGGCATTTTTAAAGATTTAATATTGCCCCGAATAAAAAGAACGACCGGATAATCGTGAATCTCTTTCAATAACGGCGGATATTCCCTGTCATTTAATGTTATGTAGCCGACATCATACTTTTTAAGTTTTTCCAGTTCTTCATCTGGGTTATATTTATCTTTTGCCTCGATAATTAGTTTCGCAATTTTCTGATCCAGTTTTTGCGATATCTCTTTATTACTTACCCGCCAAAGCTTTTCTGCATCATCTTCAAAAGGAGCCAGCGCCTTTTTTAAGGTCTGGCTGCCAATTTTCTCATGCGCCACAAATGGAAGTAAATAATTTGTCTGCACAAAAACATTATACCGATTTTTTGTTTAATTTCATAACTGCTTGGTTAAGAAGTTTTGTGTATAGCACCAGCCCAATCGCTTCCATATTGCCATGTTGCTCTCGACCGAGAATATTGCCACCTCCACGAATTTCTAGATCTGAAAGAGCAATGTTGTATCCAGACCCAAGTTCGCTATTATCTAAAAGTGCTTTTAGTCTTTTGTGGGCATTGGTAGTAATTGTTTTGTTTTTATAAGTGAAAAGCGCATACGACTGTTTTGGAGATCGTCCTATGCGTCCACGAATTTGATAAAGGGAAGAAAGTCCGAACCTATCAGCATCTTCTACAATCAGGGTATTAACGTTTGATATATCTAAACCGTTCTCTATAATAGTAGAGCAAACCAATATATCGATCTCGCCTTCAGCGAATTGACTCATTATTTTTGGAAGAGCCATTTCTCCCATTTGCCCGTGAGCAACCTCAATTCTTAATTTTGGATATAGTTTGGATAATTTGTTTTTAACTCCACCTATGGTGCTCACTTCATTATGCAAATAATAAACCTGCCCATTCCGTTTAATTTCTCTGTCAATATACTTTTTGACTTTTTCTATATCAAATTTATCAATTTCAGTTGCAATTTCTCTGCGCCCAGCTGGAGCAGTATTAATTTGTGACAAATCACGGATACCGGAAAGGGCCATAAAAAGCGTCCTTGGAATTGGTGTAGCGGTTAGCGATAAAACGTTGAGCGCTGTTTTAAGTTTTTTAAGCTTTTCCTTATCTTTAACACCAAATTTCTGTTCTTCATCAATCACAAGAAGCCCCAGGTTTGATATCTCCATACTCCGATGAAATATCTTGTGAGTCGAAACAACAACATCAACCGTACCGTTTTTTAAGCCTTCCAATATTTCATCCTGATCCTTCTTTTTGACTAGCCGACTTACATGTGCAATCTTGATCGGCAGCTTTTCGAATCGTTTTTGTAAAGTAACAAAGTGTTGCTCCGCCAAAATTGTGGTAGGGACAAGAATTGCAACTTGAAAACCGTTGAAGACTGCCTGGACAGCTCCCCTTATTGCTACCTCGGTTTTACCAAAGCCGACATCGCCACAAATCAACCTGTCCATCGGAATATTTTTTTGCAAATCAGAAAATACTTCTTTGATAGCTTTCTCTTGGTCTAAAGTATCTCTATATCCAAAGGTTTTAATAGCTTCCACGTTCCAATCTTTGCTAATTTGCCATGGTTTTCTACTAGCTATTTCTCTTTTTGCATAGATACTTAAAAGCTCTTTCGCTAGGATTATGATATTTTCATATGTTTTTTTGTAGGTCTTTTTCCAAGTTTCACTTCCAAGTTTGTTTAATCGTGGTGACTTTCTGCCTACCCCAATATAAGGTGATATTTTCTCAATCAATTCTAACGGGACAAAAAGCTTATCTTCATTTAAATAATGCAAAACAATATATATTTGATTTTCTCCACCTACTTTTCTTGTCATCAATCCAGACAATCTGCCTATACCGTGATCTTCATGTACCACAAAATTTTCCGGAATAACTTTTTCTCCATTCGATAGTATTATAAAATTTTGAGATAATTCAAAGCTTTTTAAATTCTTAAGTCTTTTGCCGGTTTCTAAATCATAAGAATAAATATTATCAATTTCATCTCCAAAATATTCAATTTTAATCGGATCTAATTCGTTTACAGGATATACTAGAACATTTCCGCCAATACTAGAAAACTGTCCTGATTTTTCAAGGTTGCTTACTTTTTCATACTCTAAACCCAATAAATTTTCTTTCAATTTATTGAGGGTTAAGCTTTTGCCAAGTTTTATTTTTATGCTTTTCATTTCAATTGACAAATTATATCACAACTGCTAATTTATTTATAGATTGTCGGCTTAATGCTATCTACGATGAGAACCTTTGCCCCTCCTTTGGTTTTTCCTCCGTGGATAGCATTAAGCCGAAAACAACAAAAAAACGGATATAATTATCCGTTTTTTTTGTGTAGAATATATCTTCTTATTATTTTTCGATTTCGACACCAATGCTTCTGGCAGTACCAGCGATAATTTTTTTAGCGGCTTCAATATCATTAGCATTAAGGTCTGGCATTTTTTCCTCAGCAATTTGGGTTAATTGTTCCTGTGATAACTTACCAACTTTGTTTTTCTTTGAATTATCGGAGGCCTTTTCTAATTTTAATGCCTTCTTAATCAAGACTGCCGCTGGAGGAGTTTTTAGAACAAATGTAAAAGTTCTATCTTCGTAGATAGTGATTTCTACTGGAATTATTGTGTCGCCCTTATCTTTTGTTTGTTCATTAAAAGATTGACAAAACTCCATAATATTTACGCCATGTTGTCCCAATGCTGGCCCGACTGGAGGTGCAGGATTTGCTTTGGCTGCAGGACATTGTAATTTTATTGTTGTTTTAACTTCTTTAGCCATTGTTTTCCTTATATTTTCTTAACTTGCAAGAAGTCTAGTGTTACTGGTGTCTCGCGCCCAAACATATTAACCAAAACTTTTACCTTGCCTCTGTCCTGATCAATATCTTCAATTTTACCTTCAAAACCCTTAAGCGCTCCGTCTGTAATCTTGATCAAATCATCAACTTTAAAATCTACCTTGAATTTTGGTTCTTCAACTCCCATTCTTTTTTTAATTCGGTCTATTTCTGTTTTTGACATTGGAGTAGGACGGACACCAAAACCAATAAAACCGGTCACATTGGGAGTGTTTCGAACCACATACCAGGAATCATCCGTTACAATCATATCGACCAATACATATCCTGGAAAAATCCTCTTCTCTATTGTTCTGCGTTTACCATTTTTAATTTCAATTTGTTTTTCTTTCGGTACAATCACGTCAAAAATTTTGTCGCCCATATTTAAGGACTCAATTCTTTGTTTTAGTGAATCGGCTACCTGCTCCTCATATCCTGAATAAGTATGAATAACATACCAGTTACGCTCACCAGTCTGTTTTAGAGTTAAAAGTTTTCTTCGAGGAGCTTCCTCTTCTTTTTTGGCATCATCTAAAGTTTCTGGTTCGGCTGCTACATCTTCTACAATAATTTCTTTTGGCGAATCAGCTTCATCCAAGTTCTTAACCTCAATTATTGGTGCATTTTCGATTTTCCCGACGTCCCGAAGGGAACCCTTTGGGTCTTCGGTCGGAATTCCGATATCCTCTTTAGGAATTGTCGGAACTTTTATCTTATTCTCTATCGTATCTTTGATTTTTTTCTCTGTCATCTTAGCCCCTATTCTCAATAAAGTATTCGACTAGACTAGTTAACCCATAATCAACTGCACTTGTTATTGCAATTGCTATTGCCGAAGAAATTACCACTATCAATGTATGATTGAGTATCGTCTTTCCTGTTGGCCAGCTAACTTTTTTTAGCTCTTGATACGAAGAAACGATATATTTCACAATTGAGTTATTTTTTAATTTCATAAGAGATTTTTAATATTTTAATTTGAGCTAATTTTTGTCTCTGACTCTTGCTTCTAGTATATCTTTTTTTAGAATGAAATTTAAATACTTCGGTTTTTTCACTCAAAAACTCTTTTAGAACTTCTGCTTCAACAGTTGCTTTTTCAATTAATGGCGTGCCATAAACAGTTTTTTCCCTATTTGATACCATCAAAATTTCAGAAAATGAAATTTTTTTCTGTTTTTTCTGTTCTAGCGGTAAAAGCACCGTGTACTCTTTACCTTCTTCTACCTGTAACTGTTTTCCTGCGATTGAAACTATTGCAAACATTGTGTATTTCCTCTCAATTCCAGCTATTTGTATCGTTTGTCGCCGATTTTAAAAAAGACCGGCGGTCTTATATCTATAAGAGTATCTTATTCCCTATAAAAAGTCAAGTTAAAAGTTTATCTTTTTATGGCGAATTATTATACTTTGACAGATACCGAGTATAAAAAAGTAAGAGATAAGAGCAGAACCACCATAACTTGCAAATGGTAACGGTATACCAGTAACTGGCATCAAACCAATATTCATTCCCATATTAACAACTGTCTGAAACAAAATAATTGCAACCGCGCCAATACAAATCAACATACCAAAATTATCTTTTGCATAAACTCCAATATTTAAAATTTTAATTATTAGAACCACAAACAAAGCTAGGTAAACCATTAAACCCAAAAAACCAAATGATTCGGCAATTCCAGCAAAAATGAAATCTGTTTGTGGCTTAGGCAAAAATTGAAGCTGACTTTGTGAACCACGCCCCAGTCCTTTGCCTAAAATACCACCCGAACCAACTGTGATCTGAGCCTGACGAACATTATAGCCCTTACCATATGGATCAAGACTTGGATCAATAAAAATCAAGATCCTATTTTTTTGATAATCCTTCATCAGTTTGTCAAATGGTTCTACCTCCTTAACTGAGAGTATCGCAGAGACCAATGCCAGTCCAAAGATTAAGATAAAGATTGTAAGTTGAAATTTATTTGGTTTTGAAAAGAGAATTAATACTACATACATAAAAATTACGACCAAAGCGGTCCCTAAATCCGGTTCTTTTAGAATTAATAAAACTGGCACAAGGATTATTAAGAATGAAATAATAATATCCCTAAACCTAATTTTTCCAATCTTGTTAGAAAAAAAAGATGCAAGAATCAGCGCCAATGCCGGTTTTGCTAGTTCAGATGGCTGAAGTTGAAAGAAACCAAGATCAATCCAGCGCATCGCACCACCTGCTTGCATTCCAAAAAAATCGACATATATTAGTAAGAGAATAACAGCAAAATAAAAAATCCAAGTCACGGACTTAAAAAATCGATAGTCTACAAAAGAAACTCCGATTGCTAAGAATATTGCTATCACTCCAGAAATAACTTGTTTAAGAATCAACTCTGAATCAGCTGTTCCAATAACAAGACTATAAATTACCGATATACCGATAATTAAAAGTAAGATTGGAATTAAAAATAAGAGCGGATCAAAGGTCTTGAGTTTAATAGAGCTCATTGTTTATGGTGTCTAAAAAGTGCCTTATCAATATATTTTTTGTTTTTAAGATATTCTTTTCTTTTATAGTAAAAAATGAATATCAATAAGAATGTAACACAAAGAGCAATAATTATGAAAAAAATTATTATAAAAGACAAATCAGTTCTAATCATAATTTTCCTTTAATTTCGTTCAATGCTTCATTTACTAATTTATCGGCTAGTTTGTTTTTTTCGCGCGGAATATGAGTAAACGACACTTCTAAGCCTGATTTAATGATAATACTTTTGATACTATTTACAAATTCTGAAATATGAGACTGTTTAATCTTATATCTACCGTTTAATTGTTCAACTACCAGTTGAGAATCTAAAAAACAATCTACTCTCCCACATTCAGTATTATTATCTAAAAACCATTTACTTTTTACCAATAATTGCAAAGCTTCTAAGATTGCACTGTATTCTGCTTCATTATTGGTAGCATGGCCAATTGATTTCTTATGTTCATGGATTATTTCACCCGAAGCGTTATAAAAAACAATCCCAATCGCCGCTGGACCAGGATTACCACGAGACCCACCATCTGTGTAAATGTTTATTGTTTTGCTTTTCATTGTATATGAGATATGAGATATAAGATATGATATGTAGTATTATATATCATAATTTCTGGAAGTTGCCATAGATCGAATTACTGCTTGTTCTCCTTTATGAACCTTGGGAGAAACGATGTCGTTGTGAATATAGTCTTTTGACTGCACAGTAACAAGAAACCTTATAACCGGCTGTTGCTTAATATCACGAGGCAATGGTTTACCCGCTCCGTCTGTCGAAGATGGTGGTGCATAACCACCAAAACCAACTATGGCACCATAATTGGGATTTGATATTAGATTTGCACTTTCAACCACACTATTAATGTCGGTTACGCTCAATTTGCCCTGAGTAAATTCCTTCATATAAACCCGATGGACTCTTGGGTTCGCGTTCGTATCTTGAGCTGTAGCGTAAACCCGTGTTTTATTCTTTAGTCCAACAACAAGCATGCGAGCGTCATATAGACCATGGCCGTTGCCATAAAAAAGACCGTCAGGCACTCTATAAGCTTCATCTATGCACTGACTCTGAGCTTCTGAATACTTAGTATATCCATCAACAGCCCTCCTCCAAGAAAGAATAGCCAAGCCACTTTTAAAGGTAACTGTGTTTCCTTCGTCAACTAATTCGATACAAAGATCAGATGGGTCCCCATTATCTCGAAAAAATTCCGAATCCAAAACTACTGGTGCATTTGCCTCTCTTATATCTCTTGTAATCATGTCAGATAAACGACGAGCTTCAGCGGATGTTTCTCTGAGTTTTTTAATTTTTCCACTATAAGAACTTGCTTGGCCAATTACGCCCGTAGCAATTACCATAATCGATACAAAAATCATGGTTGCAACTAGCACCTCCATTAAAGTAAACCCTTTTTTATATTGCTTGCTATTCATAATTCATACTTCATAACTCATGTTTTTAGAAATCTGGTCTCCAATTGGTTAAAATCTCGCTCGACTCAATAATTTTATTTTGTCCATTAAAATTGAACCCAATATAAACCGTAACTTTATAAGCATTGACCTCTGGGTGAATATCTCCGGACACGTCTGGCAAAAGATCACCTAAATCTCGTTCAATGAAAAAAACTCTAAAAAATACATTCGCAGGAGCTTCATAATCTTGTTTATTGGCTCGTTTTGGATCTGGGTCCGGAACACCATCAAAAGACATGTTATTCGGATAGACTGATATTTTTTCGGTATTGGTTTCGCTTGGGGACGCATTATTATCCGGGTAAATCAATTTTCTACAATTATTAATATTGTTAGGATTTATAGAATCATTTAGAGTTTGTAGACTAAAACGCCTTTGTTGTTGTTGATCATCAAGCCCGGGATAGGTCATAAAATACTTATTTTTTCTATAACAGCCCTGATCTACAAAAAGCGATGGATTATAAATATATTTTCCATTAACAAAACCCGATTCAGGGTATAATTGAACTGAGTCCCAGTTAGTTTTGCCATAATTGGTTTGCGGATTGCTACTAGTACAATCACTTGTACAATTACTGGCACTTCGATCTATCCAGTTAGAATCTCTAATCTGCCTGACCATTTCAAGACCCTCTTGGGCTAAGAATGTTGCTTCTGCTCGTTTTTGCATATATTGATTGTTGTTTATAGCGGCATGGGCAACTAAAACTAAAGACCCTAGAATAATAATAATCACTGCTCCAGATATCATTACTTCTAAAAGGCCAAATCCCCTCGACATTTTCGGGACAAGCTCTTTACTAAATTTTTTGCTAATTATTTTCATTATTAGTTTTTCTTGCATCAATCACCCTAAAGCGTGATCTCCAATGGCGATAAATCTACCAACTCGTTGCTCTGATTGGATTTAATTGAATGCTTATCGTTTTGGATCGTCCACTTATATCCTTAACAGAAATATATTCACCACTGAAGTGGCTATTTGGATTACAGTCCGGCATTGAGTATAAGTCCACTCCATCCTGAAGTTCGTCTTTTGTTAAGCAAAGATTTCTAATCTCTGAACCAAAAACAAGAATTGATAATGGCATGTTTAATGGACCTTGTTTGTTCTCTATTGTAATATTTAGAGGCATTGAAATTTCTTTTTCCGTAATGAGATTACTATTTAAATCAATTTTTTCGAACTTGATTTTTTTTGGATCGGCCGTGTTAATAATATATTGTTTAATTTCTTGTTCTGGATTTTGGGCCTGAATGGCTACTTGATTTATAGCCGACTCAATTTCTGCAACTTTGGCATTGAAACTGGCATTTTCTTCATATTTGGTAAATGCAGGAACAGCAATTAAAGCCATTAACACAATAATGGACATTGTTACTATCAATTCAATTAGGGTAAAACCTTGTTTCATTATTGACATTCTGGATATGCCCAACCTAACGCAGTATTGCTAGAAGAAACTTGAAAGCATTTAAAATTATTATCATTTGAGGCGGAATAATTATAAAAATCACCAGCAATATTTGAGGCGTTGCTTATTCCAGTAATTGTTTCCGATATTGCAAGCAGTTTATATTGATTCTGATCGGAGGCATATTTGTATGGTGTCTGATTAAGAGGATCTGTTGGCAGACTACTAATGTAATTTCCCGTTGTAAGTTCAGTTAAACTTGAAACAGGTTTAATAGGAGGAGTTCCTTCAATGGCGACACCAGATGATAAATATGATTTCGTATCGACCTTATATCCTTCTAGAGCACCTGCAATTCTAGTTAAATCAGATTTCCTCTGTGCATCTCTTGTGCGCATTTTACTTCGCTCAAAATTAATAACAATAATTGCCGCCAGTATTGCAATTATGGCGCAAACTATCATAAGCTCTACGATTGTGAACCCCGTTAAATATCGCTTCTGGCGATTCCATTTTACTGGATTTAACGGAGTGAGCCCTTTTAGCTTTTTCGTTTTATTCAACATATTTCCATTCTTTCTAAAATATATATAAATTCCAATACCAATTAAGTAAATATTGTCCGTAAACTAATGTCAATAAGGTACTCAAAATTAAAAAGGGAGCAAAAGGAAGGGACTCTTTAATTGTCTTTTTTTGAAGTTTAATATAAATCAAACCAACAATGGCCCCACTAATAAAAGCAAAAAATAGGCCCAGAATAATGGCTGGAAAACCAACCAAAAAGCCCATGATCGCTCCTATCTTTATGTCACCCGCCCCCATCCATTTTTCACTTGCTCCACTCACTATTAGCGAACCATAAACCAAAAGTGCTAGAAAACCGCCACCTATTACTCCACCCCAAAGCGCAGAAGGAATTGTAAGATTACCAAAATACCACCCAAACAATAGGGCCAAAATTAAACCAATCCAAGCAAATATTTCTGGCATCATTTGAGTCTTTAAATCAGAGACCAATATTACCACAAGAAGAGAAAAAATAATCATGTAATAGAATAAAGCGATACTTAAACCAAAGCTAAACAACAAAAACACAAATAAGAGACCTGTGGATAACTCCACTATTGGATATTGAAGAGAAATTTTTTCTTGGCAAAAACGGCAACGTCCACCGAGAATAATATATGAAAATACTGGTACTAAATCATACCAGAGAAGTTTTTTCTTACATTTTGGACAATGAGACCGTGTGCTCCAAATTGTGTTGAGACTATCCAAACGAAAAATTAAGACATTAAGGAAGCTTCCGATGACCAAGCCGAATACCAAGGCTAATATGAGATATAAGATGTTCATGATTGTTAATTTTTAGTTTTAATGTCTAAATTGCAATTCCTATTTTTACATTGAGTCACGAAGCATGAGTTATGAGTTATGAGTATATCAATAATTCACAAATTAAAACTTATAGGTCATAATGATAAATTATAATGCAAAAACCTATTTCTTTCCCTTCAGGGTTAATACACTCGAACACAATATTTTTGTTAGCTCTTCACATTCGTTATAGAGCTTTTCTGATTCTGTTTTTAACTCTAGAACCGATTCTTTTACTATGATCAGCCAGTAAAGCGTTTCGTTGGCACTTTTTAAGGCTATTTCAAAAAATTTAATATATTCTCTGCGGGATGATGAGGCTTTCGCCTCTACTGAATTGCTTCCAATCGACGTGCCAGAATCCAATAACTGATCTGCTATTACCCAATAATCTCTTTTCTGACGCAATTTGGAACAAAATTTTACTAAATTGACTGAAAATACCATTAACCGTCTAATAAATTCTTTTTTGAACTTTGACTTATCATTCTGCATTATGATTTATGAAATATGATTTATTAGTCGTTTTCAACCCAGAAACAATTTGTATAACTGCTAGGCCTAGCGCCGGCAGTTGGGTCTTTGGTCTTAATCTGACTGTCTGAACTGTTTTCTAATTGGGCAAAAACCGCGTAATCCTGACCATCAGCACTTGCAAGATAGACATATGGAGTTGTAGTATCTGCTGTTGGGTCAACCGGAATTGTTTTAATATAATCGGTTGTCATACCGGTTGCCGTCCTAGCCTTTTCTTCTGTATCCATATTGGCAGGATTGGTGGCTGGAACATTGTACTTATTTGGTTTTTGATCCGAGTAATATACTTCAAGAGAAGATTTAATCAGCGCCAAATCGCTTTTTCTAGTCGCATCTCGGCCTTTCTCGCGAGTACCAGAAAGAGCAAACATTGCCATTGAAGCCAAAATTCCAATAATGGCAACAACAACAAGCAATTCAATTAATGTAAATGCTCGTTTCATAATTTTTTTTGTTAATGATTAATTATGAAGACCAGCCTTTATGCTACTTGGCCTAGCAGGCTGAAGCATGAACTCCGAAGATGGGCTCCGGTTCCAACCATTCGTCCTTATTGGTATGGGGCTTTTCTCCTCCCCACACCGAATAAAAACAAGTTTAAAAACCAACTTTATTACAGCCCGTTACGGTACAATTTATTTTATTTGTACCTGCTCCAGCACCGAAACTACCATCTGTTGGTTCATTGCCAGCCCCAACATCTTCAGAGTTATATGCCCAAAGACTACCAGTTTGTGATTTTTGGTTTAATCCTGGCCAATCTCCAGTTACAGAAGCGGAACTACAGATATTACCACCACCGGTATCAGCGGCATCAATTTGTTCGATCGTCCCTTCTTCTGCAAGACACAGTGCTGCAACTTTTGCAGCAGTTGCTAGATCATTTAATGCTTTGGAATCATTGGCTTTTCCTCTGGCAGAAGCAACATTAATAATAATAATTGTTGCCAAAATACCAATAATAGCGATAACAACAAGTAATTCGATTAAAGTAAAACCTTTTTTAAATTTTTTCATTTTTTCTCCTTATTAAATCCCAGTTAAATATCCGTTAACGGGTAATATTTAGCGGGATTAACCTCCCGATCGACCAATAATAACGGGATAATATTTTTAATTAATACTTAGTACAAACATTCGATACGCTAGTCTTACATTTTGTACAACCATTATTATCACACTCTATTACTATCCAGCCATCGATACCATTATGTAATGCTTGGTCAAGTTCTAAGTAACTTGGTGTATTAACTTGAACCGCTGAAGTTGTGGCAGCAAATTTAAAATAATTAGTTTTTGAATCAAATCCCAGTTTTTCGCTCGCAATACCGCCACCAACATAATTCCAATAATTCTTGTTAGCACTTCTAAGATTCGCATTAAGAACTGGCATTGTAGCAGAGTTAGGTCCGCAGGTAGTTTTCCCACCAAAATCACCACCTGATGGTCCCACAGTGGGGGGGTCTATGTTCCCAGCAGGCGGAAAACCAGTGGCACCATTAGTAGGAACTTTGCCATCTGCAATACATGCAGCTATACTTCTTTGTGCTCCGGAAAGATCACTTAATACTTTTGCGTCGTTGGCCTTGCCACGGGCATTGGCAACATTAATGATAATAATTGTTGCCAAAATGCCAATAATGGCAATCACAACCAGTAACTCAATGAGCGTGAACCCCTTCGACAAGCTCAGGACAGGCCTTTTTTTAGGTTTATCCATTTTTCCTCCTAATTTATTTAATATATTAATATTATATCACTCTATCTGGGCAATGTTATATATAGGTACCAAAACCGCAAAAACAATAAAGGCAACGGCGGCTCCAACCAAGAGCAAAATTGCCGGTTCGATTAAAGTTGAAAGAGTTTTAATCATCTGGTCTGTTGTCTCTTGGTAGTAATCCGAAACTTTTTTCAAAACTTTATCGAGTTGGCCTGTTTCCTCACCCACAGAGGCCATCTGGCCAAAAATTGGCGGAAAAACCGGCTCTTTCATCAGCTGAACTGAAAGTGGCACGCCTCGCTCAACATATTTAGCTACATTGAGCAGGCTTTCTTCATAAACACCGTTGTTTACTGTTGTGGCGGCAATTTTAATTGTATTCAAAAGTGGAACACCAGCGCCGAGAAGCATTGCCATAATCTCGGTTACTCGGTACATATACATTCCCTCAAACATTTTTTTTATGACAGGGGTTTTTATCGCCAACTTATCTTTGACTGCTGCGCCGGACTGCGATTCAAAAAAGAAACGCAAAAATATAACTATCCCGATTATTACCATAATAACCGCCCACCAATAGACCTGAACCGCATCTGACATAGCCAAAAGAATGCGAGTAGCAATTGGCAGTTGCTCGCCTTCTTGATCAAAAATTCCTTTAAGAGCAGGAATAACTTTTACTAGCATATAGATTGCTATTGCCACCATAGCTACGATAATAAAACCGGGATAATATAGCGCCCCGCGAACTCTGCCTACAAAATTGTTATTGTTCTCCAATTGAGTTGCCAACTGTTTTAAAACCACATCTACCTTACCTGTTTGTTCACCGGCTGCCACAACCGCAACATACACATCGTTAAACGCTTCCGGATGATCTCTTAAAGCAGAAGAAAAAGTTTTACCCTCTTCCAACTGCTTGTACAAATCCATATATATATTTCGAAGTTTCTCTGTTCTGGCCTGATTCGAGGTAACTTTAATCGATTTTGGAAGCGTTAAGCCAGCCGAAACCATAGTAGAAAGCTGACGAGCAAAAATTGCTCTGTCTTTATCATTTATGCGCGAAAAAATATTCCTCAAAAAATCGAGTGGCGATTCGTTTACTGCTACAACTTCCTCCGCCACTAAGCTATGCTGAGTAAGTAGTGCCTCAGCCTCGATTTCGTTTTTCGCCTCAACGGTTCCAGTTACGGTTCTACCGTTAGGCCCCTTTGCTTTGTAAAGAAATTTACTCATATTATAAATGAATGTCTAATTTGCACTAATGGCCAATTTACTAATTATTCGTATATTCGCTATTGGTACACATTCGCTATCCATTTCTGTTAATATACCATCATTTTAAAGCTCTTTGGATCAAGCGACCAGGACAGGGCGTCTTCTAGTGTAATCTCCCCCCTTGAAACATATTCGGCCAGAACTTTGTCTAAAGAAATCATCCCCTCTGCTGCCGATGTTTGAATAACATTTGGAATTTGATATGATTTTTCTTCTCGAATTAACGATTTAACGGCAGAGTTGCCAATCAAAATTTCCGCTGCCAAGACTCTTCCTCCACCAACCTTTGGAATTAATCTTTGCGACACAACACCGAGAAGAACAGAGGCAAGTTGACTCGCTACCTGTTGTCGTAAATGAGTTGGAAAAATATTAACAATACGATCGGCCGTTTGAGCGGCTGAATTGGTATGCAAAGTCGTAAAGACCAAGTGACCGGTCTCGGCAATAGTTAAGGCGGCCTCTGTTGTCTCTAAGTCTCGCATCTCACCAATGTAAACAACGTCTGGATCCTCTCGCAAAGCCGAACGCAACGCTTTTGGAAAAGATTCTGTATCGTATCCAACTTCTCTCTGTGAAATAATACTTTTTTTATGTTCAAAGACATACTCAATAGGATCTTCGATTGTAACAATATGTTTTGAAGAGTTTTCATTAATTCTATCCACAATCGCGGCCAAAGTTGTCGATTTGCCAGAACCGGTTGGGCCAGCCAAAACCACAAAGCCCTGATTATGTTCGGTAAATTTTTCCAGTATTGGTGGCAAACCAAGTTCTTTAAATCCTCTTATTGCTTTGGGTATTAGTCGCAAAGAAGCGGCCGGAACGCTCTTTTCCATATATATATTTACACGAAAGCGCATTTCTTTATAACCAAAAGAAAAATCGAGCTCTTTTTTGATTTTAAATAACTCGCCCAGTTCTCTGGGGACAAAACCGTCTAAGAGTTCTTTTATTTTTTCTGGAGTGTTTGGGTTGGAGCCAGGAACCGCAAAAAGTTTCCCGTCTATACGAATTACTATTGGAATTCCGGAAATTATATGAATATCAGAGGCAATTTTTTCAATTGCAAAATCGAGATATTTATTGATCTCACCACTTGTTTTTGCTTCCACACACCCTCCTAAAAAATACCTTCTTGTTACATTATATTATAAGATGTAAGCTTAAGCAACAAAGATCACAAATGGATGTCTAGTTTGCACTAATGTCTAATTTACTAATAATTTGTATATTGGCTATTGGTACACATTAGCTATCCATTTCTGGATTAGTTGTCCATTGTTGCTTGGAACACTTCGTCAAGCGTGGTTAATCCTTCTAACACTTTTAAAACCCCGTCTTGTTTCATTGTAATCATGCCTGCTCTAATTGAGGCGGCTTTTATATCACTAGACGATTTGTGAGCAATTGCAAAATCTTCAATTTCAGCTGTCATGCTCATTACCTCAAACAACCCCAATCTTCCCCTGTAGCCCTGTACGCATTCACTGCAACCTCGTCCATAATAAAACTTTCTTTGGGCCGGAATTCTGGCCAAGTCTTTTTTATTTGTTTGTGGTATTGTTTTTAAAACATTTTCAATCTCTTCCAGTAATTTTGGTGGCACTTTCATTTCTTCTTTGCATTTTGGACAAATTAGACGAACCAGTCTCTGAGCAATAACTAAATTCATTGAAGATGTTATTAAAAATGGCTCAATTCCCATATTAATCAATCTGGGTAAAGCTCCGGCAGTATCGTTGGTATGGAGCGTTGTTAAAACCAGGTGACCTGTTAAAGCGGCGTGAGTTGCCATACCGGCTGTTTCGCCGTCACGAATCTCACCAACCATAATAATATTTGGGTCCTGACGCAACAAACTACGCAAACCAGTAGCAAAAGTAAAACCGATATCTGGTTTCACTTGTGACTGGTTCACTCCCGGTGTTTCATACTCAACCGGGTCTTCCAATGTACAAATGTTTACCCCCGGTTGATTTAATCGTGCAATTATTGCATTAAGAGTAGTAGATTTACCACTACCAGTAGGGCCTGTGGATAAAATAACCCCCCAAGGCTTTGAAATCGCCTCAACCGTTCTGTCAAAAGCCTCCCCCTTAAGACCCAAATCTTCAAGCGTCAATATCTTTTGATTTTTATCTAAAATTCTCATAACTGCCTTCTCGCCATGAACGGTTGGCAAAGTTGAGACACGAACATCTGTTTGTCTGTCCGAGAAAGTAACATCAAAACGACCATCTTGCGGAATTCTGTTTTCGTCAATCTTTAACTTGGCCAATATTTTTATTCGGCTAACTATGGGCGGATGCATTTCAAGTGATAGTTTTGCAATATCGGTTAAAATACCATCGACTCTTGTCCGAATGCGCATCGATTTCGACTGGGGTTCAATGTGAACGTCGGAAGCACGATTATTGAGAGCAAAGTTAATAATTGCCGCCACTATTTTAGGAACATATCCTTCTTTAATAATCTCAGCAAGTTGATTAATATTTAAAATATTTCCTGTAACCAAGCTACCAATATCATTATTGTCAAGAGATGTTGATTGACTAATATCTTTTTTCTTGTCAAACTCTGAATCGATCTCTTTTTCCTGTGTTTGGGGAATATTATCCTGTCCAGCCGAAGTAGGAGCTACAGGTGGGTTCTGGGACTGATTCGCGGCAGGTTCGATTGGTGTGCTCTTATTTGTTTTCTGATCCGTTGATTGATTACTTTGAGCGGAAAAAGCTTTATCGAAAAAACCACCTAATGATATTGTGGGTTTTGCTTGGATTGGAGCCACTGTATTTATTTTTGGTTGATCGTCACTCATGTTTATTAAATTTGTTTGATAAAGTTGTCAAAATCTTTTGTTAAACACTGATATAATTTTATTGCATGTTGACTTTTAATATAATCTACTGTCTTCTGCATATTGGGCAAATTTGGTGCGTCTGTGGCTAGCTTCAGCGCTCCATTTTTCTCTGACCCAAAGACAACCACACGATATTTTTGTGATAACTCCTTCGGCAAAATCTTCAAAAAGTACTTATCAATCTTAATGCTCGATAAATCAATTATTGGTAACTCTGAATTATTGGTTTCTTCGATCTGTGAAATTGAATCTATAGTAATTTTTGGTTTTGCTGGAATTTTATTTAATCCCAAAAATTCTCCCAGATCAAACACACCCGAAGATTCTATTTTTCCAGATTGCCCTCCTACCTCCTCCTCGACTTCTTCCAAGTTGTAGTTGCCTATATCATACCAATGATTGGTAATATAATCAAAATCATCTTTTGAAGCAGCAAAAACTTCAATATTTATTTTGTTTTCACGAGAAATTGCTTGAAGGACTTTCTTTGTCAAGGGAGAATTTGGCTCTTCACAAGCTATCATATAATCACCACTAATATTTTCACCAAAAACAACTATTCGATATTTTTTAACAAATTGAAGCGGTAATTTTTCTAAAAAAAATCGTGACATTCGGTAGTTGCGTAAAAATATAGTGGGGTAACTACCCTTTTTGAGCAAAAGAGAATTTTCTTTTTCATATTGCTTAATACTCTCTAAAAAATCGCTTTTACCAGTAATAAATACCTCGACTTTAATATTTTTGGAGTTAAAAACGCTCAAAAGCCCCGAGGAATATCCAAGCATAAGAGCTGAGGGCTTGGCTATTGCGATCCGTAATGTGTTTCTATCTATATCAAAAGGAATAATTTCATATTTTCTAGCAATTTCTTTGGTAACGACCAGCTTACATTCAGCCGGAATTTCAACATTTTTAAGCCCTACAAAGGGTAATTTTAATAAAATACTGTAGGCCTTGTTTACTGTATCGGGCGTGACAATTTTATTTTTAATAAGAAAATTTTCAATCTGATTATTGGTTTTAAAATTACGCCCAATTTTTTCAGCATCAGAATATTCAATTAGCCCCTGTAATACAAAAACATCCAGTATTGACTGGGTTGTCCAAGGCCTTTTGGCTAAGTTTTCTAGACGATTATTGTTCTTCCCCACCGTTGGTTGTTCTCCATTTACCACATCTAATTTAATATATCCCATAGCTCATAACTCATCTAAAATAATTATTTTTTTATTGATCAATTAATAAATGAGAAATATATGATATATGAGCTATGAGCTATTGTAAATTTATAGTCCTATGAATGGATTGACTCTGCCCATCTTGGCAGTTGGAGTGGTAAGAGGAATATCACTATTTTTTTCAAGCGAACTCAAAATATCATTGGCTTGGGTTTTGACCGCTTCAATTTCCACCGCGGTATAGTTTTTTGCTTTTGAAGTTGGCACTGAAACAGGCTTATTTGCCTCAATCCAAAGCCAATAAAAAGAACCGGCCGTGATTAGAGCAAAGACTAAACTGACAATAACTCCGACGCTATTTTTATTCATAATTATTCTCCTGTTGCATTTGTAGTTGCGCTTGGCACTCTACTAGAAGTAGCTGTAGCAGCCGATGCTGACCGCCTATATGCTTCAATTTGAAGTGTTAGAGACATTTGATTTGAATCTTTTTCGTTTGCCGAAAAAGAAAAACTCTTAATATTCATAAAGCGGATGTCTTTTTCAATCGAAACAATTAAAGAATTTAAATTTTCGAAAGAACCGCTGACTGCAAAACTAATTGAAACGGCATTTGCACCAGAGGAGGCTGTAGCTGTCTCACCACCAGAATTAGCGATTGATCCTTCTGCAATTTGAATCGAAGGAATTACTATTTTGTTCTTCAAAGCCAAAGCTTCTAACTCGGTAATCAAATTTGGCGAATCTTTGTCGCCCGGCACCGCTATAAAAAGCTGATTTGTAATTGGTTTTAAACTCTCGAGTGTGACTTTGGTAGTTTTGATAGATTCAAGTTTATTTGTAGCCATTTTTAACTCATCCTCAACAACTTTTATTTCGGCTTTTTGAGTATTGTATTTTGGCACCAAAAACTTCCATGAATAAATGAATGAACATATCACTATTAAAACTGTAACTCCTCCATAGAAAGTGCTGTTTGATTTTTTGGTCATTGTGCCCCTCCTGTTGTGGTACCGGAAACAGAAGTAGCAGATGCGCCGGTAGTTGTAGTACTACTGCTTTTTACTTTTGCCGTTATACTAAAACTAGCCGCGCTTTTTATGTTTTCGGCATCAACAGAGTAAGAAGAAGAAGTTAGATCGACATCGGAAAGCTGAGACCAGCTTTTTAGAGCCATGACCTGATCGGCGATTGTTCTGTAATTTGCAGTGGTCCCAGCAATACTTAGGGCGCCTCCGGCACTCATAGACATTGAGGTAATTTTTACATCATTGTCAATTTTTGTGTAAAAATCTGGTAAAAAAGTTCCGACAGGACTGCGAGCTGTTTTTGCTGCAGTTAATGCAGCAACTGAAGCTTTAAAATTGTTAGCCTCTGTCTCCACCTCTTTATTGCCCGGTGATTCTAGCTGAGAGACTACAGCTGTTCTTTTTTCTTTTTTGTCTTCCAGTGCATCTGTTAAGTTGCGATTAAGCCACCAAAAATATAATGTTGCTGTAATTGAAAGCAGGGCGATAATCCAAGCCAAAGCCAAACCAAAATTGAAAGATTTATGATCCTCAAAATGAATAAGATTGCTCTCATCGTGCTTTTTTTCAGCACCGAGATGATCCGTCTTGGCTTGATGAGACAGGTCAGCCTCTGGCCGAAATTCTTGATGTTTTAGTGCTGAACTTTCAGAAGCAGAGCTCGGTGCAGTTTCCGTTTCAATCCTTTGTGGACTTACAAAAGGAGAACCCGCAAGTTGAGACTCCATTGTACCAGTATTTGAGTCATCTGGATTCATTCACCCTCCCAAAATTAAACTAACTATATTTTAAAACAATGGATAAAATAATGCAAACAATTAATTTTCTGTCGGATTCGGCATATTCAACTCACCGAATATCGGTGGAGTATTTTTATTCAAACTCTCATCATAAATAAATTTTGTACCACTTCCAGTACCACTAAACAAGAACTGCTGTGCTACAAAAGATCCCCTTAATGTAACGTTATCACCAACTGTCATAGTCCCGGTACAAAATATTGCTGCCTCAATTGTGCTACCACTTGCAATGTTTACATTCCCCTGAACAATAATGCCCATTTGATAATCATTTGTGTTCCCATCCACTCTTTTTTTCCAAGTATAATTTGACGCATTACAGTTTGGAGCAGCATAGCCAAAACAAACATTATTTTTGATAATCAGTGTGCCCTTTCCTATATATGTTCTAGGGCTTCCAAAATTCGTTTGGCCTCCAGGCGCGCTCATGGACCAAACCTTACCATTGGGATATTTGTCAGCTTCGCTTGAAATATCAGACATATCACCGCTACCCTGAAGGCCCATTGAGTTCGGTAACGAAGTTATTGATTTGGCACTTTTTAAAGCAATATTAATTTTTTCTTCATATTTTGGTATATCGCTCGCCAATATGTTAGCGTACGATCCTATCCCCCAATATGCATTTGGACTAGTACCCGCACTTCTTCTTTCAGTCAAATTCTTTCCCCAATAAGCAAAGTTATTTGGATCAAGAAGGGCACCTAAATAGGCATCTCCCGCTATTAATGGCTTCGGTGGAGACAAAAGTGCTGCCACCTCTGTAGCTGGATTATCATTAATATATGTTCGACTATTCATAACCACAATATTACTCATCGAAGAATTTGAGACAAAACACCTGTCTCGTCCTAAAATTATCCCATTTATGCAATCAGCCAAGGCAGTTGTATCAAATCCAAATAAATCATAGCCCATGTTATCATATTTAGTAGAATCAACAGGCGAAGCACCTTCATTGGCATTCCATGTAGTATTGATCGCATTACCAGTATAGTTATTACCAGATGAATCTAAGACTTGCGATCCTGCGCCCTCATTAAATTTCCAATAGGCTCTGAGACCATTTGACGACAAATTGTCCTCTGCTGTTTCTGTCCCCTTATACAACCGAGAAATTTCTGTAGAGGTTAAAGATTTTGTATATATTCTTGTTTCATCAATATTACCCTTAAAAGAGTTTGCGGGATTAGAACCACTTCTTACCGATTCTGGAGTAGAACCAATACCAACCCTACTCTTTGTCGCATCAACATATCCAGAACAAGTTGGAGTGGGAGTGTTCAAATAAACAATACCGGTTGATGCCCCTGATTCTGCCACTTTTATATTATCTTGCCAGAGTTGACCTTTCGTTACTCCTCCTCCCTGATTAACTCTTTGAGCAACTACATGATGCCATTTTGTGTCTGTTCCGTTTATGGAAGTACTTGATATCACTTCAAATTCAGGTATTCCAGCACCACCACAAGAAACTCCATCGGAAGTGCCGAAAATGCTAAAGTGTATTTTATTAGTAGTATGATTAAATTGTAATTTAAAATTTGACATGTGAGGAATGCCAATTTGGGTCGCAAGCATTTGCCAATCATTTGCTTGATTGGGTCCGTTTCTTTTAAACCAAAGAGAAACCGAAAAATCACCCTGTCCTGTAATAACAGGACCAGTTCCTACATCAATATAACTGTTAGTTGTCCCACTTAAACTCAAACTTGGGGCTAACCTCTCCCCCATTGTTTGGCCAGGATCGTTCTGATAGTTATAAACTGCTTCGCTACCAGAAAAACCGCCGTAAACATACGTGTAGGGAGCTGCTGCCCCATACCAAACCCTAGGTTGTCCCACCATTACTTCCGGCAAAGCAGGATCAGCTGCTTCTGAATAGGAAAAAAGTAAACCTAGGAGTAATAATGATAATGATATTTTACGAATAATTTTAACCATTGTTTCTTCTTTAATTAACCAAACATTGATATTCAACAATTGGAGAAGACGGGTCCGTGCTTATAAATGTCCAGACTATTTTTTTATTCTGAGAGTCCGATGTGTCTAAAAATGGATTCCCCAATCCAGCATACGTACCATTTATTGGCGTACATATTTTAGTATTGTTTATTGTTTTCAACCACGGATCTTCTAGTATATAGGGAAATGTTTTTATACCCGATACTGTCAGAGTGATTTTTATTTTATCGCCCTTCTGCAAAGCATAAGGATTAAAACTTGTATCTGGCAAGCCATTTCTTTCAACAGCTGTTAATGTTTTTGTTATATTGGCACTTAAAGTGCCTGGAGAATCTACACCAAAAAGCGCAATCCTTCCGCCTCCACCACCACCCGAATCGGACAAAACAGCAACATCACCGCCTTTGGCTTGTATTCTGTCAGGAGCATTACCAGCTAGAACAACGCCGCTAATATACACCGTACCAGCAGCCCCGTCTTGCCCGTTGCCACTTTTGTCTCCCCAACTTACATTTACACTAGGCGATTGAACTTGATTGGCCAAAAAAGTTATCTTTATGCTTCCTCCCGATCCTCCTCCGCTTCCATGATTAAACCACAAATCTGATCCATTATTACCATTTGACGATATTAGACCGTTTAAGCCAATGGTTAGTTGTCCCCCAATTCTAAGTTGTATAATTCCTCCTCCACTCGCTCCGTTAGCACCATCATCAGAACCGGAACTTGATCCCGGCAATAACTCTGTTAATTGTGAAGCAGTCGCAATCGAGGGATAAGCAACACCACCAATGCTTCCGTTTTGTTTAGCATCTCCTCCCGCCCCTCCATAACCAGCACCCCCGCTATAACCACTATTGGAAAGACTAAATCCTGGCCCATATCCACTACCATCTCGCCCTGGGTAGCCCTTACCATCAACGTTAATTTTTCCATTTCCTGTAATAGTTAAATTCCCCGTTCCTGCACCAGTATAGAGAATATCCAAATCAACTTTTTTTCTTTGACCATTAAGATTCAAAGCAAATGTTGGTGCAGCAGGATTAAAATCGGTTGTAGCAATTAATAAGTCGTGAGTTAAAACACCTCCATTATTAATAGTAATATTCTTTGCTTGAAATGGGACTCCAGGATTAGTAAACATCTTTACTTCTTTATTGGCAATAACAACACTAACATTTGATGGTAAAGTGGTCCCATTCACTTCAGTCGATATGGTGCCACACGTTCCGCCAGTAACTACAATTCTTTGTGGCAAAGAATCATCACTATCACCGGTCCCTCCATTGGGAACGCCTGCCCCATATAGAGTTAGCGTTGCTGTACAAGAAACATCATCAATATTCAAAACATTTGTCCCCGAATTATAGTATGAGGCCGCATGAGTTAAACTTGGACTTTTTGATATAAAATAGCCTCCTATAAAAACCAAAAGCAATGTAGTGATTACTATAGTTATTACCTTTGTTCTTTGTTTCCTTTGAAGTATTTTTCCGAATGAAATTTTTGACAAATTAATCCTTTATTTTACTATGCATTCGTAATAAATTTCACTACCGCCACTTATGCTCTTCCAAATTAACGGATTGGTATTCCAAGCAAGAGGATCAAGAGGACCTGAATCTGATACCGGTTCACAAATATAATTCGGAGTTAAATTACTTGTTGCTAACCAGTTGTCATCTATAATTAAATTAGTAGCACTACCTCCAATTTTAAGTGTTACTCCAATCTTGTCCCCTTTTTGCAAAGTGTAAGGGTTAAAATTTGTAGCAGGACTAACACCTGTTCTGCTAATGGGTGATAAGGATTTCTGTACACTATAATTATTGTAGATACCAAGTATTATTCTTCCGCCACCGCCACCGCCACCGCATTGACCGCCAGTACAAAAGTTACCATTCCTATCGGCTGGCCTTCCCCCAGCAACTGAAAGATTTACGATATCACTCGATATCTGGGCGAAAATTGACAAAGAACCTACTTCTGCCCTCCCATCTTTCGCACCAAAAGCTCCAAATATGTTAAATGGAGAGCCTCCTGCTGGAAAACTAATGTTATTAGAGGCCAGCCAGATTGTGCCACCCGATCCGCCACCACCACTGGCACAGTTATCATCTTCCCATAGATGAATATTGCTTCTCTGTCCGTCCGCGGTAATAGATGACTGGTTAGATAGAATTCTTATGGCCGAAGCTTTAATATAAACAAGTCCACCACCATTACCGCCGCTACCCTTGGACTCATTTGTAGGTCCTCCATCATATCCTCCTCCTCCTCCAGAACCATAATCAAGATAGGTAGTATACTGATCAAACGGATTAGGATATGTGCCTCCTACAGGATTATTGTCCCTGTCTCTATCTCCTAACGAGCCAGCCCCCCCGTAACCGGCACCGGAACCATCTCCTGGTTTTTGTTGAGTAGGGTTCAAATACAGGCCCTGCCCGGCTCCGGGCCCGTACGCCGGAGAGTTATTATTGCTATTCAAATCATTGAAATCTCCCCCAGCATAACCCTTACCTGAAACGTCGATTTTGCCGCCACTGTCTAAATTAAACGCGTTGGTAACCATTAATTTTAGCCCGCCCTCCTCTTCAAAAACAAGCGGAGCAATAGCGCTCCAGTCAAAATTTACTTGAGCATCTGTTCGAGTTTTAACCAACCAACCATATTTAGAAAATGGTTCGTTGCTATCAACAATTGGGTTCGCACTATTTTGTAGCGCAAGAGTTGTAAATGCATAATACTCTCCGGCCAGCCCCCCCGTCTGGCTACAACTCGCGTCCTGGCAAAGCATGCTTGCCTCAACTAAACGCACCGTTCCGTTGGCGTTGTCGTGATAACTAAGCTTTATCCCTTCTGAATAATATTTTTTCATTTGAAAAAGATGCTTATAGTCTATCTCAATCTGGTATATCTTTACAGTAGCATTGCCCAAATGACCGGTTGAATATGCCTCCTTCGTCCAGCCAGGGGTAGATTTTAAATATGCTGAGTTGCCAACTTCCTTTATCCCAAATTGGAAATCGTTATAAGCATCACTGTGTGTATCAATCCTTAAGTCTGTATTTATCGGCACTTTAATGTACCCCGTCCAACGAACAGCAAATTTATCCTTGTAACTAATCTTGCCTTCGGGACTAACAGTGGTATGAGTCAAAGTAGCACCGTTTTCAATAGTTAACGAAGAAAAATTGTGTTCCCCGTCAAGAACAACAACTGTCGAGGCTCCGCTGATAATTAAATCCTGACCGTCGTACTCCTTGCTAGAGCCAACTATTTTGCTGCTACTTATTGTTGTGGCAGCGCTACTTTTTTTTGGATTTTTTGATATAACAAACTGCCAACACAGCGTTGCTAAGAGAAATACCAAAAGCAAGCCGATCACCTTGACCTTGGTCCGTGTTTTTAGAATATCTGTCAACGACAATTTTTTCATTTCCCTCACTTAAATAGCGATTCAAATACAGCAAAAATTGCGTGTAATGTGCATTAGTTCTATTATATTAAACAATTCAATATTCCGCAAATAATAAGTAACTGATGACTTATTTTATAAACTTCATGCTTTACAAACTAATGTAATATTTCATATCTTGGTCTGCCAAATGGAATGCGATCAGGAGCGCTCTCTAGTGCTCCGTGCATTGAAGCGGAATAAACTGTATTAGAGCCATATTGGTCATTAATTTTATCTACGGCGAAAGAAACTGATTTCTGCTTTTCAATTTCGGAAAAAATTGAGATTTGGTTACCACAAAACTGCGCTAAATTGAAAGTTGAAACGCTAACATATATTGGTCTGCTCTGCCAATGACAGTTCTTTAATAGTAGAAAAATATAATCAGTTAAGCTTTTCGTATCACAAAAACTAGCTGTCTTTTTTGATAAAGAAAAACCACCTCGATCACAAAATCCGATTGTTACTGAAACACCGCCGGCCCAAAAATTTTCTTTCCTTAAACGAGAAGCAGTTTTAAAAATTAATCTGTGGATAACTGACTCTGCCCCCTCCTTGCTCCGATATTGTGGTGGCAAAACATGTGAATGACCAACTGTTTTAGTGGGAGAAGAGTAATCATCTACTTCATATCCTCTAAGACGAAAATACCACATTCGCCCTGGATGATTTAATAGTTCTCGCAATCTTGTCATTGAACAATTAAAAAAATCAGTAGGGGAGTTGATGCAAAAATTTTTTAAAACCTGTTCCATTCGCCAATTTATCCCAGTAATATCGGTTAGCTTGAGGCTGGTATAGAAGTTTTGCAAGTCCGATAAACGTACTACTGTAAGGCCGTCCGGCTTTTTCCGCTCCCCCGCCATTTTGGCTAAAAATTTTGAAGGCCCAATTCCAATTGAACAGGTTAGGAAATCCCCTACTTTTTCTCTAATAGCTAACTTTAAATCTCGACCCAGCGCTGCAGCCGATTGATAATTTTGCTCTCTTGGCGTTAGAAAGAGAGCAAACTCATCAATGCTTAAAGGCGTAAAATATGGCGTAAAGCTTTCAATTACTTTTTTAATCTCCTTATGATAAAGCATATATAGTGCTGGGCGTGATTCAACGATTTTTAATTTTGGACAGAGCATTTTGGCTTCACTGATACGACCGATTTTTATGCCCATTGCCTTTGCTTCCTTTGAAGCAGCAATGATACAACCGGAATCCCCTGTATATGGAGCCACTCCAAGTGGCAATCCTCGCAAAGTTGGTTGAACCTGTTGCTCAACCGAAGCAAAAAACGAATTCATGTCTAGAAAAAGTACTTGATAGTCTTTTGGAGGAGTGTTAATGTTGCTCATATACTATAGTATAGGCCAATACCGAACAAATAACGAACACTACTTATCCACAGTTTCTTTTCTCTGATATAATGATTGTATGAAAAAATCTTCCCCCAAAATTTGGATCGCAATATTCTTTTTAGCTTTAATAGTCGCCATCGCCTATTTTTGCAGTCGGTCAGTTTCTAAAAACTCCTCAACTCCGCTCGTGGCGGGCAAACCCACCATCTCTACTATAATAGTCCCCCATCACGACCTAGTAAAAGACAAAAGAGCAGAATTTTTTGCATCGATTAAAGACAAGACGAATCCAAAAACGATAGTATTAGCTTCAACAAATCATTTTCAAACTGGATCCTGCAATATTGAGACTACTGATCAGGATTGGGATTTATCTGATAGTAAGATTTCTGCCGAGAAAACGATAATTACCAAATTAGTGGAAGAAAAAATTGCTTGTAATGAAAATTCAGCTTTTGAACGAGAACACGGCATTAAAAATATTTTGGCCGACATTGAAAATACTTTTCCTAAGGCTAATATCGTGCCCCTAATAATTAAAAGTAATACAAAAACAACTGATCTTGATAATTTGATTTCTACTTTGCAAAAAGAAAATGAAAACCTTCTTTTTATTGCTTCTGTCGATTTTTCGCATTACCAACCGGCCAATTTAGCTCAACTTCATGACGATTTTACAATTTCTGCACTTAATAATTTAGATATAAATAATATTTTACTCGCCGAAACGGATTCGCCTGAAGTTCTGAATGTAGCCCTTTCTTGGGCTAAATTAGAGAAAACAGAAAAATTTTCTCTTTTTGCCAATACCAATTCAGGTTTTTTGAGTAATAATTTTGATGTCGAGTCCACCACTCATGTGATGGGTTTATATGAAAAAGGCAATAAATCAACATCTGAACAATCCTTTTCTCTTACTTTTGGTGGCGATATGATGTTTGATCGAGGAATTGAATACTTTTTCCAGGGTGAAAAATTAATGGATGTTATGAAAAATCTAGGTGAAAGAACTTTTTGGGGAACAGATCTTAAGATAGTTAACTTAGAGGGACCAATTAGCTCTGTGCCGAGAGAACCCGATTATAATCACAGTTTAGTTTTCAATTTCCCTCCAAAAACTATTGATGTTTTAAAGTGGATGCATCTGAACGCAGTTAGTCTAGCCAATAATCACACTCTTAACAACGGACAGAAAGGTTTGAGCTACACTGTTGATTTATTGAAAAAGAATGATATCGCCCCTATTGGTCAAGACGCCAGAGTTGATGCTGACTCAATTAAAGAATTTTCTGGCAATGGGATTAAGGCCTCCATTATAACCATTGACACTTTAAATACCGACTTAGATCTTAATTTAATAAAAACCGAAAAGAAAAAAGGCAACAAAGTAGTTATTTATCCTCACTGGGGCAATGAATATGAACAAACTCATTCACAAGCGCAAGAAAACTTGGCTGAAAGCTGGATAGATGCCGGTGCTGATTTAATTATTGGTTCACATCCTCATGTTGTCCAAGATATCGAAATTTACAAAAATGTCCCGATTGTTTATTCTTTGGGCAATCTACTTTTTGATCAATATTTTTCTCCTGAAACACAACAAGGCTTAATTGTGGCTGGTAAGTTTACGGCAGATAAATTGGAACTAATTGTTCTTCCCACAATTCAAAAAGATACTAAACCCCAACTTCAAACTGGTACAGCTAAACAAAAAGTTCTTGACACAATATTAAAAGACATCGACCAGAACGAGAAAATAAAAATTGAATATGATAAAATGACTATAAGCTATTAATTTTATAACATTTGATCTAGGAGGGGTAAATGAACGAAGAGCAAACAGAAGAGATTGAGGTAAAAAATCCGAAAAAAGGAGTAGATAGGGCAACTAAGGTATTCCGCTGGATTTATATCCCAATAATGATTATTTTGGCTGGAGTTAACGGTTATTATTATTGGAAAAATTCAAAACCCCTGGAAATAACCACCACGATCCCCACTACCACAACCGCCACAACCAAACCAGTTACAACCACAACAATAAGCACGGCAAAATTGATTGTTGATGCTGGCGTGACATGGAACGACCCTACTGAAATTGCTAGTTTAAATTTAATCAAAGCAGACGCCAATGGAATGGCATCTGAAAGTGATACGAAATATTATAACATTGCTACCATCTCTGGAGGGGGCTCTATTATTCTAGTAAGAACACCATATGGTATGGGAGATTTGGCGATGCTTCGATTTCGCAAAGACACAGCTGGAAAATATTATTATCTAGCAAAAAATTCCTCTGTCAGCGCTACTGAAGCAGCCGACATAATTCAGAACGCTGAAATTGATGCTACTACAGTTTATGGTTCGATTAGTTCTCCCGATATCGTTTCAACGCCCGATGGCATAAACTTTACTAAAGGTTGGACAGAAGATTTTTATTCATTACTTTCAGCCCCAACCAAAGTAGCCGAGACAGTTTATGGCTATATTTACAGAACAACTTCCGTTGAAGATAAAGACAATCCAGCTGTAGTTACTAGAACTCTTTATCTTAAACACGCCGATGGTACGGTTACCAGTTATAGCGCCAAAGAGCCTTTTATGTCAGACAACGGTATTCCTGCTTTTACCTTTGCCGATGGTACGGTTAATAAAGATGCGACCGTAAAACATATGAGCGCTTCCTGTGGAATACGTGGTGGTAACTCAATTGTGGCAGATGCCAAAGCCGTTGTAAGTTTATTAAAAGAAAATGGCACCGCTTCAAATGGAGATAAAATTTACACTTTTAAAGATGCGACTTCAGCTCTTTTTAAATCTCTCCACGGTTTTTATTCTGTAGGACGAGAATCAAACGTTCTGGCTATCGACGCATTTTGGGCCAAAAACCCAGTCACTGTTTGGAAAGATTCTTTTGGCGATTATAACTTGTATTTAAATACTAACTACGGCGCTCTGGCTGAATGTGGCAAGCCAGTTGTTTACCTTTACCCCACAAAAAAAACCAGGGTTACTGTTAAAGTTGGTGCCGATATTACCAAAAGCGATCCAATTTATAACGATGGATGGACCGCAATTGCAAAGCCAAACGGACAGTTGACAGTTGATGGTAAGACCTTCCCCTATCTTTTCTGGGAAGGACAGGGACAGGGCCTTTATCCAAATATAGATGCCGGATTTATTGTTAAAAAAGAAGACATTGCTTCAACGCTAAAAGATCATTTAGCTAAATTGGGTTTGAACCAAAAAGAATCGGCTGACTTTATGGAGTTCTGGCTTCCTAAAATGCCAACTACTCCATTTGTTCGTCTAACTTGGTTTGGTACAGAGCAAATGAACAGACTCGCTCCCCTTTCCATTAGCCCAAAGCCAGATACTACTATTAGAGTATTTCTTGATTTCAAAGGTTTGAACACACCATACGATATTAAACCTCAAACTCTAACCACCCAGAAGAGAACTGGATTCACAGCAGTTGAATGGGGCGGGCTGTTGATAAAGTAAATATTTAAATAAATGAAAAAAGACCCGACTAATGGGTCTTTTTTCGAATATAACCAATTTAATCTTCTTCTCTTCTGCTCCTAACTATATAGTATATAACAAGCTCTGCTAAAAGTATGACAATAAACCACCAATTACACCACTTTGAAGGATTGTAATAATCGTGGAAAATCCAGTGAACCACATAAGTAGTGGCACCAAAGAAAACTGGCCAGAACAAGAAAAACCAATTTTTGCAATTTCGAACTATCACCCCATATATTATTAAGACCACCGCCAAAAGAGCTAGTAAGACCCACCACCAAAAACAAACCGGCTTATTGTCTATTGTAGCACCTTCCGTTTTACCCTCATTATTGGCCGATGCCAATTCAACAATATCTGTCTGTGAGCTTGTTGCCACTTCTGGAGTATCGGTTTTTACAACTTCATTACTAGAGATTGGTGCTGGACCTAAAGTAAAAACATTTTTAATATCTATTGATGTTGTTATGACAGACGCAGAACCAGAACTTTCACTTGGTTCTTTTTGGTCTGTACTTTCATTCCCAACTACAAAATCAAAAGCAAAAGTAGTGCTGTCCTGATACTCATTACCAACGCTTTCGGGCAAAATCGCTACAATGCTAACCTTTCTTGTTTCGTTCGGAGCGATTGAACCCAAAATCACATCTGAACTGGGCGCTTTAGCAATATTGCTTATTGTTTTATTCCAAATGGGTGCACCTGTCTCAAAATTTCTCGGTTCAATCTGCAGAACATTGGCTAGTCCCCCCAATTCTCCTGTAACGGCAATAGAAAAAGAATGAGCCACTCGTCCAGTATTTTTTACTGATATAGTTTTAATTTCACTATATCCAGGATAAATATTAGTAGCGTTAAAAAGTGCTCCCGTTCCTTCGTATTCAATATCCAAATTACCAACATTTAAGATTTGTGCTGAAACAGTAGAGATATTAGCAAAAAATAAACATAACAGAATTAGTACCCCCGTATAGAAGTTTTTGATTGATAATAGTTTCATTTATGCTCCTGGCGTTGGCATTGTTAGGTTAATAAAATCACTCGCCACATCGGTATCGAATCCGGCTGGATTTCTAGAAATTGAATGTCCTTTTTGCACATCAGGAATTGAAGGGTTAAAAACAGTTATATCGGTTCCATAACTTAGTTGGTCAATAATGAGACCTGAATCATTTTTAAGAATTACTCTGTCCCCATTATTTCCAAGACCAGAAAATATTCTCGTTCCACCTAAAGCAATTTTTACTGCATTTTCTGGTACAATTCCCCAATACTGATTCCAGATACTAGCATTGGCTGAAAGCAGAACAAACTGACCAGGTTCAATAATATAATTTTGATTAATAACTTCTCTATCGGAATAACCCATATTGTCTTCTAAATACCAATCTTTAATGTTGATTGAAGCATTTCCAGCATTATAAAGCTCAATCCATTCGTCTTCCATGCCACCATGCACATCATCAACATCGTAGTAAACTTCATTCATTACTACCCTTGCTTCTGGGAGGCTCCAAGTGCCTGTGGAGAATTCATTGCCAGAAACTGTCGCTTGGTCACCATAATAAGCATTTGTGGCAAAAGATGTCACAGATAACAAACCAAAAACAAAAACTAATAACTTAAGAAGTTTCATTGTTTTCTCCTTTTATATTATCAACCATTTTTTCATTTTCTAAATTGTTTTTGTTTTTATCTAATTCCTTGTTTAATTTTCTTTCGCGTCTTCTTTTAATAATATGTTTTGTTTCGTGATGGATTTTTTTTATTTCTTCATAAATAATAATTGTGGCTGGGATCACAATTAAAATAATAAAACCAACCGTTGTTTTTGCCGCACCAACAAGATAACCGAGATATCGAATTGAAAAATGCACTTTTCCTATAATTTGATCTTTAGTTATTGCAATTGAATCATTTGAACCATTGGCATCACCTTTTGTAATAATTTGTTCTATACTGCCAGTTGTTTTCTTGTCCACTATTCTATGAGTAACAGTTTTTTTACTATCTGTACGATCATAATAAGTAATAACATCGTTTAGGTTATAATTCGAAGCAGTTTTTACAACAACCATACTACCAGTTTTAATTTCTGGCTCCATTGACCCCGACTGAACTGAAAAAAGCCTGACTCCGGATATTGAAAAACGGGATAATATTAAAAGAAGACAACAAATAATTAGTAGCGAGTAAATCAGATAGGTTAAAATTTTGTAAATTTTCATTTTTTCCTTAAATTAAAAGCTTTATTGTCCCGATGTTACATCGGGACTAAAAACCCTTAGCTTGAAGCAGCATCAACTACAAAATCGAAAGTTGTTGAAAGCCCTTGATATGAATCATCAGCATCCAACGGCAAAGTTACTGTATAACGAACATCTTCTGAACTTCCAGCAATAAGCTCTGACCAACGATCATCCAATAAGTCAGCGTTAGCTAAACCAGAAAGAGGACCGCTATAAACTGGCATCCAAGTTGGCCATCCTCGATTAGCCTCAACAACTACGTCTAACTTGTTAAAAAGGCTTGCGTCTCCACCCGTCATAACTGCTGAAATTGTTAAATCTTTTGCAGCCAATGTTGAAGGACCAGCAAACCAGGGTTGACCATAGTTATTAACACCAAATTGCCCTGATTGTGATTGTCCAGGAGCAGCATTTGTAACATTAAAGCCTGGTATGCTTGCCTGACCGTTGATTCTAATTTCTAAACTGCCTGTAGCAAAGGTATTGCCGACAACTGAAGCTTGGCTTGTAAATACAGCCTGCGTTGCACCAGCTGTCATTACTACAAAAGCAAAAACTAAAACTAAACTTTTTACTATTTTAAACATAATTACTCCTTTACCCTAGTGAAATTGTTCTTCAAATCCGCTTTGCGAATTATTTCACAGAGTGAATTAATTTTGTATATAAGGTATCGACCTCACCTTACTAATTGTTTCTCACTTATCCCGACAAAGTTCTGTCGGGATTTAGAAAGTCAATTTTTAAACCTATCAATTTAAATTGGCTCGCCTATTTGATGTGCCGTAACAAAGATACTAGCCGTGTATGTTTTTCCCTGAAAATCATTTCCTGCTTCTGATTCAAACCTTGCTTTCATTCTCATCGTTACTATCCCACCGTTTGCAGGTACCGGACCAGCGTAAGAAAATGTGCCATTCGGAGCAGCCATGTTCTGCCAAGTTGAACCATCCCAGTACTGTGCAGCTACAACATGAACCATTTGATCACCTAAAGGAGCGCCCCAAGTACCGTTAATATACCCGGTTAATGTCACTGGCACTGTACTGGTATTTCTCACATCATATGCTACCCATGCCTCGTCTCCTGGCATCCAATTAGTTAATCCAATTGATGCTGAGCTATTGGCATCATTCCTTTCGAGACTAATGCTGATTGTCCCAGCAGTAAATGTTTCAGTTGCATTAGCGGGTGTTAAGCTACTAAAGTATGCTCGGGCGATTCCATACGAACCGGCACCGACTGCTACTAAAGCAATCACAAATAATAACTTTTTTAACATTCCCCTCCTTCTTTATTTTTAATGTTCTATGACGCGACGGACCATCGACCCTCCTCAATGGAAGTCCGTTCTAAAAAAATAACTAAGACAAAAATTCGTCTTAGTTATTTTTTGATATACTTCGCTATTTTTTTCATTGTTAACCCTAGCGATTAATTTTTATCACCTTGATTAGTATAAACCTGTAAAAATTAGCGTGTCAATATTGCGAACTTCGAGGTATAAAAAGTATGAGGAGTTATGATATGCAACCGAAATTTTAAAATATTATAACACAAAAAAAAACGGCTTAGTGACAGCCGTTTTTTAATATTTGTCTGAAAAATTACTTTATTAATTGTGGAGTTAGCTCTGCCATGGCTTGGCTGATAGTACTGGTTTTAATCCCGCTTGATTTGATGGCAGACATTTGAAGATCAAAGTTTTCTGGAGTTACACTATAAGCTCCACCATTATTGTCTACTTGGTGATAAAGAAGCACTAGCAAACTTTTGCTGACTTTTGCTTCCGCAATCCAACTATTTAATTCAGTTACAGTTGTAGTACTTGAAATATTTTGAGTTTTAAGTCTGTACGCATCAAAATTATTTAGATTATTATACCCTGTGTCAGAAATACGAGCAGATGAATAAAGAGTTTTAATTGAATTAATTACTGTATCGTTATAATCGTCGTAAGGAACAGAGAAACTGTTAATTTTACCAAAATCATTTTCTAAATCATTTTTAGACTGAGTTAATTCAGAGAGCATTTGTGACAAAGGCAACTGTGTTAAAAATGGATGAGTCACAGAATGAGAAGCAATTTCACCACCAGACATTTTGAGAGAGTTCACTTCTAGTTTTGTTAAATATTCTGGTTGCTCAAGAAAACTTGAAGTTAAATAGTATGTAGCCAATATCTGATATTTTGAAAGAATTGATAGACCGTTTGTGTATTGCGATTCCCAACCATCGTCGAAAGTTATGGCAATTATTGGCTGGTTGAAAGCAGGAGCAACAAAAGGAGTTATTGAAAAATCGTCAGTTATTAAAAAACCTACTGAAGCGATCAGATGGAAAACAGTTAAAGTAGAAACGTCGGCTGGTGTTGTAAAAGTGTCTTTGTATTGTGTCCAAACAGAAGCTACCTCGGCATTTTTCAAATATTGATAGCTAGTTGTACCATCTGTTTTATCTATTTGTAGGACAACGCTACTAGCAACATCTGATTTATAAAAATCAGAAAATTGGTAAGTAGTATTTGGAAGCAATTTTTGTGGAGTAAAATACCATTTGGCGTCACCATCGACATAATTGGTGATTTCAGTTTTTAAACTTTTTGTTCCTGTGTGTCCTTCATTTAAATATGAAAGAGTTGCAGTATTGTTGCCCCATCCGCCTTTTAGCCAGTCTCGGGGTTCTGAGTTAACAGATTCTTCAACTGAATTATTTGGGACATTATCTGTAATTACTACTGGTGGAGTTGGGAGTGTAGGTTCTTTCTTGCCAAGATAACAATTATCAATTCCCAAGTATCCGATTTTATTAATTAAGTGAAATACAGTTGCCTTTATTGCATATTGGGGTGTGGTGAAAGAAAAATCTGACTTGCCCCAGCCCAGATTTTTTTGAACCGTTCCCAAACTCTGATAAGTGACTCTTCCGCCCTGATGAGTAAATTGAACCACCAATTCAGTTGGAATATTAGAATGGTAGTAGTCAGTATAGGTGTATTCTGTGCCCCCAGAAACTGATACTGGTTTAAAATACCACTTAGCATCACCACTTGTACGTCTTAGCATATTAATAGTAACACTCCGCACTCCGTCTTGTCGTGAAGTAGTAGTAACGCTATGAGTTGTTGTGTTCGTTCCCCAACTATTAAAAGACCAATCGACTGGAGAAAGTTTAGTTGAGTCCAATGTTTCTACAGAGGGATTGGCAATTAGATTTGGATTGGCTGCAAAAGCACGTGAAAAATCTAGTCCGCAAAAGGGCAAGGCGATTAGACATATCAATAAAAGTAATTTCTTAATCATTAGTCATTGTTTACCAAAAGAAATAAGTTTTGTCAATAGCAGGACTTAATAATTTTAAATAGCAAATATTTTCCATATGCCATGTTTTAAAAAAGTATGAAAAAGTATTAACTATTTTTTAAAATATTTTTTTCATTGTTGACAAAAAGATCTAATGAGTGTACTATGCAAACCATCGGATTAAATGAGGGTTTTCCCCCTCATTTTTTATTAACAAGTTTTGTTCGAAAGGAACTTATGTACAACCTACCTATGGGTGGACCAAGCTTCGGAGGTCACATTTTAATCGCAGCTGTAGCAAGCGTTGTGGTTTTCTTTAGAAAATCATACAGAAAATTGCTTCATAAAAATGGCTAAAAAAACTTTCTGTGTTGTTGTTCCCGCTCTAAACGAAGAGGAAGTAATTGGCGCATCATTGCAGGCTATGAAAAAAGTTCTGAGTCCTGATGATATTTTTGTTGTAAGTGACGGCTCAACTGACAAAACTGCGTCTATTGCAAAAAAAGCCAATGTGAACGTAATGAATCTTAGGAACAATTGCGGAAAAGCAACGGCACTAAAAAAATTAATAAAGAGTCGCAATTTAACAAAACGATATTCATACGTTCTTTTTTCTGATGCCGACAGTCGTTTGTCTGAAAATTTCATGAGTGAAATTAAAAAATATAAAAAACAAAAACCCGCTCTAATCGTTGGTACAGTGACTTCTGACAGAAAAGGATTAATTAGCGCATTCCGTACCTATGAATACTGTGTTTCTCACAAAATTTATAAAGCCGCTCAAAATTTTATTAGTGCAGTTACTGTCGCGCCTGGTTGCGCCTCTCTTTATAGAAGTGATGTTTTAGAAAAACTTGATCTACAAAGCTCAACTTTAACTGAAGACTTTGACCTCACAATTCAAATTCATAAGAAAAAATTGGGTCAGATTATCTATGCGCCTCTTGCTGTTGTTACGACCCAAGACCCAATGACTTTTAAAGACTATTGGAAGCAAGTTTTGCGTTGGAATACAGGAACTTGGCAAAACATTTTTTTACATAAACTCTATAAACCAAATTCAAAATTTAATTTAGAACTTTATTTTTTACTTTTTGATAACATGCTTTGGATTCTTACTTTCGCGCTTGCTATTATGCGTCCACTTATTTTTATTCATTTATTTGTAGCTACCCTTATAACAATTTCTGCTATTGCCCTACTGGTTTCATTCATTGAAAAAAAATATTGGATTATCCCCTTTATCCCTCTTTTCTCGATTTTTTATTGTATTAATATATTTTGTTTCTATTATTCTATTTTTAGAGTTCTATTTGGAGATAAGAAAAATCTTCTTTGGAACAAAGTTAATAGATACTCGGTTGCGCCTACTGCTTCATAAAACTTGACACCGGCTACCGTGTCATTATATTCTTGATCTAGAAAACCAAGGAGGGTTTTTGGAGGGTATATCAATAAAGCTCTTTTCCGTGTTTTGTTTTTAGTTGCCATTTTGGTTGTTGCTACTGCAATAAAAACACCTCACACACAAGGTAGGAATTTGGAATCAAATATTTTTCTCCCGAACTCTTCTTCTGATATCTCTGTTTTGAGTCGATTTGAAACAGACCTGGGAGTAAAATTTAACTCATGTAAATGGTACGAAGATTGGTCGGACCCTTTTTATGTTGATATAGCCAAGAGATTTTCTGATCACGGTTGTATTCCTGAACTAACATGGCAACCCCAAATAGGAGGCAATGGCGTCTCGTATGATAATGTTACGGCAGGTCAATATGATGCATACCTCGATCAATTTTCGGCTAGCGTAAAAAGTTTTGGTTCCCCGGTCAGAATAAGCCTTGCTCCAGAAATGAATTCGGAGTGGGCTCCTTGGGGAGTAACAAACAATGGAAACACAACAGAAAGTCATAAGACTTTCTGGCGATATGTTATAAATCGTTTTCGAAATAATGGAGTCACAAATGTATCATGGATATGGTCACCGAATGTTCGTTTTTACGGTGATCCCTGTTCGTATGGTCAGATATACCCTGGAGATGAGTATGTTGATTTTGTCGGGCTAGATGGCTATAACTGGGGTACAACCCAGTCATGGAGTGTCTGGCAATCATTTTCAGAAGTTTTTGGACAATCATACAATGAGATTACCAGCATATCTTCTAAAAATGTTCTGATTATGGAAGTTGCTTCTGCTGAAAGCGGTGGCGATAAAGCAGCTTGGATAACAGCAATGTTTTCTGACTTGCGAAATAAATTTACAAGAATTCAGGGCTTTACTTGGTTTTCAATTAACAAAGAGACTGACTGGAGAATTAATTCTAGTGAAAAATCAAGAATTGCCTTTTCAAATGGTGTAAATGGCACAAGCACTCCTAGCTCAACTACCACAAATACACCCTCAACTGGTAGTAGCAAATCTTCTGAATCTATCAACAAAAAGGGTTCTAAGAGCTTTCAGTTGGTAGTAGAAAATGTGGATGACCAAGTATTGAATGAGCAAAAAGAAAGTTCTGTAGAAAATACAACCGTTCCCAAACAGACAAACGCCAGTTTTGACCAAAGTTTAAAATCGACTGGTTTTATTTTTTCAAAGAAAAAATTTGAGTCTTTAATAAACTCGATCATGGGCACAAACCTTTTAAGCAAACTCTATATGACTTCAAATTTTTTGTTTTTAATTTTAGTATTATTGGTAAATCGGCGTTTGCATCGCACCCATCTTCGTTCTCAGTACAATTATTAGACTGTATTAATTTTCATAAATTAAATTTATTAGTATAGCGGAGGAAAAAATGAAAAAACTATTTTTTACCCTGACAGGGTTGTTAATCTTATTGGGTAGTTTTTGTGTGACTCAGAGCGTTCAAGCACAAAGCGCAAATTTAATATTAAATTCTTCAGTAGAATCAAGTACTGCCGATTTAAAATCACCTTTAAACTGGAAAACGGAACGCTGGGGCACCAACAAAGCAACATTCTCATACCAAACAAGCGGTTCACAGGATGGAACAAAAAGCTTAAATATTAATATGACTTCGTTTAAAAACGGAGATGCTAAATGGTACTTTGATCCAATCTCTGTAACACCAAACAAGGTTTATATTTTTAGTGATTATTATAAGTCTTCAGTCCAAACCAAGGTTGTTGCCAGAATTTTTGATCAAACAGGTAAAGAATCATATATTCAACTCGGCACAGTTGCCAAATCAACAACATGGAAAAACGCTAGCTTTAATTTTACTGCTCCAACAAATGCCAGCAAAGTTACTATTTTACACTTGATTAATAAAGTTGGATATTTAACAACGGATAATTTTTATTTTGGCGAAAAGGATATAATTACTCCTCCAGCTCCCCCAGAGCCACCAACTCCTCCAACCCCTCCGACTCCGCCAGAACCACCACTTCCACCCGTACCTCCTGTTCCACCGGTAACCACCAATATCATTCCAAATAGTTCTGTTGAACAAAATACAAACGGAGCCACTCCCTTGGACTGGCAAACGGAAAAGTGGGGCACCAATACCGCCCAATTCAGCTATTTGAGTACTGGTTACACTGGCTCTCACAGTGTAAAAGTTCAAATGACAAGTTACACCGACGGTGATGCTAAATGGGCTTATAACCCCCAGACTGCCGTGCCTGGCGACTACTTGTTTACAGATTATTACCAATCTAATGTGACGACTCAAATTGCAGTTAGGTTAATAAAAAATAATGGTAGTGAAGAATACATCGGTCTTGGCAGTGCAGACCCATCGAGTGGTTGGAAAAAATATTCTGATGTCTTTACAATTCCTATTGGAGTAAAACAATTTACTGTTTTGCATTTTATTTCTTCTGTTGGTTTTCTAATTACAGATGATTATTGCGTAACTGCTCATACAATTGTTGGGTTCAATCGCCCCCTTGTAACACTAACTTTTGATGACGGCTGGGAAGACAATTATACTTCAGTTTTACCGGTGATTAATCAATACGGTTTTAAATCGACTCAATATTTAGCCACCACATACCTTCAAAGTCAGACTGATCAAATATATAAAATAAAAGCTTTCGCAACCGCCGGTCACGAAATTGGATCCCATTCAATTACCCATCCCCATCTAATGACACTGACCACGGGCCAAATAGATAATGAACTTTCAACTTCTAAAACATATTTAGAAGGAATTATTGGATCTGGCACAATAAAAAGTTTTGCTACTCCATATGGGGAATACGATACTAGAGTAATTACTGAAATAAAAAAATATTATAGCTCCCACAGAAGCACAGACGAGGGTTATAATTCAAAAGATAATTTTAATTCCTACAATATTCGGGTTCAAAATATGACCAACACCACTACTCTTGCAGAATTCAATACGTGGGTGCAAAAAGCAAAACAAGACAAAACTTGGTTAGTAATTGTATACCATAGAATTGGAACCAGCCCGACCCAATATGAAACAACTCCTGCCAACTTTAATGCTCAAATGGCAGCACTATCAACAAGCGGATTAACTGTCTTGCCAATTAATCAGGCTCTTTCTGAAATCAATTCACAACTATAAACAAGCATCTTTAAAAGTACCTATTTATAAAACCTATTTTTGCATATAATAGAGTTATGCAAGCAGATATTGATCAAACAAAAATTGATTCAAAATTTAACGCTATTATCGCAGAAAAAGAGGGTTATAGCCCCATTGACCCATCTCCCGAAGAACAGGAAAAATATTTGAGTAGATACTCTTTGTCGGCATTGTTTTTTTCTGTTGTTTACTTCTGGCAAATGAAAGATAAAACATTTTTTTGGTTTTCAATACTTTCCTCACTTATATTTTTTCCTCTCATTTTTATACTTCCTATTTTTTCCAGAAGAAGAGCTTGGAAACAACGAAAATGGCATTCCTTTAACCATTTCCTACTTGTTCAGAAAAAATGGGACAGTTATGCAATTTATGGGATGATCATCTCAGTTGTCGCATTTTATCTAATTTCATATTGGGAGCTAAAACTTGTTGAGAAATATCTTAATTCGGCTGAAATAAACAATATGAATGATGTGGAGCAGTTGCAAAACCAGTTACAAGATACTTTAGAAAACTAACAAAAAAATCTCAGAATTATCTGAGATTTTTTTGGCAGGGGCAAGAGGAATCGAACCCCTAATAAAGGTTTTGGAGACCCTCGTTATACCATTTAACTATGCCCCTAAGAATCAGTGCATGCTGATTATTTGGTTTCTTTGTGCAATGTTCGCTTATTATCTTTACGACAAAATTTTTCCAATTCGATCCTTTTGATCACATCTTGGCCTTTTAGTCTTTTTTCCGTATGATAATTTCTGCTTTTGCATTCGCTACATTCAAGCGTTACAAGTTTTCTAGCTTCTTTTGCCATGGTCTTCCTTATTGATTTATTATATTTTTGGAGCCGATAGAGGGACTCGAACCCACAACCTTCACTTTACAAAAGTGTTGCTCTACCAATTGAGCTATATCGGCATGGTGCTGGGAGCAGGATTCGAACCTACGAAGGCGTAAGCCGTGTGATTTACAGTCACATGCAGTTGACCACTTTGCTATCCCAGCATGGAGCCGTTGACGGAACTCGAATCCGTGACCTCACCCTTACCAAGGGTGTGCTCTACCAACTGAGCTACAACGGCATGGGCGATCTGTCGCGGGTACGCTTTCCATAAACAAAATTTACCCCATAATCACAAAAATTATAGCATTTACGGAGAATTATTGCAACGAATTACCTTGCTTTTCTGTATATGCCTGAATGAGAACGTTGTTTGTCCTCTGCCTCGGAAGCGAGCTCTTTATATTCTTTATTCTCCATATCTAACGCAGCCGCTCTTTTGAGTGCTTTAGCTGCTTTGGCAAACTGACGAACTTCCATAAAAGCTTTACCAAGCTCAAAATACCACTCGGCATTACCCCTATCTATAGTGACAGCCCTTTGCAGATATTCTACTCCATCTGATAAATTTCCGTCTCGAAATTTAACCATTCCAAGTCCAAAATATGCTTCAGCATTTTCTTTGTCACATTTTAGTGCCGTATCGTAAGCCTCTTTGGCATCAGCGAAAGAACCGCGGGAAAAAGCTACTCTACCCATTATCACATAGGCTTGAGCACATTTTTTATCTTTACCAATTGCTTCAAGAGCTAAATTTTCTGCTTCCCTTAAATCGTTTTGCAAAAAAGCGTTTTCTGATTCATATAACAATTTTGCCACCTCTGGGTCTGTCTCATTATATTCAATGTGCGCTTGATTAATTTGCGAAGGATTAACGACTTCTTTTTGCCCCCCAACAATAGCATCCTTAATTCCAGCAATATTTTCCTGTTTTGGTTTTTTCAAAAATTTCTCAAAAAATTTAGACATAATTCCAACTCGCTTTTCATTATTCAAAATTTCTCCCGTCACTGCGTCTTCACCAGTTTCAGGAAAATGGCGTAAGACAAGAAAAAAGGAAATCGCCAAACATACAATTATTGCAACCTCTAACAATCTACCTCCAAAATTCTTTGATCTTTGTCTAACTCTACCACTATTTTATTTTTAATAATATTCTGTGATCGTACTTTGCCCATTCCCTCTGGAGTCTTAACTTTGCTCCCAATTTGTGGAATTATTTTCTTCGCATTCTGATATTGTTGATATTCATATTTTAAACAACATTGAAGACGACCGCATAACCCTGTTACTCTACCGACTCCAGTTTGCCCTAAATTTTGTTCATAAGCCATATCTTGTGAAATATCATCCAATTCGTCTTTCAAAAAGGACCTGCAACAGGTCGGGCGGCCGCAACGGCCAATTGCATCTATACAACGAGCCTTGTCACGCGAGATAACTTGTTGAAGCCGAATTAATTTTTTAAAAGTTGAAGCTAGTTCTGGCACAAGTGACCGAAAATCAACCCTGCCAGGAGCAGTAAAGAAAAATGTCAATTTTTTGCCATCATACGAGAGATCTGCGCTCAAAAGATCCATTGCCAATTTGTGCTTTGAAATTTTTTCACTGCAGGTTGGCAAAAATGCTTCTGCTTCTTTTTTCCGTTCAGCTATAACTTCCCTATCTTTTTCGTTTATCTTCCGAATTACCATTACTTCATTCTCTTCTGTCACCCCCTCTTTGGAACAGATCGAAGTTACAACCTTGGCTACCTCCTGATAATGTTCCATTTCAGATAAAATCTCATCACCAGCCGAGACATCCAAATTCCCTTTCTTGGCTTTATAAACTTTCCCGTCCGAATTTATTTTTATTAAAATCTCACTCATTATATTGTGCTTTCTAATTCTAAATAAAGTCCTTCAAGAGCCAATTTCTGGTTAGCATTCCCAATAATCTCCTTTTTCACTCTCTCAATTTCCTTTAAAGCTGTAACCGATTCAATGTTTCTTTCGACTAATAGCTTTTGATAGAAGTACGATTGTAGCTCATCCAACAGCTGATTTGTTTCTTCCTCTTTAACCACTTTTTCAATCAACTCCGACGCTTCGAAAAAACCTTTTTTAAGGTTTTCGATTCTTTCTGTCGGCGAAAACACATATTGATTTGTTAAATTAATCTGACGACATCGCGATTTAATTGTAGGTAGGACCGATTCATTTTCAGCGATTAGAATGAAAATTGTATCATTAGGAGGCTCTTCTAAATTTTTTAATAAAATATTACCCGAACTTTGATTTAATTTCTCACTATTATATATAGTTACAATCTTTGTCCCGTTTTGCGAAGATCTGCTCACCCGACGCAATATCTCTCTTATTTCTTCTACCCCAATTTCTCCTGCTTTACCTGCTTTTTGTTCTGGTTTTAAAACAATTATATCTTCATTAATACATTTTTTAGCAGAAACAATAATGTTTACTAGCTCTTCAGCTTCATCATTTTCTCCAATCAAAAGATAGGCATGAGAAAATGTCCCGTTTTTCGCTTCCAATTCTAAAATTTCTCTCGCCTTCATTTGACCTTAATCTATCAAACTTATACTAAATTGACAATACACCTTGAGAAATATAATATATAGTTGTTGAGTAACCTAATTTCTAATTAATACTATATGGCTAAAGTAAAAGAATCCGATCTAGAAGACAAAACGCTCGTTTGCAAAGATTGTGGCAAAAAATTTCTCTGGACTGCCGGTGAACAGAAGTTTTTTATTGATAAAGGTCTGCAGAATATTCCCAAACGCTGCAAAATTTGTACCGATGTTTATAAAAAACAACTTCGGGAAAAACATCCTGCCTGGTGGATCAAATGTAAGGCCTGTGGCAAAAAAGCTGAAGTTCCATTCGAGACAAAGAGTGAAGATGTTTTTTGTGAAAGTTGTTTTGAAAAAGAAATCAAAAAACGCAACGAAGCAATAGAAGCCCTTGGAGAAAAACTCCCTGAGTAATATTTAATTTTTAAAAAATGCCCGAGGAGATGTGGGCATTTTTTAAAAATCGATATTTAGTTATTATTTAGTTTCTTCTTCAGTTTTCTCTACTGCATCTTCAATCGCGTTCTCAATCACTTCTGGAGTAGTTTCCGATGTCGCTTCTGCACTTTTTTTCTTTATTGTTTTTAAGCATCGAGTACATAAAACAACACCATAAACTTTTTGTAAGTTCGGTTTAAATTTTCTTTTAGTATGATTCTGGGCGTGAGAAACGGCATTTCCAGAAACAGCTGACTTTCTACAAATTGAGCAACTTGCCATAATTATTCTAGACATTAATCGAAAAATTCGATATACTTTTTAATGTTTAACGAAGTTATAATATCAAATTCCTTGATAATAATCAAGGTTTAAAGATTCTATATGATTTTTTCTCTTTTACAATCCCCCATTGATTTTTTAGCCATTGTTGTTGGTTTCTTGGTTATTGGTATTACTGTACATGAATTTGCACACGCCTATGTTGCCAATCGTTTTGGCGATCCAACAGCAAAAATGATGGGAAGAGTTTCTCTTAATCCACTTGCCCATCTTGATCCAATGGGAACAATATTGTTTTTCTTAGTTGGTTTTGGTTGGGGCAAACCAGTGCCACTTAATCCGCACTATCTACACAGAAAATCAGATGAACTTAAAGTTGCTATTGCTGGTATTTTAACCAATTTACTTGTAGCCACAATTTTGGCTATTCCACTTCGAATTGCTACGATTCAGGGAGTAATGATCGATTCAAATACTTCTTTATTGTTTTTGAAAAAAATAGTTGAAATCAATGTGCTGCTGGCCGCCTTTAATATCCTGCCTTTCCCTCCACTTGATGGATCACATTTTATAGAACATTTTCTTTCTGAAGAATCAAGAATTAAATTCATGTCATACGGTCAATACCTTCTACTTGGAATAATAATGTATGATATTTTAACTGGAAACTCGATAATATTTTCTATAATTGAACCAATTATGCGAGGAATGCTTTTCTTAGTCAGCGGATCATTTGCTGGCAGTTCATTATTTTAGTTTGAGGATATGAAATGGCAAATGTAATTGAGGTAAAGAATTTAGTCAAAAAATACGATAAGCTCATCGCTGTAAATGATATTTCATTCTCGGTCAAAAAAGGTGAGATTTTTGGTTTATTGGGTGAAAACGGAGCGGGTAAAACTACAACTCTCGAGATGATTGAAGGCTTGCGCAAACCCACCAGTGGCGATATTGAAGTCCTGGGGTGCAATATTAAACATAAGTTAAATGATATTAAGGAAAAAATTGGGATCCAACTGCAATCTTCCGCTTATTATCATTATCTAACCTTAAAAGAAATTCTGGAACTTTTTGGTAGCTTTTATGCTAAAAACGAAGACCCAAAACATCTGCTTTCGATTGTTAATCTTTCCGAAAAAGCCAACTCTTTTGTTGGAAATCTATCTGGCGGTCAAAGACAAAGGTTTTCAATCATTGCTAGTTTAATTAACGATCCTGAAATTGTTTTTTTAGACGAGCCAACAACAGGTCTTGACCCAATAGCTCGGCGACATCTTTGGGATATTATTACAGATATTAAAGAAAAGGGTAAGACAATAGTCTTGACCACCCACTATATGGAAGAGGCAGAGGTGCTGTGCGACAGAATTGCCATCATGGAAAAAGGTCAGATTGTTGCCCTAGATACGACCCATAAACTGATTGAAAGAGCAGACAACCCTTTTAAAATAAACTTTATAGCAAGAAGCATCAAAGAAACAGATATTAAAAAGTTAGAAAAATTGGGTCATCTTTCTAATATCGCTGATAAAAAGTATAATTTTGAACTTCGGCTTAAAAAACAGGCTGACGTTAACAACGCTTTAGGCATAATTCACGAACAAAATCTCGAGGGTTTGACTGTTGGCCGAGCTTCGCTTGAAGATGTTTTTGTAGAACTAACTGGTAAAGCAATCGCAGACGAGGAGGAGAATGCTTAAATTACTTTTTGCAGATTTGAAAATGTTATTCAGAAATAAGCAGGCCTTGTTTTGGGTTCTAATGTTCCCTCTGATGTTCACTCTCATCTTTGGCCTATTTTTTGGAAAATCAAACAATATAGTTGGTGCAATTGTAATTGTAAATAAGTCTGATACAGAATTATCGAAAAGCTTAGATAAAGGATTGGTTGATTCGAACATTTTTAACATAAAAAATGAATCCGATCTTGTTTCGGCCAAAAAAGAAGTTGAAAAAAACAAAATTTCTGCTGTTGTTTATATTCCGGAAAAATTCGGAACACCCCTACCTGACGCACCAAAAAATATTACTATTTATTATGATCCCAGTAGTGCTCAAGCTGTTTCAATTCTTTCTAGCTTTGTTGATAAATACTTGACTGGCGCCAGTTTTGCCATACAACAAGCCAAACCAATATTTTCTATTGATCAGGAAAAAATTGGTTCAAATAAACCATACTCGTATTTTGATTTTGTAATGGCTGGCCTTCTGGGCCTCGCTCTAATGAATGCTTCAATTATGGGTATGGCAGTTGCTATTAGCAAGTATAAAGAAGATAAAATCTTAAAACGAATTACTACAACTCCACTTAAAACATGGAAGTTTCTTGCTTCCCAAGTTATCTCTCGACTTGTCTTAAATGTTATTCAGATTGCTTTGATTCTATCTGTTGGCATTCATTTCTTTAATGGTCATGTTTACGGAAATCTTTGGGTATTAGTAGTTATCGCACTCCTTGGCGCAGTACTATTTCAATTAATCGGTTTTGTGATGGCTGGTTTCGCTAAAACGGCCGATGCTGCTCAGGGCATGGCGCAGGCGGTTGCAATCCCAATGATGTTTTTAGCTGGTGTATTTTTCCCAATTGATGCTCTGCCAAAATGGCTTTTTAACATAGTTCAATTCCTACCCCTTGCTCCGCTACTTAGAATGCTTCGGGGAATTTCAATCGATGCAGTCTCGCCCTTCTCTAATCCATTGAATATTGAAATTATAATCGGCTGGATAGTAATAATGTTTCTTTTGGCTCTTTGGAAATTTAGACTTTCAGAGGAATAAAAACTTTTAACTCCATTATAAAAAGCACCTTCATTTTATTATTGGTGCTTTTTATTGTTATTTATAATTTACATATTAAGATTCAGCTTCTTGCTCCATTTTTTCTAGGCGATCGTAATAATCTGGAATTTCATTCAAATGGGCCAAAGCAATTTTACCAGTCATTAGCGGATCATCGTTAGTCACATTTGTTGTTGGATCAACCGTGCCATGCTCTAGTTCAACATCCATACCCATTCTGAACTGCTCAACATCCCACTTGTCCCATTTAATGTTTAATTGATCGCCGATCTCTTTCGCTTCCTCACTAGAAAAACTTTTTGACATTTGTCTCCTCAAATCATTAATTATATGAGTTAGATATACACTTATTTTGAATATTTACCTTCAATTCTAGCAATAAAATATGGTAAATCATTATCTATATGCATTCTATCTAAATGGTATATGTCTGAAAGCTTGTGGTCAATCCCCTTTTGCACAGACAAAGCTGAATCATATTTTGCTTCTTCCATTAAAACCCAATCACGAGGCAACATACTTCCACTAGCATAAGCATACGATGAAATAGATATGTCTAATTTTTGTTCGATCAACTCTTTTGAATTAAATATTTCCGTGCGCGATTCTTCATCAGTCAAGCTCGCTAAATCTTTATGATCAATACTATGAGAACCAATCTCCATCCCTGTTTTCAATAATTGTTTTGCTTCCGTCCAACCAAAGTAATCCTTGGCCTGATTCGCCTCCCCCTTATCTAACCACTCTTTGACAACATAAAAAGTTGCAGGAAAATTAAATTTTTGCAAAATTGGAAAAGCATTGTCAAATTCGCCCTGTGTTCCGTCATCAAAAGTTATTACAACTGATTTTTTAGGAGGAGGGTTTTCCCCTGTCTGTAGATAATTGGTTAACCTTGAAAGTGAGACTACTTCATAATCGTTGTTATAAAGCCACTTCATTTGACGCTCAAAAGTTTGAGGTGATACATAATAAGATTGATTCCCGCCAGAAGCAAGGGGTTCAATATGGTGATAAAGCAAAATTGGCACCCTCACTGTTCCTTTTTCTTGGGCCTTGACTGGAAGATTTTTGAGCATTTCCCAGTCGGCAAGTTCGCTTGTTAAGAATAAGTTCTGTCTCGAGTTTTTTGAGGGCAAAACTGGCAAATCTTTTTGTGTGACTCTGATATCGTGTTCTTGCTTAAATGTCTTTTCAGTTGAATATACTTTTATCAAAAACCAAAAAACACCACCGAGCAATATAAGTGCAAAAATTATTGCAAGATCAATTTTTGTCCTGGTCATACTTACAATTATACCTCAAAGATCAGATATATAGAAAAAAATCGACAAATTGGACAGGGTAACTAGACTCGAACTGACGACCTCAGGACCCCCAGCCCTGAGCACTACCAGCTACGCTAATCTACGATTTTTTTAAATTCTAAAATCAAAAAATTCATCATCTCTTATGGCCAGGACATGGATGTGGGCGACAAGTAAACAGAAGATTTGACGCCGTATATCCGTCGTTGGTGTGAGGAGCACGGCGATTCTCCTCCTCCCAGCATCTCGCAAACGCACCCTTCATGTTACCCTGGGATTTTTTGGCCCTGTTTAGAATAATTATTATTAAACAGTCCAATCCAGCAAAAAAATACCATCAAAATACAACAAGATAATACCTAAACCACTAAGTAGATCCTTGTCAGATGAATCAATTTTTTCTTCTATAAAAATCTTCCCTTTCGTTGAAAATTGAAAAAATGGAGTTTTATAAATAATTATTTTAGTATCATTATGCTTCCAATAGCCATTGAAGGGTGTGGAAAAAGGATGGCAGATAAATTGATAGTCATGACCAGATTTTAATCTTAAAGTTCCGCTTTTTCCCCAAAAATTGAATATATATAAACCTACTTCATTCTGGTTATTATATAATGTTAACCGCTTAAAGCTGTTTTTTTAACCGCCCATTTTAACTTATCGGTATTGATATAGAAAATACCATTTTCCGACAGAGACCATTCCCGACCATATACAATTTCAACTATTATCAATTTTCCATCGTCATCCCGAACATTATAAAAAAACTCTTCTCCGATTTTTTACTAGTATTAATTTTTCAAAAACTTAGTTCAATCAATGTATCCTCCAGCAAATGCTAAAAATTTGAAAGTACAGAATGGTCGGGATGACAGGATTTGAACCTGCGACCTCACGCACCCCATGCGTGCGCGCTACCACTGCGCTACACCCCGAAACAATGTTATGGCTCCGTCAATGTCTAAATTGGTTTGTATAAAACCAAGTGGGCGACCGCAAGAGGCGGTCACGACCGTCTCAAATGTAGGAAGCCCTTAGTAAAAAAATTAGAAAGCCAATTTATGATCAAAGACGGAACCGATTTTATCGTAACAAAAACATTAATTTATTTAAAGAGAATGGTAACCCCAATTGCTTTTTATTGTTATGCTTTGGTAAAATAGAATAAATACAAAAAGGGCAAGTCATTATGCACAATGGTTTTGTTGTTAAATCTTCAATTCTCACAACAAAGGAAAAAAATCCCAATCGATTTCTCACCTCAAACAAGAAGGGAAGAGAGACAGGTTTTTTCTTTTTTATTCTGGAAATTTTTTCTAGCGAAACTCTCGGTAATAAGATAAAAAAAGTAATTATTGACAAGGTAGACGGTATCTCTGCTCATCTAGATATTAGTGAAGCAATTTTTGAGGAAGTAGTAGAAGACATAAATGAGTCAATTGAAAAGATATTGGAAATATCTGATGTAAACTTACTGGGCAAAATTAACTCTGTTTTTGGCTTTGCAGGGGGCGATAAAATCTATTTAACTCAATCGGGAAGATTGCCAGGTTACATTTTTAGAAGAGGCAAAATTTCTTCTTTGACAGAAGGGGGAGATTTAGAAACACCACACCCCATGCAAATATTTAAAGATATAGTCTTTGGTGAGCTTATTGCTGGTGATAAAATTGTCTTTGGCAATAATGAGCTCTTCAATCATCTTTCTCTCGACCGAATCAGAAAATTGACCAGTGAAGTTACAGTTAAAGAATCGGTTTTGGAACTTTTCACAACTTTGCGCAAACTACGGATAAATGATGTTAATACCATTGTAATCGAAGCAACGAAAGAAATTGAATCACCCAAAATCAAAGAAATGGCAGAGATCATTTATTTAGATGAGCCAGAAGAAACAATTGTTACTGTCTTCAAGAACAGATATGTTCCGATAATTTTAAAAGTAATAAAAGCAACCTGGAAATATATTAAGATTTTTGCTCATTTTGTCGGAGAAAGAATTAAAATTGGCTCTCAAAAGGGGAAAAGGTATTGGGCAGAAAAAGCTTCTCCAAAAACTAAAGCACTGCTTGAGAAAAGTCATAAGGCCATTTCAAACAAACTTGCCTCAGGAAATAAGGGAAATGAGATCGGGTCTACTTATAAGAAAATTAAAGTCAAAAATCCTTACGCTCAAAAATCCTTAAGTGGTCTTGCTCATGTCCTTTTCGTCTTAAAATCAATCTTGCAAAAAATAATTAAAGATTTATCACAGAAAGAAAACCGTAAATATGTCTACATTGGCTTGGTAATAATTTTAATATTTTTTGGTTATCTCAAAATCCGTTCAAATAATTCTAACGCAATTGGAAAAAAGGAACAACAGGAAGTTTCCGATGCCTATGATAAGGCCAAAACAATGTTTGATAGTGCTAAAGAAGATATTGCACTCGGCCGATCCGCCAGCACAACCGAACTTTCAGAAGCGCTCGTTTTAGCCGAAAAAGGAAAAAAATATCAACCGACAAGGGATAAATCTGAAGTGTTGTATAGGGAAATTGCCACTCAAATTGATAAATATTCGGTCACAACTCGCATCTACCCGGACAGCAAAAACTCAGCCATAGTTAGCTCCGAAATGGCAAAAGCCATTTCAACTGGAAGCGAAATTTTTACCTTTAGTAAAGATGGCAAAACCTATTCTCTTGGATTCTCGGACAATCAGGCAAAACTCATTGCTTCGATTGGAAAAGATAAGGGGGAAATACGTGCACTAGCTTACTCCGAAGGAGACGGCAAAATTTTACTTTGGACTAAAGACGATAAAATGATCTCGTATGATATTAAGAACAAAAACTTTTCCGACACTCCACTTTCTGGCGGTTCGACTTGGATAACGGCTGTCTCCTTTAGTATTTTCTCTGGCAATCTCTATCTTCTAGATTCAAATGCGGGTCAGATTATTAAATATATTCGAGAAGGCGATAATTTTGCCAGAAATACCACTTATGCCGATTCTAAAAAGTCTAACCTTGTAGGCTCTGTTAGTCTGGCTGTAGACGGCAATGTTTATGTTTTGATGAAAGAAGGAACTGTAATAAAGCTGACAAAAGGTATTAAAGACGAGACTTTTACAATTAAGAACATCCCAGATCCCGGTAAAGTTTTAGAGGAGCCAAAGAAAATTTATACTGGGGCAGAGACAAACTTTATTTATGTTTTTGAATCAAAACAAAATCGAATAGTAAAATTTAATAAGAGTGGCGAGTTCGTCTCCCAATATGCTCTTGGTGAAGGCAATATTGATGATTTTGCTATCAATGAGAAACTTAAAAAACTTATAATCATCTCCGGCACAAAGATAATTACAGCAGAACTATAGCCATCTGGAGTCCACTCTTTAGCGTGCTTAGGAGAAGACTGAAGCCTGTGCTCTGATGCCATAAATTTATTTGACAGTCTATCAAGCTAAAGCATGGTCTCCAATCTGTTAATCTGTTATTCGTTGATTGGTTTTATTTGTTATCTGTATGGTTGACTCTTTGCGTCACATTTTTTCTGGAGTTTCGATGGCACAGATAGAAAGAGAATTTTTCAAAATAATTTTTGTTGCTAAAATTAAGGCAAGTCGGGCTTTTTTTGTTTTTGGATCACTATCTAAAACCGGACAAGAAGTATAAAAATCATGAAATAATCCTGCAATTTTGTGAGCATAATGGGGGAGTGCCTGAATTTGAAAATCGTGCATTGTATCATTTAAAAGTTGGGGGAATTTAATTAGCTCTCGATAAAGAACAACCTCTTTTTTATCCTTAAGATTTTGAAAGTCCCAACCAGATTCACTGCCCTCTTCAACTTTTGCTAAAATACTAGAAATTCGAGCGTAGGCGTATTTAATATAAAAAACAGGATTTTTTTCAGTTGTATCGGTTGCTAATTTTAAATCAAAATCAAAAGGTGTATTTGGATTTTGTGAAAGAATAAAATATTTAAAGGCATCTGGTGCTACTCCCGCTTCTATTACCTGCCTTAGCGTCACAAAATTTCCCAGTCGTTTTCCCATCGAGACTACTTCACCTGCTTCTTTGAGACGAATGTATTGGTAGAATATTATTATAATTTTATCGTCCAAAACCCCCATTGCTCGCATCGCTGCTCTAAATCTTGGAAGATGCCCATGATGATTGGCGCCCCAAATATTGATCAGGATATCGCTGCCTCGTTCTAATTTATTCATGTGATAAGCAATATCGTCAGAAAAATAGGTAAAGCTTTTGCCATCGCTTTTGATTAAGACTGATTCTTTGTCCTCTAAATCTTTATCCTCTGGGTTTTTAAACCAAACTGCGCCTTCTTTTTTGGTTGTGAAACCTTTTTGTTCCAAAATATCGATTGTTTCTTTTGTCTTATCACTGAAAATTAAATCACTTTCACGAGACCATGTGTCAAATTCTATTCCTAATAATTTTGCGTCTTCCCGCATACTTTTTACAGTATGATACAGTCCCTCTTTGATAAAGAATTGAACAAAGTCTTCTTTCTCCTTAATTTCCCTCAACTCCCTTACTTTTTCTTTCTGAATTTTTTCAGAAATTTCTTTTATATAATCACCAGGATAACCGTCTTCCGGAAATTCGGCTCTTTCATCAATTTTTTTATAATACCAATAGTATAGAGACTGACCAAAACGATCAATTTGTAAGCCCATATCATTTACATAAAATTCTCGTTCTACTTTATATCCCAAGAACTCATATATCCTAGCGATTGCTTCACCTATTGGACCACCACGCGCGTTTCCAATATGGAGTGGGCCGGTTGGATTAGCAGAAATAAATTCGACGTTAACTCTGGCTGATTTCTTTTCGCCACGACCGTACTCTTCTTTTTCAGAGAGGATTTTTTTTAGCTCTGTTTGGAATATTTTTGAATCAAAAAATATATTGATAAATCCGACACCGGCAATTTCAACACGGGAAAAAACTTTCTCCTTTTCTAGATGCTCAATTATTTTTTTGGCAATTTCATTCTGGTTCTCTCCTTTTTTTGCTAAAATCATCGCTACATTTGTAGCATAATCCCCCATCTCCATTTTTGGCGGAGTCAAAATCGCAAAATCAACTGGCACCCCATAGCCAGCCTTCTTAACCGCATCTTTAATTTTTTCAATAATAATTTTCTTCATATCATTTAATTTTGTAGTATTTTAATTTGCCAACTTGAATTATCATGCCTGGATGAGTTGATATCTGAGCATTTGGATCTTGAATTTTTGTGCTATCTATTTTAACTCCACCCTGGCTAATCAACTGTCGTGCTTTGGAATTTGATTCCACCGCCCCAAGTAACGTGAGCAAGGCAATTATTTGATAATTTCCAGATAATTTCACTTCTGATATGTCCGATGGTAGTTCTTTCTTGGTAAAAACATTATCAAATTCCTCTCTAGCACTTTTTGCAATTTTTTCACCATAAAACAATTTGACGATTTCTTCGGCCAATTCTACTTTAAATTGTTTTGGATTGTCTCCGGCCTTTAGCGCCTTTTTGATTTTCTCAATCTTTTCATCTGTTACTTTAGTAGTTAAAGAAAAATATTCAACAATCAGTTCGTCTTTTATCGACATAACCTTGCCAAATATTGATTTTGGCTCTTCAGTAATGCCGATATAATTTCCGAGCGATTTGCTCATCTTCTCCGTGCCATCTGTCCCAACTAAGATCTTGAGAAAAACTGCTTCCTGTGCCGTCTCACCCATCTTTTTTTGCAAACTTCTTCCAGCAAGTATGTTAAACTTTTGGTCTGTTCCCCCAAACTCAACATCAGACTTAACCATAATAGAATCATATGCTTGCATCAAGGGATACAAAATTTCATGAAGACCAACATCTTTACCTTCTTTTAATCTTGTTTCAAAATCGTCTCTTTCAAGTATTTGTGCCACTGTAAATTTACCAACAATTTGCAGAATATCATTGAAACTCATTTTGGAAAACCATTTTGAGTTGTAAACAATTTCTAATTTTTTAAGGTCTAAAATTTTTCCAACTTGATTAAAGTATGTCTTTGCATTGGCTTTGATTTCATTATCAGACAACATTGGTCTAGTTGTGTTTCTACCAGAAGGATCTCCTATCTTAGTAGTATAGTCTCCAATAATAATGATAATTTTATGCCCAGCATCTTGAAGTTCGCGCAAACGAAGGAGGCCAACTGCATGTCCCAAATGTATATCTGGCTTAGTTGGGTCAAGCCCCATCTTAACACGAAGTTTCTGACCAGATTTTATTTTTTGCCAGAAAGATTTCTCTTCAATTATTTCTTCAACCCCTCGTTCAAAAAATTCTTTATTCATTTTGCTCCAAGCTGTGTTAGCTGTTGACAACTTATAATATTTACTTATATAATGTATCGGTTTTCTGTTTACATAGTAGCAAGACAGAGCGTATAATGTAAATACTAATCCTTAGTAAATATTATGAAATTCAAAAAAAATATCATTCGTTTTAATCCGAATAAATTGACTGAGAAATTGTCTGGCAAATTTAGGCCACTTCTTTCTCGGTTTAGAAAAACTCGAGTCGGAAAAACTTTAGTCCCCAAAAACTTACGCAAGATGCCAAAATGGAAAAAAGCATTATTTTATTTGCTTTATTTTGGCATAGCTATGCTGTTTATTTTGGTTATCTCGTTTGCATGGTTTGCAAAAGATTTACCAACTCCTACCAAAATTGCCAACATGCACGCCACTGAATCAACTAAGCTTTTTGATCGAACTGGTACGGTTTTAATTTATGAAACTGGCGATCAAAAAAGAACAATCGTTCAGGGTGATCAAATTTCTCAATATCTAAAAGATGCTGAAGTTTCAACAGAGGACGCAAACTTCTATAATCATCATGGCTTCGATGTTAGGGCCGTCATGTCTGCTGTTGTTGAAAAGATTACAGGCAAACGTTCCATCGCTCGTGGTGGTTCTACAATCACCCAACAATATGTTAAAAATGCCATGCTTACTTCCAATCGCTCTTTTATTCGAAAGTTTAAAGAGTTAATCTTGGCGATTGAACTTGAGTTTATGTATAACAAAGATGAAATTCTGACGATGTATTTAAATGAAATTCCTTATGGTAATTCAACCGCTGGCGCTGAGGCAGCTTCAAAATTATATTATGGCAAACCAGCCAAGGAATTGACACTAGCACAAGCAGCCACATTGGCCGCTATTCCAAAGGCGCCAACCTACTATTCTCCTTATGGAACCCATACTGATGCTTTAATCAAGCGAAAGGAATATGTTTTGGATCGTATGGTAAGTGCTGGAAAAATATCCAAAGAAGAAGCAGACATTGCAAAAGTTGAAGACACTACTACTCTCGGTGTGGCTCTAAACCCTCGAAAAGATATAATGCTTGCTCCTCATTTTTCAATGTATGTTCTAGAACAAATAGCCGATCAATACGGTGAAGAAAAAATTCAAAAAGAAGGACTTAAAATTATTACTTCACTAGATTATGACAAGCAAAAAATTGCCGAGGAAGCAGTTACCAATGGGTCAGCAAAATTTTCACGATACGGTGCTAGCAATGGAGCAATGGTAGCGGTTGACCCAAAGACTGGGCAAATTTTAGCTATGGTTGGTTCTAAAGACTTTTTTGACACAAAGATAGATGGCAACGTAAATGTGGCTGATTCAGCACGTCAGCCAGGTTCTTCATTCAAACCATTTTCATATGCAACCGCCTTTAAACAACCAGAATATTCTCCGTCAAAAGTATTGTTTGATTTGCAAACCGATTTTGGTGGTGGTTATGTCCCTCGAAATTACAATGGAAATTTTAACGGGCCAGTTACAATGCGTCAAGCTCTTTCAAATTCATTAAACATTCCTGCCGTTAAAACAATGTCTTTGGCAGGGATTGACAATGTTATTCGCACCGCTACCGATATGGGCATAACAACTCTAACCGACAGAAGCCGTTATGGTCTTTCTCTTGCACTCGGAGCCGCTGAGGTAAAACCAGTTGAAATGGCTTCTGCATTTGGCGTTTTTGCCAACGGTGGCATAAAAAATGATATTACCCCGATTTTAAAAATTACCGACCCAAAAGGCAAAACTTTGTATGATTTTGAAAATAGAACAGAAAAGGGGAAAGAAGTATTAGACCCTCAAATTGCTTATGAAATTTCTAATATTCTATCTGATAATAAGGCTCGGGCATTGGTTTTTGGAACTCGCTCTGCTTTGGCTTTCCCTGATCGAGTCGTGGCCGCTAAAACAGGTACAACTTCAGATTTTAAAGATGCTTGGACTATGGGATACACTCCTTCTGTTGCCGTTGCGGTTTGGGTCGGCAATAGTAACGGTGTAAAAATGAGTAGTGGGGCAGACGGTTCAGTTGTTGCCGCCCCAATTTTTCATCAATATATAGAAAAATCATTGGCAGGAACCCCTTCTGAAGACTTTATGAAGCCAGAAGGAATTCAAACCGTAACAGTAGAAAAATTTTCAAATAAATTACCAAGCGATTACTCTATTGAAAAAAATACGGACATTTTTGCTTCTTGGCAGGTTCCAAAAGAAAAGGACAATGTAAATATTAATCTTAGAGTTTGCAAATCAAATGGGAAATTGGCACCAGACGGTTTACCAGATGCACTAGTAGATCAAAAAGTGGTTAGAATCATTCACTCTGAAAAGCCTGATAACCCAAACTGGGAAAATCCAGTCCGTGCTTGGGCTGAGGGGAATGGCTTTTATACTTCTGCCTTAACTGAATACTGCGACGCCTCGGCCACTGTTCCAGAATTATTGATAACTTCTCCAACCAATGGAGCCAACCTCTCGAATGATACTACAATTTTGGCCAAAGGAGACAAAGGACAATTTTCTTCTGTTGAATTCTATATTGATGACGTCTCAATTGGATCGGCATCTTCAGATAATAATACTTTTTCAAAGAGCTTTAATTTTGGCAGTCTTTCTCTTGGCAATCACAAAATTACAGTTTCGGGCAAAGATAGCAACGGTATCTCTGCAACTGGATCGATAACTATTAATGTAGACAATAATAGTTCAAGTCTAACTATCTCTGGTCTATCTGCTACCCCTACTGCCAATTCAGCTTCTATCATTTGGACAACTTCGACTCCAGCAACTAGTCAGATTTTCTGGGGCATAGTGTCAACTATTTTAAGTTCATCAAATCCAGTTGATTACTCTCTTTTAACAAATCATAGTGCCTTAATCGCTGGTCTTTCTCCTGAAACAACCTATTATTATAAAGTTACATCTATCGACGGTAGCAACAACTCAAAAACCTCCGAGGTCAAATCATTCAAGACCCCGAAAGCGACTCCTTAGCTCCAAGAAACTATAACTTTAGTTCTTTTATCAAAGAGTTTAGATCCCGTATATTTTCGATAATTATGTAGCCCAACTTTTTAGCCTCTTTTCCTCGCTCCGTTTGACGGACCACTTTTCTGATTTCACCAGACAATCCAACTTCTCCGAAGAGACAAACATTATTTTTTATTGGAATGTTTTTACAAGAAGAAATAATAGCTGCACAAACTGCCACGTCTACAGCCGGATCTTTAGTTTTAAATCCGCCAACGATGTTTATAAAGATGTCAAAGTTACTTAAATTAACTGGCGTCTTTTTTGAAATTACAGCAATAAGTAGATTTAATCGATTCAAATCAAAGCCAGAAACGGTTCTCTGCGGATAGCCGAAACGAGTGGTGTTTACAAGCGACTGAACTTCAAGCAAAATCGGACGTGTTCCCTCTATCGTTGCAGTAACAACACTACCCGGTTCATTTTTACGCTCTGACAAAAATATCTCCGAAGGATTTTTTACTTCAATCATTCCTTTTGCCCGTAGAGAGAAAATTCCTGCTTCATCAGTCGAGCCAAATCGATTCTTTATTCCTCTTAATATTCGAATTTCGTGAAATCTGTCCCCTTCTAGATACAAAACAACATCAACTAAATGCTCAAGCATTCGAGGTCCGGCCAAGTTGCCGTCTTTTGTAACATGACCGATAATAAGGACTGGAATTCCAGTTCTTTTTGCAAATTGTTGCAAGAATATTCCACATTCTCTAACCTGTAACATATTGCCAGGTGTTCCGTCACAACTCGATAATGCCACAGTTTGAATTGAGTCAACAATAAATAGATCAACTTGATTTTTCTGGGCCTCATTTACAGCAACTTCTAAATCCCATGTTGATAGAAGCGATAGGTCTTTGCTTTTTATTCCAATACGATCTGCCCGCAATTTAATTTGTCCTAGTGATTCTTCAGCCGAAAGATATAATACTTTGCCAAAGTTTCCCGCCATTTGCAAAAGTAGAGTAGATTTTCCAATCCCTGGTTCTCCGCCAAGAAGGATAACCGATCCAGACACAACTCCACCCCCCAATACTCTGTCTAACTCTTCAATACCAGAACTTTTTCTATTGGTTTGCTTAACATCAATTTCATTTAATTTTTTTATCTCAACTTCAGTAGTATGTGCTCGACTTTCAACTTTAAATTTTGAACTTTTAACTTCTTTTAGGGTATTCCATTCCCCACAAGCAGAGCATCTTCCAGACCAACTCGAAAACTCATTGCCACAACTGTCACATAAATAGATTATTTTATCTCTTTGTTTCATGCTTTTTTTAAATCAACAATATTTAAAGATAGATTCTGCTGATCGTTCCATTCATCTAAATCAACTGAAAATACAATGTCATATATGTTATGATTTTTGATCAACTTTTCTTTTGAATAATTAAAATATATCGCTTTAAGTTCTTTTTTGCCAACTTTTATTCTTAAGAATAGATGTTTTTGATCGTTACCCACTATCTTCTGATTGATAACTTCCGCTTTTTCGATTATAAATAAAGGTTTTGAGTTTCCCATTCCAAATGGTTCTAATTTTTTAATACTTTTATACAAATCTAGTTTCATGTCCTTTTCTGCAAGATTCATTTCGATAATTATTTTTTTGGCAAGAGCTTTTTTGTTAATTGTTTTATTGGCTGTCTCTATCAGTCTATCTTTGAATTCTGCAAAATTACTTTTAGGAACGGTAATTCCGGCTGCCCCTTTATGTCCTCCATATTTTTTAATTAACCTTTCTTGAGACTTTAGTAATTTTAGAATATCAATTTCGCTCAAACTACGCGCGCTACCACAATATGAATCTTTCTCGTCTGAAAATAAAATAGTTGGGCGATTAAATTTTTCAACAATTCTACTAGCGACGGGTCCAACAATCCCTTTACTCCACTTTCCATTTATAATTATAATATTGTTTTCAGCCAGATTATTTTTGATGATTTTAGTCGTTACTTCTGTTTCAATCTTATCCATTGCTTCTTGACGATCAATATTATTCTGGTTTAGTACCATGGATAATTTATCAATTTCTCTTTTATCTTCGCTGATTAGGAGCTCATACGATTTTGTGGCATGGTCCATTCTACCTGGCGCATTGATTCTTGGCCCGATTTGAAAAGCAACTGTATATGAACCAATGCAGTTTTTATCGATTTTGGCCTTTTCATAAAGTGATTTCAGACCCAAATTTTTTGTTTTTTTTAATACAATGAGACCAAAGTTGGCTAAAATTCTATTTTCCCCAGTTAATGGTACAACATCGGATATAGTAGATATTGCTACCAGATCAAGATTCCATTTTAAAAATGATTCATCAATTTCTTTGAATTCTTTGGAAAGGGCAAATATTAATTTAAAAACTACTCCACAACCACACAAATCTTTGAATGGGTAACCACCAATTTTTGGATTTATAACAACATCAGCTTTTGGCAACTCCGGTCCTAGTGTATGGTGGTCAGTGATTATTAAATCAATTTTTCCTTTACAATATTCAGCTTCTTTAATATTTCTTATGCCTAAATCAACTGTAATAATTAGTGAACACTTTTTTGAAATTAAAAAATCTATTCCATCTCTACTCAAACCATAACCGTTCTGGCGAGTCGGGATATAGACACAAAATTTAATACCAATCTTTTGTAGGACTCGAGCCAAAAGGGCTGCTCCAGGAATTCCGTCGGCATCATAGTCAGCAAAGATGCCAATCTTCTCTCCTGCATTTTTTGCTTTTACAATTCGTTCAACCGCCTCTTTAATACCGTTAATTAAATAGGGGTTATACAACTTTTTAAAATCAGGATTTAAAAAATCATCTATCTTTTCTTTTTCGGAATAGCTTTTAATAAACCTTCTATTAAAAAGAATTTGTGTTATAACATCATCAAATTTTCTGGGCTTTATATCCCAAACCATTTCATTCATAAATTACCTTCGATATTTATTACCCCAAAAGCATATCACCTAAGCGCTAGCCCTGGCAATCGAATAATAAAGTTATCCACAGACAAAATTGCTTCTGTATTTACGAAATCAATATTTGAGACTGGATTGAGTACTTTTTATGTTCGTCTTTTGTTCGTTAATATCCACAGGCACTTGCACTATACCCACTCGCCAATATTACTCGACATTTTCTATCAGAGAAATCTTTAATTTTTGGAGATTTGCACAAACCGAGAAATCATCATACATTCCGCCTGAAATATGAAAATCAAGTTTCTTCCCAAGATGATTTTGGAGTGCCTTATCTAATGGGATAAAAATTTTGCTTTGAAGATCGTATCTTGATTGCCCATAACTAGAATTGGCAAACTCTTTGTTGAAAATTTTATTACATGGGCTAGCAAGAATTTTATGTAAAATATCTACGGTCGCTTTGGCTGAAAATATTTCCTTTGAATGAAGTGATTCTCCTGCAATAAGTATTTTATGATTACGAGCATCGAGCGTTAAATCTGAGTCTTTGATTAGTTTAAGCGCTTCTTCTTCTGCTACAATTTTTATTTCAATGTTACCATTGAAATACTTTGTCACACGTACAGCATTTTTGGTAATGAACTCTGAGTATTTTCCTGCAGAAATATTTTGCTCAACTGTTATGCCACTCTCGCCAAATCCATCAATCCATGAGGCCCAGTCAAGGTAAATATTTTTCTTTGATTCGCAAGCAAACTTTTCTACTTTTTCTGGCATGTCCTCTGGCATCGCTCCTGTTGGCCCAGTAAATAGAATGTGACCGCCTTTTCCGATGCTTTCAACCTTGGCCGAACCAAAATTAAATTCATTCTCATTTGCTGTAAACTCTGAAATTTTCTTACAAACCTCATCTAAATGAGGGTTTGAGTGACTTAGAAAATGGTTATAGTCCTGAATTTTGTGAATAATGGAAAAAAAGTTACGTAAAGATTCTTCAACCGAAATTGGACCAATAAACAGATCTTTTAAGGTAAAAGATAGTTGTACCGCTAAAATATTATAAACATCAACAAAATCAAGATATGAACAATACTCATTCCGTTCCTGATTAAAATCAAAGAGAGAATTAATATCTAGCTTCCCAACTTTTGTTTTTGGTGCTAGTTCTATATCAATTTTCCTTTGCAACTGATCTATATCTGTAATCATTTTCGAAAGCATATGGTAGATTGTCTCGGTGTTTATAGTTGTACCAGAAAAGACTCGTCCTACATCAATTGGCCAGGGTTGCGGGACTTCCATTGGAAATATTTCCTCCATTTTACTTCCCCAGAAAGGAATTTTCTCGACAATTCCACAATCTTCTAAATTACTGTCAAGAACCATAGAAGTGGAATTTATATAGTTTGACATATTTTTTGAGAAATAAAATATTGGGTAGGGAGTATGTAGCATAGACATAAAGGCTGTTGCACCTGCAGAGTGTCCCCCTCTAGATATTGCCGTTAGGCGCCATGCGAATCTAAACACATCACGAAAATTCTGATATTCATCTTTGTTTAGTAAGTCATTGGTGCTCGTAATTGCCCAGTTTTCGAGATCTTCGTTGATAATTTTGCCAGCTAGGAGGTGCATACAGGTAGAAAGACAGGCAAGATAAACTCCGGTTGTCCCCAATCCACCACCGCAATGCGACTCAGAGAGAATGTGGATTTTGAATCCCTTGATTTCTTTCCCCGTATTTATTGTAGGCCAATATTTTTTAAGAAACGAAAGCAATCTTTTTTCTTTGGCGCTATCAAAGGGAACATGATGAAATTGTTTTTTAGCTGGTGTATAGCCCAAAAGTTTGTCGGCAAAACAGATTTCTTCCTGGTCAAGAACTTCGAGACCAACCAAATTTTTGGTTGGTAGTTTTTGCATTATTGTTAAGCCACCAAAAAAACGGGCGAATTCGCCCGCCCAGAAAAAAGTATCGGAGGCAGAAACAACAACTTGACACGAAGAGAAAATATCTCGGTAATAATCGGGATAATTTTCCCTCAAAGTAATTGAATTTATCTTTTGTCTATCTTCCATTACTGTCTCCATAGTAGCAGGAACTATACAACTATTGAATAAATATTGCAATAGTCTTCCAATTTCTTCCATTTTTTTCTAATTTTTAAAATTTTAGACTAAAACCAGTTAGCTTCAATCCGTCGCAAGGAGGTACCTTAACATGCGTTACGTTCTAGTTCTCTGTATCGTTTTTGGGCTGGTACTTACGGGCTGTTCAACACAGACCGCAGAGACGACTGCTGTCGCAGCTACTCCGAAAGCTGCTCCAATCGTAGTCATCATTTACTTTGATGGTCTGTGTTACGGACCATTCTCCGGATTTGAGAACCCTGCTAGCGGACCATACCCGACTACGGCAAGGATCAAGCCTGACCTTGAGCAATTAGCCAAGGTAACCAAGAGAATCCGCATTTACTCAATGCTTGGAGTCCAATCCGAGATCCCCATGCTTGCTTCACAACTTGGGCTTGAGTGCATTGGTGGTTGTTGGCTCGGCAAGTTAGATCTGTGTAACGAAGCCGAGATCGAAGCGCTGATAAAGGCCGCAAAGCTTGGCTATCTCAAGAAGATTGTCGTTGGCAATGAAGTTCTTTTGCGCAAAGACATAACCAAAGACAAACTTATCGGCTACATCCGACGCATAAAGAAGGAGACCGGTTTGCCAGTTGGCTACGCTGATACAGAAGCAGTATGGCTGACCTATCCTGAACTGGCCCGCGAGGTTGACTTCATTCTGGTACATATCTACGCTTTCTGGGGCGGTATCTCAATTGATAACGCAGTCCAGCATACAATAGAGAAGTATCAGAAAATGAAGTCCGCTTTCCCCGAAAAAGAGGTGATTATCGGCGAGCTTGGCTGGCCAAAAAGTGGCGAAACGCAAGGCAGGGCTGTCCCATCGCTGGCAAACCAGAACAAGTTTGTCCGCACCTTCGTCAAGAAAGCCAAAGAGCTTTCAATTCCCTACTACTACTTCGAGGCTTTCGACGAAGAGTGGAAGGTTACACAGGAAGGCGGAGTCGGACCAGCATGGGGCTGGCAGGGCCTCAAGCGTGAGGCGAACTGGGATCAGTCCGTTGTGGACAAGTTCCCCTTCGTTGTTTACAACGACTTTTCTGCCTTGAGCCACTTCATTCCCTCGGGTTGGATGGGAGAGATAAATAGCATTAACTTTGACAGTGCTTGCATCACGAGACCACGTTCGGGAAAGACCTGTATCAAGATCGAGTGGCAAAGAGGCGGTCAAGATTGGTCTGGCATCTACTGGCAGTACCCAGAGAACAACTGGGGCGACATGCCCGGCTACAAGTTTCGTGGTGTTAAGAAACTGACCTTTTGGGCAAGAGGCGAGAGGGGCGGAGAACGATCGGAGTTCAAGATCGGGGGGATTGACTCCAACAAGAAGTATAGGGATAGCCTTGATCTTCAAACCATCAGCGTCAAATTGACGAATGAGTGGAAGAAGTACGAAATCATGATTCCGAAAGAGAATCTTGACAACGTCATCTCTGGGCTATGTTGGGCTATCGCCTGGGTCGATAATCCAAAGGGAGCCACCCTCTACCTCGATGACATTCAATTTGAGTAAGGCATTCAGGCCTCCCTCACTACCGCCGGGTAGCTCCACAAGCTGACCCGGCTTTTTCTTTTTATTTCTATTTTTTTCTATAGTCACATTTACTAATATGCAGTTAAGGATTTGGCCATTTGGGCCTTCCTAAGTAACTGTGCGTCGCACGTTGACAATGAAGGAGGATTTTCCCGTGAAACTGAAAAAACTGATCGTAGCGATTATCGTTCTCGCCATTGGTGTCAATCTTGCCGGTTGTTCGGCAAATAAGGCCCAATCAACCGGCAAGCAGAATGTCGCTTCCGGTACCAGCACAAAGAAGGAGCCAATAATCGCTCCAACAACAACCAACTTCTCGGTTAGCGGGGTTAAGACAATAGAAGTGGACTCTGCAAGCAGCGAAGGTGTTTATCTCTCTGGCTATATCGAAGCCTTGACCTTCTCCGACGACGTCAAGCTGAAAGGCTATAACGTCAGCACACCCAAATGGGGCAGTATCAATGCTCTTCCCAACGGGCACTTTCAATACTTTGCTCCCTCCAACATCTGTAACGACGAGATAAAGGTCGAGTTACGCACAAACAAAGGCACGAAGACGGTTACTATACCGATTCGGGTCTTCACGGACAAGCATGAAAGCAAACTTCCAGATGTCAAGGTTGGAGAAAAGGCAAAACCAGTCGCAAAGACTGGCAAGTCCGTTGCCCTTACTTCACCAACAACTGGTTTCAAGCAAAATGGTCAACCCCTTGAGATCACCGGTAAAGCAACCGGCTACAACAACGGTGAACCAGTGACAGCTTATGTCAAAGATATGTATGGGAACATCTATCCGCAGTCGTGCATTGCACTCCTGATGGATGGAAAGTTCAAAGCAACTATATATATCGGCGATGAAGTCGGTCACGGCATCGGAGAGACCTTCCAGATCTGGGTAAAGATGAGGGACGGAAGATGTAGCTCCGTAGTAGGGATTAAACGCATCACATGAATAGGACTACCAAGTTCTAGCACTACCGCCGGGCAGCTCTGCGAGCTGACCCGGTTTTTTCTTTTTATTTCTATTTTTTTCCAAAAGTACATTTACTAATATACAGATAAGGATTTGGCCATTTAGGCCTTCCGAAGTAACTGTGTGTCGCACGTTGACAATCTATGGAGGAGTGTCATGAAAGCCATCATTGCATCCATTTCTGCATTGATGCTCTTGGGCATCACGATTATCATCACGATAAACGGTTGCCCGCAGCCACCACCGCCGGGCCAAGAGCACGGGCTTGTTCTTATCCAGGGCTTTGATATTAGTATCTCTGCCCAAGAACTGTGCAAGCAAATCAGGTCATGGACAATGCGTCTTTACAGTCAGTTGCCGTCCAACGCTTGGTTGGTGGCATGCAAGCTTTCGAAGGTATGCACAGTTCCGATCAATATGCGAAAAGGATTACCCCAACCTGAAGAAATATCGGGGATGGAATTCATAGACCTTTTCGCTCCTGATCAGGAGAGAGGAACTCGACCACTTCGATTTCTGGAATATGCTCTGTCATTGGCAAAACAGTATCCAGACAGACAATTCATCATCACTTTCTTTACAGATGGTGAGAACGACTACAAAGAAGACTCCGATGCTCTTCAGGTGGTCTGTCAAAACCTGATAGACCAGCCGAATGTGGTCAACATCGGACTCTTTGGGCTAGATGAGATCACCACAACAAAGGGCGCTGATTGGAATGGCTGGTTTCACGGATCCAGCAAAGCCATAGTGGCAACTTCCTTGCTCGGCTGCACCGAAAGAGGGATCAATCAGCTCTGTGATGAAGCAGAGACGATATTGAGAGCGAATCAGAAAGGACGGTAGAGAGATGAGCAATACAGATATGAGAGACCTGGTGGTACGGGAGAATGATGGCGAACCGATTCACGACAGTGATGAGTTCAAGATCTCTCCCATGATCTCTTCGCTTACTGGCGAGGTTGATCCGGCGAAGTATCCGATGCGACCAGCAGATTCTGAAGCGGCAAAGAAGTTCAGAGAACAACTTACGCCAGGAGAAGAAGCTGCTTGGATGCTGTACTGGAATGCTGCCAAAGAGGCATTCACCTGTCTGCAGGCGATCACGGCCAAGGTTATCGAGAAGATTCCCGATATCAATGGCCAGATCAAGATCATCAACAAAGTATTCCGGGCCGTTGAACGAAAGTTCAAGAAGGAGCGCCAGGAAGCTGATGAGCAAATCGCAACCTGCCTTGATACACGTGAGCCGCTAGTAGAGGAGGCTAACAAGGCTCAGAACGAGTACGAACAGGCCAAGAATACCCTTGAATCGAGGGAAAAGATCTTTGGTCAACTCGAGAAAGCCAAGGAAAGCCTCGCGCTGAACAAGTTCGAAGGCCCTATCAAGTTCGAGGTCGGCCTCGTCTGGGGTATTAGAGCAATCCTTGGCGTCGCTCTTGGACTGTCTCTCGGACTCGTCATAGGAGCACTCAACCAGTACAAACCGTTTACTCCGATCTTGTGGGTATTCTGGCTTCTGGGCACGGTGATTCTGAGCAACTCAGGACCGGTCATTTCCTGGCTAGCGTTTGAGGCTGGAGACGTCTCGGAGTCCAAACGTCATCCTGGATCGACACATCCAGAGGGCAACAAGTGGATATGGTTACTGGTCTTTTCCATCATCCTGCTCGCTTCGATGGAGGCGGCGGTCCTTAGCTTCGGCGCGTTTCGCTTGCTTGCAGTGTCAAGCGTAAGCGTTCCTCTTCCGGTCATGATTCTGGTCTGCTTCATCTTCATTTTGCCATACCTTTACAACGAGACTCGTCTCGGCTGGCGTGAAGGTGTCAGGAAGGTAAGGGATCACGCGATTAAGGTCTGGATCGAAAGAGAAGAGAGAGCCAATGAGATAACCCAAGATTCCCTCATAACGGAGAGGACCAAGGTTACGGATCTGAGAGTCGCATACGAACAGGCCAAGGCAAAAGTAGATGAAGTCAACACCGAGATCGCGAAGATTGACCAGTCGGTCAAAATGCCCGATCTGCAGTCACCAATCCGCTTTGGTCCTGGGGTATATGCACCTGGATCACAGTGTGCCAATGCGACCTGGCTCTCAGAACTGATCGCCCCCCCTCTCAATGAGGAGCTTGGTTTCGCCCGACAGAAATTCCTCAAGGCCTATGAAGAGGCAACGAAGTACGAGGAAGAACTGCTCGAGAAGGTGAAAAGGAAGGAAGTATCAGCACCTGAGCCAAGAGGATTCTTCAAAAGAGTTTTCTCGCAAGCTTAGGTCTATCACAAACCGGGGGCACGTTAACAACGTGCCCCACTTCATTATAAAAAATAATAAAGACATATTGCGATATTTAACTAATAATGGTATTACAGAGGGAGGAATTATGATTAATTCTATGGTAGAGAAACAGAAAAAATTTAATGGGATTTGTTATGGACCGTTCCGAAGCGGACAAAGTCCAATAACAAAAATTTATCCTAACTCAAAACAAATTGAGGAGGATTTGAAGTTAATTAAAAAAATCGTCAAAAAAAATGGTTTGGTTAAAACTTATAGCACTCTCGATACTTTAAAAATAATCCCTTTTTACATTCATAAACTTGGTTTAAAATGTTTTTTAGCTTCTGCTTTCGATCAGGGGCCGTGGTTGATAAAAAAGGAAATAAATAATATTGTCGAACTTGCAAATTCAGGGCTTATTAATTGGGTCGCAATCGGTGATATGGCTTTATCGAGAAATTATCTCAGTTATAAAGAGTTAAGTTTATATATCAAAAAGATTAAGAAAAAAATTAAAATACCAGTTGGAGCAAGCAATCTTTGGGAAGATTGGATTAAATTCCCAGAATTGGTTAAGGAAGTTGACTTTCTATCTTTAGGCGTGTCTCCTTCTAGAGCTGGAATTGCTCGAAAAGATGCGATTGAATATGTTAGAACAGTAATGGATAAAATCGTAAAAATCAATCCAGAAAATAAGCCGATATTTATTGATTCCGGTTGGCCTTCGGCGGGCGGAAGTATTAAAAATGCAACTTTTAATTTGAAAAATCATTTAAAATATATCAAAGATTTTTCAAGCTACTGCGAAAAAAGGGGGCTGAACTATTTAATCTTTGAGGCTTTCGACGAAGAATGGAAAATAATTTTTGAACAAAAAAAAGGCGCTCATTTGGGTGTTTACGATAAGAATAGGATAAAAAAATAATTACTTATAATAGGCCCAGCCGTCCACACGAAGATCAACATACTCTTTAATGTCCTGTCTTTTTTCAACTAAAACTTTTTTTAAATTGTCGAGCTGTTTTGCACTACTACGTAAGGTATTAAACTTCACATAGAAACCAGCTTCGGTATAAAGATTTAAATCAAATGTTGTTTCCCCTACCTCAAAATTCTTTGATCTAATATTTGTAGCCTCGAAAAATTTGTCATTGATATTAAGAACGAAAGCAACAAAACTTGGCGATACTAAACCCTTGCCCAAAGAAAGAGGCAGGTTTTTGCTATCGACAATTACTGGCATGGTTATACCATCTAATGTTGTAATCTCTTTTGAAACTATCCCCTGCGTACTGACAAGGTAGCTTTTTCCACCAGTTTGCCAAACAATTTTGTTCTCATGTTCCACTATCACAATTTTTATTGTATCAGGCAGGCCTTTAAAAATAAAAATGTTATTAATCTCGGTATGTTCCGCAAGAATTTTTGCCTTAGTTTTTTTAACACTAAAAAATATAATATTTGTATTTTTAGGGACATACTGCTCTATCATTTCTGAAGCCATTGTATTATTCCCTTCAATAATTGTTTCTTTGATTTTAAATTTTCCAGAAACAAAAACTAGATAAATCGCTACCAATACAAGAACTATGTAGCCGATAGTTTTAAGAGGAAGTTTTGGTAGTTGAATATTTTTACGTTCTTTTTTTTCTTTTTTGGGCCCAAAAGTCAGAGGGCGTCTGTATTGTTGATACCCTCCTAATTTGCTACTGATAACTTTTTTTCTATTTCTATTCACCACTTTCCAATATACTCAACTTCCTCTTCTAAATCACAATTATATTTTTCTTTAACGAGTTCTTTTGCTTTCTCTGCCAATGCTCTAATCTCTGATGCTTTAGCATTTTTCTGGTTAATCAGAAAATTAGAATGTTTTTTGGAAACTGCCGCTCCACCTACTCTTTGCTTTTTCATTCCTACCTGATCCAACAAATATCCTGCAGCCTGTTCCTTTTCTGTTCCTAAATTTTTGAAATAACTGCCAGCACTTTTTTCTTCTATCGGCTGTTTTTCTTTTTTCTTAATAAGATTGTCTTGCATCAGATCTAATATTTCGTCCCTTCTTCTCCTCACCAGTTGAAGTTTGATTGTAAGAATTACCATAGGAAATAAGGTTTTTTTAGAACCGCTTTTTAGAATTGAATTTCTGTATGCAAAGTTCATACTTTTCGGATCTTTTTTGATTATGGACATTCTATTGTGATCAGGTTTCAATAGGATTACGCTTTTGACGAAATTGCCAATTTCATATGAAAAGGCACCGGCATTATTATAAACGGCACCACCAACTGTTCCAGGAATGCCGAATAAGAACTCTAGTCCTCCTAAATCCTTACTGGCAGCAGAATTAATTAGTTGTCCTAGCATTACTCCAGAATCTACAATTACTTGAGAATTTTCTTCTGAGAAAGCAATATTTTTGCACTCATTTTTAATTACAAGGCCCTCAAAACCTTCATCAGAGACCAAAATATTATAACCACCACCTAAGATAAAATATGGAATTTTTAATTTATATGACAGTGATACTGCTTTTACTAAATCATCAATTTTTTTTGCTCGATAAAACAACTGAGCTACACCACCAACTTTAAAACCAGTAAATTGATCCAGCTTCACTGAAGTTTCAAATCCCTCGCCCATCTCTTTTTCAAAAATTTCTCTAAATTGTTCCATGATATTCCTTCACTACTAATTGGATGTTCGAGCAAGCTCTTCTGCAATTTTGTATACTGGCGGTATCCCGATAGTCAAAAGAACGTTGCTTTCGTTTAAATTTTTTTTCAGATAATTTACGATTTCCTCATCCGTTTTCATAACTTTTGCTTTTTCTCCAATCAAAGTTGTTATATTTTCTGAAGAAATATCTAACTTTTCATCCCGTCCCGGGACTAAAAAAATCGGTTTTAAAATTACGTTGTCTGCTAACAAAAATGCCTCGGCAAAATTTTTCATAAGTGGCTTAATTCTTTTATATTGGTGGGGCCAAAAAACAACTGTCAATTTTTTATCATTATATTTTTCTTTTATGGCCGAAATCGTAGCAGATATTTCTGTTGGATGATGGCCATAATCATCAAATATTTTTGCACCATTAACGTTCCCTTTATATTCCATTCTCCTTTTTGCGCCATGAAAATTTTTTAAAGTTTCTTCAATAATTTTTTGATCAATTTTTAAATAGTCTGCCAATGCAATAACACTTAACGCATTGAGCCTATTATGCTCGCCTAAAACACCAAGTTCATAATTTAGTTTGGAGATATTATAAACTTCGGCTGAAAGGCCATAGTAAATTACCCTGGCTTTCGTTTTGCTTTTACCTATAACATCTTTTACATTTTTGTCGTCTTGGCAAGCAATAATTATACCGCCATCTTTTATATTATCTAGATATTTAGTGTATGCTTCCAAGATTTCCGGCAAACCTCCTGGATAGGTATCTAGGTGCTCTTCTTCAATGTTAGTCAGAATAATTATTTCAGGAAAAAAGTCCAAAAAACTTCTATCGTATTCACAAACTTCCGCTACCCACCAATCAGATTTTCCGACTCGCAAAACTTCATCATTAAAATCTTTTACTTTCTCTCCCACCAATACTGTCGGGTCAAATTTCGCATTTATCAAAGAAAGTCCAGCCATCGTTGTTATGGTTGTTTTACCGTGCATTCCGGAAACTGCAATTAGTTTTTTATTTTTAGTAATTTTACCAAGAAGTTCTGATCGCTTAATAACTTTAATTCCTTTTTTTTCGGCCTCCTCTACTTCTACCCAACCAGGAGAACCTGGGTTGACTGCAGAAGTTCGAACCACTAGATCAATATCACTAGTAATATTTGATGCCCTGTGTCCACCCGTTTTTAGGTCAGAACCTGTTATGATATTACCCTCTTTTTCAAGATATTCAGCAATACCCTTCATTGAAATTCCACCGATACCAATAAAATGATATTTCATTTTCTCTCCAAAAAAATTTTTATTTCTTTCTCAACCACTTTTACACCATCTATCTTTATAGTTTTATTTAAATTTGAAGATAATTCATTAAGCAAATGTTTGTCTTCTATTGCTTTTTCAATTTCATTTATTAGTTTTTCTGATTTTAATTCATCATCACTGATAGAAATAATTGCTTGATGCGCTAACAAGAATTCAATGTTTTTTGTCTGATGATCTGAAGCAGCATATTTATACGGAATAAGAATAGCTGGTTTTCTTGCTCCAGCAATTTCAGCAATAGTGGTTGCTCCAGCTCGTGAAATAATTAATTGTGCGCTAGCTATAGATCCTCTCATTTCCTGATCTGACATTAACCCAAATAACTTATACCTTTTAGATAAGCCCTCCGGCAATTCATCTACTATCTTTTCTGCCTCCTCTTTGTTAGAAAAACCAACCTGATGTATAACATTATACTTTTTTAACAGTTTTTCAAGAGATTTAAATACTCTTTGATTAATACTTTTTGAACCCTGGCTACCACCGGTAATAAAAATTATCGGATCGGAATTATTAAAATATTTTTTGTTTGTCTTAAATACGTCATTTTCAATCATTTGGCCAGAATATATCATTTTATTTTGGTCAACATTCTTATAAAAATCAATAGGGAAACCGACAAACACTTTTTCTGCGTTCTTTGATGCGATTTTGTTGGCTAAACCCATTTCTATATCTGATTCATGAATAAAGAATGGGATATTAAAAAGTTTTGCAACTTTTAGAAGTGGCAAGGAACCATAACCACCCTTAGAAAATATCATATCAGGCTTATATTTTTTAAGTAATAGGTAAGAATTTATAAAACCAGAAATTATTAAAAAGAATTGGTTAAAGTTTCTCAAATCAAATGATCGAATAAACTTTCCTGTTTTTAATATTTCATATTTATTCATACTGGCATAATATTCATTTTCTATTTCTCCACCAGTCCCAACCGTAATAATATTTAGGTTTGCATATTTCTTAATTAATCTATTGTACAAAAAGTATATTGGCAAAACATGTCCGCCAGTACCGCCACCAACTAAAAAAATTGTTTTATTTTCCATATTTTTTACTTTTTGTCGTTTAAGATTAGTCTATTCTTAGATATGTTGGTTAATATTCCAACTGCAGCAAGAAGAATAATAAGAGATGAACCACCATAACTCACAAAAGGAAGAGGCACACCTGTTAGCGGAACTAGTGAAAGCATTGCCGCAACATTGACTAGCATCTGAATAGTGATCCAAGTCGTAATGCCTGTGGCTAACAAACGTGAAAAAGTATCGGGTGCATTCATTGCAATTCTATAGCCACGCATTGCAATAAAAACGAATACTATAATAATTATTATCGCCCGTACAAAACCTAACTCTTCGGAAATGATGGCAAAAATCGAATCTGTATGAGATTCAGGTAAATATAAATATTTTTGTCTGCTCTGACCAAAACCCAATCCCCACAATCCACCAGATCCAATAGCAATTAGAGCATTTCTAATTTGATAACCAGAACCAAGCGAATTATTTTCTGGGTTGAGAAAAGTTAAAAGTCTCTCCATTCTATAGGGTTCAATTTTGACAGCGAGCCAAAATAGAAATGCAGCAATTCCTCCCCCCATAAAAAGCTGATAAACTGGAGCCCCGGCAACAATAATAATTGAAGCCGATATAGCCAATATAATCGATAGTGTGCCTAAATCTTTCTGCAGTAACATTATTAAAGAAATGAAAAAAATAATTATCGCAAAAGGCACGAACATTTTTTGTATTTGTTGCAAGTTTTCGCCTTTATTTGAAAACCAACTCGAAAGATAAATAATAAAGGTAAATTTTGCAATTTCAGAAGGTTGAAAAGAACCAATCCCCAAATTTACCCAACGTTCTCCGGCTCCACCATGAAGAATAAGAGGTAATAAAATTAATACTAATGTTGTATAAAGCATATTTTTTGAGATTTTTTGCCAGTAGCGATAATCTATCATTCCAAAAATCGCCCAAACAACGACACCAACTCCAAGCCACTGTAATTGTTTAACTAAATAATATTTGTCGGTTGCTTCATTTGTAATTTGGAGAGAATAATATTTTGAAACTGAATATATCATAATCAAACCAAAAGCAATCAAGCCAAAAACCGCTAAAGACAACCAATAATCCTGTCTGCTTTTCTTAATTTGATTCATAATAATAAATATAAACTTTAAATTAAATTAAAGACTGATGCTCTAAATTTATTGCCTCTATCTTTATAGTTCTTAAAGAGTCCGAAACTAGCACAAGCCGGAGACAATATGATGACATCGCCCGATTTTGCTACTGATTGTGCATTCTTAACTATGCTATCCATATCAGCACCACCTTCGACGAACTGACCAGAAAAACCAGCTGACTTCAAAACTTGTTCAATCTTTTTTCCCTCTTCTCCCACTATGACCACGGCTTTTATATTTGTATTTATAATCTTTTTGGCCAAATCATTAAAACTTGCTCCTTTGCTACTTCCACCTAAAATCAAAATTTTATCTTCAGAAAATGAGTCGATTGCCGCCATTGTTGGATCTGGATTCGTAGCAAAAGAATCGTTAATAAATTTAACTCCTCTTAAATCTCGAACAAACTCAAGTCGATGTGGTAATCCCTTAAATTTCTTGACTGTTTCAACGATTGTTTGATTGTCTACCTTCAATTCTTTTGCTACCAAAGTTGCTGCAGCAATATTTTCGAGATTATGTTGTCCTAAAAGACTAATATCAGAAAGATTACAAATTGAGATTTTTTCACCTTTTGGATTTAATATGACTTCATTGTTTTCAACAATACATCGATCCGACTCTTTGTTCTTTCCAAAATATTTAATATTTGTATCAAGATTTTTTAACTGTTCTGGAGAAAAAGTCGAATCAGAATTTAATATCGCCAAATCACTTCTACTTTGATGGGCTATAACATTAAACTTTGCCAATTTATATTCTTCTTCATTCTCATGATAATCTAAATGGTCAATGGTGAGATTTGTTACAACTGCAATATGAGGGCTTTTTTCTAAGTCCATCA
>CAZVMH010000001.1:0-187319 GCA_964628585.1 uncultured Candidatus Saccharibacteria bacterium | reverse complement strand
GCTTTCAGCCCGCGCGAGGCGGCTTCCGAACAATTAAATACATTATGGTGGACCCAAGCGGATTTGAACCGCTGACCTCTTCGCTGCCAGCGAAGCGTTCTAGCCAACTGAACTATGGGCCCATTACCGATTGATTATACTAAAAATTGAGCTTAAAATCAATTGCTTAAGCATGAAGCACAAGATGAAAGAGTTAATCGACTAGAAAAAGATGTTACAGGAATTAAAAAACGTAATTTATCTGTTGAAACAGATAAAGAATGGAAACTAGTTGGTTTCGTGAGTTATTAATTGCAATATTCACGTATCTTGCCATAGGAATATATATGTAATCAATAAATATTAACAGTCCGTGGTTAAATGCAATTGTTCCTACTCCGGGTTTTCTTTTGTCAACATTGACGCTCCCCTATTTTAAATCAATCTGGATTAAAAATAGAAATAAAAATTGAATAATCAATAAGGCATTCTAATGAACCAAAAAGAGTATAGTGTCGAATCAAGACTTCGGGTGGAAGAACAGCTTACTGAGCTAATTGAAAAACATGGTCTTGATAATGTTAGAGAAACATTTTCAAGTCTGATTCCCAATTTTGTTGCCGATAAATATGAAGGCCAGGCTAAAGCCCTTAATACTACCAAGAAACAAACCAATCCTGTCACTGTAAATGAAAATAATGATAAATTGACAGCGCGAGCAAGTGTCAGAAATTTTAATGATTATATTCTTGGTCTTAATAAAATTCAACAATCAGGGAAAGCACAAATTAGTAAACCAATAATTGATTATTTAAATAGTTTTTTAAATAACGCAAAATTAATTTTTGAAGGAAAATATAAGGAAGTTGGCGAAGCATTCTATATGAGTTTAGCTGCTAGAGTGGATTTTGATTTGAAAAATGAAGACGAAGAATGGATTATTTATAATTTAGAAATTATAGTTAAACAATTAAAAAATAAATTGCGTCGTATTGGATATGTATTTCTTGATAATGATGCAGAGGTCGGTCAATTATTTAATTCTAAGATACACAATTGTGTTAAATTTATTGAAACAGATGAGAGTATTAAAGATGGCCGTATAATTCGCGTTATAGATGAAGGCATCATTATTGAGGGCATTTTACACATAAATGCCAATGTAGCTGTTGGTAGACTTCGTTAAATAATTTCATATATTATGACCGGCAAAACTCATCAACTTTTGGGCATTACTTCAGGAATCGTTTATGTTGTTGTAAGTAGCCAGCCCAACTATAATCCAGCCACTTTTGGGGCTGTTTTAGTATTTACATATTTATTAGCTCTTTTACCAGATATTGATCAACCTAATGGAAAGTTATGGCATTTTCTTCCGGCTGGACACACCTTAAGTAAAATTACCGATCCTTTTATTGAACATCGTAATATCACTCATTCGTTACTGGGGCTAGTGGTTGTGGCTACAAGCTTGCATTATTTATTCAGAACAGTTCCACGATATTGGGGAATTGATACTCATACGCTTTTTGTAACAAGTATGATTTCGTATGGAAGCCATATATTTATTGATTCATTGACCAATGAAGGTGTTCCCATATTTTTCCCAAACAAAAGATTCTTTGGCTTTCCTCCCAAACCCTTTGATGGAGGTAGAGTTGCTACAGGAAAATGGTTTGAAAATTTAGTAATCTTTCCTGCAATATCATTATTTTTATTATTATTTATTCTTTCAAATTTGTCAGAAATTAGAGCATTTATATATAAGTAATTAATTTAGGGAGTAAATATGACGATTGTATCGGAATCGGAGTTCAAAGGAAACGTAATGATTGTTATTAAGAACGACGAAAAGGATAAATACCCATTCCAATTCGGACTTAAAAAGGCAAAGTTGGTTCTGGAAAATATCGAAGAGATAAAAAAATTTGTTGAAAAATACGACAAGTAAAAACTGCTTATACAAATGCTCAAAAGCTTGACTTCATGAGAATTTTATTGTATATCTAATAAGTTAAAACTCTTTGTTTATTTTAGCACTATTCTTCTAGACAAATTGACCGAGAAATAACTTGGTGGATTTTTATTAGTGCCTGTCTCGTGAAAATCACGAGATTAAGGAAGAACATGAAAGAAGAAAAAAATAAATTGTTTGTGAACAGTCTATCATATGAAATTGATAGAGAAGCTCTTAAAAAGATCTTTGCTGAAGTAGGGGGTGTTAAGGTTTTAGAAGTAAAAGTTATTGTTGATAGAGACAATAACGGTCAGTCCAAAGGATTTGGCTTTGTAACTCTAGAAACTGAAGCAATGACTCAAACTTGTATTACCGAAATAAACGGTAAAGAAGTAATGGGCAGAGAAATCTTTGTTAATGTTGCTAGACCACAAGAAAAACGCGATTCCAGTCGTGGTGGGTTTGGTGGCGGAAGACAATCATACAGATAATTAAATCATTATAGATTTAACAAAAAGACTTCATATATGAAGTCTTTTTGTTTTAACCCTTGACAAAGGTTAAATTGTATGATATACTGAGTACATCAAGTTAATTGATCTCCTATAAAGCTCTCGGTTACTGATATTTGACTGGTTGCCACTGCAATCATTGCAAGGTCTATAACACTCACCATAAATTATTTTGGCGCATATTCGACCAAAGGTAGAGAGAAGTTCAAGATCCAAAAGTTACTGGTCATCTTAATGCTAAAATAGCTGCATCTATATGTGGCTATTTTGGTATTTTTATTAAAATAGATTATAATATATTTAACAAGGAGAAATAAATAATGAACGAAATTATCAACACAGACAATATTGCCCAAACTTCTAATTCTAATCTGAACGTGTCCTTACCACCCGTATCAACACCAGTAACGCCACCTACTCAAGTCGCTCCTGCGGTCACCTCACAAGAGAAGTATGAGTTTCCCGATCATTCTAACGAAGATTTAAAGAAAAAACTTCGCAATGAAAAAGCAAAAAGATTCTTAAAATACATTCCACTCGTATTATCATTACTCATTGCTATTGCGCTTGGTTATTTATATTTAAATACTAAAAATGCTCTAATGGCACAAAAAACTACTATCGAAAAGGTGACTAGCGATTATAATGCTCAGAAAGCAATTGTTGATGCAAAATCTAATTGCGATGCTTGTCCTGCTTTACCTGTGGAAGAAGCTCCCAAACCAACTACAACCACAACTAAAAAATCTACCTCTGTCTCCACACAGGAAACAGTTCTCGCCCCCCCTGCTCCACCAGCCGATTAATTTTTTTAGTTTAATTGTCATAAGTATCCAACAATAATTATGTTAGGATACTTTTTAATATAATGTTCTTGAAAATTATGCTAAAAAAGAATAAAATTAAGACAATATGAGCGATAATAATTACAATTTTTCTGAAATTGAAGAACGTTGGCGAAAGATTTGGGACGAAAAACCCGATCAACGCGCGAAAGATTTTGACCGAAAACCAAAGTTTTACAATTTAAATGAATTTCCTTATCCATCTGGAACCGGCTTACATATGGGTCACTGTATGGGCTGGACTGCTTCAGATGTATATTCCAGGATGAAGAGAATGCAGGGCTATAATGTATTGTTTCCAGTTGGCTGGGACTCTTTTGGTCTTCCTACTGAAAATTATGCTATTAAAATGGGCAAAAAACCCTCCGATGTTACAAGGGAAAATACAGATTTTTTTCGAAAACAAATGAAAGCTTTAGCGTATAGCGTCGATTGGGATCGTGAAATTAATACAACCGATCCAAATTACTACAAATGGACTCAATGGATATTCTTACAGTTCTATAAACATGCAATTTTAAATAATAAATTAGTCGAAGTGGCAGATGATGATAAAATTACTCCACGTCTTGCTTTTCAAGCTAAAATGCCAATCAACTGGTGCTCATCTTGTAAGATCGGCTTAGCAAATGAGGAAGTCGTTGCCGGAAAATGTGAACGTTGTGGTACTGAAGTTGTTAAAAAGACACAGAAGCAATGGATGCTTCGAATTACCGCATATGCTGAGAGATTACTCAAGGATTTAGATACTGTAAATTTTCCAAATAATGTCAAAACGGCCCAAGTTAACTGGATCGGAAAATCAACTGGATCAAATATAGTATTCAGAATACAGAATACAGACTACAATATCGAAGTTTTTACAACAAGAGCTGATACTCTTTTTGGCTGTACATACGTTGTTCTCGCACCAGAGCATCCGTTGCTCGAAAATTTAAAATTTAAAATTAAAAATTTAAAAAATGTAAAAGAATACATCGAAAATACAAAAAAGAAATCGGATTTAGAGCGTACAGACCTTGCTAAAGACAAAACCGGCGTAAAACTTGAGGGTATAAAAGCAATTAATCCAACAAATAATGAAGAAATTGATGTTTACGTAGCTGATTACGTTTTGGCGAATTATGGTACGGGCGCTGTAATGGCAGTTCCAGCTCATGACGACAGAGATTTCGAATTTGCAATAAAATATAATATTCCAATTAAGCAAGTCATTGGGTCTAGGAAAGAAGAAGAAAGGATACAGAATACAGCTTTTTGCGATTATGGAATATTGATAAACTCTGGTGAATTTGATGGGTTAACCTCCGAAGAGGCGAAGAAAAAGATAACTGAAAAGCTCAAGTCTATCGGTAGCGGTGATTTTACTGTAAACTATAAACTTCGCGACTGGATATTTTCTCGTCAACATTATTGGGGTGAACCAATTCCAATTATTCATTGTAATAAATGTGGTATGGTTCCGGTCAATGAGTCTGATCTTCCATTGACCTTGCCGGAAGTTGAGAGCTATGAGCCCACAAACAGTGGCGAGTCCCCTCTTGCCAATATTGATAGCTGGGTTAATGTGAAATGTCCAAAATGCGGAGGTGAGGCAAAGAGAGAAACAGACACAATGCCAAACTGGGCTGGATCTTCTTGGTATTTCTTAAGATATTGTGACCCTAGCAATGACAAAGAATTTGCATCGAAAGGCAAATTAAAATACTGGACGCCAGTTGATTTATATAATGGTGGTAATGAACATACAACTCTTCACCTTCTTTATTCACGTTTTTGGCATAAGTTTTTATATGATTTAGAATTCGTTCCGACTTTAGAGCCATATCAAAAAAGAATCGCTCACGGAATAATACTTGGTGCTGATGGGCAAAAAATGAGTAAATCGAAAGGTAATACGGTAATTCCAGATGAAATTGTGGCAAAGTTTGGTGCAGATACCACCAGAGCATACATTATGTTTATTGGGCCATATGATCAAGAATCTGCTTGGAGTACGGCCGGAGTTCAAGGCATTTATAGATTTTTAAATCGTATTTATACAGGTTTTAATAAGATAAACTTTTCAAATGAAGATTCAAATGAATTATTGGTAAAGTTGAACCAAACCATTGATGGCGTCTCACAAGACATGGAAGCTTTTAGAATGAATACTGTTGTTTCAAAGCTTATGGAATTAAATAATGTTATTGAAAAACAAAAGAGCATTACCAAAGAATCATATAAGCAATTTGTTAAGATGCTATCCCCCGTTGTTCCGTTTCTATCATCTGAGATTTGGAATAAATTAGATAGTAAAAAACTATTGCAAGAGGATTCTTGGCCTGAAGTTGATAAGAATTACTTAGTTGCCGAAAAGATTGAAGTTGTTGTCCAAGTCAACGGAAAAGTTCGCGATCATATAGAAGTTGATGCTGGAATTTCAGACGAAGAGTTGAAGAAAACTGCGTTAGAGTCGGGAAAGGTTCTGGAATATATAAAGGATAAAGAGATAGTTAAAACAATAGTTGTTCCAAAAAAGCTTGTAAGCATAGTATTGAAAAATATTTGATTTTGTGTAATAATAGATAAGTCAAATTAATTTTCAATAAGAATTAAGGTAATTATGGCTGAGCCAAAAAAACGAACTAATAACTCAAAACAAGGTATGCGCCGAATGCACGATAAAGTGAATGGTGGCGCTCTTGTTTATTGTGAAAAATGTCACGAACTAAAAGAAAAGCACAAAGTTTGCTATAATTGTGGTACTTATAAAACTAGATCTGTTATAGATTTAGACAACACAAAACCAGTAGCTTAATGTATTTTTAATATCGAGGTCTGGCAATGAATCGTCACCTTTCAAGAATGGTTGCAATGCAAACTATCTATGAGTGGGATTTTCGTCAAAGCGAAAATCTAGCTTCCATTACTGACCGAAATATTAACGAATATAAGGATGATGTGGATGATGAATATGTTCGCTATACTATTAAAGGAATTTCGGAAAAAAAGGATATTTTAGACAAGGAAATAGTAGAAGCAGCACCAGAGTGGCCCATTGATCAAATTTCATTAATTGATAAATCAATACTAAGAGTTTCAATATTTGAACTTCTATACTCACCAAATATGCCATCGAAAGTTGCTATTAATGAAGCAGTTGAATTAGCGAAGCAATTTGGTGGAGATAATTCTTCAAAATTTATTAATGGAGTTTTGGGAACGGTGTATGAAAATCATGAAAAGGAATTAAGTAAAAAGGAATAAATATGGCAGAATATGACGAATTTTTGAAAAAAATTGAAATACAATTTAAGAATAAAGAACTATTCAATACAGTATTTATTCATAGATCATATCTCAACGAACATAAATCTCTTAAGCTTGAACATAATGAACGTTTAGAATTTTTAGGGGATGCTGTTTTAGAGTTAGCCGTAACTCGTTTTTTGTTTAATAACTACAACAAACCTGAAGGCGAAATGACCAACTGGCGAAGCGCCTTGGTAAAAGGAGAATCGCTCTCAACCGAAGCAAAAAAACTTGGCATGGATGGTCTTATTAAAACTTCGCGCGGAGAGTCTAAGAATGTTGGCAAAGCTCGAGATTTAATTTTAGCGAACGCATTTGAGGCTTTAATAGGCGCAATATATATAGATCAAGGTTTTGAGCCGGCTGCTACATTTATTGAAAAATTTATCTGTTATAAGATTAAAGATATTGTTGACAATGAACTTTACTATGATTCAAAAAGTAAATTTCAAGAAATGGCACAGGAAAAATTTGGGATTACCCCTATTTACGAATTAGTTTCCGAAGTTGGCCCAGACCATAACAAAGTTTTTACTGTTTGTGCATATATTGGAAAGAACAAAATTTCCGAAGGACAAGGTTCTTCAAAGCAAAGAGCTCAACTCGACGCCGCTAAAAATTCTCTTGAGCGTTGGGATGAAATTAGTTGATAATTGTACTATTGCCAATAAACGTTCTCAAAGCCCCAATTGAGCAGTTTTAAGGATTCATCTGCCGATGCACTTGGTGTATCCAAGTATGTACTCAATATCACAGAGATAAATGTATGCCCATTTCTTTTTGCGGCTCCGACTAAACAATGGCCAGCTTCTGGCATATAACCAGTTTTTACTCCAAGTGCTCCTTGGTATTGGTATTCAGCAACCAAACGATTTGAATTCTTTAGCTCATGATATATTGTATTATCAACATTTTTTGCGACATATGATTGTTTGGCTACAATTTCTCTAAATACTTCGTTCTTCATAGCATATTTAGTGGCGACATAAAGATCATATGCACTCGAATACCCTGTGACATCCAACCCTGCTGGATCTTCATAATGTGTGTCAACCATTCCGAGCTCCTTAGCTTTTTCGTTCATCTTGTCGACAAATGATTTTACCGTTGAAGAGAATGTGGCGTCGGTCGTACTGGTGATACTCATACCTTCTGATTCAGTTGGTGCATCATTGGGTTCGACTATACCCGCAGAATCCGACATTTTTTTACTGTTCATGTGTTCGGCGAGAGCGTAGGCAGAATCGTTACCGGATTTTATTAGCATACAGTGGAGAAGATTTATAACTGTAATTTTTTCATTTGGACGAAGAAAAGCATCTGCCCCAACCTGGGTCGAGGCTGTTGTGGAAACAGTTACAACCTCATCTAGCTTGTAGTTTTCTAGTATAACAATAGCCGACATTATTTTTGTAGTAGATGCTATAGGAACTCTGACTTTGTAATTAGACCCCGCAATCATTGCTCCTGATTCTTCATCGGCCAGGTAATAATACTTTGCATTAATATTCAACTTTGGGGAATCAGTTTTAATTAGCGGTCTTGGCAAAATTTCTGGCAACTTAACATTGTCTGTGGATGCACTTACTGTTTTTTTGCTTCCAGCCATATCTCGGATAACGGCGTCATCAAATTTACTGGCTACCCCATGTGCGCCAACAAGGTTCAGTACTATTGATAAAACAACCAGTGATTTTACAATCATAAAATGTCTTCTTTGTTAACGACTTTATATTCACCAGCTCTCAAATCAAGCTTCTCAAGATTCAATTTGCCAATTCTTGTCCTTTTAAGTTTTACAACTTCAAGATCCATTTTATCACACATTTTCCTAACCTGTCGATTATAGCCTGTGTGAATAACAATTTGAATTTTAATCGTAGAATCGTTAATTGCTGAAATATCGACTTTATCGGCAATCATCTTTTTGCCGTCTATTTTTATTCCCTTTAACATTTGTTTGGAAATAAAGTTTAAATTATGATCGGTTGGTTTGAATTTAGATTTTTGAATAATACACTTTACCAAATACTCTTTTTCATGTAGGTTGCTTGGATGAGTCAACTGATTAGTAAACTCTCCATCATTGGTAAGAATAATTAACCCCTCTGAGTTTAAATCAAGTCTACCAGCCGGGTATACTATTGGGCTATCAGGTACAAAGTCAGTCACTTTTGAACGATCTTGCTCATCAGAAACGGTAGAAACAACTCCTGCAGGTTTATTTAAAGCATAATAAACAAGATTATCTGATCTCTTTATTTTTACGTTATTAAGCTTTATTTCGTCTTTATCAGTTACGTCCATACCCAAAGTGGCTAGTTTTCCGTTAACAAAAACTAGTTTTCTAGTAATAAGCTCATCAACTTTTCGACGAGAAAATTCAGAATTTTGGGCAATATACTTATTTAGTCTCATTACATATCTTCAATATTAGTCTCGGAGCCTTTTAGCTCTTTCCCTTCAGCTTCTTTGGCTAATTTGATGTGAACATCTTTAAGTTGATTCTCTGTGACAGCCGAGGGTGCTCCCATCATCACGTCTCTAGCATCACCGGTTTTAGGGAAGGCCATGACTTCTCGGATAACGCTTTCCCCTGCCAAGATTGCTACGATTCTATCAATACCAGGGGCAATTCCGCCATGTGGTGGGGCGCCATATTCAAAAGCTTCAAGCATATGGCCAAATCTTCGTTTCTTTTCTTCTTTTGAAACACCTAAAAGATCAAAGATCTTGTCTTGTATTTCTCTTTTGTGGATTCTAATTGAGCCTCCTGCAATCTCAAAGCCATTCAAAACCAGGTCATAGGCATAGGCCCTAACCTCTTCTGGTTTTGTATCTAGTTTTGAAATATCTTCAGCTTGTGGCATGGTAAATGGGTGGTGTGATGATACTAATTTTTTGTCGGCCTTGGAGTACTTGAATAATGGAGCGTCAATAAGCCACATAAAAGCGAGTTCATCTTTATCGTTTTTATCTTTTCTTAAGTCTGGCTTGTCAGTTTCATACTTCTTCATACATTCAGCATGAGTAACTCTAGGGAAAGGAACATGCGTAATCTTTTTATTTGGCAGGATTTTCTTTATCATTTCAATCATCATTGGTTCAATTAAATTGAAGATATCTTCTTGCTTAATAAAACTCATCTCTAAGTCCAATTGAGTAAATTCAGGCTGTCTGTCGCCTCTTTGGTCTTCGTCTCTAAAACATCGAGCAATTTGGAAATATTTTTCGATACCAGCTACCATCAATAATTGTTTAAACTGTTGAGGGCTTTGTGGCAAAACATAAAACTCGCCGGGGTAGAGTCTGGCAGGGACTATGTATTCTCTTGCTCCCTCTGGAGTCGATTTGGTTAAATATGGAGTTTCTATCTCTCTGAAACCTTCTTTATAAAGATACTCGCGAATAAATTTAACAACGTCGTGTCGAAGAGTAATGTTTTCAGCCATCCGTTTGCTTCGAATGTCTAAATATCGATATTTCAAGCGTAGTTCTTCATCAACGCCTAAAGTATCTTTATCAATCTCGAAAGGTGGGGTTATTGCAGAGTTTAACACTTCAAGTTCCTCGGCTTCTAATTCAACTGTACCGGTTGGAATTTTTTTGTTAACCATTTTATCTGGGCGTTTGTTTACTTTCCCAGTAATTGAGATAACCCATTCTGGGCGAACTTTTGATACACTTTCGTAAGCCTTACTTCCAGGAATAAATACAACTTGAAGAATTCCTGTCATATCTCGTAAATCAATAAAAGTAATTTTCCCATGATCTCGGCGGGTGTGAACCCAGCCCTCAACTTTAACTTGCTCTCCAATTTTTTCTGCACACTCTTTTGTATAAATTCTGTTCATGGTTTCCTTCTCATTATGCTAGTTTTTTATTTCTAGTAATTGTTTTAAAAAATAATTCTAATAATATTACTGCCAATACTAAAGGTCCACCAACCCACCAGTCAAGCAAAGAGAGCGATTGCAATACCAGCAAGGTGGAAATGGAAAGTGCCACTAGGAGTCCTTGGCGTATTGAAGGCGCCAAGATTTTACTATAATTTTTTGACTTGGTTATCCTAATTTTTACTAGGAATATTACCAATGCACCAATGCCTGTTAACGAGAGAAATAGCGAGATAAACATGCTAACAAAAACCCAGTAATCAGATTTATATGGATTATAATTAAATATATCCAATACAAAAGATGCGGTTGCAAATACTGTAACTGAAAATAAAAAAAACAACTTAGCTTTCATCGTTAGCTTTCTTAATCAATTCCTCGATTTGGTTGGTTTTCTCACTGGTATGATCTGGCACAAATTTTAAAAAAGGAACAATGCGCAGACTAGATTCTTGAGATAAATTATGTCTAATTTCTTTTACTCTTTTCTCCAGCATCTTAACAAATTCATCAGAATCATTCAGTCTAGAGATCCAAATTTTTGCATAACTCAAATCTTTAGAAGTCTCAACTTTCGTTACTGAAACAAATTCACCCGGGAAAATTTCCTGGATCTGCTTAGATATATTTTGCAATATCAATTCATCTATCATTTGCATTCGGTGGCTCATACTCTATTTATACCAAAAAAGTAGCTTAAAAGCTACTTTTTATAAGAACATATTTGTATAATATTACCGTTTTGAGAACTGTGGAGCGCGTCTGGCGCCTTTTAGACCAGGTTTCTTTCGTTCTTTTTCTCTTGGGTCTCGAGTTAGGAAACCTGCCTTTTTAAGAGTTGATCTGAACTCTGGATCAAATTGTTCAAGAGCTCTGGCCACACCGTGTCGAATAGCATCTAGTTGAGATTCTTTGCCACCACCAGAAACTTTAATTGAAACTGAAAAACTATCTTTTTTACCAACTAATTCGAATGGAGCAATTGCTCGTTCTGTAAGTGATTCAGTCTTTCCGTTGATTGTGACTTCTTTGCCACCCTCATAAATACGAACAGAAGCTACTGCAGTTTTGCGTCTGCCAGTACCGCCCCAATATTTTTTAACAGTTTTAACTTCGGCCATTATTTAACCTCGTTTTTAAATTTTACGTTCTGGTGAGGATGTGTTGCGTCTCGATATATTTTCAATCTTGAAATAAATTCTTTTTGCAATTTATTTTTTGGAAGCATGCCAATGACCGCATGTCTAATAATTTCCTCGGGCTTGTCTTCTTTTAGTTTTTTAAATTCAAATGTCTTTAAATTACCGATATACTTTGTGTGCTTGTAATATCTTTTTTCATTTTCTTTATTACCAGTCAAAACAACTTTGCCGGCATTGAGCAACACAACATAATCTCCGCAATCAGTGTTATTTTCAAATACTGTTTTCCCTTTTCCACGTAAAAGATTGGCGATTTCAGTAGAAATCCTTCCTAATACCTTATCCTCAGCATCAAACAGATACCAATCTCTTTTTGTTGTATTATCTTTTTCCATGATTATTTCTTTGGTTCTTTGACTAATTTTTCTCGCTTGCTTTTCTTTATGTCTTCTTCGTTCACTTCTTTTTTCTCAATTTTTTTATCCACAAAAACTTTTTTATCCATGAGCTCAAGTCTCATCACTTCAGAATTGTCTCCAGCTCTGTTTTTAATCTTAAAACTTGTTATGAAACCACTTTGTCGATCTTTATATCGCGGAAGTAATTCGTCAATTATTTTTTTTGTAGCATTTTTGTCAAAGAAAACAGTGCTTGCTTTACGGATTGCGTTCAATCCTTCTTGTCTTTTGCATGAGGAAATTATTCTTTCAGTATATATTTTTACGTCTTTTGCCTTTCCAAGAGTGGTATCAATGGTCTCAAACAAAATAAGTGAAGTCGCAAGATTTCGAATCATATGTTCTCTATTGGATTTTTTTCGTCCTAATTTTCGCATTATTTACTCAAAACCTCATTAATCTCATCTATTCCTTTTTTGCCAAGACCTTTAATTTCTTCCAGCTTAAGAGCTGACAGTCTTTTTAATCCAGCCATTGTCTTAATGCCAGCATTCACTAAAGCGTTTGCTGTTCTGGGTGAGAAATTTGCATCTTCGATTTTTGTTTTTCCATCAAATTCGTCGTCAGATCCAGATTCTAAACCAAATTCTGGTTCAAGCTCTTCAACCTTATCAGCTTTTACTTCGGTCAAATCTGGGTGAAAAGTGTCGTCTGCAATAATTGCACTATAATGGTCAACTAAAAGGGATGAGGCCTCTTTTAAGGCATCTTTAGGAAGAATAGTGCAATCGGTTGTAACTTCAAGCAAAATCTTATCATAATTGGTTATTTGACCTACACGAGTATCTGTAATCTCCATGCTGACTCGTTCAACTGGAGAGAATGAAGCATCAACAGCAATTTGACCGATTTCCTTCTTTTCGCCTGTAGCAACATTCGCAGCTCTGAAACCCCTGTCTTTTTCTATTGTTACTTCCATCCTTATATCTGCTTTGTTATCTAAACTCATTAGATGCTGTGTTGGGTTTGAAATGTCAACATTACTGTTTGGTTTAAAATCTGCCGCCGTAACATCACCAGGACCTTTTTTGGAAAGTTCAATAATTACAGGTTCATCAACATGGGATTTAAATTTTATACTCTTTAAATTCATCATTAATTCAATCATATCTTCCTTGACATGAGGAATTGAAGAAAATTCATGATTAATTCCGTCAATCTTGAATGAAGTTGCTGCTGATCCAGTAATTGAAGAAAGCAAAACTCTTCGCAGTGCGTTTCCGATTGTTGGTCCATATCCGGGAAAAAGAGGTTCAATAGTAAACTTTGAACAATTTTCTACGATCTTCTCTTCTGTAATTTTTGGTAGGCCAATTTTTTCCATATATTCTCCTTTCCAATCGTTGATAGTCAACAATTGGGATAATGTTATCTTGAATAATATTCAATAATTAAGTTCCAGTTAATAGTCGTGTCTGTTTCTTCCTTTAGCGGGGTATGTGTGATCTTTATCTCATCTTTTTTACTATCTAGCGTAAACCAAGTAGGCAAGTTGTTATTTTTTTGATCACTTTTAATAAACTTTTTTGGTGCAATGACATCACCCTCTTTTAATAATATTGAAGGGATTGTAACTTTGTTTGAATTGACAATATATTTACCGTGAGATACAAGTTGGCGAGCTGAAGACCTAGAGGGAGCAAAGCCTGCGCGGAAAACAACATTGTCAATTCTAGATTCAATTATTGCCAAAAGATTGTCTGCCGTATTCCCTTCCATTTTGGCGGCAGAAACTGCGTAATTATGAAATTGAGTTTCGGCTATACCGTAGGTTCTTTTTGCTTTTTGTTTTTCTCTTAATTGTCGACCATATTCAGTAGTTTTTTTAAAAGATCCTTGTCCGTGTTGGCCAGGAGCATATGGTTTTCTTACGACAGCACATTTTGGAGAAAGACATCGCTCGCCCTTAAGCATAAGTTTCTCTCCTTCTCTTCTACATTTTTTGCATGCGTCTAACATAATATTTAAACCCTTCGGGCTTTTTTAGCTCTACAACCATTATGAGCCAGTGGAGTAGTATCTTTAATTATCGAAACTTCTAGATTTGCATTTGTAATTGCTCTAACGGCAGACTCTCGTCCAGAACCAACACCAGATACAAAAACTTTTGCTCTTGAAAAGCCTCTTGCTTTAGCTTTTTCCAGGGCTGCTGTAGCAGCTAATTGAGCAGCATAAGGCGTAGACTTTCTAGCGCCTTTAAATCCAGTGGATCCTGCAGTTGCCCATGAAATCAAGTTTCCGTTGTCATCAGTAATTGAAACCATCGTATTATTAAAAGATGATTGAATGTAAATATTTCCAGAAAGAACAGCAATTTTTGCTTTCTTCTTAACTACCTTTTTGATAGTTTCTTTTTTTGATTTTTTTATTGTTTCTTTTGCCATAATAATTTTCAATTATTCAGGAATGGATGGCAGATTTTACAGATGGCAGATAGCTCCATGTTCCTTATCCGCTATCCGATATCCGTTCAATCCGATATCTCTTTCTATTTGTTATGTCTTTTGAGCTGCTGCTTTTCTACCTGATCCAACGGTTACTTTTCTACCACGTTTTGTTCTAGCGTTTGTTTTTGTTCGCTGGCCTCGTACAGGTAAGTTTTTTCCATGACGCAAACCTCTGTAACAAGATATCTCTTTTAGTCGTTTAATGTTTTGACTGACCTCTAGTCTCAAATCTCCTTCAACTCGATGGGTTTGAGAAATAATGTTACGAATTTTTTCCAAATCATTCTCGTTCATGTCTTTAACTCTAGTGTTTGGGTCTATCTTTGTTTGAATAAGTATTTTTTGACTTGTTTTAAGACCAATGCCATAAACATAGGTTAAAGCAACCTCGATTCGTTTTTCGTTTGGAATGTTTACACCCGAAATTCTAGCCATATCTTTAAATTATCCTTGTCTCTGTTTATGTTTTGGGTTCTGACAAATAACGAACAAGCGCTTTTTTGAGCTTGTTCTTTTGGCTTTACCCTTTTTACTGCGGATAACAATTTTACATTTATCACAGATTTTTTTAACTGATGCTTGAACTTTCATATATTTTTTTAGGCAAAACGATAAAAATTCCCCCTGTTTTGTCTTCACTTATTATAAGTTACTTTCTTTCAGGGTTAAGACGCTTGGTTATTCGTCCTCGTTCCAAATCATATGGTGTTAATTCGACAATTACATTGTCGCCTACCATCACTTGAATATGGTTTCGAACCATTCTACCGGACAGATAACCCAAGACCAAATGGCCACTCTCCAATACCAAACGAAATTTGGAGTCAGGCAAAACTTCGCTTACCTTGCCATTCATCTCGATTACATCTTTTTTTGTCATATTCTATGTTTAAATTTAACACAATTTTAAGATTAAGTCAACAAATTAGGATAAGGTATGTTATTTACACAATTGTAACAACTTTAGCCCTTCCTTCTTCAATAATTATGGTATGCTCAAAATGTGCAGATAAAGACAAATCCTTCGTAGAAATAGTCCAATTATCGTTTTCAAGCTTAACATTGTAGTCACCGGCTGTAATCATCGGCTCAATAGCAATAGTTAACCCATTTACAATATTTTCTCCAAAATTCTTTGCTCCGAAATTTGGTACTTTTGGTTCCATATGAGGTTTTATCCCAACTCCATGACCAACCAGATCTCTAATTACACCAAAACCATTCTTTTCAGCATGGTTTTGAATTGCAAAACCGATTGCTCCAACTTTGTTTCCAATATGTGCTTCTTTAATACCGATACTTAAGCACTCTTTAGTAATTGAGATTAATTTTTGAGCCTTTTGAGTTACTCTTCCAACTGGTAATGTAATTGCCATATCGGTAAATATGCCCTTATACTCAGCACCAAGGTCAAGAGAGATTATATCACCATCCTGTAAAATATAGTCTCCTGGAAGTCCATGTACCACATGATGATTTACCGAAACACAAAGAGAGGCAGGAAATGCACCGCTACCCTCTACAATATAGTTTTTAAATGCAGGTACTGCACCAGCTTGACGAATTTCCTTCTCTGCAATTTGATCTAGTTCTTTTGTGGTTATTCCAATTTTAACTGCTTCTTCAACTTTCTTCATGGCAGAAGCTAAGATATGTCCACTTCTTTTTAGATTGTCTGTTTGACTACCAGAAAGAATGCTAATCATTTTATTTTATTATCAATTTCTTCTTCAACTTCTTTAATTGATAATTCACCATTAATCTCGATTACTTGCTCTTTTGGTTGATATATATTTAAAATTGTTCTAATACCCTGTTCATACTGAGAAATTCTTTTCTTAAGCGTAGCTGGGTTATCATCAGCTCTTTGTTCCAACTTACCACCACATTTAGGACAGGAAGTTTCACCATCTTTAAATGTTAAGCCACATTTGGGGCAATAAGTTCGAATTTCAATTCTTTTGAATGCTGATTCTGGAGATATGTTTATATATATAATTGTTAAGGGAGCTAAATTATTGTCCGAAACATATTTTTCAATCCACTCAGATTGTTTATCAGTAAATGGAAAATTATCAAATAATATTCCCTCGTTAATAGTTTTAATCTTTGCCTCTAGTAATCTAAAAACTATTTCATCTGGAACAGGTTTGCCTTCAGTATAATATTTATTAATTTCATTTTTGTCTGGATTTGTTTCGTCTACAATTGCCTCACGAACTAAATTACCAATAGAAATAGGAGTAAAATGATGTTTAGTAGCAAAAATTTCTGCTTGTGTTCCTTTGCCTGAAGCGGGAAGACCAATAAATGAATAGATTTGTTTCATAAGCTATGAGTATTAATAATTATCATAAGTATGAGTGACTATTTGCGCCTCAAGTTGACGCATTGTTTCAACAATTACAGAAACAATAATAAGTATACCAGTGCCACCGAGAGCAATAGTAGTAATATGAGTCACAGATTGAACAATATATGGAAGAACGGCAATTATTCCCAAAAAAATCGCTCCGAAAAGTGTAATTTTTGTAATAATATTTTTAAAGTATAGTTCAGTTTCTTTACCGGGACGAATTCCAGGAACAAAACCGCTTTGCTTCTGTAAATTTTCAGCAATTTGAGAAGGTTTAAAAACTATCCCCGTATAGAAATATGTAAATAAGAAAACTAAAACAAAGTAAGCACAAGAATAGAAAACCGAATTACCAAACAAGGTACCAATATATTTGGCTCCTTCTGCCAACCATTCAGAACGAGCATTTTCTAAATATTTTGATAAAACCCCAGGAACAACCATTATGCTCATGGCAAATATAATTGGAATAACACCAGCAATATTTACTCGAATTGGCAGATGAGAAACAATGCCAGCGCTTCCGCCCAACCGCAATCTTTTTGCGTACGAAACGGGAATGTTTCTCTGACCTTCTTGCACAAAAACAATACCAGCAATAGTAAATAAAAGCATCACAAGAAAAATAATAACACCAAAAATTTTTCCAGAATCCCCAGAACCAATTAATGCAGCTGTATTTCTAATCTGAGAAGGAAAGCCAGAAAGTATACCAAGGGCAATAATTAAGGAAAGACCATTACCAATTCCTTTTTCTGTAATAATTTCGCCAATCCACATTAATAAAATTGTGCCGGCACAAACCGATATTAACATTACCGATAGCTCAAAGGGAGTCCAAGCAGGAATTATGCCCTGATTGCGCAATAGAAAAAGCATACTATAGGCTTGAATAATAGCCAAAGGAATTGTACCCAGTCTTGTCCATTGTGTAATCTTTTGCTTTCCAGCCTCACCCTCTTTTTGAATTTCCTCAATGGCTGGAAAAATCATACCGAGTAATTGAAATATAATTGAAGATGTAATATATGGACCAACACCCATCAAAATGATTGAGAAACTACTCATTGTCCCGCCGGAAAACATATTTAAAAGACCAAAAGCTTGATTTTGCTGAAAAAATAATCGGAGTTGATCAAAATTGACACCCGGAAGTGGAATATGAGAAAGAAGCCTGGTCAACATTAAAAGACCGGCAGCTACTAAAATTTTATTACGCAGATCTTTGTACTGCCAAATTTTTGCTAGCTTATCCATTAATTCAATACTACTCTAAAAAATCTCGAAAATCAATCAGTATTTTTAGACTTATTATCTTACACCAACCATTTTGTCTTCATCCTCTGCAGGTTGTTCAATCTCTCTTTCATCAAGTTGTTTTGCAATGCCAGGTTTAAGTTCTGACTCTTCAGTTTTTAAGTTATGAGCATAACCGGTTAATCCTTCAGCTTCAACAGTAGCAAGAACAGTTCTTGGGTCAAAACTCTTTAAAACACCACTTAATTCACATGTTCTACCTTTTGCATTTGTTAGCATTTCATTATATTGCTTTTCAGAAAGCATAACAGAAACAGATGAGGGGGCTCCACCTTCCTTGTCGATCATTCCAGGGGTAATCGCATACAAATCTACATTCTTTAAAATCACTAACCCATTTTCTATTTTTTGAATTTTGTTTTCCATGGTTAATGGGTCAAAAAGAATCTGAATAAAGCCAGTTTTAGGTAATTCTTCTTTTGGCAGAGACATATCTTTCTCTGACAAACCTCCGGTTCCTGTCTCTGTGCCCTCACCTCGACTAAATATTCCCATGAATTCTCCTTTCATTTTAAAAAAAATTATTAATTAATTTTTATAATTTAACCTTTGATCAACTTTTGCAGAAAGATTTTGAATGTTTCGTAAATATTCTTCAAGTACTTCTTGTGCGGAAGTCGATATTACTTTCGATTCGCCCAATTCTAAAAGTTCCTCTTTTGTAATATTTAAATATGATTTTGAATTATTAAGATGAAAACCTTGCAAGCAAATAGTATATAATTGAGTTTTCATAACTTTGTTATTATTAATCAAAAGTGACTCTAGGGTGTGGCTTTTGTCGTTATAGGTAGCTTTAACAGCAGATGAGACTTGATAGCACTCCCCTTCACCGTCTCGATTTTCTGTTCTCATCCAATGTTTAAAAACCGAAAGAAGCTTAGCTCCAGTAATTTTAAATCGCGTTAAACTATCATCATAGGGGAAACAAGCCATAATGTCGCTTAGTGTAACAAGAGGACCAAGTTCTTTTACACGAATTGAGCCAGCACCAACCAACATAACATCACATTGAGCTGCATCTGCAAAAGCATCTGCAATTAAATTACCGAGAGAAGTCTCAATTTCTCTTTTAGGATGAGTTAACTTTTGTGCCAATTTGGTAATCAATACATTGTATTTTCTGTCAACTTCAGTTTTAAAAGAATTAATATATTTTGTAAGTTTTTTATCTGGCTTGGCAATTTTATTATTAATTGGTATAAGTTTCCATTTATAATCAACTATTGCATTGGTATTGTCATCAACCACAATATCGAATCTACCAATTTGATTGGTTCCAACACCTGCCTGAGTAATAAGAATATTATTAATTTTTGATGGCTTCTTTAAAATTGTATGAGTATGTCCCCCAATAATAATATCTACTCCCCACTCTGGTTTTAAAAGTCTGGCAAGTTTTATGTCAGATTCATAACCAATATGTGTAAGCATAATTGTTAAATCAATGTCGTCATTTTTATATGCATTGGTAATTCTACCAATTTCACTGCTTGCGTCTTGTAAGGAGATAAAACTGCCAACAAGAGAATCTTGTTTTAAAGCATCCATAATTTTTTCAGTAATAATTCCAGAAAAAAGAATTTCAAGGCCTGCCTTTTTAACAATATGGAAAGGTTGCATTAAGCGCTTGTTATATTTTTTAATATAAAGATTAGCGTTAACTATAGGAAAATTTGCCATTTTTTCCAAAAATAGGAGATGGGGAAGGCCATAATCAAATTCATGATTACCAAGCGCTACCACATCTGGAGCTAGATAGTTCATTATTTCTATTGTCGAAATTCCTTTAAATTCACTATCAATTATTGAGCCCTGAACCATATCTCCAGAAATAACATATAAAACATTCTCTTCTTCATTTCTAACTTTATTTATGTAGCCAGAGAGAAGAGCCAAACCACCGATTAATTCGCCTTGACCACTCTGAACCTCAGCAAAAAAATCCCCATGCATATCATTTGAGTGGAGAATCGTAAATCTTTTAAGGTTATTCTTCATAATTATACTTAGATATCTGTTTATATGTTCTATTTAACTTATTTTAAAATACCATTTTGTATACTATTTTTAAAGAAGCAGAGTAGCCGCGGATAATGTTCCTTGGCTACTCTCAGTTCTTACGACCTGTACCATGCTTGGTTCTGCGCATCCTGTACCCTCTGCCTAATCTCATCGAGCTGTTCTTCTCTCGTTGTGTTCTCCACAACAAGTAAGAAAGGTTCTCCGAAATAGACATCCACGGTCAGTACAAGGCCTGCACGACCGTAGCAGATCCCGCAAGGCACAATCGGGCAACTTGTCTGGCTTTTCTTCATCGCCAGCAGTAACCCGGGTTCAATCTCACCAACAACGTTGCCCTTGATCCTCCTACCCTCTGCGAATATCCCTAGTGCCTCTCCCTCTGCAAGCTTTTCAGCAGCAGTCCTGATTGCGCTCTTGTCTGCCGAATTTTGCTCAACAGGAAATGTGCCTGTAGAACGGAGATACCACGCCACTAAACGGAACCGGAAAAGTGCTTCCTTTGCCATATACCGTATTTCTCGCTTAGTTACCGCAGTGAGCACAGGGATATCAAGGTATCGCTGGTGTTTTGGCACTATAATAACAGCGCCCTGTTTCGGAACCCTGTCTGCATAATGTGTTCTTACTCTGTAGAAGGGCCAGAGTAAGAACACAAGCCTCAGTACTACTCCAGAGAATATGTTCATCTGTCTCTCTCCTTCCGAAATTCTCGCTTATATTACTCCTATCAATAACAAAATTCAAATTGGATATCATAAAAGTTTAGATAAATTTGATAATAATGAACCTTTAACATTTTTTCGCTAATCTCTATAAGGTTATTTATTAATACTAAAATTATCTATTTGACAAATAGATAATTAGGAGTAGCATATTAAGTATTAGTTACGTTTTATAGAAGGAGCCTGGGCAAGGCGGACAGAAACTCTTTTTATAGAACTAATTGGGAGAGTCGCAGCATTCGGGCTCTCTCTTTTTCTTTTACTAAGACAAATCTTCTTTATACTTTCCTAAACTGTCCCTATCCTGCACTTTTGCTCCTTTTGGAAGAAGATTGACTACAATTTTAAATTTTCGGCTATCGCCATCAGCATCAGCAATTTCATCTTTTCCTTCCTCTTTATATACTTCCATTAATTCAGCAGATAAAATTTCCTTTAAAAGCGCGACTTCCTCAGTGTTGGCCTTAACTTCCGATGCAAGCTTTTGGTTTGAGCCTCTTCCAAGTATTTCTTCTTTTAGTCGTTTTTTCTTTGCATTAGCGGTTTCGGCCTCCTGTGCTGCTTCTACATAGGCAGGATCATTTTCAAGTTCGCCTTTAAGCATTTCCTTTGCATCTGAAATTTCTTTCTTGCCTTTCTCAATTAGTGAGATTCTTTTCTGAATAGTTGTAATGTCCATGGCATTTATTCCGATTAGATATTAATACTTAGATAGTATATCAAACATAAATAACAAAAACACCCATATTTATGGGTGTTTTTGAATATAGATAAATGAAAATTTACTTTGTCTTTTTGGAGGTAGGCTTCTTTGATGGAGTCTCAATTTTGGTTGTCTTTTCTGTTAATTTTATAGCCGAAGTTTCTTTTTTAACTTCAGGAGTAGGAATTTTGATGCTTTGTGAAATTTTAATATCTTCAGCAAACTTTACTGCAACCGTTAGCTTGCCATTATTCAAAACTTTGGCTCTACGAACATTCTTTTTGATTAAACCCTTTTCGCATAATGATTTGATTGAAACTTCTTCATTAGCTTTGTAGCAAGCAGAGATATCAGTAAGAAAGACAATGGCTGGTTTATCTCTCTGCGACTTAAATCCTGGAAGTTTTGGCAAACGCATAGAAAGAGCTGTCTGGCCACCTTCAAAACGATTTGGCAAATTAAAACCACTACGAGACTTTTGACCTTTTGTGCCTCGACCAGCAGTTTTACCCTGTCCAGCAGAGATGCCCCTTCCCGGTCGCTTCTTTGATTTATTTTTTAATGAAATTAGTTCCATAATAGTTACCTTATTTCTTTATTGTTTTTTTAGCCTTAACTGGAGCCTTAACTGTTTTTTCTTCTTTAACTTCTTCAACAACCACAACTGGCTCAACTTTTACTTCTTCTTTGGGAGCTTTTACTGGCGCGGCTTCAATTCCCTTTTTCTCGCTAATGCACTTTACCTTTTCTACAATATCAGGATTAAAAGAAGTCAGGGCTTTTATGGTTGCTGTAACAATATTAATTTTATTTGAACTACCGAGAGATTTTGAAAGAAGATCTGAAATACCAGCTAACTCTGCAACCTGACGAATACTACCACCAGCAACAATAGAAGTACCAGAAGAAGCGGGTTTAAGCAAAACTTTGGCTCCTCCATGTTTTACAAAAACTTCGTGAGGAATCGTCCCATTAATAATAGGAATCTGCACAAAGTTCTTTTTTGCCAATGCTGTTGCTTTTCTTACTGCATCGGCAACTTCATTTGCTTTCGCAATACCCATACCAAGTTTTCCGGTGTGATTTCCTAAGACAACAAGTGCTCGAAAGCGAATTCTTCGTCCACCTTTTACAACACGCGAAACTCGAGCAACTTCAATTACTCTCTCGTCGTATTCCTTTACCTCGCGCTCTCTTCCGCGCCCTCTTTGTCTCATTATGTTTTTTTCAATCATTGTTTTATCTGTGGTTAATAGTTTTTGACTAGATTTTTATTCCACCAGCTCGCATACCTTCGGCTAAAGCTTTAACTCGACCATGATACCTGAAATTTCCACGATCGAAAAAAAATGTGCCAAGCTTTTTGTCGACTGTTTTTTTACCAAGCAGTTCTCCGGTAGCAAAAGCTTTTTTTGATGGGTTCATCTTTTCTTTAATCTCATTTGATGAAACAGAAAAAACTGTTACGCCTTTTTCATCATCAATTATCTGCGCCGAAATTGCAGTATTTGATCTTTGAACTGAAATTCTTAATTTTTTATTATCTTTGTTCATATTATTTATATTATCTAAGCAGAAGCAGCTTTTTTGCCTGCTTTTCTTTTAATTAACTCGTCTTTATATTTAATACCTTTTCCTTTATATACTTCTGGTTTTCTCACTTCTCTTATTCTAGCAGCGAATTGACCAACTGCCTGCTTATCGATTCCGGAAACAGAAATTTTATTTTTTTTAATTACTACTTCAATGCCTTCAGGAATTACCAATTTTATTTCGTGTGAATAACCCATATTTAGAAGAACTTCATTTCCATTAACGGCAACTCTATAACCAGTACCGTTAAATTCTAATTCTTTTGTAAAACCATCTTTAATACCAATAAACATATTGTTTGTTAATCTAGCGATTAAGCCATGTTGTGCTTTTGAGATAATTGTGTCGTCTGGTCGATTAATAATAATGGTGTTATCTAATTTTTCAACTTTAAAACCAGGCAGTAACTTGACTGATTGCTTGATTGATCCAGAAATTGCTTCTATCTTTGTTGGAGTAATTTCAACCATTACACCTTCTGGAATTATTATTGGTCTTTTTCCTATTCTACTCATATTGTTATCCGATATTCTTTAATATTGCTGGTTGTTTACCATATTTCACAAATTAACTCTCCACCAATACCCTTACTTCTTGCCTCTTTCGCATTTACGACGCCATGAGAAGTTGAAACTATTGCGGTTCCAAATCCTCGCAAAGGAAGTTTTATTGTCTTTGATTTCATATATATTCTGTGCCCTGGTTTTGATATTTGTCTAAAATGAGAAGGTGTTTTTTTGCTCGAAATTGAAATGTTGAGAATTTTTTTACCATCTTGCTCAGAAGTTGAAAATTCTTTCACAAAACCTTCATCTTTAAGAATATTTAAAATAGCTTCCTTTATCTTAGAAAAGGGCATTTCTACTTCGTATTTACCGATTGCTGAAGCGTTTTTAATTCTAATGATTAAATCTGCTATTTGATCCATTTTATTTCCTTTATTACCAGCTTGATTTTGTTATTCCTGGGAGCTCACCTTTTGAAGCAAATTCGCGAAAACAGATACGACACAAACCGAATTTCCGAATATATGCTCTTGGTCGGCCACACATTTTACAACGACGAATTATTCGGGTTGAAAATTTTGGCTTTCTGTCTGCTTTTACAACTAATGCTTTACGCGCCATGTCTTTGCTCCTTCTCAAATGGAAACCCAAGTTTTTTTAATAAAATTAATGTTTTTTTACTGTCTTTGGTGTTTGTTCTTATATTGATCTGCAATCCAAACGATGGAAGAACATCTTCTAATTTAATCTCTGGAAATATTGAAGAATCTTTAATACCAATACTATAATTTCCGTTCTTGTCAAAAGCAGAGAGTTTTAACCCACGAAAGTCTCGAATTCGAGGAATTGTAATGTCTACCAATCGGCTAATAAAATCATATGCTTTCTCACCCCTGAGAGTTGTTGTAAGTCCAACTGGCTGACCAATTCTAAGTTTAAATGCAGAGACAGCTTTTCTAGATTGAGTAATTTTAGGTTTAAGTCCAGTAATTTTAGAGAATACATTAACTGCCTTTTTAATCATTGCATCGTCTTCTTTGAAATCACCAATGCCAGAAGAGACAACGACTTTCTCAATTCTAGGAGTTTCGTGAATATTTTTTAAATTAAGCTCACTTTTTAATTGTGGCAAAATTTCTTTAATAAATTTTTCTTGAAGTTTTTCCATTATTTTGCAACGCTTTCTAAACTTTGTGTACACTTTTTACAGATACGTATTTTCTTATCTCCTGCAGATTTATATGTAATTTTGGTTGGTTTGCTACACGATGGACAAACAATCATAGCTTTAGAAGCACAAATCTTTAAGTTAATGTCAATAATTCCACCCTGTGGAGATTTTTTACTTGGCTTAATACATTTTTTGGCCATTGCAATACCTTTTACAACCATTTTGCCTTCTTTTGGATAAACACGTTCAATAATACCGGTTTTTCCTCGGTCTTTACCTGCAAGAATCATTACATTGTCATTTTTTTTCAGTTTCATATATTTTCTTTATAATCTTTACTTCTTAATTAAAGTACTTCCGGTGCTAACGAAATGATTTTCATATATCCTCGTCGCAATTCTCGTGGAATCGGCCCAAAAATACGTGTACCGCGAGGATTTCCAGCAGGGTCAACAATTACTGCGGCATTTTCTGAAAATGAAATATAGGAACCATCTTCGCGTCTAGTAGCTTTTTTCTGGCGAACAATAACTGCTTTAACAACCTCTTTTTTCTTTACTGTACCTCGAGGGATTGCAGTTTTAACTGACGCAGAAATCAGATCACCAATCTCTGCTTGTGATCTTTTAATGTGCCCCAAAACGGTAATGCACTCAATTGTTTTGGCACCTGTATTGTCTGCAACTAATAATCTTGTTCCTGGCTGAATCATTATTTTACCTTACCTAAGACTACATATTTTTTATCTTTGCTAACTGGTTTACATGGTGCGATTTCTACTCTATCGCCGACCTTATATTCATTTTTATCATCGTGTGCTTTTAGCTTTTTGCTTACAGTATATTTCTTTCTGTAAATTGGATGCTCTTTAACTCGCAATATTACTACAGATACAGTTTTGTCTGATTTATCTGATACGACTTCACCAATTTTTGTCATATTTTTTTTATCCATCGTTTTCTCCGGTTTGATTTAAAATAGTTAAAGCCCTAGCCAAACTTTTGCGAGCTTTTTTTGCATCAGAATTATTATCATGCTTACCAGCTTTAACTTTAAGTGACATTAAAACTGACTGCTTGCGAATAATTGCAGTTTCTTTTATTAAATCAGTATTTTTCATTTCTTTAAATTTTTTATTCTCTTCACTTTTTTTCATTACTCTTCTTTCTTTGATATAAACTTCGTTTGAACAGAAAGTTTGTGTTGGGCCAATCTCATCGCTTCTTTTGCAGTTTTCAACTCAACTCCACCCATTTCAAACAATATTCTTCCTGGTTTAACTACCGCTGCATAATGATCTACGGCACCCTTGCCTGAACCCATTGGTGTTTCGGCGGAAGTTAAGGTAATTGGTTTATCTGGAAATATTCGAATATAAACTTCACCACCCCGTTTAATATACCTTGTCATGGCTCTTCTTGCAGCCTCAATTTCACGAGCAGATATATTCCCAGCAGTAGTGGCCTTAATACCAAAGTTACCAAAAGATAGCTCAACACCGCGAGTGGCAAAACCCTTTTGTGGGTTTCTTTGTTGCTTTCTATATTTCATTTTCTTTGGCATTAACATCGTTTTATCTCAAATTCTAAATTAACTAATCTTTTTATATATCCAGACTTTAACACCAATAATTCCGAAGGTTGTTTTTGATGTAATATATTTGTAGTCAATAATGTTCTTAAAGGTTGAAAGTGGAACTGTACCATAGGTAGCTTTTTCACTTCTAGCAATATCTGCTCCATTTAATCTGCCAGAAACAACTACTTTAATTCCCGAAACTCCAGCTTCTTTCGCTTTTTCAACTGCTTGCTTAATTGCCCTACGGAAAGGAATTCTTTTTTCAATTTGAGTAGCGACACCCTCAGCAATAATTGCAGCATCTAGGTCTGGTTTCTTTACTTCTAAAATATTTATTTGAATTCTTCCAGTCACAAACTTAGTCAATTCTTTCTTTAGTTGGTCACTTCCTGCTCCTCCACGACCAATAATTACGCCTGGTCGTCCAGAGTAAATATCAATTGTAACCTTGTTTGAATCACGATTAACAATAATATTAGAAACAGATGCTTCTTTAAGTTTTTCAGCAAGCATTTTTCTAATCTGCAAATCTGAAATTAGCTTTTTGGCATAATCACCCTTATTGCCAAACCAGCTGGACTTCCAGGTTTCGTTTATTTTTAATCTGATTGATTTTGGATTTACTTTTTGACCCATGTTTACAACTTTGAATTTAAATATTAAATATTGTCTAGTTTTTTAACAGCTTTTACCTTTTTGCTAACTTTTTTGACAGGTTTTATTTCTTCTTTTTTTGCTTCTTTTTGAACAACAGCATCACTGATGGTTAGGGATAGGTGGCACATTCTCTTGATGATTGGATCTGATCGTCCTCTTGAGCCAATTTGGCGTCTTTTTAATCTTGGCCCTTCGGTCACAAAAATACTTTTGATAACTAACTTCTCTGTTTCTAAGTCGCTCTCTTTTGCGGCTGCTAAACCTGATTTCAAAATTTCAGCTACAAAAGAAGCACCTTTTTTATTAATAAATCTTACCTTAGCCAATACTTCGGCAGGGTTTTGTCCACGCATGCTATACAAAACAGGTCGCACTTTTTGCGCTGCTGATTTCAAATATTTGCTTTTGACTGTGATTTCCATTATTATTTCCCTTTGGCTTGTTCTTTGGCCATTTTACCACCATGACTTCGGAATTTTCTGGTTGGAGAAAATTCTCCAAGTTTGTGACCCACCATATCTTCTACTACGAATACAGGAATATGATCTTTACCATTGTGTACCGCAAAAGTTAAACCAACCATTTCTGGGCTAATTGAGCAAGCACGAGCCCAAACTTTAATTGGCTTCTTGTCCCCAGTTTTATTTGCTTTCTCAACCTTTTTCATAACTTTTGGGTCGAGATATGGTCCTTTTTTAAGTGATCGTGACATAATTTATTCTGAATTATTTCTTTCTTCGATTTAATATAAGTAGTTGACTTTTCTTTCTTTTATTTCTTGTTCGTCTACCAAGTGCAGGCTTGCCCCATGGAGTTTTTGGATACGGCATACCAATCGAACAGCCACCTTCTCCACCGCCATGTGGATGATCACAAGGGTTCTTTGCTTTACCACGAACGCTTGGACGAATTCCCATTAATCGAGTTCTGCCCGCTTTACCAACCTTAATATTAGCATGATCTACATTTGAAACAACCCCGATTGAAGCAAAATTTTCTGATAAAATCTTTCTGATTTCACCTGAAGGCATTCGTATAATGGAATATTTTCCATCTGCTCCCATTAAGGTTGCATAACTGCCAGCACTCCTACAAATTTGTCCTGCTTTTCCTGCATTTAATTCAATATTGTGAAGCTGAGTTGAAAATGGAATATTCTTAAGTTTCATTCTATTTCCTACCTTAGCTAAGGTTTTGTCATTACATACCACAGCTGCTCCTTTTTTAAGCTTATCTGGGGCTAAGATGTAGGATTTCTCGCCATTCTCATATTGAATCAAAGCAATAAAAGCGCTTCTGTTTGGATCATATTCAACATCAAGTACTTTAGCTTCTTGTGCCAAAAATTTAATTCTAGAAAAGTCTACCATTCTGTACAGTCGTTTTGAACCACCGCCTCGCCCAGAAATAACAAGTCTGCCTCCACTGTCTCGGCCAGAAACCCTTGTTTTACCAATAGTAAGACTTTTAACTGGTCTTTCTTTAGAAATCAAAGACCAATCAGTATATGACAACTGTCTTCTTGCATTTCCGGTAGGTTTTACTGTTCGAATGGCCATTTATTTCTTCTTTGTCTTAACTGTTACTTCAACATCTTTATTTTCTTTAATCTTTTTAGCATCTTTTTCTTTCTTCTCTTTTTTGGGTTCGTCTGTTTTTTCTACTTCAAATAAATCAATCTTTGAACCTGGCTTTGTTGTGATAATAATTTTTTTAAAATCACTTCTTACTCCTCGATTTTTTCGAGAAATTTTTACTTTTCCTTTATAATTCATCGAGTTTAAAGAAATGATTTCAATTCCGAATAAATCTTTTATCGCTTTGCTAGCATCGATTTTTGACATTTTTTTATCAACAATAAAACTAAACTTACCAATGCTCGCATCAGCAAAACTTTTTTCAGAAACCAAAATTTTTCGTATTAAATTACTCATCTTTTTTAATTGTTTTTACTCTGTTTTTTGTACCTGCATATGTCGCTTCAAGTTCTTTTATTGACTCTCGTGAAAAGATTAATTCGGTTGAAGATGAAAGGTGAATGATGTCTAACCATTGTGCGCTCATTGATTTAACACCAGAAATATTTCTAAGAGCTAATTCTGCATTTTTATCAGTTTTTGAAATTATCAAGGCTACTTTTCCTTCAACATTCAAATTGTTCAAAATTTTATTTGCATCTTTTGTTTTTGGTGTTTCAAATGAAAAATCTTCTACTGCCTTAGCTTTTTTATCAAGAATGAACTTTGAGATTATTGAAAGAATAGCTGTTCTTCTCAAATTAGCATTAATTCTTTTGCTAAAATTTCTAGCAGACGTTGGTCCAAATGTAACTCCGCCGCCAATCCACAAAGGTGATCTTGTTGAACCTGCTCTAGCATTACCGGTACCTTTTTGTCTCCAAGGCTTCTTACCGCCACCAGAAACTTGACCGCGATTTTTTGTATTGGCAATTGGAGCTTGAAGTGAAGCCCGAACATAGTTTAAGTATTGAGTCATTGCCTCAACTTTTATTTTTTGGTTAAAAGCATCTGACAAGCTGATTTCGCCACTTTTTTCACCTGATTTTTTATAAACATCGATTTTCATATTCGTTATTCGGCTACTTCTTCTTTATTCTCTTCTACTACTTCTACTTTGGCTTCAGCTGGTTGATCTGTGGCTCCACCTTCCGCTTCAGTTGCTTTGGCTAATTTTTCTTCTTTTTCAGCCTCAAGCATTCTCTGTTGAGCCAAAAGTTCCTCTTCCGCTGCATGATCTACTATTTCTTCAGCTTTTTCACCGCTACCATAAACCTTTACAAACGATTTGTTTGATCCAGGGATAGCACCGGAAATAAGCAGAATATCTTCTAATACATCAACTATTCTTAAATTTTTAACTGTAACATTGTCACCACCCATTCGGCCAGCCATTTTTTTACCAGCAACAACACGTTGTGGATAGCCACCACCGATGGAACCAGGTTTTCTAATATTCTTTGAACCATGAGAAACTGGTCCACGATGAAAACCATGTCTTTTGATTGTGCCGGCAAAACCCTTACCTTTGGCTGTACCTTCTACAGTTACAGCATCATTTTTCTTGAATTGGCTTGCCAATACAGCGTCCGCGGTTTTATATTTTTTAAGGTTATCCTCACGAAATTCAGAAACTTTAACAACTTTTTTCTTTTCAGCATCTTTATAAGCCTTAACTACAATTGATTTATAGCCATTGATCTGTTTGTCTTTGATTTGACCAATTTCACATGGTAGGGCTTTAATTTTGGTAACAGCAAAATTTCGACCATCATCGTCAAATACTCTTGTCATTCCAATTTTTCTGCCAATTATAAATTTCATGTATTGCTTAATTAAATTTTGAGTATATGCGGGGTAAACACAATGTGGATAGCGTCACCCCCCGCATATTATGTAGTTGTCCGGTCTTACGACCGTATTAGTCCGAATGAACGAACTAATCTTGTTGGTCTCACCCCCCTCTTCCTTTCCCTGCTGTAGAGGCGTTGCGAGGTAAGCTTGGGAGACTCCCAGTTTATGCCGAGGTTGCTGTACTGATATGGTTAAACAGTACAAACCGTCACGACAATGAACCAAGAGTCCCCAAGGCTCCCGGGCGGGGGTGTTCACCTGAGTCCAGTACTCTCGCAAGCGAGAGACAGGTTCCCCCGGAAGCTAAGCCAGGTCATGTCTAAAGTAGCTATTTGCTACAAGTTAATATCTAGATATCTAGATGCTAACTTCTAGCCAATATGTTGATTTCGTTTTCAAAACTAAACACTCCCTAGAAACACTCTCTCCAAAATTAATCGGGGCAGTTTTTCTGGTTGAACATTTGATGCCAAACGGATCAAACGCTAGCCAACAATTGATTATTAGCTATTCGTATAATTCGTCGATCTTCAATTTCAATTCACCTATGAATCGTACTACATTTTTATCTCAATGTCAACGCCATGTGGCAGATCTATGCCCATTAAACTATCAATGGTTTTTGATGTTGGATTCAGAATATCGATTAATCTCTTGTGAACTCGCATTTCAAATTGCTCTCTCGAGTCTTTATGAACATGAGGAGATTTAATAACAGTTACTTTACTCGTATCGGTTGGAAGCGGAACAGGTCCAATGACATTTGCTCCAGAACGCAATGCGGTTTGAATGATTTGTTCTGCCGATTTATCAATAATACGATAATCGTAAGCTTTAAGCTTTATTCTAATTCTTTGTTTAACTGCTTCTTTTTCTACCATCTAAGTTTTTAGCTAATGTTCTTTAACTGGTCTGGAGGTGCCCCAAAAGGGGCACTATCTAGAACAATTACTTAGTAATTTTAGTAACAACACCCGCACCAACAGTTTTACCGCCTTCACGAATTGCAAATTTCAAGCCTTCATCCATAGCGATAGGTTGAATAAGCTTAACTTTAACATTGGCAGTATCACCTGGCATGATCATTTCTTTATCAAACTCAATTTCGCCAGTCACATCAGTTGTTCGGATATAAAATTGAGGCTTGTAGCCCTTAAAGAATGGAGAGTGTCGTCCACCTTCCTCTTTAGTCAAAGCGTAAATTTCAGCATCAAATTCAGTATGAGGAGTAATAGAACCTGGCTTTGCTAAAACTTGACCACGTTCAATATCTTCTCTCTCAACACCTCGAATAAGAAGACCTACATTATCGCCAGCTTGACCCTGATCAAGTTGTTTTTTGAACATTTCAACACCTGTAACAACAGTTTTTGTAGTTTTCTTAATACCAACAATCTCTACTTCATCACCAATCTTAACGATGCCCTGTTCAATTCTACCAGTAGCAACAGTTCCACGACCTTTAATCGAAAAGACGTCTTCAACAGGCATTAAAAATGGCTTTTCAATTTCTCTTTTTGGCTCTGGAATTGACTCATCAAGAGCATCTATTAAATCTTCAATAGATTTGACTGCGTCCGCGTCGCCATCTAGAGCTTTGAGAGCTGAACCACGAATAACCTTTGCCTTGTCTCCATCGTATTGATATTTAGTCAAAAGTTCTCTTACTTCCATCTCAACCAAATCAAGAAGCTCTGGATCGTCTACCATATCTGTTTTGTTCATGTAAACGACAATTGCAGGTACACCGATTTGGTTAGCCAAAAGAATATGTTCTCGTGTTTGAGGCATTGGACCATCTGCTGCGGACACAACCAAAATTGCGCCATCCATTTGAGCCGCACCAGTAATCATGTTTTTGATATAGTCGGCGTGACCCGGACAGTCAACATGAGCATAATGTCTTTTAGCTGACTCGTACTCGGAATGGTGAGTAGCAATAGTAATACCGCGCTCTTTTTCTTCTGGTGCGTTGTCAATGTCGGCATAATTTTCTGCCTTGGCCATTCCCTTTTTGGATAAAACAGTTGTGATAGCCGCAGTTAATGTAGTTTTACCATGGTCTACGTGACCGATAGTACCAACATTTACATGAGGCTTGGTTCGTTCAAATTTTTCTGCTGCCATTTTAAGCTCCCTTGCCCTATTAAATCCGCTAGGCGAAGCATTCTGCAAAACAGAATGTATTTAATTAGGGTCTTATTAAATTATATTAATAAAAGATATTTATTTACTTTATAAACTATAACAAATTAATAAGTATTTTGCAAGCACCAATCTGAAGATTATTTACTTCGTTTTGCAATAATTTCTTCAGCTACATTTCTAGGCACTTCAGCGTAATGATCAAATTCCATCACGCTAGATGCTCTTCCTTGTGACATTGAGCGTAAATTGGTTGTATATCCGAACATAGAAGCAAGCGGTACAAATGCATTGATTGATTTAATGCCGTTTGGTCGGTCTTCCATTTTGTTAATCTGGCCACGTTTTGCGTTCAGGTCCCCTATAATATCACCCATAGACTCTTCAGGGGTGGTAACTTCAACTTTCATAACTGGCTCAAGAATAAATGGATGTGCTTTCTTGAAACCCTCCTGAAATGCCATTGAACCAGCAATTTTAAAGGCCATTTCAGAGGAGTCTACATCATGGAATGAGCCGTCATAAAGCTCAACTGAAACATCTACAACTGGATAACCAGCAATAACACCTCTTTGCATTGCTTCTTCAACCCCTGCCCTAACTGGATTGATAAATTCGCGAGGAATTGCACCACCAACAATCGAGTTTATAAACTCAAAACCTTTACCAGCTTCTTGAGGTTTGATTCGAAGCCAAACATGACCATATTGACCCCGACCACCAGTTTGACGAATATATTTACCCTCTTCCTGAACTTCATCTTTAATACATTCACGAAAAGCAACTTGTGGAGCACCAATATTGGCTTCGACTTTAAATTCACGTTTCATTCGGTCAACGATAATTTCAAGGTGAAGCTCGCCCATACCGGCAATAATTGTTTGACCGGTTTCTTCATCGGTTCGAACTCGGAAAGTTGGGTCTTCTTCAGCCAATCGCTGCAGTGCAATACCCATTTTCTCTTGGTCAGCTTTGGTTTTAGGTTCGATTGCAATATCAATAACTGGCTCCGGAAATACGATTTTTTCGAGAATAACAGGATTTGCGAGATCGCAAAGAGTGTCACCAGTAGTAGTTTTAGCCAAACCAACAGCAGCAGCAATTTCACCAGCATAAACTGTATCAACTTCTTCTCGATGATTGGCATGAAGTCGAACAATTCGACCAATTCGCTCTTTTTCGCCGGATGTTGAGTTTAAAATATATGAACCTTTGTTCAAAATGCCACGATAAACGCGGAAGAAGATCAATTTACCCACAAATGGGTCTGTTGCTACTTTAAAAGCTAAAGCGGCGAAAGGGCCGTCATCTTCAGATTTGACTACAACTTCTTCATTAGTTTTAGGGTCAATTCCTTTGGCAGGCTCAACATCAAGAGGTGATGGGAGATAAGAAACAATTGCATCCAAAAGTTTGCGAACGATAACTCCCCTGCCGTCTCCACCCAAAAATGGGTAAAATTGACCAGAAATAGTCGCTTTTCGAATAAGAACTTGGAGTTCATCAACAGAAATATCTTCACCACCAAGATACTTTTCCATTGCTTCGTCATCGTATTCAACGACTTTTTCGACTAGTTCTTCTCGATATTGCTTCACTTTTTCGGTCATATCGGCAGGAATTTCGCCTTCAGTTAAGGTTTTGTCGGTATAATCCTTATAGAAATATGCTTTCATCTCAACTAAATCTACAAGACCATTTATGCTTTGTTCAAATCCAATTGGAAGCTGGATTGGATATACATTTTTGGATAATCTGTCACGAACAGAATCTAAGCTTTTATAAAAATCGCCACCGGTTTGGTTGATTTTGTTGCAAAAAAACATTCGAGGTACATTGTATTTATCGGCTTGTCTCCAAACAGTTTCAGACTGTGGCTCCACTCCCATTTTACCATCAAGAATAACGACAGCACCATCGAGCACACGAAGCGAACGCTCAACTTCAACTGTGAAGTCCACGTGGCCTGGAGTGTCTATGATGTTGATGCGGTGATCGTTCCAGAAACAAGTCGTAGCAGCCGAGGTAATAGTAATACCACGTTCACGCTCCTGCTCCATCCAGTCCATAGTGGCTTCACCTTCGTGAACTTCACCAATTTTATGAACTCGACCAGAGGTATACAAAATACCTTCGGTAACAGTTGTTTTACCGGCATCAATGTGAGCGATTGTGCCAAAATTTCTTACTTTGTCTAATGAATAGTCCCGAGCCATAGCTTTTTACTCTTTCTTATGTGTAATTATAAACAAAAAAATCCCTCTTTAAGTCAAATAATAACACACTTTCTCTTGCGCTGTCAAACAGATTCATTGACTACTAATCGTGAATAGTTTGTTTATAAACAAACACATGTAATAAAGAAAAGAGCCCTCACCACCGCACGATGCGATAATAAGGGCTCGGGATATGACTACTGATACTTGGGGAAACGAACAGTTTCCCCTGGATGCAGTACTCTGGGGCTTCCTCCGTTGAGGGCCCAGAATTTGTAACGAAGATAATCTCGTGGTATCTCCGTTTGCCCGCTCCAGCCGGCGAGCACTAGAGTGACATCGTCAACGCCCATCTGGCGTTCGACGATGAAAACCTGTATCGGTGCCTGCTTGAGGCACCGATTCCATTCTGACTGTCTTACGTTTGGTGCCAGTACCACCAAGTAAAGTAGGGCAGCCAGGATGGCGATCTTTACAAACACCTTTCCCATTCCGACCTCCTGTCGAGATACTATATTATAATTATAGCACACATTGCTCTATATGTCAATTGCTAAGCACAAAATAGGCCCAGAAGGGCCTATTTATATCTCAAATATTGTTAGCTTTTATTCTTTGGGCAGATCGAGCTTATCTAACCTTAAAAGCTTGAACCCGAAGTAAACTACTGCAGCAATGATTATGAAATCAATAGTAACGCTAATAAAGTCACCATAAAGTATCTCTGTGGAACCAATAGTAGCCGAAGCATCGGCCAAACCCTTAGTTGCACCAAACAGAACACCAATAGCTGGGTTTATTATATCGGTTACAAGAGCAGTCACAACCTTTGAAACCGCTCCGCCCAAAATAAATCCGATAGCAAGCCCAACAACGCCCTGTTTTCGAATGAACTCAATAAAACCTTTTATTTTCATAATGTCTCCTAACAAAGTTATCCTGAGTCCCGAGCCGAAGGATTCCCTTTGGGAAAGGGAGCCCTTTGGGCCGATTCGAGTCAAAGGATCTTTTAATAAATATTATATATACAATCTATCACATTTGTTATCACTTGATAAGACCTTTATTGATTTATCCACAGGGGGGTATTGATTTATATTACAGAAAGGACTATAAATATTCTTGTACCGTTTAGTGTAGGAGGCACTTGATGTGTACGATCGCAAGTGACATTGGCACTTGCGACTTCCAGCGCATGAGATTGCTTTGAGAATTCTGGACGGGATAGCTCCGCTCGATCTGATTGGTCGCATTTCGCGACTTAAGGTCCGAGACGGCCGTCAATGTCTCAATCATTCTCCGACTGGGTTCGCAATCAACGGTTAGCCAAGCCGTAAATGATGCATCCCAAACGCACTGAAAATCACCTCCACGTAGTGCCTACTAAACCCGCGGCGGGTAGCCGAATTCTCTCTAGATAAATGAGGGAAGCTTCTAGCCGACAGGATGTGGCTCGAGAGGCGGAAGTACCGAGGGATTGGTGTTCCCTCTACCGACAGAGGTCGGAAAGCCCGTTAAGGGCAAACATCAAATTTCGCCGGGACCCGACGGTTATCAAGCCGTCGGGTCCCTTTCATTTTTATATATAAATTTTTGCTCTTACAAAACTTCCGATTGCAACTTCTTTATCAATTGGGATATTAACCAATGTCCCAGAGTGACCGACTACGATTTCCTTCTTATTAGAGACCATTCTTGATATTTTTGATTTGATAATGTGGACTGGTGTTATTATTTCGATCCTTGAGCCCACAATAGTTCTATTATTTAGCTCCACAATCATTTCACCATCTTGATAGTCTTTTACTATTCCAAGCAAGTCCCAATTGCTCTTTGCACGAGGTGTAATATAGTTATTGGTATTTTTGTTGGCCTTGTGAAAGTAAAATCCCGTTTCAAAGCCACGAGAACTAGTCTTTTTGAGCTCATTTTTGTATTTAGTTCTATTTGTTTTATACTGATTAGGATTTTCAAAATATTGGTCAATCGCCTGTCTATAAGCACGAGTCACCGCCCCAACGTAATAAATGCCCTTAAGACGTCCTTCAATCTTAAATGAAGTCACTCCGGCATCAATTAACTCTGGAATATGTTCTATCATACATAAATCTTTAGAATTGAGTATATATGAGCCGGCTTCGTCTTCGTACATTTGATATTTTTGGCCTTTGCGTGAGTCTTCTTCTAGTTCATACAATCGATATTTGTAACGGCAGGGTTGAGCACAGACGCCCTTGTTTGGATCGCGGCCAAGCATATAATTTGAAATTTGACATCGTCCAGAATAAGCCATGCACATTGCACCATGAACAAAAGCTTCGATCTCAATCTTTGAGTGTTTCGAAATCAGTTTGATGTTTTTCAAGCTCAACTCTCGAGCCAAGACTATTCTTTTTACGCCTTGTTTGCGCCAAAATTCTGCTGACAGATAGTTTGTAGTATTGGCTTGAGTCGAGAGATGAATTGGAATTTTGGTAATTGTTTTTATATATGCCAATGTACCGGGATCAGCCACAATTATTGCGTCAGGTTTTAAAGCTACAGTTTTTTTGGCATGTTTTTTAAGAGCTTCAATCTCACTTGAATGAGGAAAAGTGTTAAGTGTTAGATAAATTTTTTTACCGAGCGAATGCGCATAGGCAATACCTTCTTTGAGAGATTTCTCTGTAAAACCTATTTCTCTAGTGCGCATTGAAAATTTAGGGGTAGAGGCGTAAACTGCATCGGCACCGTAGAGAAAGGCAGTTTTTAGTTTTTCTAAGTCTCCAGCAGGAGAAATTAGCTCTGGTTTTAACTTTTTCATACAATTGTTATACCACGAAATCAACCCATAAGAAAAGACCGATTTGCTCGGTCTTTTCTTTGGAAGAACATAAAAAATAATTAGAATCTTGCGAAATGAGCGAAAGCCTTGTTTGCTTCAGCCATTCTATGAGTATCTTGTTTTTTCTTAATTGCTGAACCTTCACCATGAAAAGCAGAGATAAATTCATTGGCCAATTTTTCATTCATTGGTCGACCCTTTGCGCTTCTAGCCGCTTCAACAATCCAGCGAAGAGCAAGTGTATTTTTTCTGTCTTTATTAACTTCAATTGGAACCTGGTAGTTTGCTCCACCAATTCGTTTGCTTTTTACTTCAACAAGTGGCCCAACATTTTTCATTACCTGTTCAAAAACCTCAAGCGGTTCTGTTTTGAGTTTTGCGCCCGATTCAACAAGAGCTTTGTGAACAATAGTAGTTGCAACTGTCTTTTTGCCATTTAGCATGACATAATTGATAAGTTTTGAAACTAAAATACTGTCAAATTTTGAATCTGGCTCTAGTGGAGCTTTTTTAATTTTTGCGTTTCCTCTACTCATAATATTCGTAGTATACAGTTAGACAGTTTGACAGATTACAGCCGCTCCGTCTACGCTTTGCTCTGCTGATATCTGTTATCTTGTTTAATTATTCCGTTGCCCTTTTAACGCCATATTTGCTTCTGGCTTTTTTACGATTTTTGACCCCGGTTAAATCCAATTTACCTCGAACAATATGGTACCGCATACCTGGTAAGTCTTTAACACGACCGCCCCGTATAAGCACAACTGAATGTTCTTGCAATGTATGACCTTCTCCACCAATATACGCATTTACTTCCATACCATTTGTCATTCGAACTCTGGCAAATTTTCGCAATGCTGAGTTAGGTTTTTTTGGAGTCATTGTGCCAACTTTAACACAGACGCCCCGTTTTTGAGGAGAGCCTTTTTTTAATCTAACGGGCTTGTTTTCCAGGTAGTTAAAAGTAGTTTTTATGGCTGTTGTCTTTGTTTTTTTCCTTGGTGCAACACGGCCATATTTGACTAATTGGTTAATTGTTGGCATTTAAATTATCTCAAATTTTAAATTTCAAATCTCAAAGTTTATGAATATGATATTATAGTTCGTTCCAATTTATTGGAACACTATTATTTTGCATTTTGAGTTTTGGATTTTGAATTATTTCTGTTGCTTTCGTAATATAGCACATCCGAAGCAAAGGGTCAATCCGACATACCTATTCTTTACTAAGCCCTGTTCCTGCCGGAATTAATTTGCCAATAATTACATTTTCTTTCAATCCACGAAGATGATCAATCTTACCAGATATAGCAGCATCAATAAGAATTGAGGTTGTTTCCTGGAAAGAGGCCGCCGAAAGAAAGCTTTCTGTCTTTAGAGCAACTCGAGTTATTCCCATGATTACATCTTCATATTCAATCTGTTTTTTACCGGTTCTAGCTAGTTTTTCATTCTCTTCTTCCATATCAAGTCTTGCTACAACTTGCCCAGCTAAGAATTTTGAATCTCCTGCAGAAATAATTTTTACCTTTGACATCATTAATTTAACAATCACCTCAACGTGTTTATCATTAATATCTTGGCCCTGAGATTCATAAATTGTTTGAACCTGTTTGATAATATAGCTTTCAGTTAGTGATCGTCCAGCTAACTTTAAGCTTGCAGCTAGGTCATAATGACCCTCGGTTAGCGGTTGACCCTTTTCTACCATGGCGTCTGAAGCAACTTTAAGAGTAACATTTCTTGGAACAACATATTCCCGAATAGTGATACCAGTTGAAACCAAACGTGCCTTATTACCATAAACTTGAACTCTTCCAGTTGCTTTGCTTCTAATTGGCTTTTTGTCTTTGGCTTCAGCCAGGGTTTGACGAGCAACAATTGCGTCTCCATTTTTAATAGTCCATTCATATCCATCTGGCAAATCAATAAGTTCTATCTTTTCACCTTTTCCGGTGACAGTTATTAGAACTTCGTCTTTTGTTTTTCGAATGTTAACCTTACCAGAAAGTTCAGAAAGAACGGCTGGGCGTTTGGGTGTTCTGGCTTCAAAAATTTCTTCGACGCGAGGAAGACCAGATGTAATGTCATCACCAGCAGCACCACCAGTGTGGAAGGTGCGCATAGTGAGTTGCGTTCCTGGCTCTCCGATAGCTTGGGCAGCTACAATACCAACAGTAGAACCAACTTCAACTGGTTTGCCAGTAGCAAGGTCTAAACCATAACATTTTTGACACACACCACGTTTAGATTTACAAGTTAGAAGTGAATAAACAAAGATTTCTTCAATACCAGTTTCATTTAGTTTCTCAACATCGGCATGCATTACAATTGTACCTTCTTTAATCCCAGCGACACTTTTGGCTAATACTCGTCCAACAATATATTTATCCCAGGTCTCACCTAGATCGATATAGAACTGTTTGGAAATAGTTCTACACTCTTTAGTGCCACAATCTAATTGCGTTACAACAATGTCTTGTGAAACATCAACCAAACGCCTGGTTAAGTAACCGGCTTCAGAGGTACGCAAGGCTGTATCAGCACGACCTTTTCTTGAACCATGAGTTGATACGAAGTACTCAAACACAGATAAACCTTCTTTGAAGTTTGATTTAATTGGTAATTCAATAATTGATCCTGTCGTATCTGCTACTAATCCTTTCATACCTGCAACCTGTACCATCTGAGCCACATTACCCCTAGAACCCGAGCTCATAATAACAAATAGATCATTATCTCGACCAAATTTTTCCATCATATCTTTCTCAATTTGGCCCTGAGTGTCCATCCACATTTCGATGGTTTTGGCATATCTTTCTTCGTCGGTAATTAAACCGCGTTGATACTGTTTGTCGATAATAGACAAGTTTTCTTCAGCTTTTAGCATGAGCTCTGGTTTTGTTTCTGGAATTTGAATGTCATCGATTGCAAAAGTATAACCGGCTTTTTGTGCATACTTGAAACCGATGTCCTTCATATCGTCAACAAAAATTGCTGCCACTTCGGTACCGTAAGCATGATAGACGGTGTTTAAAAGTTTGCTAATTGATTTTTTGATCAAGACTTCGTTAATATACTCCATCCCTTTTGGAACAATTTCGTTAAATAAAACTCGACCAACGGAAGTTTCACAAATATTTCCATCATCAAGTCTTACTTTAATTTTTGCACCAAGGTCAATATCGTCTCTATCATAAGCAGAAATGGCCTCTGCCTCAGTCGAGAAAAGTGATCCTTCGCCTTTCGAACCCTCTTCTACTTTTGTCATATAGTAACAACCAAGAATAATATCGCAAGATGGAGTCACTACAGGGTCGCCTGATGCAGGTTTCAATAGGTTTCTTGAGGAAAGCATAATTGTAGCGGCTTCTTCCTGTGCTTTATCGGAAAGAGGCACATGGACAGCCATTTGGTCACCATCGAAGTCAGCGTTGAAGGCATTGCAAACTAAAGGATGAATCTGAATAGCTTTACCCTCAATGAGAACCGGTTTAAAAGCCTGAATACCAAGACGATGAAGCGTAGGAGCACGGTTTAGGAGAACCAGGCGATTAGCAATAATTTCTTCTAAAATGTCCCAAACAAACGGTTCGCTTTTATCAATCAGTCTGGTAGCATTTTTTACATTGTGAACATAACCATCTGAAATAAGCCGACCAATAATAAATGGTTTAAACAACTCTAAAGCCATCAGTTTGGGTAGACCACATTCATTTAATTTTAATTTTGGACCAACCACAATTACTGAACGTCCTGAATAATCGACACGTTTACCAAGAAGATTTTGTCTAAAACGACCTTGTTTACCTCGAAGCATATCAGAGAGTGATCGTAGTTTTCTTTTACCACCAGCAGATGAAGCAACTTTCCCTTTTCGGGCCGAGTTGTCTATTAACGCGTCAACGGCTTCTTGAAGCATCCTTTTTTCATTTCGGCAGATAACTTCTGGCGCGCCTTGTGACATTAATCTTTTTAGACGATTATTTCTATTTAAAATTCTTCGATACAAATCATTTAAATCAGATGCTGCAAAACGACCCCCATCTAGTTGAACCATTGGTCTCAAATCTGGTGGAATTACTGGAAGTCGAGTCAAAACGAGCCACGATGGATCAATTCCAGCCGCCTTGATATTACTTAAACTTCTAATTCTTTTTAACAATTTACCTCGGGCCAAACCAACTTGTTTTTTGGCACCTTCTTCTGCAATTTTAATCTGATCTTCAAGATTGGTAAGTTTTAGTAATTTTAAGACAGCCTCGGCACCAATACCAACTTCAACAAGCTGACCGTATTTCATATTTAAGTCATGGTAAAATTGTTCGGAGATAACTTGGCCAGGACGCAAGTTGTTTAATTCAGTTTTGGCATTTTTATAAGCCGCTTCAACTTCTTCTTTGGTAATCTCTTTAGTAATTTTACTATCAGGTTTCTTTAATTCTTCTAGATATTCTTTATATTCCTTTTCTAAAGTCTCTAAGCTGCCAGATCGAAGATTTTCATTAACTTCCAAAATTGCGAAACTAGCAAAGTAAGTAACGCGTTCTAGATCACCAGCAGTCATATTTAAGACCATGGCTATGGTACTGGAAGCACCTCTTCCATACCAAATATGAGAAATTGGAACTGCTAAATCAATATGTCCTAGACGAGTTCGACGAACAGAGGATCTTGTTACTTCAACGCCACATTTTTCACAAACAACGCCTTTATAACGGATTTTGCGATATTTACCACAATAACATTCCCAGTCTTTAGTTGGACCGAAGATTTTTTCGCAAAACAAACCGTCACGCTCAGGTTTTTGTGTGCGGTAGTTGATTGTCTCTGGTTTTAGAACTTCGCCATGAGACCAATTTAGAATGTCTTCAGGTGAAGCAACTGACAGTTTGATTGCTTCAAAGTCTGCTACATTTAATTGATCTTTTACTTCAAATACATTTGCCATAAGACTCCTTGGGAGTGAAATATTTTAGTGATTATTAAACTTCTTCAACTTCTTCTGAAACAATATCTTCATCTTCGCTTGTTTGTTCGGCCGCAATCTCAGTTAATTTCTCATCAATTGCACTTTCATCTTCACCCTCAGCTAGAGTTTTTTCAATTTCAGAAATTTCTTTGTCCAAATTCTCATCAGTTGGTAATTCTTCTTCAACTTTAACAATCTTTGGTGCAATTAAATCAACTTTCAAACAAAGACTCTGTAATTCCTTGGTAATAACGTTAAACGCTTCAGGAATAAGAGGTTTCTGAATTTTTTCGCCCTTAATAATTGCTTCATATGTTTTGCTTCTACCAACCACATCGTCAGACTTAATTGTAAGCATTTCCTGTAAAATATGAGCGGCTCCGTAAGCTTCAAGCGCCCAAACTTCCATCTCGCCAAAACGTTGACCACCAAATTGAGCTTTGCCACCAAGTGGCTGTTGGGTAATCATAGAATAAGGGCCGACCGAACGAGTGTGCATTTTGTCATCTACTAGGTGATGAAGCTTAAGGACATACATAATACCAACGGTTGACTTTCGATTGAAGGCCTCTCCTGTTTCGCCATCAAAAAGTTGGATCTTACCGTCCTCAGGCAAGTTTTCTTTCTTTAATCTATCTTTTATTTCACCAATTGAGATACCCTCGAAAGCTGGAGTTGCGATTTTATATCCACCCGAAAGTGCGGCTAGGCCCAAATGAGTCTCTAATATCTGACCGACATTCATTCGGGAAATAACACCGAGTGGGTTTAAAACAACGTCGACACTTCGACCATCTGGCAGATAGGGCATATCTTCCTCTGGAAGAATAATGGAAATAACACCCTTATTACCATGTCGTCCAGCAAGTTTATCACCAATCGAGATTTTTCTAAGTTGTGCAACTGAAACTTCTACTAATTGATAAACACCAGAAGGAAGCTCGTCGCCAGACTCTTTAGAAAAGATAGTTACGTTTACAACTTTTCCATACTCGCCATGAGGTAGTCGCAAAGAGGAATCTCTAACGTCTTTTGCTTTTTCACCAAAGATAGCTCGAAGTAATTTTTCTTCAGAAGTTAATTCTGTTTCACCCTTTGGTGAAATTTTACCGATCAGAATATCTCCAGATTTAACTTCGGCACCAATTCGGACAATACCCATTTCATCTAAGTTTGATAGTGCTTCTTCGGAAACATTTGGAATATCGCGAGTCAGTAGTTCTGGACCTAGTTTTGTATCTCTAACTTCAATCGAATATTGCTCTATATGAACTGAAGAAAGAGCATGATCACTAACAAGACGATTAGAAATAATAATAGCGTCTTCAAAGTTGTTCCCACCCCATGACATAAAGGAAACAAGAAGGTTCTGGCCAAGTGCAAGTTCGCCATTCTGAGTTGCAGACGAATCGGCAATAACCTGCCCGACAGAAACTTTATCACCGAGAGAAACGATTGGGCGTTGGTTAATTGAGGTGCCCTGGTTTGATCGAACAAATTTTTCAAGTAAATACTCTGTTTCCTTATTATCTTTTGATTTAATTTTAATCACATCAGAAGCTACAGAAGTAACTTCGCCAGCATGAGAAGCAGTAATTATCTGGCCAGAGTCACGAGCAGCATCTGCTTCCATACCTGTACCAACTATTGGAGAATCCGGATTAATAAGAGGAACTGCTTGTCGTTGCATGTTTGATCCCATCATTGCTCTTGCTCCATCATCATGCTCAACAAATGGAATTAAAGAAGTTGCGATTGAAACAATCTGTCGTGGAGAAACGTCCATAAACTCAACTTTGCTTGCCTCTTCAATTTCTGGTTCGCCATACTCTCTTACAATTACTCTTGTGCCTTTAATATAATCTTTTTCGTCTAGCTCTACTGAAGCGGGAGCAATAATTGCACGTTCTTCTTGGCTTGCATCTAGATAAATAATTTCGTCAGTTACCTTCATTTTTCCATTTTCAGGTTTTACTTTTCGATATGGAGTTTCTAGAAAACCATAGTCATTTATGCGAGAATACGAGGCTAAATAGGAAACTAAACCAATATTGGGACCTTCTGGAGATTCAATTGGACAAATTCGGCCGTAGTGAGTTGTGTGAACGTCACGAACTTCAAAGCCAGCTCTTTCTCGCGATAAACCGCCTGGGCCAGTAGCAGAAAGAGTTCTCTTATGCTCAAGCTCTGAAAGTGGGTTTGTCTGATTCATGAATTGTGAAAGCTGTGAGGATGCAAAAAATTCCTGCAAAGCAGCCACAATCGGACGAGAGTTTACAAGGGAAGCAGGAGTAATTTCAGCTGGATCAGAGATACTCATTCTATCTTTAACAATTCTCTCCACGCGTAAAAGACCAACACGAACACGACCTTGGATTGATTCGCCCACGGCTCGAATTCTTCGATTCTTCAAACTATCGGTGTCATCTTCGTTCGCGCCAGGAGTGTTGTTAAGACGAATAATTTCTTTAATAATTTCGATCAAATCTTCTTTTCGAAGCGCTCTGTGCTCTGGATCATTTGGAACGTCAATTCCAAGACGAGCATTCATTTTATATCGGCCAACACGACCCAAGTCGTATCTCTTTTGATTGAAAAACATTGCTTCAATGAAAGATTTTGCAGATTCTGCAGTGGCAAGATCGCCAGGTCGGATTCTCTTATAGGTTTCAATTAAACCTTCGTCATAGTTTTTAGCAGGGTCTTTTTCAAGAGTTGCGTCAATATACTTGAAATCTTCACCATCATCTACATCAGAAAATAAACTTTTAATCTGTTCATCATCACCAACATTTAGAGCTCTTAGAAAGGTGGTAATTGGGATTCTTCGTTTTCGGTCAACCTTAACTGAGATAACGCCCTTAGAATTTGTTTCAATTTCAAGCCACGCGCCACGTGATGGAATGATCTTTGCGCCAAAATATTTTTGTCCGTTTACTTCTTCTGCGGTAAAAAGCACACCGTAGGAGCGGACAATTTGAGATACTACTACTCTTTCAACACCATTGATGATGAAAGTGCCACAACCCGTCATTAAGGGGAAATCACCAAGAAAAACTTCGCCTTCTTTGATTTCCTTGGTTTTCTTATTTAACAGAGAAACTTTTACTCGAAGAGGGGCTTTATAGGTCAAGTTCTTCTCACGAGCCATTTTCTCGTCAACTTTTGGTTTCTCAAGAAAGTAATCGCCAAAGCTTAGGCTGTAGAGCTCGCCAGTAAAATCTTCGATTGGAGAAACTTCATCAAGAAGTTCGCGCATGCCTTCTTTGAAGAACCATTCGTAAGAATGAGTTTGAATTTCGACTAAGTTAGGTAGTGTCTCCCAAGCTTTTTCCACTCGAGGAAAAATTCTTTTAGGAGTAGTAATTTTAGTTGGCATAGCTCTCCCTTTATATTAAAAAGTTTCGTTTAAGTTTCTATTTGAAATGGGCAAACAAAAAATTCCCCGCAAAAAAGGGGATGGACTTTGAAAAGTTAAGAGTTGCGATTTAGACGCATCAACAACCTAATGCATTAATATTGTTACAATAATTACATTAGCAGAAGAAAGAGTACTTGTCAACAAAACAAGGACCTTTCTCACGGATAATTTACACTACAATTGTAATTTTTGGTAAGGCGGTTGTCAAGTAGAGCATTTTTTTAGACCATTTCTGATAGTCTGACAATAACTAAAGCCACATTTTTATTTGTGGCAGATGAAATTGGAATAGGATCAAGTTTTTTTCTTTTTAGAGCGGTTAAAAGCCTCTTTAAATCCCGCTCTAGAAGCAAATCTGACTTAGTTAAAACCAAGATTTCTTTTTTGTCGGCTAACTTTGGAGAAAATTGGAGAAGTTCATTTCTAATTTTTTTATAATCAGATATAAAATCTTCGCTTGTAGCGTCAATTAAGTGCAGAATAACTTTTGTTCGTTCAATATGCTTTAGAAATTTTACGCCCAAACCCCTGCCCTCAGATGCGCCTTCGATCAAACCAGGGATATCGGCGATAACAATATTTTTATCTTTTAGCTTAATCGTACCCAGATTTGGTTCAAGAGTGGTAAAAGGGTAATCGGCAATCTTTGGTCTAGCATTTGAAACGACTGAAAGAAAAGTCGATTTTCCACTATTTGGCAGACCAACCAAGCCGGCATCGGCAATTAGTTTTAATTCAAGATGAATCTTTATTGATTCCCCTTTTGTACCAGTTTTTGACCATTGAGGGGCCTGTTTTATTGAAGTAGCAAAATGTGAGTTACCCCAGCCGCCAATACCGCGTTTTGCCACAATCATCTGGTCGCCCTCAGACACGAAATCGTGGACCATCTTGCCATCAACATATATTTGGGTACCAGCTGGAACTTTTAGAATAAGATCTTCACCATTCTTACCGCTTTTCTTTTGCCCCATACCGTTATGACCACTTTCGGCTTTAAAATTCTTCTCGCGATTAAACTGCGCCAAGCCATGACAATGGTTGTCGGCTAGAATAATTATATTTCCGCCATCACCACCATCACCACCATCTGGACCACCCATAGGAACATATTTTTCACGTCGAAAAGAAACAGAGCCATCTCCGCCATTTCCTGCAGTTACATTAATTTCTGCTTCATCTATAAACATATGGTGTGATAATACCATAAAATGGCTAATTTATCCAGTATCAACCGAGAGTCTGTTATTCCTTTTGATTTCGAAAATAATCGAATATAATAAAATCGAATGCTAATTATTAAATGGATAATATTATGACAGCAAAAAAAGGTAAAAAAATAGCGGTAGTTGAAGACGATAAAGCATTGGCAGGCATGTACGTTGAACGTCTCTCTGCAGAGGGTTATGATGTTATTTTAGCGACAGATGGCGATATGGCACTTGAGTTAATTCAGTCTGACAAACCGGATTTTATACTGTTAGATATTATGCTGCCCAAAAAAAACGGATTTGAAGTTCTTGAAATTGTCCGAAAACAACCTGAGATTAATGCGACTCCTGTTGTAGTTTTGTCTGCCTTTCCCCGAGACGATTATAAGGAAAAAGTAAACAGTTTTGGTGCAGATGGGTTTTTTGATAAAGCAGTTGCTACTCCTCATGATATTACAAATCTAGTCAACAAAATACTTTTTCCAGATCTTTAAAAACATATTGATTAAAAATAATGTACTAGAAAGGCCCCGAGATCTCTTTGAAATCTCGGGGCCTGCGTGTTCGATAATAATCCTATCCGATTTTGCAGGATAGGCTCCAAATGTATGATTGCTTCACCTAGAGACAACAATGTCATCCTGACATCTTGCTCTGACTAGACGTTGCGGACCTTGAAGCGTTGCCTCTAGCGACGATATGCCGGTCACGATCACGAATGATCCGACCTCCGATTGAACCATGTCCTCGGATGTGATCTTCAGGTCGACAGGAAGAGAGCCGTCACTGATAAAGAAACAGCCTTCCTCCACTGTTTTGACTTGACCCCAGACACTGACAAGAAGGCCAACGTTGTTGATCCCGGCACCTCCTGTTGGTCCAACGGTGAAAGTGAGACTGCCTCCACCGACCAACTTGTTCGTCATGCCTAGTTTCATGAAGCTAAGTTCTTGTGTGCCTAGGACAATAACCCGATTGGCAAGAAGGAATCTCTCTCCACTCGGCCAAGTCTGACAACCGCCATAGAGGGTAACGAGATATCCCTCTCTTACATCTACGCTGAGAGATGTGTCCTTGACGATAGCTATGCCAGAAGATCTGTCTGTCTCTTCGACATAGAAGCAGTCCGAAAAGACGGCCGTGACCACCTTCCCCTGGAGACAAACTTCAGAGGCAGAAGATCGCCCCGCGACAACGAGATAAGCCAGCACTAGAAGTATGATCTTCTTCATCATTAGAACCCCTCCGTATATGCCGGCTCGTCGCTACACTCACAGGGTTTAATGTAGCGAGCACAACGATCTTTGTGGTTGAGCCAATATCGCCAGATGTACCTCTTGTTCTTGGCTATGTCTACCCACATTATCGTCGGCAGCTCGTAGTCTGTCGGTTCTAGACAGCCAGAGTTCCAAAAGCTCCTTCCGGTAATGTCATCCTCGGATAGAAACCCCTGGCAAAGAGTGGCTTTCCGTTTGGATTGTCCTTTCGCCACAGTGATAAGATAGCGCTGCTCAATGAGCCGTGCCTCATACCCGAACACTTGGGGCACAGTTTCGTTGTTGATCACCCAAGTATCTGGATCATTGTAGTGAAAACAGCAGTAGTCATAGGTTTTTGTCCTACACTTCCACTGCGAAGCACCTGTGACACGAAGCACGAAGTGCCCGGCTACTCCTGGAGCCAACTTCAGGGCCTCTTTTTGTATAGCGGCCGCCAACCTTTTCGCCAACGGCTTACAGCCAAAAGACTCAAAAGCCTTCTTCTCTATCAGGACAGAGGCCCCGACTTCGGCATAACTATAGACGGAAACAAGAAGTACTCCTGTCTGGAATAGCGTTCTTGCAGGGTCGTCATACCATCCAGTCTCAGTAGAGCCGGTGTAACGAATCCTGTGTTTGTGCCCTGAGTGTAGCTTAACGGTCTTTGATGTTATGACCCTCCAGTTAGTCCTATCGTATGACCGATACGCCACAGCATTCAGAGTACATTGTTCCCAAGGAAGTTTCTTCAGCTCGAGTCTTCCATTCCACTTTATCTCGTAGTGCCATGTTGGATCGAGAGCATCTCCCCACCACGGCAAATCTCCGTACTGGCTGGCAAGGACTTCCTTCCCTGTACAGTCTTGAGGAGAGTAGAAGTCATGGCCCATGTTGATCTTCCACGGGCCTTTGACGTTGACCTCTAGCTTGTAGAACCCGTTATAATCTTCCTCCGGGATCTCAAACCGTACGAAGATGTTGTCTTCATCAGGATCGGGGTCGCCATCAGTCACTATCGCTGCCAGTCTATACTGGGCAGATGCCGGAACCGTTAGCAATACGATTACCAGCATGAAGAGATAGATTATTGTCCTTCTCATGCTGTCCTCCTATAGCTTCATCCCGGCATAGACCGAAAATGTACGAGTAAGGTACTCGTGCTCATCATCTGAAACACTGACCTGGAGCGTTATCGGTGTCTCCGATGTCCCAAACAGTAGAATGTTGTCTAGTACTCCAGAATCTGGGATCCAGTATTCTACATCCGTTACATGTGCGAAAGTGCCGTCATCACTGTCACCTTCGCTCGGGAGATATTCTCCCTGAAGATATGTCTCCGTTCCATTGGCATTGACAATGCGACAGCGAAGAAACAGCACTGTATTACCATGAAGAGTGACTGTTTCTCCTGCCGTATTGACAAGTTCGAAACGAAGACTGAGCATCTTCGATCCATCTTGTCCTTCAATGGTGATAGCGTTCTTCAACTCGATTCTGTCGATAGAGTTGACGACTTCTTCTGGAGAAGACGGCGCCAGTATCTTGACCGGATAAGGCGGCCAGTCTTCGCCCGATCGCGACACTCTGATCATGGCGGTCTGCCCAATATAGGACAGGTCTCCAGTGAAGTTGAAAGTGATTTGCCCTTCGGCGCTCACCTTGTATGAACGCTTTTTCGGCGTATCTGCGCTCGTAGAGGAGTCAGGCATCTGTTTTACTTCACCGATGCTCTTTCCTTCTATCACAACATCTGGTGACTGGGATAGTTTCCCCATGTCCGTTGTCACTGTCACCCAGGTCCCAGGCTGACCAACTGTCAATTGAAACGAGACAGTCTGATCCCCGACCACTTCCGTCGGAATCTCGTCAGACGGCGCCTCCTGCGTAGTCCCGTGTCCCTGAAGATACAGTATTGCACCGACAGCGACAACCAGAATAACGCCCAACAGTAATACGTTCTTCCTCATTTTTCTGCTCCTTTCGAGCGGTGATATGTCCAGCTATTGAGATTTGCTGGACACATTTTCGCCCAAAAAGAGATTTATTAATGTTCATATAACAAAAAATCTATGCCGAAGCACAGACTATACGCACAGGTAGCCGATACTTCGGTACCTGGCTATCCCACACTTTTTAATTAAAAGTATGGGATCCTGGGATTTGCGTCCTCGCCTTTCGACGAGTTTGCCTTTTCGTTATGTTGCCGGAATCATACCATCAACAAAATTATTTGTCAATACTTTTATGTTCATTTATTATTTTATTATTTGTTATGCTCTGCACCAGAGAAAAGATAGACCCTTCCAACAAGACAGACCAAGAAAATACCGGTTCCAATTGACGATTTCCAACCTAAAACTGACATTAAATTATCTATTTTTTTCTCTTATTTAATTAAATTTACATTTTCAAAAACTCAAGCAATTTGTAGACCAAAAATGCTGGCCAAACAAGTGCCTTTAGAAAACCAAGTACCCCAATCCAGAATGTACCTGCATGTGAAATAAAATAAATTGCGGCCCCCAAAAACCCAAGACCGTAAAAGCCTCCGCCAGCCGCACCACCACCCATTTTTTTCTTCCCGCACGATTCTGCCCACTTCTCTGCCTTCTCCTCAAATTTTTTTTCAAAATCCTCTTCGCACTTACAATCTTTTTCGCTTTTCATTTTGTATCCTATTTTGCTAATTAACTATTTTGTAATCCACAGTCCATGCAAGTTGCAATAAGCACGAGCAATAATACTGCCTAATGATATTCCGAACTTAGCTTCAGGTTTGTCTCCTGGTTTTAAATATTGTCTTTCAATTTTGCCGTCGTCAATTATCTCGATCCATTCCATAAAATGTTCCTCCTCCATCGGATGTGATACCTCCCCAATTCTAACGATTACAATATCTTTCGATTTCTCAATCACTGGTACATGCTTTTCCTTTGCTGCATCAACTGAGTTCTCGATTAATAGCTCCATTTTGTGACCACAACAAACCAACGAATCTGCACCTGTGTGCAAAACCTCTATGATGTTTCCACAAACATTACACCTATAGACCTGATCTAGCTTTGTTTTCATTTTTGTCCCACTTTCTTTAATAAATATGAAGCTTTTTTGGCGGTGGCACAACGAGGATTATTCAGACTCCTCTTTGCAAATTTGATAGCCAGTTTCTTGCTATCCTCCGACAATGAGTCGTAAATCAATTTCAAATTTGCCAAGGCGTGGCCGATAGCGATATGCGAACACTCCTCTGTATCATACTTATATTTATCGATCTGAACGATCTCTTTGACAATTCGATCTGTCAGATCAGGCCGATTGCGACAGATTTCGGTCAATGCTTTTGTGGCATTACCGGCAGTAATCATCTTGCCTGTATTTAATTTGGCAATGATTTTTGGCAGAATTGCATCGATCTTTTTATCAACATCAACTTTGGAAAGATACCCGAGCACCAAAAGCCCGGTCCAAATCATGATACTATTTGAGGCATTCAAGAGTTTTTCAAAATAATCAAAATCCTGGTACAAAACCTGCGGATTTGTCTCGGCAAGCTTTAATATTTTGCTCTGCATGCCATATTTGATCTTCGGATTTTTATCCTCAAGATTTTTTAGATCATAATTTTGAGTTTTCATTTTTCTTCTTTGATTTTTTTAGAATAATTTTTGACAAATTTGCCGAATTTGCGATCTTTTTCTCTCTTTTCCTGATCTGTCATTTCAAAATGTTCGACTTCTTTTTTTAATTTAAGATAATTATCGTATTGATCTTCATCGAGTTGACCCTTATTCAACGCTTCTAATACTGCGCACCCTGGCTCGTTTGTATGGGTACAATCTGCAAATTTACATTGCTTTGCGATGCTTACAAAATCATCAAAAACCTGCGAGATGCCTGATTCAAAATCAGCCAATCCAACCTCACGCATTCCCGGATTGTCGATTAATATTCCTCCATTTGGCAAAAAAAACATCTCTCTTGCAGTCGTTGTATGTTTGCCCCGGCCGGTGCCTTTGCCGATTTCTTCTGTTTTGATCAGTTCTTTGCCGAAAAGTTTATTGATGATTGATGATTTGCCAACGCCAGAAGAGCCGAGGAAACAGTAAGTTATTCCTTTTTTGATATATAATTTTAATTCATTCAATCCATCTGAATTCGGAACGCTTGTTGAGATAATACTGACTTCTGGCAATCTATGCTGAATTTCTTGCAATTTGAGTGCCAATTCATCGGCGGAAATCAAATCAATTTTGTTTATCACCACCACCGGCTCAATTTTTTCTTGCAAACAAAGAGCGCAGTACCTCTCGAGACGATTTATATTGTAATCGCGGTCAACCGATTCGACGACAAAAGCCACATCAACATTGGTGGCAATTATCTGGATGCTATTGCCTCGTCTTTTTTTGATCACTGATTTTCGAGGCAAGACGGTTTTGATGACGGCTTGATCGTTGTCTAGAATTTCTATACCGACAAAATCGCCTACCGCTGGAAAATCTTCTCTCGAAACAGCTGAAAATATTTGCTTGCCAGTAACTTTAGCAAAGTACTCGTGCGAGAAAGTTTTGACTCGATAAAGCTCCTTGTGCTCTGCAATAACTCTCGCCTGTTCAAAACCTTCCGGCCTTATATCACTGGATTGATAATTATCAAAGCCTAAATCTTTGTTTATTTCTGGCTCAACCATTTCTATCTTTCATATTTTGTCATACTAAACTTATATTTCAACTGAGTATTAGTCGCATCTTTTTCCTTGTGTGAGAATTGTTTATCAAATTCATTCAGCTCGGTGCAGTTATTTATTTGAATTATAAGATTCATTAATCCATGCCAAAAGTCCGATGTCGATTTCGGATTTGTCAGAAAGGTCAAAATAGTACATATATCGATTAGCAGAGATTTGATTGATTCTGTGCTCTCTTTTAATATCGATGGGGCGGTTGAGACAAAAGTCGATACGAATGCCACTTTTCAGCGCCCAGCAGGCACCAAAAGAATATTTACCGACGAAATGAATACAACAGGGCAAAGATTCAATTTTGACTGACCCAATATTTTTCTCAATTTGTTCTTTTAGATAATCGAAGAGTTCTTTGGCCTTTTCTTTGCCAGCAAAATGTTTCTCCAGTGGAAACGAAACACAAGAGTGCATCTGGTTTGTTTTTTGAAACTCTCTTTTACATTTAGGACATTGCCACATAAAAATTCTTATTCGATATTGGATTCAACAATTTTGCCCTTGATCTTGTTATATTAAGCAACCACAAAAAATAATTATGGTGAAACGGTTTGAGTATTGGTGGCGCTGTTTGCACCATTTTGATTGACCGAATTAGTCGAAGTATTAACTGTGTTTGTGGTTCCAGTTGAATTGCTCGAATTAGTGGTATTCACTACCTGCTTACCGCCCACAACAGTAACTCCGCCATTGCCACTATTGCCCACAACAACATTAGCCGAAGTCCCAGTCCCGCCGCTTACAGTATTAACTACAATATTACTGGCTACGCCTGTGCTTTGGCCGACTACTACTCTGGTTGCTGCCTGATAACTTTCAATAATTGTACCGTCGCTTTGAACGATTTTCCACATTTTTACGCCGCCGTCAGTGGTGACAGAAGACGGTCCAGTACCAGGGGCATACTCAATTTTTAACTGATTATTTTGGCTGACAATTTTTGCTTCACCGCCGTCGATTATTATGCCGTCAACAATCGTGCCATTTTCACTTGTTCCAGCAGCATAAACACGGGTATTTTTTTCTTCGCTTGCACTAATTTCGCCTTTGGGATCACGCCAAGACATAATAATTTTATCCTGAAAATCTTTTACTTCGTCTTCGTTCTTTGTTTTTTTGGCTATCAGTCTAGCGTTTTCCACAGCCATCTCCTGAATATCAGCGATCTTATTTTTAACATCATCGGATTTTGCTTCCTGTCGTATAGTCGATAAAATTCTTTGTCGCTCCAATTCACGCTCCATTACCATATTAATCTTATCTTCCGACATGGTCCTCTTTTGAACCATGTTTCTTTCTCTTTCGGTAATACGCAAATATCTGTCAGCCAATTCTGGAATATTTTCATCTGCCCCATTTTGACTGGCAAATTCAATATTTCCCACTCTTTCAGTCGCATAGCGATCCAAAACGACTAATTTTGATTCGGATTTCCAAGTAAACACATTAAATACAACCCATTCTTTCGTGTATGTGAACCATGTTGGCGAGTCAGACTGATCGTCAGCGGCTCGTACTGGTACTGCCGTAAAAAGCATCAATCCAACAATTATGGTTACTAGAGCTTTTTTCATTTTCCTCATTTTTACTCCTTTTTTATAACATGCTTCCACATTAATTATAACACAGAAACTTAATTACTCTAAATGCAACTGGCAGTCGCAGAGTTTTTGCTTTAGGATTTCTTTTTGTTCGCTTATGGTATTTATAAATACATTTTGATTTCTAGAGCCTTGCGCCAGCTTTTCATCCAATGGTGTTTGATGAGAGTACCCACGTCGAGAAAATTCCTCAACCAATTTTTCGTGACGATTATACAAAGCAAGAGTTTTGCCAACCCAGCGCAATGTCTCTGGGTGCCTCGAATAACCGCCTTTAGCGTCATGTTTGGTTAAAATATTCCACAAGCCATGAAGCTCTCTGTGTTCAGCAAGCAAATGTTTGCGACAAAGATGCTTTGGATGAATATCCCACACGCGCATTTTCACTCCTAGACATAATAGTCAATCACCTCACCCCATTGAGGCGATTGGTTAAAGTTTTTTATAAAATACTTTCGGGCCATCGGTGCCGACTTGTTTGATAATGTTTTCCTTTTCCAAATCGTCGAGATATCGACAAGCAGTAGAGTCGGAGACACCGAGTAACTTTCTAACATCTTGATTGCTAATCTGGTTATCGCTTTCACTATTCAGATACTCTTTGAGTTTTGCAATGTTTTCACTTTTCAATTTCTCTGCATCGCTTGCAAATGCTTTTGGACTGCTTTTTTTGCCAATAAAATAGCCTGACATGAAGCCAATAATTAGCCCGATAATAATACTTATGGGAACTTCCATTTTGTCCTCTCTATTCCCCTTTTTCAATCAATTCTTCGACTTTTCTCTTGGCTTCTTCGAGGAGTTCTTTTGATTTCTTTCTTGCTTCGTGAGATTTCTTAACGAGGTCGGCAATTTTTTTCTGAATTTCCATCGGCAAGATGGGAATTATAATATTCTGCACATCATTATCTGTTATGGTTGGATATGATGAACCAGTTGTAGGTCTCTCCATTTGAAGTTTTCCGATAACTGATCGTAAAACAACTTGCAGATATTCACGCATGGGTGTGTCAACTTTAAAGACCGAGAAGGCACCACTTAATAGGTGATTATTTTCCCAATTATCTGGAATGATTGAGATTGCGCCACGAGTTGGACGTACTTTTGAAATAATTAGCTCCCCGCCTGAAATTTGTATCTTTGCATTTGCGGGTAATTCGCTACTTTGCATGAGAGTTGATGTACATTCTCCAGTAGAAACGCTAACATCACTGATCTCGGTATACTTATAAAGATCGTTCTGATTAAAACCTAAGGACTCTTTTGTCCTCGACGCAATGTTGCCTAGATTGGAAGAGTTAGAAGCCTTTATTCTATCTATCAATTCGGTATATTTTGGTTGGAAGTACTCGGCGTCTAGACGGCCAGCTTTCTCAACATCACTCGAGTTTTCAATAAAAAACAAGTCGTCTTCAAATTCCACATCCTTGAGCCCCAATTCCTGTAAAAGAAGATCTTCAGCATGTTTGTAGTATATCTTAGAATTTTCTATTTCAATCTTCGAATTTTTTATAATATCTGCAATTTCAGACTGTGTATCATTGTCAGGCAAATATATCAGAATTGATTTTAGATCGTCAATATTAAGTCCGGTTTGTACGGCGCCCCTTGCGCTTCTTTCAAGTTGTTGTCGCCCAAATTTACAATTTAAAAAAGCAATCAGGTAGTGTGGATTAACCTTGCTTCGGAATAATGTACTTTTGCAGCTAAAAATTGAAGGAGTTATAGAACTATCGATAACCACAGTATTGCCGAGGGTTCCGACAACAGAAATTAATAGATCGCCTTCTTTGAGTGCATACTTGGAAAGTCGATTAAAATCTTCCTCTGGTATATACACATTGTCATTGGTTTCTGGAAAAAAATACTTAACGTCTTTCCCTCTAATATACCGATATTGACCATTGTTTGTGTAGTTCTCGACATTGAACTCTGAACCGAAAGGCCCTGTTACAAATTTGCCATTTAAGCTTCCCCATTCTTTGAAACTGCCTGTGTCTTTAACGGCCTTTTCAACATTAAGATATTCCTCTTGGTAATATTCAGCATCGAGACGCAAGGCGCATTCGAGTTGGGATTTGTTTATGATGGAGTAACTTATCATGTATTTAGCACAATCCTGTTTAGGGGGAGATAGTAATTGTCGACTCGACCTTTCGGGTTGTATCGACTTTTTGGAATTTTAAATTTGGCATAGACCATTTTCTTTGCTTCATCGCGATCGTAATAACTCATCTCAAGATGGTCGACACCAATAATGTGATCACCGATTTTAGCAATGATCTTGTCTCCGACATTTAACTTTTTTATTCTCTCCCACTTTTCTTTATCGCTCATAGCCCCCCGCTATAATTTATTTTTGACCATTCATCTATAAAAAACTAAATTTTTGTTCTTTTCCCCATGAGATAAAAGCATCAGCGATGTCGTCGAGATCGGTATCGATCACCGGAAGATTATCGCTGGACACAATATACTGACCTTCGGAATCTTTTTTGAAAACTTTGCGACCAGAATTGTCGCGACCAGGCTTCTTGGATACAGCCATAAAAATTGGGTAATCTGGTTGAGGTTCGCCGGCCACGCCACCCCATTTTTGCAGGAATATAACCGAGGTTTTGGTGCCTGTATGTGGCTTGAAGGTATTAACCCCCAAGCTAATAATTGCCAAAACTTTTGCCTTGCTCATAAAATATTTTCTGATGTACTCGGCTGAAGAATTGTTGAGTATGCCTTGTGGCAACACAATAGCCATCCTTCCGCCAGGCTTTAGGAAATTGAGATTTCGTTCTATAAAAAGAATGTCTCGAGAAACAGAATTTTGAATTTTGCCACTGGCATTTTTACCCAGTTCGTATTTTGTAAGAAGCGACCCTTTGTTGTCGCCGGCAAAGGGAGGGTTGGTGATTAAAATGTCAAAAGCAAAATAGTTGAATTGCTTTTTATTTGCCTCGTTCTCACTAAAGTCTTTGAGGCTCAAGAGGCGGTTATTTAAAATGCTTTTTACTTCTTCGCTCCAGACAGAGGAATCAAGTGTATTGGCATTTACCACATTGGTCTTGCCATCTCCAGCAATTAGCATGACCGCTTTGGCTACCTTGACCGCTCGAGGATCAAAATCAATAGCATAAAGATGGTCTTGAGCATATCTTCGGCGCATATCAATATATTCTGAACCATATTTGTCCTCTGTAATTTCTTTGTCCCAGACATATTTCATGGCGTGAAGAGGAAAACCACAACTGCCAGCAGCGGTATCGATAATATATTCTTCTGTTTTGGGATTAAGCATTTTGACGGCCATATCAACAACCCAGCGCGGAGTAAAGTATTGCCCCTTATCACCCTTAGAGTCTGAGGTAATTAGGTATTCAAAAGCGTCATCAATGACATTATTTTCACCGCTGTAGAGCTTGTACTTTTGTAATAGTGAAATAGCCGGCACTATTGTATTGGCAGGAATTTTTATCTCCTCGAACTCATCAAAAACACCTTCGCCCCACTGTTTCTTGGCTTTTGAAAACAGATTTTTAATCTTATCTAAATGTTCTTGATTGGAAGCTGTGGTAACTTTGAAGATGCGATCATCGTTTTTGGGAGTATATATTTCGTCATAGAGCTTGGCATAGATAAGTTTGAAAATTTCATCGAAGCTATTTACTCCAGAGTGTGCCAATATTGTGTCTTCGATGTCTTTGATAATCTGTTGTAGATTGTGAGGGGATTCGAGATCATAATACGAAAGTTTTTCATTTTTCAGATCCTCCGGTTTCTGATCGGCTCGAGGTAAATCGGGCAAGCTTTCAAAAATATTTGGATCCGTTCTTTGAAGAACTGTTGTGACTTTTCCGTCTGTTAGCACAAGCAAAGGCGCTCCGGTGGCGTTGGCGTAACATTTCAGTTGATCTATGCCTTCCTTGACATCCGGTTTTTTGACTTCGACAATGATATATTCTTCTTCTTTTGAATCGGTTCGATAAACAACAATGTCGTCTCTTTTACTTTTTTCTCTGCCAAAAGTGACAGGGCGCTCAATTTCGATTCTAGAAACTGGATAACCGTAATGCTTTATTAATTTTATGAGATAAAGTTGTCTGATAATTTCTTCCGGACAGCCTTTTTTAGAAGATTTGACAATTCGTGGTTTCTTGGTAATGGGGCAATTAATATAAATGCTATCACCCTCCTTGAAAATATCGAGTGACTCGAAGTATTTGATGTCTTCTGTGTCTAAAAATTCAGCAAGGCCAAAAGTGCCAAGCAAGTCTTGGGATTTGAGTATTTCGCCTATAACAGCTTTTTTATCAATCAGTGCATCCAATTTTTGAGTATCGATCGCTTTGTTTTCCATAGTTTTATAATATCACATATACACAAAGCTACAAGACGCCCGAGCTTGTGGATAAGTTCGTGTTTTGTTCGGTTTTTATATCTGGATATAGGTGCTCTAAATAAATACCGCGAGGATAATAACTAGTGGTATTTATTATTTAGTGCGGAAAGGCAAATTCACCAACAATCATAAATATCCAAAAAAGTAGAGCCAAAATTGAGGGGATCAGTCCAATCCACATTGACAAAGAACGATTGCCTGTACGGTAGACGAGAATATTCAAAACAAAGGCAGTAATAGTTAGAACAATCAATCCTATCCCAAGGCTAAAGCCAATCGTCGAGGCGACTTTTTCACTAGTTGTTCGAGAAATTAATGGCACAACCAGAGCTGCTGAAATCCCTAAAATTGGCCCGCTAAAAAAAGGAAGAAGACCAAGCCACATTGCCCATTTCTCTAGTTTTGTTTTTGGCATTTTTTCTTCTTATTTCTTAATTAAGTACCGAATAATAGTTTTGGCTTTTGGGCCGGGTTTAGTTAGATATTCTTCTTCGTGCATACCAGTCATCTTGTAACCCGATTCTTTGATAAATTCATGCAACTTTTGAATCGTTGGGCCTTCGTCTGCGTAAGTGCCGATGTATAAAACTTCAGCACACTCTCCACCCTTCCAGACTGCGACTTTAGCTTTAATCTTTGGATCTTTCTGAGTAATATCTTTTTCGGTCACATAATCTGGCACCGGCACGCCCCAAATGCCTGTCCACTCGCTTTTGGGCTTCAAGTGAGCATCTGGCCAGAAAGCCGAAAGCTTGCCAAGCTCCATCTTAATGCCCTTTGGTTTGTACACCTTCATTTTAGCCCAATAGACGGCACCATAGAGTGCCTTCATGAACGGCTCCATTACAGTATTAGGATCACCAAGAGATGTAACAGTGACAACTTTTCGATCTTTAATTTTTGTAATCTGAGGCGTAAATGGCTTCATATACTATTTATCTTCTTTAGGTTTGCAACAATCTTTGCCGGCCCCGAAGGGGGCCACTTTGGAGCCTTTGCGATAATGGTCAAAAAGAATTTGACCACCAATAGCAATTAAAACTATTGGCCAAATAAAATCCTCCATATTGGCCGAGATAACGCCTGCATTTGTGAGAACCCAAAGCACGCCCATTATAATTAAAAATAGTCCAATAATCATAAAAACCTTTCGTTAATGATTCTTATTACTAATTTACCAAAACAATTATTTAATATGAATTAAAATAAATCTTTTTGTCGGTCTATTTTGAACTTTCCCGCCGGCAGGCATGCCGTTAACTTTCCTGGAATTTTTTGAGCCCATCGCCTAGTTTTTGTAGGCTTTCGACATCAGCTTTTGGCCCTCCTCCGGAACAGATCCAGCCTTCATATTTTGGGAACCAAAACTCTTTTCCGCTCAAATTTTGTTTCCATTCGCCTCTTTTTAAATATTCCGTGCCGTGCATTGGAACAAGTTTAATGTGTGCGTGATCAATTCCAAGACCTTCAATAACCGCTCCTACTCGGCCAACATCAGCGAAATAATCTTCTAAAACTTTTGAGACTTTTTTACTTGCAACGATAAATCGTCCTAGAACGTCATCTGACATTTTCATTACATCCGACTTGTAATGTTTTTTTGGCACGACACAAGTGAAGCCCTCTGTGTTTGGATCAATTGATAAAAATGCCAGAAATTCATCATCTTGCCAATAGATATTTGCTGAGATTCTTCCAGCTATAATCTCACAGAAAACGCATTTATTTTCTTCTGTTTTTGCTTCATATCTTGCCATAATTATCCTTGTTTTATTGCTTTAGTAAAATCATAACACTTTACGAATTATTGTTAAATAGTTGGCTATATATTGACTTTTTGTCATTTTTGTGATATTGTTGATGTATCAAAAATGAAGGGAGTGAGGAGCATGTCTGCTCCGCGAAAAGGAAGCGTTACGGGTACGTGGGAGCAGTTCACTGCTCGCACTACCAAAGGGCAGGTATTTCGGTTTGAAGTCCCAACCATGGATTGCTGCAGAAACAGCAGGGTCAGGACGTACTTGGCTATCCCAATGGCCAAGTACACTATCAAGCAGAATAACCTGCTAGGAGAGCTTCTTGAGGGTTCGATCGTGTGGGTCGGCCAAAGAGTCGATGAGCACGAGAAAATCAGGCGCAAAAGCGCCCGTATGATCGCCGACGGCGAAAGAGTCTTCGGCAAAGAACTCCCCTGGTATAACCAAGATTAGTGGGCCCCGGATCTGGCCGGAGCCCTTTTTCTTTTATGTAGAGTTATGGCCTCAAGGTTCCAGCAAAAACTTGCCAGGCAAGAAGTGATTTGGCTACAAGAGATAATATGATGTATACTCTCTCTCCATATAGGTAATCCTTCCACTTGCCGACTTTTTTGTATTGGAGAACCTGATTGATGGCAAAAATATTGAAAAAGATAAAAATCGAAAAGAAGATCCAATAAACAAAAGTCGGAGGATTCGAAGTACTCCCTGGGCTAGCAAGATAGATAGCAATGGCTATCCATGGGCCAATTCCAGCAAAACAACCAAAAATAAAGGATGTCCAGTTAGTTTTCTCTGTAGTTTGGTTGTGAAGCTCCATCATCCAGCCAAACAAAATCATCATTGCGTTTAAGAACATGATAACTATTAAAGTTGCAATATCACTAATCCCCACCAATAATGATATTACCGCTATCATTACCGATGAAGAAAATGCATATTCTATCCAACGAGCAATGTTGATGTGACTTTTAAGATTGTTGTTATAAAATTTGTTAAATGGAAAAGCGATCATAAAATGAGCAATTGCTGACATAAAAAGAAATGATGAAACAAGTAAACCGAGCTTAATTGAAAACAGTGTACTTAATTCTGGCACAAGAGTTTGAGTCAAAGCATCAAATTTTAAGAACGAGGCCGTGACAGGCACTTTTAAGTTGGTTGACAGCACGACCATCAAAATACCTGAGATCAAATGCAAGAACATGGCCCAGATGTTCATTGTACGCAATTTGCGAAATTTATCTTCCATTAATAGCTCCTTTGTTAATTAATTTTATTATACAATAGTTTTACAAAAAAATTGCTAGGCAATAATACATTTAACAATTTTTAACATAGCAATAAGAAAGGTATTTACTTAATAAACATAACCACGAACAACTCCTCCATTAGCTGAAATTGTTCTTCTAGAAGTAACTCCCCAACCTTCGTAGTTCATTTCAGAGATCGTAATAGTTCCGCCATTTACACTTTCAACATAGGCAACATGGCCCCAGCCGGATTCAGAGGTAACTACAATCGCACCTGCAGCAGGTTCGCTACCAGTGGCATAACCCGCCCTTTTGGCAGAAGAGAGCCAACTTCTGGCATTTCCCCAGCTTGAAGGGACATACCTTCGAGTAGCAACATAATATGTGCACCATCCGTAGGGGTAACCATTAATTTTTGCACCGGGAGTTCGATTAACAGAAGAAGCCCTCCCGGTAATTGTACTTCCGCTTCTGGTAGTCGTGTTCCTATTAGCGGCGGCAAGCTTTGCCTTTCTCTCTTTTTCTTTTTTGGCAATTGCTGCAGATGAAACAGAATAGTCTTTTGATGGAATCTTTAGTTTCACACCAGGTTTAATCAAATTCTCATTATCGAGATTATTAACATATTTCAAATAGGCAACTTTTACATCATATTTCATGGCTAAACCACTTAAAGTGTCACCGTTTTGAACAATATAGTCAACTGATTGCTGATCATTTGAAGCCAAAACAGCTGGCTCTTCTGTAGCAGTTTGTTCGGTTGCAACGGTTGCATTAGTGGCAACAAAGCCATCTGACATATTTGAGGCAAGCAATGAAGATCGAAGCATATTTTGGCTATTTTTAATAATCGGAGTATATTGTGCGACGCTTTCATTTACAGCAAAGCTAATATTAGGATTAACAGTAACAATTTCTTCAAAATAAGCCTTGGCTGCATTTTTTTGAGTAATATTCGTTACACCAACAATCGCTCCCATTAAAAGCAAAATAATGTGGGGGAGGAATTTCCCGCTTGATAAAACAAATTTGAGTCCAACAAAAAAATTATTCAGTGTTTCTGCGAATTTATTCCATGTCTCAAAAGCTGAGAATAATTTACTATTTATGTAAAAATGGTATTTGTTTTTTTTAGAGGATAATTTTTTTATTTTCTCGTGCGTCTCACTATTTTGAGACGACGGAGGTTCAATTTCGTCAAATAATGCCATAATAATTTGTGATGCCTTATCGCGCCACAATTAGATATGTTACAGGGTAGCTTTTACCATGTCAATACAAAAAGGGATTTTATAAAATTATCTGCCTCTATAATAATTATTTAGATAGATTAACTGAGAGAGAAGAGGGTAAAAACGTGCCAACATTTACCTTTTCTGGGACACTAAAGCTAGTCGAAGCGAGATCAAAATTAATCGTAGTATTATTTTCAGTAATATTTTTACCACTAAAATTTAAATTTAATACTACATCGGTATCTCTTAGGTCAGAGATGATGTCGCTAGGACCAAAACAAACCACTTTAACTTGAGTCGTACTATATCCAGTAATACTATAGCCAGCAGGTAAATTTTGAGGATTAATTGTTGCTGTCATCTCCCTAGAAACATTTGCCTTACTTAGAACAATTTTTACCCTTACTTTTGTAGGAGATCCGGTTTGAAGAGCTATGCCGTTTTTTACATTTAAGATAACTTCTTTATCAAGGTTGCTCTCCATCTGATTAATGTCAATAATTGAAGTTTCAATGTATGTAGTAGAAGAAAGTACACTCGATTGACCAACAATATCAACTGTGTTTGGAGTAACAGATATATTTGAAACGTAAAAGCCCGCTTTAGGTTGGCCACTCGTCACAACCTTAATACCCACCGTTTTGTTATTGGAGCCCTTTACAATTGATACCTTTGCTTTTGTTTCGGAAGGTACGAACTCAATAATTTTTATTAATATTCCATTCTCATTAAATGCAGATATGGTGGTTACGCGCTCAAAAGAATCTTTCTCGCCATTTAACTTAATTACTGCGTTTGCCTCAGAGATACTATTGATAATGCTTCTTGGGCCACGAATAGTTGTTCTGCTAGGTTCTAAGGCAACAGACCCCGCAATCAATCCTTCTCCAGCCGAACCTTCAATTTTCGGTTGAATATCAACTTCCTTGGTAATAAGTTCTTCTAACCTTACAATAATTTGATCTGGATCTTTTTGTACTATTGATACGCCCACTACTGAGCAATTAACTGTAACTGGAATTTCATAGGTGCCCCCAGTTCGACCAGAAAGATCTACATAGGCAGAAAACGAATCAACAGAGAGCTTCTTCCAAATGCTCGGTTCAGCTAATATTTTTATATCAACGCTTTTAATATCGTAAATTGCCTCATAACCGGAAGGAACATTAATCGCTTTTATCTTGATTGAGCCAGGATATTTGCCTACTGTATTCTGACCAGCCACAACATATAACCATAAAACAGCCGCCACAAGTAGACAGAATACTTTAATACCGGGATTTTTTAGTAATTTTTTAAGCATACACTAATATATTTAAATTACTTTTGACGTAACAGTGCTGTTAATCTATTCTTTAACCTCTCTTCAGAGATCTTTGTTTCTAATTTACCCCCAACGGCAACGGAAATACCGCCTGTTTCTTCAGAAACAATAATTGAAATCGCATCAGAATCCTCAGTTATCCCAAGCCCGGCCTTGTGCCTTGTGCCTAAGTTTTGACTTAGTGTTTGCTGTGAAACTGGTAGAGTTGAAGAGGCCGAAACTATTTTATTATTTTCAATAATTGCTGCACCGTCATGAAGCGGTGATTTGGGATAGAATATAGATAGTAACATTTCTGTAGAAATTGTGGCATTTATCTTAATACCATTCTCAATATAATCTCTTAATCCGTTCTGACGGCGTAAGACTATGAGAGCTCCTGTTTTTCTCTGCGATAAGAGTAAGACTGCATTGATAATCTTTCCAAGAGAACTATCATATTCTTCTTTTGAAAAAGCGAGTTCTCCAAGAAATTTTGTTCTGCCAAGTTTCTCTAATGCCGTTCGAAGCTCCGGTTGAAACACAATTGGAATAGCGACAATTAATGCTGTGGCAAAGCTACGAAGTATCCAATTAAGTAGCACCAGATCAAGTAATTTTCCTAGTGCCATTAATATTACAATGAGCAAAAGGCCATATAAAATTCGCATCGCCCTTGTTTCTTTTAGGAAGATATAGACACAATACAACAAAAAAGCAACAATTAAAACGTCAACAACTGAGAGAAGATTGAAATTTATTTTTATATCACTAAAAAAATAACTAGAGCGTTCGGCTATCCCTTGAACTTTTCCACTTAGAGCGTCCAATTTATCCCCTACTTATTTATTCGTTATTCGTTATTAGTAAAATTCGCTATTCGTATGAGTCATGCTATTTGAGGCATTGTCGGTTTGGTATCGCTTCCGTAGGATTGCCATGTTTTACCCATTCTCCTCTTTGACAAACCCAGTCATCTTCCTGACTAAATATTCTTAAGCACAAGATTACAATTGCAATTAAGATTATCAAGAATAATACCCATTTCATTTTTGAATTCATAACTATATTTCTTTACTACCTTGTTGGTATTTACATATTACTCTACAACGCTAAAATTTGCAAAATGATTTTGTCTTCATAAATCATTATTTTATTTCTTCAAATCTCCTTCATGACCATGACCAGGTTTGACCTTTTTCTTAGCCTTAGTCCGAGAATCTTCGGCAATAGATTTGCCAATGTTTGAAAAGCTAACAAACCGACCCTTGGCATCTCTTTCGGCATAGTAAGACTTTTTGTGTTTTACAATTGTCCTTTTGCTCATTTTTTATACACGACTATTAAAATTATTTAACAATATCTTTATCGTCCGGTTTGTTAATATCAAACACTTTGTCATAATCTGAAAATGTAACTTTTTTAGTTATTATAATGTTATTTTGTCTGCCAACCAGCTCGATCTGTTTAATAAATTTATCTTTTCCGTCAACTACAATTTTTATTGAGGCAATACCTAAATCATCATTTTCAATTGGAGTTTTTAAATACCCATGATAAAAAAACAAGCCCTTTTTTCTATTATCAAATCGAATACTTGACATGTCTAGTGCCTCGACTATTTGTTTGGGCGTGTAGTATTTGGACTCTGGATATGATTTGGTAGCCCAAATAAACCATTTTTTATCTTTTCCCTCTTCTGAATAAGTAATGTCCCCCAAGGTAATAAATTGTTTTTCAATTGTTAGTTTATCGTTTTTGAATTGATATGTGCCTTTTAGCTTTGAGTCTTCTTGATAACCGGTATTAATATTTTGTGTATATTTTTCCTTACCTTTTTCTTTTGCAATAACATTAACATTGCAACCAAACGAATGTTTTTCTTGCCCTGTTTTGGTTAAAAATTGCTCCCAAACGGCTTTGCTTGCTTTCTGAAGACGTGACTCGTTTAATCTGTTTAAGAAAAACAATATGGTTCCCAATAATACAATTGCAATAAAAATAATTCCGAAAGTTTTAATTGATTTTTTCATTATACTTTCCTCTTATTACGGCCAAGTAAAAGAACATAGATTTTGCGACCCGGACGGCCAAGAATATACGGACTGAACTGAGCCGGGACAATTTGGATAAGGTGGTCCATATACCGTTTCGCCGGAATGAAGCATTCTACTATATGAAGGTATTGTGTCATCATATTGAATTTGATTATACAGCTGATCAAATATAACCGTATCTGTTGGAGGCGATCCAACGGGAACAGTTGCTGAAAAAATACTTATTGCGGGCCTAAGTATGGCATAACTATAATTATTAATGCTACTATATCTAAATACTGAAATCATACTTTCCCATGATTCAGACCACTGCCAAGGAAAGGCTAGTGATCTTGAAAATTTATGTTCATACCCACTAAAAACCGGTGAGCTATAAGATTTTTCTGCAACTCCAAAACTAAAAGTTTTACCAAACTGATTAGGGCAACTTCCTCCGTAACCGCCAGAACTATAGCAAGTTGCTTCCTCCCCTGCAAAACTGATTGGAATGGTGGTTGCATCTGTTTTGGCTTCACCCCAAAATCTGTACTGACCAGCACAGAGACTGCCCACAGACAAGGTTCCATGCCCATCACCGGAGAAAACTGTACTTATCGGACAAGCAGTATATTGCTGAAGATTGCCCGTACTAGGATTGGTAGCTTCCGTTTCTGCTCGTCCTCTTAATGTCGCGCTATCTATTATTAAATTTTCAGGATAAGTATGCCAATAAAAATTCGTGTTATTTCCGTCATCGCTGATAAAAGTTACTATTACATATTTTTGGTCGTCACCAATCTGAAACTCAGCCTCATAGGTTTCTGTCTCATTATTTTCACTCGTAGCAGTAATTGTGAACTGATATGCTCCTCTTTTAAGATTTCTTGCAGTCGCTGAACAGACCGTATCCGAGTTTAGACATGATACTGTTCCTGGAGTAGTTCCTGAAAATAAAACTGTGCCAGTAGCAGAAAGAGATGTTCTCCATGTAAAAACAACATCATATTCAAGTGTTGCCGTATTAACTAGAATGGGCGTAGCGCTAGCAAGTGATATTTCCAATGGAATAAAATAGATTTCACCAGCGTAAGCAACTTTTTCATTATTGCTGTTACCATAAGCGTAAACAGTAACATAATATATTCCTCCGGTTTCAAATATTTCGAGATCACTTTTGTTTATTGTTATGGAATGATTCAAAGAAAAGTTATCGTCAATTTTCTCTCCCATCTTTAGTTCTTCAAAAGAACATTTATAGACAATTTTACTCCTTGCTGGGATATCCGTGTTCCACAAAACATTATAATTTTGTCCGTCTTGAATGATTCTCGCATCAGAAATAACTACAGGTGGGGTAGTAAATTTTCCCTGTGCGCCATCAATTGAAGGGTCTTCCCCCTCTTCAGAAATTGAAACATAATAATTATATTCAGTCTGGTCGTATACATCAAATTGATGAGAAAAAGTTGTTCCAGCGGAAAAGTTATGAGTTTGTCTGGATTCAATGTCACCGTCTTTTTCAATCATAACTTCTGCTGTGACAGTTTTATTTGAAGCAAAGGAAACCTCTGCTTTATAATTACCAACCCAACTGCCCGTATGATTAAGAATATCTACCGAACCGCCTTTCGTTTTAAAAGAAAAATCTGCAGATTCAATAATGGATGATTCGTCGTCGATCTCATTCCCGACAATTTTATAATGATACGTTGTATCAGGGGTTAAGTTGCTAAGAGCGGCCGTATGATCAATATGGTTGCTATCGTCAACCTGATTTTCCTCTTTTGACGTACCATATTCCGTTGAAAGACCATATTCGATTTTACAGTCAAGTTCGTAGTCCGATGCCCAAGTAATTTTTGCTTCAGTATTCGTAGTCGTAACTACCACATTCGCAAATTTGATCGGCTCTAAAGTAATTGTTTTTTCTGCCCAGTCAGAACGATGGTATCTCTCATCGGGATTATTTGACGAACGAACATACGCCCGAATGTAATAGGTGTAAGTCTTCCCCAGATCAACATAATCGTCCATATAATAACCAAAATCATTTAAATCATCGGGGTAATAGTTTACTATCTCAATCCTATCGCCATTGGGAATTTTCTTTTCTAAGATAAAGCCATAAAATTCAGGAGGAGCATCATCTGGTATTGTCCAGCGTACAATTGTTCCGACAGTTTTATCTGTTACTCCCAACTGGTCAACTGTAATTTCAGGAGTTGGTACGGGTTGTTGTTCTACAGCATAAGCAAAATCAAAATTAAACATATTGGCTATCAAAAAAAACCCGATCATAATTGAAAAAAATTTATGTTTCATTTGCCCCCCTTAATTTTATAGCTTTTATAGCGTGATCAATATAATAAGTACATTCATTGTCTCCAAGAAAATACTTATTTTTTAAATCTTCAAGAAATGGTATATGGCTAGAGTCACCAGTATGATTAAGAATAATAATTAATCTTAATAGGTCATCTTTTGGACAATTTTTTGGATCCAATTTTTCAATTTCATTTTTAAGTGCTTTTTTATAATAACCGTCACTTGAATCAACAATTCCCGCTAATTCCGAAAAAGCATAGGTGCTAAGCTCCGGACTACCAGTTTCTATAAGTTTTTTAAGTACCGACACCAAATGATCCTCCTGATGAACAAATTTATAACGAAAAATATCCTGTAGCGCATTCATTTTTATTTGATCGCCGTAATCACCATCAGCAAATTGTATTAGATAAGAAAATATTTGATTCAAATTTTCAGATATTTTGGTTGGAAATTCTCCATCTCTATTAAGTTCGGTTTCGTAACCATAAACCAGACTTGAACTAATGTCTTTTAAGCAGTTAATAACTGTTTGATTTAGTTCTGGATGCTCTTTTGGCATACTCCCAATATATTTTATTATATCAGATTGAAGTTCAGGATCTCTGTAACAAATTTTTGATAAGGCAACCAAGATATTGTTTTTTTCTTTATCGGATGTTTGGGGAAACCTATCTTTAAAAAACCCAATGAGACGTTGTCTGTTTGTAATGTTATTTATAATAACAAGATTAGGAATAATCTCCTCTTGAAGTTCGGTGCTCTGCTTCCACAAATCCATAATTTCCTGACTATTTTCAGTTGAAAAAGCCTGTTCAATCGGGTTCATGGAGAATTCATCATTCATCATAAGCAATCCTTTACTCAGGAAAAAATAATTCAATTTCGGCCAATCTTGCTTGTACCATTTGATTTGACCTGCTGATTTCTTCCGGGGTTGTAGCCACGAAGTCGGCTAAACATGTTTTTTGTATAGCTTCTGAATACAAAGAGTTAGACTTCATTGCCCCTGCACTGGTTCTAATTGCTTCCCTAAGAAATATAGTATCAAAATAGTAATTTCCTTTTAGATTATTTTCAATAAATAATTTCCAAGCTGCCTCTTCATAAGTAATCACCTGACCCGGGAGGGCCTCCCTCCTTAATTTCCTTTCATATGCTCTTATTAGCGCCTTCATAATATTAACTGATTCCGGATAACTATAACTGGGCACTGGTATGTCAGGATGCATTTTTTGAAAATTTAATTGACTGACAATCTCTGCGAGAGATTCATCAATTGCAGCAAAACTACAGGCACCACCAGCATCTATAATTCTATCGCTAAGACTATAACCTCCCTGAAGCCAGTGTGCATCCTCATGTGTCATAACTTGTTCAAACAAATAATCATCCAGATACTGGTCAGTCACACGTATTTGCGGAAATAAATTGTCTCCACAGCTATTGTAGGTTGCCAATACGTTCTCACTACCAGGTGACGGATGAAACTTCCCGGTATTTCTTAAAAGATGAGCTAATTCGTAAGTAGAATATTGAACAACATCGTTTTCATGCCCTTTGCCTTCCATTGTCGAAATTATGGCTTTATAGATGGGAGCCTCTTCAACCACCATTTTCTCTCCCCATTCAACAGCCCTTTTGTTTATTAATAATGTTTGATAATAAGATTCAAGTGCAGTATATTCCGTAGGCACTCCGGGTTCCCCTATCTTCATTGGTTTCCAAAAAAAGTCATCACCCAAACCTCCCAGTCTTGACATTGTTGGCGTATGGGGTCTAAATTCGTCTGAAATGAAACGTTCGAATAAGGATTTTCCAACTCCTGCCGAAACACTCCTCTTTGCCTCAGAACGAAGTGCCAGATCGAGGTCTACTTTTGTGGCCTGTACTACTTTAGGCATGGTTTTTTCTATTTTAGTAAGTGTGGCAAGCTCTTTTATTAACCCTCTAGTCGTTTGTGTAGTCAGCCTAGATTCGACAGCCCCGATCAAACTACCAATAACAGTCTTAGAAGTAAAGTTCAAGGCCATCGGCATAATTATCCAGTTAATTGCAAGCTCTCCAGTTTCGTCACGAATTGCGTCATTGTCATAGACCGGCACAAGGTTAAGCTTTTCCTTCTTCATTGTTTTAACTATCATCTCTAAACGACTCCTTTCTTCTGGAGTAAACTCTGCTTGATAACGATTCTTCTTTAGATCTGGCCAGAAAAAGGCATAGAGATAGTCTAATTTTTTGCTTGTGTACCATGCATTGGCTGGATCCTTATCAAAATTGTCATAACGACCGCTTAAAGTTGTTCCAGTAAACCAAAACCTTTTGTAATAAAAGGGATTGTTGTATCTTGCGTTTTTGTATTTAAATCGCTTGTCAAAATAAAATTTTAAATGGTTTTCCTGTGTTTCAATGTAATAGCTGTACCACATAGAAAGTCTTTTCTCATGACCAAGGTCCTTAATCAGATATGCAGTTCGGGCTTTTTTGTGTGGCTCATTCCATTTTTCGACAAATCGTTTTGTATCTCTTTCAACATTGTAATCAGGACCAAAAACCGCTTTTACAGTTCGGGTAGTAGTAAGCACTGCCCCTTTTGCCTTGTCCCAAAGCTTTCCTACGCTGATTGCTTCAGCCCCCTTAACCAAAGGGTTTGCCTTCGCTAAACCTTTCTCTGGCTTCTCTGCACTTACCGGTGCAAAAACATCTTCAGTCCTAAAACTACGTGGTTCTTCTAATGAATTTAGACATTCCTCTCTCTCTGCATCACCGGAACGACGATCAAAGAAGCTTGGGGTACAATTATTGAGTAAATTGAGTATATCGTCAACCTGGACATCATTTAGACCTTCTGTTTTGAGACCTTTGACTAGTTCGTCAATTAGCATATAACCTGTTGAGTAAGCAGGCTCTAAATCGTCGTAATCACGTGTAACATACATGTCTGCTTTGTCGGTAAAAGACAGTACACTGCCCGGTGAGACATATGTTTTGCTTAAGTCTTGTGTTGGTAGACTGGCAAGATCAATTTCTCTATCATCAATCTTGATTTTTGAATTAATGAGATTTTGTTCAGCAGCTTGCTTGAGATTGTATTCTTCTCCTTCAAAAGTAAACTTGTAATGTTTTAAGGGTTCTTCTCCTAATGAAGAAGAAGTAATAAAGTATTCACTGTTTGGTTTAGAAACCATAAAAGATTGGGTTGGCAAACTGGCAGTCTCAAAATCAAGAGGTCTTTCTGGCGAATCAACAGATGAGACGATTACTAAAGCATATGAAGAAGAAGGGGTAATAGAATAGACCTGACCCGGTTTAAGTGAAGAGTTAGGAGAGATAACTTGATTGTATTTTATCTCTGGAACTTCACCTTCATTAATATCTCCGTTTTCATTTATGGTAATATCTGGTTCAGTATAGGCTGAAGAGGAAAAGACATGAAGATTATCCCAAGCATCTGCGCTGAAAGCAACATCGCCCGACGGTCTGGACAATTTGTGGTCAATCTGAGAAACACCAATATTGCTGGGATCTGCAAACGAAATAGCTGTTATCTTATCGGTTAGATCGCCATTCTCTGATTTTCCACCCATTAGATAGAGTTTACTTGAGTCAGACAGGGCTAGGGATGAAGAATATGCTACGGGGTAAGGCAGGGTTTGGGACAATTGATTTAGAGAAGAATCATTTGTTGGCATTGGGTTGGTTGGAACAGCATAAATCGAATTAACTGGATTACCATTTTTTACACCACCAAAAAAGTATAGTTTGCCATTTTTGTAATACGGAGTTGAACCGATACCGATTTTTGTTGTTGGGGCCCAGGGGCTCGAGACCAGGTTGAGGCTACAGGTGGCATCTTTAACAAGACAGTTGCCTGATTTAATCTGTTGAGTCAGAGACTTTAGATTTAGAAGATGTACAGTAACGGCATTGGAATCCTCACCAATTAGAACTAAATTACCATCTACATTAACAACTTGGTACCGTTCGTGTGCAGGAGTAGAGCCGATTCGGTTGATTGTGTCATTGTCGGTTGATAAAGCATAAATGGAATCAGATTTTTGACTGTCAGTAGTAGCTCCGCCAAAGATGATAATTGTATTTTCCCCCGGCAGAGTAAAGCTTCCTGCTCCGGTTAGTGGTTTTGGCAACTTCGTATTTAGTGTATTAATTGATTGGGAAACCGGGTCATAGTATGAGATCATGTCAGTCGGCTTATTGGTTGCTTTGTCGATACCACCAAATATATAAGTATTACTATCTATAGATCCTGAGGTTGAACCAGTTAATTCCTGTGTTAGTTGATCACCATCAGAGTTAGTAAATTTATCTGCTTCCATTGGGATGAATTCTTCTTTTGAAAGCTCGAAGGCAGAGATTTGGTCTTGGAGTGGTTTTTGTACATAATTATCGCCCTCTTTTACAATTGTATTAAGAGTGGTACTGCTACTAGGTATGATTGAGAGTCCGAAATTAGTTTTTTGATCCTTTTTAAGCGGGACAATTTGAACATATTTCGTTCCCTCACCTGGCTCTAGAAGAAAGTTTAGACCACCAAGATATTGCGTCGCGGATTCTTTGGTAGTAACTGTAGCTTCAATTTTTACATAACCATTTTTTTGTATCGTAATCCATTTGTAGGCAGGATTAAGATTGGTCATTGAAAAGTTGCCATTTGCGTCAGTTGTGGCAAGCTGGCTAGGGTTGTAGGTGTTGGTGCTATCTGCCATAAAGCCGATATTGACACCCGGGAGTGGGATGCCGTTAGGTGTTTGCATATGACCAATAAAAGTCTGACCTGTAAAGATTTTTGTATTATCATTTTTGGTCTTTATCCAGTAGCCAGAACCGACTTCAGCTAGAGCTTCTTCGCCTGACCAATCGTTGTAGTTTAAAAGTCCTTGGTTACCATTATCCCAATAATATATCTCTTCTACTTCTCCTTTTCCAAAAGCTTCATTAATGGTCATTAGCTGGCCATCTTTTTCAATTCCGATCTCGGACATTCGCATTTGATTTATGGTAGGCAGACCAATCAGCGCCCAACCTGCTTTAGCAATATTAAAGGTGCCGTTTGGAAGAGAGTTCTCCTGTTTACCTCGCATAACAATAGTTTTGGGTGTTTCGCCCTTGTATTCGAGCCAATATCCGGCACCGGCTTCTATTGGACCAAAATCATCAGAAGACCATTGATCATATACTTTTAATCCCTGATTGGCGTTTTCCCAACGATAAAGCTCGGTATCTTTGTTGCTATCGGTGAGATTAAGCTGGCTTTTTTTAATATTTAGGTTATCTTCAGCTACGCTGTAATAGGTAAAAAAGCTTGCTGGATTGCTGTCTTCTGGAACAAGAGGAGAAGATATTAGATTCCATTTTGGCATAATGGTCTGCAGATGTACATTTTCCCTGCCAAAACCTGGTTTCATGGTAATAGCAAGTGTTACTTCTTTTGGCTCCGAAGTGGCCGATTCTAAGGCATATGTACCCTCAATATCAAAGTAGCCTTCTTTTTCAAAAAGAACCAGATCATAGGTTACTTCATCTGGTAGAGTAACATTAAAAGCACCCAGTGCGTCAGAAGTATACTCAAGGGGTGCTGGAGTTGTGCCAAGACCGTCGTAATTTCTTGATATGAATGAGACTTTGACTCCAGCAAGAGACGTTTTTGCATCGGCATCAAAAACCCGTCCAGATATGTTCATACGGGTATCAATAAATTCATCGGCAGAGAATTTTTGATATATGAAGTATGCTCCCAATACTAGAACAAAGACGAAGACACTAAAAAGACCAACTAGTTTCTTTTTTGGTAAAGTAGAAAGCCAAAGTTGTAGGCGTCTAAGCAAAATCCCTCCCCACAATCATAAATCTATCAGTTTATTAAAGAATACACTATTACTAATTTATGAGTCAATCATTGACATCTGTATTAATCTAATTGTTTATGCGATTAATATGACATTCTATTAAAGAAAACTGATAATTTTATAGCGATCTTTTTTTCTCAATTGTCTTAAAGGCAACCCATTTGTCGCCAACAGAGACTTTGGAGAAAGGAGGCAAACCGAAACCACATTCGGAGCCAGAATTTACTTCTTTAGCTTCGCCCTTTTCCTTCCTCAACGAAAGTACCGTAGCACGATATTTTTCATTCTCATTTTGATAAAATTTAATTTTGTCATTAAGAGAAATGACACCTGATTCAACTTTACCGCCAGCAACAAAACCTTTTCTATCATCACGGAAAATAGCAAGGACCGTACCGCTTGCCAATTCCTCTTCAATAATTTCTGGTGGCAACATCTCAGCCATTTCAAAACGAATATGATCTATTAGCTCATAAATAATATCAAAAGTTTTAAGTTTAATATTTTCAGTTTCGGCAATTTTTCTAGCCGCCCCAAGCACCTTTACTCGAAATCCAATAACGGTTGTTCTAGAAGCTTTAGCTAGAGTAATATCTGATTCTGAAATAGCTCCAATCCCTTCAGAAATAATCTTTAAATTGATATCGGTGCTTCTAATCTCTGATAAAGATTTTTTAATCGCTTCAAGCGAACCCTTAACATCTGCTTTTAAAATGACTCTATATTCTAGAATTTCAGAATTATCTTCTCCGTCTTCTGACATTCTTTTTGCTGTTGCCATTTGGACTGAAGGTAATGTGGTCAAATTTTTTGATGCAGCTTCTTTGGCTTCCTTTTCCGAATCAAAAACAACTAGTTTGTCACCAAACTCAGGAGAAGATTTAAGCCCAGCAATTCGGACTGGAGTGCTTGGTAGAGCCGATTTAATATTTTCTCCCTTAAAGTTTTCCAGAATTCTTGCTCGACCAAAACTTGCACCAATTGCAACTGCATCACCTTGATTTAATGTTCCGTTTTCTACCAATACCATTGCAACAGCACCTTTGCCTTTTTGCATTTGTGATTCAATTACAACTCCAACCGCTTTTGAGCTTTCATCTGCCTTCAAATCCATCATATCGGCCTGAAGTAATATCATTTCCAATAAATCGTCCACTCCTTTGCCTGTCTTGGCTGAAACTTCCACCATAACTGTTTTTCCGCCCCACTCTTCTGGAACAAGTTCATATTCTGCCAATTGTTGTTTTGTTTTCATTACATCGGCTTCTGGCAAATCTACTTTATTAATAGCAATTATTATTGGAACGTTACTTCCCTGTGCCGATTTAATAACCTCGATTGTCTGTGGTTTGACACCGTCATTTGCCGCAACAATAATAACGGCAATATCTGTGATCGCAGCTCCATGTTCTCTCATAGCAGAAAAAGCGGCGTGGCCAGGCGTATCAATAAAAGTAATGGTTCTATGTTTAATTTTTGTCGCTTTTAATTTTTCTAGTGTAATTTGATAAGCTGAAATATGTTGAGTTATCCCACCAGATTCGCCTGAAGCAACATGAGCTTTACGAATGTAATCCAAAAGAGACGTTTTGCCGTGATCTACATGCCCTAAAATTGTTACTATTGGTGGTCTTGTTTTAAGATTTGCTTCTTTAGAAAGAGATTCTTTTACTTCTATTTCTGATTTTTCTTCGCCAATTTGCTCTTTTTCAATATTAAGATTTAATTCATCTCCAATAATAGCAGCTGTATCGAAATCGATGGTTTGATTAATGTTGGCCAATACGCCGTTTTTCATTAGTTCGGTAATAATTTTCGTAACTGGCAAATTGGTTTTGTCAGCAAAATCTTTGACAGAGACGACTTCTGGCAATAAAACAGTTTTTTTCTTTTCTATTTTCTCTTCTTTTGCTGTTTGTTTTATTGGCAAAAGAACATTCTTGTCGATTGCTTTTTGTTCTTTCTTGCTAAGTTTTCGTTTTGGGTTTCTAGGCATGCTAAAATAATACAATAAAATTTGTTAAAAAGCAATTTGAGAGCTACTTATGTTTGTTCCCGCCCCAATAATTAACTGTGTCTTTTTGAATTGGAGGATTTTTGGGGGTATCGTCTTTGGTTTCTTCTTGAGAAGTATCTTCTACGCCTGTTTCATGTTTGTATGATTTAATATGAAATTTCTCACCTTGCTTCTCATTTTCTATATCTTTCGAATCCTCATCTCCTTCTTTTTCATAAAAATGTACTTTTATTGGCTCTAAAGGTGGCCTATTTTTGAGTTTGCTTTTTACATCAGAATCTTCTTTTTTGGTCTTAATCTCTTTAGGTTGATCCTTTGGAATTTCTTTATTTTCTGATTTATTTTCATCTGGCATTATGATTGCAACAGATGAAACCTTATCGTTGTCTTTAAGACGCATTAAAGTTACACCCTGTGTATCTCGTCCAAGCCGTTTGATTTTATTTAATTCCATTCTGATAAATTGGCCTTTTTCTGAAGCAAGAATAACGTCTCCCAGGTCATTATAGGTGACATGAATACCAATTAAATTACCGGTTTTGGGTGTGCAATTAGCTGCTTTAATGCCCATTCCGCCCCGTTTTTGTAGATGGAAATTCTTAAGCATTGTTCGTTTGCCAAAACCATTTTCAAGAACGACTAGCATGTCTGCACCCCGACTATTTGATTCAAATCCTGCCAAGCTCTTTGGAATCACTTCCATTGCCATTACTTGGTCGCCACTTTTCATCCTCATTCCAGTTACACCGCTAGCGCTTCGGCCCATTGGACGAACATCTGTTTCTGGATAGCAAATTGCTTGACCTTTTTGAGAGACCTCAACAATTACATCATCTCCAACTGAAGTTTTTACCCACTTTAATTCATCTGTTCCCTTGAGCCCCATGGCAATAATTCCAGTTTTTCTTATATTTTCATACTTTTCAATTTCTGTCTTTTTAATCTGACCATCTTTTGTACCCATAACAAAGTATTTATCACCATTGTCATTTTTGGCTACAGTTAAAAGCGCAGTTACTTTTTCCGAAGAAGCGATCTGAACAATATTTATTACCGGTGTTCCCTTAGATTGACGACCAGAAACTGGCAGTTCATATACTTTACTCTTAAAAACCCTGCCCTTATTTGTAAATAAGAAAATGTCATCATGCGTGTTAGCACAAACCAAATGATCAACAATGTCTTCCTCTTTTGTTGTCATTCCAACCACTCCAATGCCACCTCGCGTTTGTTTTCTATAAGTGTCAACTTCCTGTCTCTTAATGTAATTACCACGAGAAAGAGCTACTATTACAGACTGATTTGGAATTAGATCTTCGGCTGAAAAATCACCTAAAGCATGTGGGATAATAGTTGTTCTTCTTTCATCACCAAATTTATCGACAACTTCATTTAAATCTTTTTTAATTAGCCCCAAAATCTTTTCAGGATGAGCTAAAATATCTTCCAAAAACGCTATTCTCTTTAGCATCTCGTTGTATTCGTCTTCAATTTTTTTTCGCTCAAGTGCAGCCAATGCCGAAAGACGCATCTCTAAAATTGCATCTGTCTGTTTGTCTGATAATGAAAAACCAGACATTAAATTTTTTTTTGCCTCTTCCTTATTTGCTGAAGCGCGAATTGTATTTATGATTTTATCAATTTGATCAAGAGCAATTCTTAGCCCCTCTAAAATATGTGCTCTGTCTTTAGCTTTTTTTAATTCAAACTCACTTCTTCTAGCTATTACAATCTTTCTGTGATCTATATAGTGAAGCAAAACATCCCTTAGGGTCATTACTCTTGGTTCAAGTTCTGGTGTCAAAGCAAGCATATTAACATGAAAAGCAGTCTGCATTGGAGTCAGTTCAAAAAGACGATTCAAAACTTTCTTTGGATACGAACTTGATTTCAATTCTATTACTACTCTAACGCCTTTCCTGTCAGATTCATCGCGAAGATCTGAAATACCATCAATCTTTTTATTTTTGACCAGATCAGCAATCTTTTCAATCATGGTGGCTTTGTTCACCTGATATGGAATTTCTGATATTATGATGCGATATCCTCTTTTTGTTTCCTCAATTTCGGCCTTTGCCCGCATCATAATCTTGCCTTTACCTGTAGCGTAAGCAAGTTTTATATCTTCAGTATTGTAAATATTGCCGCCAGTTGGGAAATCTGGTCCTTTTACAAATTCCATCAAATCATCTACTGTTGCTTCTGGATTATCAATAAGGGCCATAACACCATGACAAAGTTCGCCAAGATTGTGAGGTGGAATATTGGTAGCCATTCCAACTGCAATACCCATTGTGCCATTTAAGAGAAGCTGGGGGACACGAGCAGGCAAAACCTTAGGCTCCTGTGTTGTACCATCATAGTTGTCCTGCCAATCAACTGTATCTTTATCAATATCTTGGAGCATTTCTCCAGCAATAGAAGACATTCGACATTCTGTGTACCGCATAGCAGCAGCAGAATCCCCATCCATTGAGCCAAAATTACCCTGACCATCTACCATTGGATAACGCATCGAGAAATCTTGAGCCATTCTCACCAAAGTATCGTAAGCGGCTACGTCACCATGAGGATGAAAATTACCAATAACTTCACCGACAACTTTGGCAGATTTACGATATTTAACATTATGGTGAAGTCCAGTTGAATACATTGCATAAAGAACTCGACGATGAACTGGTTTCAGGCCATCTCTAACATCAGGAAGGGCACGAGAAACAATAACGCTCATTGCATAATCAAGATAGGAGGTTTCCATTTCAAGACGAAGGTCTCGTGAATGCAAATGCCCAACATCCTGCACAAATGTTTCTTCAACCACAATTGGATCACTCGCTAGCTCATCCGCATGATCATTGTCATTGTCGGAATCAGATCCTGATTCCTGAGATGTCTCTTCAATGTCTTCTGTTGATTCCTCAGCATCCACATCAAGACCATCAACCATTTCTGGCTGATCGTTGCTTTCTTCTTCCATATCTTTTTCCAAATTATCTTCATTCATAATTAAGTATCCAAATTCTTAACTGATTTTGCTCTAGTTTGAATAAACTTCTTTCGAGGGGCAACCTGATCGCCCATTAGCATTGAAAAGATCTCGTCTGCTCTTTCCGCGTCACCCACATTAACCTGCAGCAGAATTCTGTTTTCTGGATTCATTGTAGTATCCCAAAGCTGTGTAGGGTTCATTTCACCCAAACCTTTAAATCGTTGTATCATAATTCCACCAGCTTCTTCGTTGCCCTTCTTTAGTTTAACAACGGCCTCATCACGCTCTTTATCGGAGTAGACCCAAAGCTTTTCTTTGCCCTTTGCCACAGAGAAAAGAGGTGGCTGAGCAATATAAACATGACCTTTTTCAATTAACTCTGGAAAATTACGGAAAAAGAAAGTCAAAAGCAAAGTGCGAATGTGGGCACCATCTACATCTGCATCTGTCATAATAATAATGCGATCATAACGTAATTTTGCATAATTAATTTCTTCGCCAATGCCGATACCAAGTGCAACAATTAACGCTTTTATTTCGTCTGATGTAAGCATTCGATCAAGTCTGGCTCGTTCTACATTTAAAATTTTTCCTCGAAGTGGTAAAATGGCCTGAAAACTTCTATCTCGTCCCTGCTTGGCTGAACCACCAGCTGAGTCTCCCTCTACTATATGAATTTCAGTTTTACTTGAGTCGCGAGAAGAACAATCTGCTAACTTACCAGGTAATGTCATTCCTTCGAGTGCGCCTTTCCTTATAATAGTATCTCGGGCGGCGCGGGCGGCCATACGAGCTCTAGCAGATAAAGAACACTTTTCAATGATTTTTTTTGCTTCATTTGGATGTTCTTCCATATATTCACCCAAAGCTGAAGCTGTGACTGTTTCAACAATGGAACGAACTTCTGTGTTACCAAGTTTAGCTTTTGTCTGGCCTTCAAACTGTGGTTCTGCCAATTTTATCGAAAGTATACAGGTTAGACCTTCTCGAACGTCTTCACCCGTTAGGGTTGTGCCCTTTTCAACAATAGAATGTTTTTTGGCATAATCATTGATGGCACGTGTTAATGCAGTCTTAAAACCTGTTAGATGCGTCCCGCCTTCAGCCGTGTTGATATTATTGGCAAAAGTGTAAGTGTGCTCTTTAAAATCGTTCGTGTAAGCAAGTGAAAGTTCCACCACAACCGAATTTAACTCACGCTCCACATACATTGGTGGGTCAATTAGGGCTTCGCGGTTTTTGTTTATATGGCGAACATATGAGGAAATTCCACCTTCAAAATAGAATGAGTATGATTGATGTCCAATCTTTTCTTTTGCGGATTCCTTTTCCTCTTCACTCAAAGAACCACGTCCAGTATGGTCACTGTCTTCTTCAGTATCGGTTTCGATATTGGGTTCTGATTCTTTAGTTAAAACAGTGTCGGTTTCAGTTTTAGATACACCACCTTCATCTCTCTCATCATTAATTGTAATCATCACGCCTTTAGTTAAGTAGGTCTGTTGGCGACAATGATTTAAAATTGTTGCATACGAAAAAGTAGTATCACTAAAAATTTCCGGATCGGGTAAAAAAGTAATTTTAGTACCAGTTGAATCTGCCTCGCCAATAATTTTAATATCTTCCTTGGCTACACCTCTATCGTACTGTTGAAAATATAATTTCCCGCTTTTTCTTACCTCAGCCTTTACCCAGGTACTCAATGCGTTTACAACAGAAACACCAACACCATGAAGACCACCTGAAACTTTGTATCCACCATCACCAAACTTACCACCAGCATGCAAAACAGTTAGAACAGTTTCAAGAGCAGACTTACCAGTCGCTTTTACAACATCAACAGGAATTCCGCGACCATTATCATCAACAGAGACTGAACCGTCCTTATGCAACGTAATTAAAATTTTATTACAAAAACCAGCCATTGCCTCATCTATTGAGTTATCAATGACTTCCCAAATTAAGTGATGAAGTCCATCTACTCCAGTTCCTCCAATGTACATGCCAGGTCTTTTTCTAACCGGCGCTAATCCCTCTAGAACTGTAATTTTTGAAGCATCATATTCGTTCGATGACACGATCTTTTCTTCTTTCCCTACCATATTTTTCTCCATCAATAAAAAATCAGTGAATAGCCCCTCCACTTGCCTTATGCCCACTCATTGTATCATGCGGACCAATTCAAGACAAGACTTGAGTAATAGCAAAAACGAATATTCAGTCTTTCTTAAACTGGATTTTGTAGGTTTTGTCTTGATCTAGATAAAAAGTTAAATTAATTTCATGTTTTCTAGAATCATAATTTTTTACATTTGCTGGCGTAAAACCTTCTGGGAATTTAATTGTAACATTTAAATTATCGGGGTTAGCGCCCGGTTGTTTTTGAACAGCCAGATTATATGTAAAATCTTTGGATGTATCTACTTTATAGTTTGGTTCATATGATAAATTGAGTTCACTTTTTTGACCGGGATTAGTCGTCATCCAAAAGTTGAGGACAGATTTTCCTGCTTCAGTTCCATTCCAGTAAGGAGAATTATTTTTGTAACCCTGATCCCCCATTTGTTCAAAACTACCAGTCACCGGAGTGAATGATAAAATACTTGAATTTTCCGGTAGAAGCAGACGAACAAAGTTTCTATTAATGCCATCTGGAAGTTCGTCCTTGCCCTTATGATTGCGTTGTAGGTTTATACTATCTGTTATCTTTCCGTTTGCTGAAATATCAACAGTTAGTTTTACTGTTTCTTCAACGCTTAAACTGCTTTTTTGCCCAGCAATATTTGAATTGTTAATATATAGATAGTCTCCAATGGAGGGTAAAACAGAACCAGAATAGTTTAACTTTTCAATATTCTGCTGAAAATCTTCTTTTGTAAAATAAAAAGTTATATCTTTCTGAGATAAGGAATTAGACAACGAGGCAAGAATTTTTGCTGAATTGGTGTCGCTCAAACCAGAAAGAACTTTTTCAATAAAAATGGGCATCATATCACTAATGATTCTTTTTGGTTCATTTTCAATTAAATTTTCTGGCTTGTCGAAATATGATTCATGAACTTCATTTTCTAATTCTGGTCTAAAGTTTTCGGCAGTTATACTTTTATCATACTTTGTCATATCTATTGGGCCAATCACTTTTAAAAGCGAAACAATTGCTGTGGTGTCTATCATAGTTATACCATCAATAGTTTCGCCCGTTTCCTTTTTATAAAAATCTAAAATCGTTTTGCTTGATTCTGGTCCATCTACGGCCCATCCGGAGTCTTTCATAACCCAGTTTGGATTTAGAAATTTGATAATCTCTGGAGGCTCAATGTGAGTTGAAGCTGCAAAAGGCTTATCAAGTTTATATATATTTTTACCAAAATCAATGTTTTTTAGTTTTCCTTCAGAGAAGTGAGCTGTGCCAAAAGAACCAAGTGAACCACCGCTTCCTCCACGAAGTTCGGCATTATTTTGAAATAATATTAAGAGCTTCTTATCTGTGCCATCTGCGCCAGAAAGCCAGGGTAAATCTCGACTAACTAATGTTCCAAAAAAACTAATAGAATTGAGACTTTTGTCTATTACAGCAAGTGCTTTATCAACATTTTCCTGTTTACTCGAGTCAAGCGAATCACAAATTTTCTCCAAGTCGCTCTTTGACTGCAATAGCTTCTTGTGGCTCTCATCTAGAACCCCGCTGATTTCCTGACCGGTCTTTTCTAAATTAAGAATATAATTTGAACTTTTATTTAAAAAACCTTCTTCACTACCAGTTGATTGTGCAATCGTCTTATTAAAACTGGTCATTGTGTTTATTATATTGTATGAGGCATCCAAAAGACGCTCATCCGCCGAAAGTTTAGAGTTTTTAAAAGGAGTCAAACGAAAATATTGAATATCCTGACCATACGCTTGGGCTAGCATTTTCATTTCTTCGATTTTATCTTTAGCTAGGTTGGCCTCGTCCAAGGATTTAGCTAAATCTCCTGCCTCTATTTCAAAGAAAGCTTTTTCCAAATGAGACTGTGCTTCTTCTGACAATTGATTTGTTTGAGCCTTTACTGATTGAATTTTGGCTAAAGAAATAAGAGTTAGCATTCCAATCATCAGCAAAACAAATGTGCTCTTTACTGAAAATTTTGGAAAGTGAGAGTTTTGAAAAAAATTACCTACTTTTTTTCGAGAAGAAAAAATTATTTCTCTTTTGTTTGGAATACGAAAAACTTCTTGGTGAATCTTATCACCAAGTCTTAGTAGTCTCTCTTCATGCTTATCTTCAAGATCTGAATTAGTAATTAACTCCGAAAAAATCGGTTCCCTTCCAGAATCTTCTTTTCGTTTTTTTGGTCGAATGCCATCAACAAAACCCAACCCACCTCCTGAACAACCTACTTTTTACCCTCTTTCTTTAATATATCATCTATCGCATTTTTAAACTCTTTTTTGAATCTCTCATTACTAAATTTCTCAGCTTGCCTTCGAATCACCATTGGATCAAAATCATTTGGATTAAATTTTTTAACTGCATCTACAATGCATTGTGGTGTTTGTTCGTCAAAAAGAATACCTGTTTTTTTATCAATGACTGTTTCACGCACTCCCCCACCATTAAAAGCAATTACAGGCCGTCCAGCTGCCATTGCCTCAACCGGGACAATACCAAAATCTTCTTCGGCTGCAAAAACAAAAGCTTTAGTTTTGGCATAATAATTTGCAATGTCCTCGTCTGATAGATGCCCTAAAAATTCGATATTTGATTTTGCCAACTTTGTAAGACGTTTTTTCTCCGATCCTTGGCCAATAATTTTTAGAGGCAAGCCTAAATCATTAAAAGCTTCTATGATAATATCGCATTTCTTATATGCCACCAATCTTGAGACAAAAAGAAAGTAATCGCCAATCTCTTTTTTAACTGCCACCTTAAAACGATTTACGTTAACTGGAGGATAAACAACTATTGAATCTCTGTCATAATATTTTTTAATTCGTTGCGCTATATAATTTGAGTTGGCGATAAAATAATCAACTCTATCGGCTGCCACCTTATCCCAAATTCGCATTCTGCGAGAAACACCTTTTTTGAGCGGAGAAAGAAAACCTTTGCTCGCGCGTGGATCTATTCCAGGTTCCCACAGATACCTTGCAGGAGTATGACAATAGCAGATATGAATTGCTTCGGGTTTAGTTAAAACTCCTTTTGCCGCCATAGTTGTACTTGAGATAACTAGATTAAACTTTGAAAGATCAATTTGTTCAAAAGCAAAGGGAGTCAGGGGAATCAAAAGTTCTCTTTTTGATTTAACGAGAGGAAATTTTTGCAAGAAAGAAGGCCTAACATCAAGTTTAGAAAAAGGCTTAGCCTTTTTAGTATCAAAAACAGAGGTAAAAATTGGTGCGCGAGGATAGATTTTATTAATTTCTAAAACCACTCTCTCGGCTCCAGCCACATTGGTAATCCAATCATGGACGAGTGCGATATTCATATTTTCCGCCAAATATTTCATAAATTATCAATGCTACGGTCTTAAAAGTAATTTTTAAATCAAACCACAATGACCAATTTTCGATATAATAAATATCATATCGTACGCGTTCTTTAATTGAGGTATCACCCTTCAAACCGTTTACCTGAGCCCAACCAGTTAAACCAGCCTTTACTTTGTGACGTTTAAAATAGTCAGGAATTTCTTTTTCGAATCTTTGTACGTGTTTTGGAAGTTCCGGTCTTGGGCCAATAAGACTCATGTCACCAATCAAGATATTCCAGAACTGTGGCAGTTCATCTATATTGGTCTTTCGCAGAATTCGCCCGAGCGGTGTAATTCTAGTTGTTTCATCTGCTTTTGTGCTCCAAAAAACACCGCCCTTAAAGTCACATTTATCAATATACATTGAACGGAATTTGTAAAAATTAAAAACTTTTTCGTCACGGCCAATTCTTTCATGTTTGTAAAAAATTGGGCCAGGCGAAGTCAGTTTTTCTAATATTGCGACAATTAACATAATGGGCGAGGTAATAATAAGTAAAATTGCAGAAAAAACAACATCAATTAATCTTTTAACAATTCTGCCCCAGCCATCTAACGGGATAGATTTTAGTTCCATTACAGGGATTGAACCGAGAAGCCCAGAAGTTACATTGAAAGTCATCAAGGAGAAAGTGTCAGGGATATATTTGAAAGCCGTTTTTGTGTCGGAACAAGTTTGAATAATCTCTAAAATCTTTGTTTTTGATAAATTTATATCAGTCATAACAATTTCATCAATATGGTATTGGCGAATTTTTTTAAGAAGATCGGATACTGGTCCAATTACATTTAGACCAAATTTACTTAGTTTTGATTCGCCATTTAGAATTCCAATTACCTCATAACCAAAACTTGGGTTTCTAGACACCGTTTTACAGACTGTTTCTGAAGTTTGATTGTCACCTATTAAAAGCAGATTCCTCCGGCCTATTCCGAAACGGAGAAGATAGCGTTGTGTTAATTTAAGAATAATTCGGCCAGTACAGATTAGAAATATACTCAAAACCCAGGTAAAGATAAGAATTAATCTTGAGAAAAAAACTGTTTTAGAAAAAAAGAATAAAACAACCAAAAAAAGCATCGCGGTAGAAGAAGCAGACAAAACTTTATAAAATTCACGAAAAACTCCACCTGTTGCTCTCCTATAGTAAAGTCCATTTAGAGCAAAGAGGGCAATCCAAATAGGCATAATTATAAGAGAATAGTGCAAATATTGCTTAAGTGTAATATCGGAAAGAGCAGGGAGAACATCAAGAAGGCTGACGCGAATTTGATATGCCAAAATGAATGATAAGAATATCATTCCGACATCTACGGGAAGTAATAAGAACGCAAAAAAAAGTTCTGACTTTTTCATAGTAAGTTAATATGAATTATATTCTAAAATGCCTAAATTTTCAATGTGTATAAAAAATGCCCTCAACCAAAACGATTTTAGACATTTTTTACCAAAAACAAAAACTTTTTGAATATATATCCCTAAGCAGCTTTACCAATTCTGTACATTCCTGTGCCACAATCTGGGCAGGTTCCCTTTGTAGCTGGCTTGCCGTTTTTCATAGTAACAGCTTCTGGGCTGTTCATTTCTTTTTTAGCTTTGCACTTAACGCAGTATGCTTCCATGTTATTTCACCTCCTCTCAAATGTAGTTAATTATTTATTAATCAAATTCATTTATATTATCCCTCCTATACATTTTAAGAGTGGCACCCTCTCATGTCAAGCCTTTTTGAGCTCATGAAAAATTAATTTTCTCTTATTGTGCTTGAGAGTAAAATTTAATAGTCCTATAAAGGTAATAATTTCTAAATATTTTTGAATTAAAATTTTTAAATAATAATTGTTTTGAGTTATCCGCAGGCACAAACAAGAATTTACTCAGAAAAACCAATCATTTGAGCTAAAGTACTTAGCTCCTGAACATCTTTATACTGTGTTCCCTCAAAAACCCAAGTTGGATAAGTTTCAATTTTTTGAGCAATACACTCATCTGGATTAGCGTCAGGACCTGCAGCATCGCACTCGACATAGTCAAGGGTGGAGGCAGACTCCTTAAACATTTCTTTTTGTTCATTTGTTTCTGGACTCAAGTAAGAGCCATAGAGAACAGCTCCCTGATCACGCAAGCTCTTGGCCAAATTAGCCAGATAATCGTCTCCTCCAATTGTTGTGGCTCCAGCAACGTCCCCCTCACTGTTTTCAGCCACCTTTTTATCACCACCAGCATTTCCCCTACCGAGCAAAAACACCCCCAAAAGACCCATAAAAACCACAACTGCGAGAGTTAGAATGAAAGACTTATGATGTGTTTTCATTTTCTCCTTTGATTAACTTCACTCTTCATTATATGAGAAATCTTCAGCTCTGTCAAAAACAAACCGTCCGTTTTGCCACTTATAAACATTCTTTTTAGAGAACATGGTTGGATCTTTGTCATAATCCCGCAGATCAATTGTTAAGATCTTCATATTATCTTCAATTATGAAATTTGGTACGTCTGTCATTATATTATCTAAAAGATTTTTATTTTCTTCAATTTTTACTGCTTTGATTTTATTGTCCATAAAATTCACGACTTGAATATTTTGGGCATGAACCCCAACATCCCCGAAAAGTAGTAATAATTCTTGCCCATCCAAATTCACCGATCGTTCTTTATAAAAATTTATATCATGTTCAAAACCAGATAGTTTTAACTTTTCGACATGAGTAAAATTCTTTTTTATAATATAAGAACTGAATCCTTCGGCATCGGAATAGGTTTCTATTTTAAACTTTATAAACTTAGTACCAATTTCAATATTATAAGTTTTTTCACTAACTAAATTTTCCGGTGACGTTAAGTTGTTTTTACATATTAAAATGAACTGAACAATCGCCCCAATGGAACAAATTATTATTAAAAGCGTTAAAATTGTCTTTATTCTTTCCCTCATTAGTTTCAAAATATGCCTTCTACTATATTAATGCAATACCTCAATTGAACTTAGCACAAACTTTTGTTACTATAATAGTAATGATTAAGGGAAATTTACATCCGATTACTAGTGCAATTCGCCAAGCGGTGCTTTTTTTTGAACGCTACGGTTTTGACGTTTATGAGGGAACAGAAGTTGATACTGAATGGTACAACTTTGATGCGCTCAATGTGCCTGCTAGTCACCCATCTCGAGATGTTCAGGATACCTTTTGGCTAACCGATGGCAGGTTACTTCGAACTCAAACTTCCAACTCGCAGGTAAAATATGGCGAAAGTCATAAGCCACCAATCAAAGTTATCGTACCCGGTGTATGTTATAGAAATGAAGCAACCGATTCTGGACACGAAAATACCTTCATGCAGATTGAGGGTCTTTATATTGATAAAAAAGTCTCGATGGGACAGCTTTTCGATATTTTGGAAAAACTATATAAAGAATTGCTCGGAGAAGACACCATTTTACGATTTCGTCCTCACCACTTTCCTTTTACCGAACCTTCAATCGAATTTGAGATGAAATTCCGTGGCAAATGGTTTGAGTTAGGTGGCGCTGGTATGGTTCACCCTAAAGTTATAGAAAATATGGGAATTGATTCGAATGAATATTCTGGTTACGCTTTTGGTCCCGGCATTGAACGAGCCATCATGATCAAATACGGTATTAAAGAAATTCGTCTTTTTAAGAGCGGTGACTTAAGATTCCTTAAGCAATTTTAATTATGAAGATATTACGAAGTTGGTTAACTGAATATGTTAAGACAGATAAATCAAACGAAGAGATTGCCGATCTTTTGACTTTTTCAGGCTCTCTAGTAGATGAAGTTTTGGGCAAAATTGACAAAAAAGTTGTCGCCGTAAAAATTTTAGAAGTCAAAAAACATCCTAATGCCGACAAACTTCAACTTGCCAGGGTTACCGACGGCAAAGAAGAATTTAATATTGTCTGTGGCGCCCCAAATATTGCTGTCGATCAGATTGTGCCACTAGCCAAGATTGGTACTAAATTTTCTGATTTTGAGATAAAAGAAGCTTTGATCCGAGGTGAAAAATCCTTCGGCATGCTTTGCAGTGAAAAGGAACTCGGCATTTCCGAAAATCACGAAGGCATAATGCAATTGCCCGCCAATACACCGTTGGGCAAATCAGTTGTCGATCTACTCGATAGCGATGCAATTTTTGACCTTGAAATCACGCCAAATCGTGGCGATTGTCTTTCGCATGTTGGTATGGCGCGAGAACTTTCAGCCGTATTGGACAAGAAATTGGATCTTGATATTCCGAAAATCGATGACAAGGATTCTGACTTTTTAATTGAAATTTTATCTCCTGAAAAATGTCCTCGCTACTGTGGAATCACCATTTCTGATATTAAAATTGGTCCTTCTCCTGACTGGCTAGTCAAAAAAATTGAGGCAATGGACGGAAAATCGATCAATAATTTGGTAGATATCACCAACTACATAATGTTTGATTTAGGCCAACCCCTTCATGCTTTTGATGCCAAGAAAATATCTGATAACAATATTGTTGTTCGAGAAGCCAAAAAAGATGAAGAATTTATCACTCTTGATAATGAGAAACGAATTTTGAGTGAAGAAATGCTCGTGATTGCCGATCCAGAAAAAGCCGTTGCGCTAGCTGGTGTTATGGGTGGACTAAATTCTGAAGTTGACGATAACACAACTTCGATAATTTTGGAATCTGCTGAATTTAATCCTGTAAATATTCGCCAAACTGCTAAAAAGTTGGGGCTGGCAACTGAAGCTAGCTACCGTTTTGAAAGAGGAATTGACCCTGAGATGACCGAGAAAGCCTTAGACAAAGCGACTAGTCTGATAGTTGAACTCTGTGGTGGGAAAATTACTGGAAAGAAAACAAATATTGCTAGCACTTATGAAAACACTTGGGTTCCATTTGAATTGGAGCGCATTAATAATTTACTTGGAACAGACATCAAAGAGGCTGACGCCAAGAAATATCTTGAAAACTTGGGCTTCGTACTGAAAGATAATATGGTTCAAGCCCCTTCATGGCGTCATGATGTTACCATCTGGCAAGATTTGGCCGAGGAAATTGGGCGAATATTTGATTTGAATAATATTGCCAAGGTTGAGACACCAAAGACAGAAAAGCCAAAAAGTGGAATTTACCATTTTAAAGAGCACATGAAAGATGTTTTAGTTGAGGCCGGCTTTTCTGAAGTTAACACTTATTCGTTTTTAAGCGAAGCCGACTTGGAAGCGCTTAAATTAGACAAAACCGATCTATTAGAAGTTGCTAATCCAGTTCAACCAGAAAATAAATATCTGCGAAAATTTTTATTGCCTTCACTTTTGAAAGCCGTTGCCAAAAATCCGATTTTTGACCCAGTTTTAATCTTCGAAATTGGCAATGTTTTCACAACCAGCTCCGAAGAAGCCCATTTGGCCCTTGCCTCAAGCGGAAAGAACGCCAAAAAAGAAATCGAATCTGCTATTTCTAATTTGAAAGATAAATTGAAATTGGATCTTGATATTCAAGTTAACGAACTTTCTCGAGATGATCTGCTTAAATTTAAAATCAAAAAACCGGTCACCTATACCTTTGAGATCAAAATTGATGATATTAATAAGAACTCAAAAATTAATAAAGATAATATTGAGCTCACACTTTCTGACAAACAAATTCATTACCGAGCCGTTTCAAAATACCCATCCATTACTCGAGACGTCGCTTTTATCGTCGACGCCAGTGTTGAAGCAGACAAAATTACAAATTTGATATATGAAGAATCGGAACTAATTAATAGAGTCGAACTTTTTGATGAGTTCGCTTCCGACAAATTTGGCGAAGACAAAAAGAATGTAGCTTACCACATTTATCTTCAAGCTGAATCAAAAACTCTGACCGACAAAGAAGCCGAAGAAATTGTTGAAAAGATTATTAGCTCTATAGAAAAAGCTCTCGACGCAAAAATCCGAAACTATTAGATTCTATGGTTCAAAAAATATATAATATAGATGTGAATAATTTCTCAAAAATATTAAAGCCATTGATTTATACGGTTGCCATTTTGGTAGTTCTCTTCATATTATCAGTCTCTTTTGTTTTGGCCTACCGTTATTTTTATAAAGACAAAATAATAAACAACATTAAGTATTCGGGCATCGAACTCTCTGGCAAGACCAAAAGTGAAGCAGATCAGATTATTTCGGAACAAAACGAAATATTACTAAAGAATGAGATAACTTTTAAAGCAAATGACAAGATTTTCAAATCGACCTATTTTGGCACAGGTTTTTTAATTGATAATTCTGCTTCTTTAAATGAAACTTATAATTTGGGCCGGACCAACAGTATTGCTGGAATAATTGATTTTTATAAAATCGTATTCAAAGGTAAAGATGTTCAACCAAAACCAATTATTATTGACAACACAAGAAATGCTTTTTTGGATACAATCAAAAATGAATTTGAGAAATCATCTATTGATGCAAGTTTCGTTATCGACGGTGATAAAATTTCTATTAAACCAGAGGAAATCGGATATCGTATCAATATTGAAAGTTTATATGACAAAATTTATCAAGGATTTTATAGTAAACAAACTGAAGAATTAAATATTCCGCTTGATGAAGAAAAACCATTACTAGTTATTAGCGACCTGACCCCTGGCCTAGAAAAAGCTCTTGCTCTCTCAAACAGAAATATCAAACTAAGTTACGAATCAAAAATCATCCCTGTCACAAAAACAAATCTTCTTTCGTGGCTATCGTTCGATAAAACCAAGAACTACGAACCTTATTTTGATATTGAAAAAATCAAAATATATTCAAGTACTATCGCGAGTCAAAATAATGTCAGTGTTATAGACAAAAGGATTGATTATGTAAGCAATGCTGTCATTCAGAATGGAAGAGTTGGGAAAGCTCTTGATATTTTAAAAACTTCACAGTTAATTATGGATAATATTACTAAAAGTGATGTGACAATTCCACTTCCCGTTTCTACTATCAATTTTAGCACCACTGGCAGATTTCATGAGGCATATATTGATGTTGATCTTTTTGCACATAAAGTCGTCATGGTAGATAAAAATAATGTAATAATTTTCAACACTCGCTTTATGGATGGAGGTTATGATGACAACGCACCATCGGGCACTTATAGAATTTTATCTAAAGCAGAACATCGGTTTTCTTCAATCTGGCAGATGGATATGCCTTACTGGCAAAACTTTGTAGGCAATTACGGTTTTCATGCCGCGGGAATGGGAACTGCTGGATGTATAGGACTTGTTGACCATGATGCCAAAAAACTTTTTAATTTAACATCAATCGGAACAGTTGTCTATGTCCATGATTCTGATCCAAACCCTTCTTGTTCAAGAGAGTTTGTTAATGCCCAACAAGAATATCACAAAACTGGTGAAGACATTAGGAATATATATTTGAAATCAAGTCAATGTGTTAAAAACATGTTTAAAAATGATTATGGCTGGGCCGGAATGGACTGGCCGGATTAAAAATTGATATGAGTATTCTCTGGGCATAATTCTTAGATCAGCCAAATATCATAAACCGAGTTGAATTGTTCGATGAGTTCGCCTCCGACAAATTTGGCGAAGACAAAAAGAATGTAGCTTACCACATTTATCTTCAAGCTGAATCAAAAACTCTGACCGACAAAGAAGCCGAAGAAATTGTTGAAAAAATAATTAGTTCTATAGAAAAAGCTTTTGAAGCTAAAATAAGAGACTATTAGTACTATTGGATAAATTAAAATAATACAGGTTGGGGGGATTTTTTTGTACCTTTTTGTTCTAGATTTTGTGGCTCTTGGACTGATGATTTTAATGTTATATCTTTTGATTTTTTCTCAAGAATAAACTTACCTTTTTCTTCTTCCTCTGGTTCGACTGGATATTTACCATCAAAGCAAGCACAACAGAAGCAAGTTTTTGGTATGCCGAGCGCTTTTATGAGTCCTTCTAGCGAGAGGAATTTCACGCTATCAGCACTAACATATTCAGCAATCTCTTCGTCGTCCATATTAGCTGCTATTAATTTTTCTTTTTCTGGAGTGTCAATTCCTAAATGGCAAGGATTACGATATTGCGGAGAAGAAATTCTAGCATGTACTTCACAAGCACCTGCTTCTTTTGCTGTTCGAACCAAAACACCAAGTGTTGTTCCGCGAACTATGGAGTCCTCAACTAAGACCATTCGCACATTGTAAAGTTGATCGGTAAGCGGAAAAAGTTTCTGAAGAACTCCCTCTTTCCTCGAATCTTGATCTGGGTTAATAAATGTTCTTTCGGCATAGTATCTGTCACGCGTAAAAGCCTGACCAAAAGGAATTTTACTCTCTTTGGCAAAACCAATTGCAGCTGGGTTGCCCGAGTCTGGAACCGGTGCGACCATATCGAATCCTTTATCTGCAATATTTTCCTCTGCCAACTGCGCGCCCATATTCAATCTGGCCTGATGAACGCCGATTGGAATAGTTTTACCGTCTGGTTTAGTGATATGAAATATACTATCTGGTCGAGCTAAATATATCAGTTCGAAAATACAAAGTTTAAGATTTGCTTCTTCAGGAAGTCTAAATGATCTTCTACCTTGTGGACTTATAGAAAGAACCTCACCTGGCTGAATTTCGCGAATATAATGAGATCCAGTCACATTGAAAGCAGCAGTTTCTGAAGCTAAAAAATAAAAATCTGGACTGTTCTGATTTCCTTTATAACCAAGAGAAAGAGGACGGATACCGTGCGGATCGCGGACGGCAATAATTTTGTTTTTTGTGAGGATTAATAAAGAATATGCACCACGAATCTTGGTGCATACATCTATAACTGCTTTTTCAATTGTAGGTTTTTTTGATCGAGCAATCATTTCTGTTATGACTTCTGAATCAGTGGTTGAATCGAAATGTGCCCCTTCTTTTTCTAGCTCCTGTCGCAGAGCATGGCTATTAACCAAGTTCCCATTGTGAGCCAATGCTAATTCGTAATTTTCTTTTTTATAGAAAGGTTGAGCATTTTTTTCAGTAGAGCCACCTGTCGTACCGTATCTGTTATGACCAATCGCTAAATTTCCCTCCATCTTCTCTAATATTTTTTTATTAAAAACATGAGAAACCCAGCCTGAACCTTTTTTTGTGAATATTTCTTTCCCATTGCTTACAGAAATTCCAGCCGCTTCTTGACCTCTATGTTGAAGTCCCGTTAACCCCCTGTATGTCATGCTAGCGGTATTTAGAGAGTTTTGACAATCTTTATTACAGCAAATAGTTCCGAATATTCCACACAAATTTGCCTCCTAGGTTTTGGTTTGCTTAATCTTTTTTACTTAAGACCCGTTACTTAGATAGTAACCACCAATAAAAATAAAGTCAACAAAAACGAAATCGAAAATTGCTAGAAAAATCATTTCTATATGGTTTTATCAGTACCTTCTTCAATCATTTGTTTAATCTCCTGTCTAGCACCACGAGCCTCTTTTAGAAATTGGCTATTTGCAACCCGTCTCTTGGTGTGAACACTATCGTTTGTTTTCTCAACTACGCTTTGAGGGAAAGGTTCACACAGACTCTGAGATTCATCAATGAATGTGACATCTGGTGTAACTGCCGATCCCATATCTTCAGATTTAGCCGAACCAATTATTAAATTTGTAAAGCCGAATTCTTTAAGAGCAATAACAACTGGCTCCATTGTATCGCCTGAATGTATACAAACATCAAAAAGTAAAATCGATTTATCTCTGTCCGCCATTAATTTTGGGTAATTTTGTACAAATTCTTGCTTCACAACGTTCTTATGACTCTCTAAATCAGCATCTTTTTGTCTATAAAAGGCAAAATCACGAAAACCATCAGGATTGATAAATTCTATCTCTGGTCGAGGATCATTTGGATAAGTTTCCATCCAATATTTCAATATTGCAGTACTCATCGGTCTTGCACTTCGATCAAATAATACAATATGAGGAATTTGATTGTTATAAACATATTCAACTAAATTTTTAGTACAATCAAAAATTGCCTCTCTATCTGTTCTGTTTGTTAAATATTTATATTCTCCTCCAACTTCCGGTCCAGGTTTCATGCCTATCATTAACACCTCCGATAATTCCTTTGGTCTATTTTAAATATTGGGCCAGCTAGAGATCATTATTGATTTTGAAAGTTTTGGGTAAATTTCGCGGAGTTCTTGCCAGACCGCTTCTGTAACAAATGGTACGAAAGGGTGAAGCATGGCAAGTGATTCTGATAGTATTTTAATTAAAATCTTTTTAGTATTTTCCTTATTTTCTCCTTCAAGCTGTAATTTTGCTTTTTCGATGTAAATATCACAAAATTGATGCCAGAAATATTCGTAAAGCTCTTCGCCCGCTTGCGAGAAACGAAACTTTTCGATTTTTTCTGTTACGGCCGAAACGATTTCTTTATGCAAAGACAAAATTTCTTTGTCTGCTTCGGTCAATGTTTTGGCATCAATATTTAGGTTTTCAATTTTTTGAGGACCAACTTCACCTGCCTGCAGATCGCCCTCTGAAACTCTAAGTGTTACAAAACGTGAGGCATTCCATATTTTATTGGAGAAATTTCTGTAGCCTTTAATCTTTGCGTCGCTCATGGCAATATTCTGGCCAGGAGTCGCCCCAACAACCAAGGACATTCTAATTGCGTCTGTGCCATATTTTTCAATCAGCGTCAGTGGGTCAAGAGCATTGCCAGAGGATTTGCTCATTTTCTTGTTATGCTCATCTTGAACCATACCATGCAAATAAACTGTTTCAAACGGAATCTTGCCGGTTAGTTCCAAACTCATCATAATCATTCTAGCAACCCAGAAAAAAAGAATGTCTTTTCCCGTTTCCATTACAGTGTTCGGAAAAAAGTAATTGTAATCTTTTGTTTTATCGGGCCAACCCAATGTCGAAAACGGCCAGAGACCAGACGAGAACCAGGTGTCTAAAACATCCGGATCCTGCTCCCAACCGTTTCCTTTTGGAGCTTCCAGTCCGCAATAAACTTCTTTGCCTTTATACCAAACTGGAATTTGATGTCCCCACCAAAGTTGCCGCGAGATACACCAGTCTCGGATATTGTCCATCCAGTGAAAGTATACTTTTTCATACTGCTCTGGAATTATTTTAATTTGCCCGGATTTAACCGCCCCTTTGGCCTTTTCGGCCAAAGGTTTCATTTTTACAAACCATTGGAGTGAAGGAATTGGTTCAATGGCGGTGTTGCATCTATAACAGGTGGAAAGATTGTTGTCGTAGTCTTCTTCTTTTTCTAGAAGACCATTTGCTTTAAAATATTCAACTAATTTATCGCCCGCTTCTTTTGCTTTAAGTCCTGCGTATTTACCTGCCTCCTCGGTCATTTTGCCATATTTGTCTATAACTTTTATTACGGGAAGTTTGTTCTCCTCTGCCATTTTCCAGTCGATAAGTGAGTGGGCCGGAGTTACGCCAACGGCGCCTGTGCCAAATTTTTCATCTACCGATCTATCGCCAAAAACAAGAATCTTTCGCTTTACGCCGTCAATATTTACTTCGAATTTTTTACCGATGTAATTTTTGTATCTTTTATCATTTGGATTAACCGCCACCCCAACATCGCCCAACTTTGTTTCTGGTCTGGTTGTGGCAATGGTGATTGGGAAATTTTTGTCATACTTAAAATAGTAAAGCTTGGTTTTTTGCTCAATATGTTCTACTTCGTCGTCAGCAATGGCAGTTTGGCATCTAGGACACCAGTTCACAACGTATTCACCGCGATAGATTAAACCTTTTTTATAGAAATCAACAAAAGCTACTTTTACAGAATTTGATAATCCCTCATCCATAGTGAATCGTTCACGCGACCAGTCACAGGAGGCACCCATTTTGCGAGTCTGTTCTAGAATAATGTCGCCATATTCCTTTTTCCATTTCCAAACTTCCTCAATAAACTTTTCGCGTCCAAGATCGTTTTTGTTGATGCCTTTTTTCTTTAATGCTTTATCTACCACCGTTTGGGTCGCAATACCAGCGTGGTCCATCCCAGGAATCCAAAGAGAAGGCTGCCCTTTCATTCTATGAAACCGAATCATAATGTCTTCAAGTGTTAACACCAGTGAATGACCCAGGTGAAGTTTACCCGTAACATTTGGTGGTGGCATTGCAATAACAAAAGGATTCCCGTCTTTTTCACGATCATATTGAAGTTCAGTTTTACTGTTATCTGTATTCTGTATTCTGTATTCTGGCCGAAAAAATCCCGATTTTTCCCAATCAGAGTATATTTTTTCTTCAAATTTATCGTGTTGCCAGGTTTTTTCGAACTGTTTCATATTAGTTAAAATAGTTTAATTTCATTGCCTTTTTGACCTCTTCGAGAGTTACTTCGGTCACTTTTTGCGCTTTTATCGTACCGGCTTTAACAATTTCCATTATTTTTTTAGGATCTTTTGCTAGCGCTTCTCTTCTTTCTCTAATTGGTTTAATTAGATTCTGCAATACGCCAACCAATCTTTCTTTAACCGCCACGTCGCCTAAGCCACCTTTTTGATATTGTTCTTTTAGTTTTTGTACTGCCTCTTTCTCTAGATCAAAGGCATCAAGATAAATGAACACTGTGTTACCTTCAATCTTGCCTGGATCTTCTGCTTTGATATGGGCAGGATCTGTGTACATGCTCATTACCTTTTTCTTTATTTCCTCATCAGAGTCAGAAAGATAAATGCAATTTTCTAGTGACTTGCTCATCTTAGCACTGCCATCTGTGCCAGGAAGTCTTCCAACCTTCGACAAAATTGGCTCGCATTCAACTAAAACATCTGTCTTATAACTAGCATTAAATTTTTTAACTATCTCGTTCGTCTGTTCTAAAACGGGTACCTGATCTTCTCCCACTGGAACAAAACCGGCTTTAAAAGCAGTAATATCGGCTGCTTGACTAATAGGGTAAGTTAAAAAACCGACCGGAACATTGGCCTCAAAACCTTTTTGCTTCATTTCATCTTTTACTGTTGGATTCCTTTGCAGACGAGCCAATGTAACAAGATTTAAATAGTACATTGTTAACTCTGCAAGCGCTGGCAGCTCTGATTGAAGACAGATCGTGGCTTTATCTGGGTCAATTCCAACTGCCAAATAATCTAAGACAACCTCTAAAATATTGCTACTAACTTTTTCTGGATTTTCAGCATTGTCAGTCAGAGCTTGCATATCTGCGATAAGAATATACTCCTCATATTCGTCCTGAAGTTTTACTCTATTTTGAAGGGAGCCTATAAAATGTCCTAGATGAAGTTTTCCAGTTGGTCTGTCGCCTGTAAGTATGACTTTTTTCATGCTATGTCCTTTCGTTATTTCTTTCTAATTTCGAATCCTCTTGAAGTGTCTATCACCTCGTAACCTAGTTCCGATATTTTATCTCTTAGTTCATCTGACTTTTGCCAAGCTTTCTCTTTTCTGACATTGGCGCGTTCTTTAGCCAATTCGGATACTTCGGCAGGTATTTCTTCTTTTTTGATTTCTAACAAGTCTAGCCCGAAGACTTTATCCCACTTTGCCACTAATTCGATTTTTTCTTTGGCGCTCATATCCCCTTTTAACATGTCCCATAAAATTGCAATGGCTTGTGGAGTGCCCAGATCGTCTGCGATCGCATTTTTGAACTTTGCATCCCAGTTTATGTCTTCCTTTGGATTGGATTTGATATTATCGTTTGATGCTTCCTGAAGTTTTTTAATTGAATTTTTTAATCGATTTAGAGCGATTTGTGCACTCTCCAAGCTTTCCCAGGTAAAATTTAAACCGGTCCGGTAATGTGAGGTCATAATCAAATATCGATAAGAAAGCGGAGAGAACCCCTTTTCCTCTAAATCTGTAATTAAAATTGCACTGCCAGCACTCTTTGCGATTTTATCTCCACCAAAGGTAACCCACTCGTTGTGAAGCCAATAGTTGGCTGTCTGCTCGCCAAAAGCTCCGTAAGCCTGAGCAATTTCGTTGGTATGATGAACTGGGATATGTTCTTTACCACCAGTATGAATATCAAATTTATTGCCAAGATACTTTGTTGACATGGCTGTACATTCAATATGCCAGCCAGGGAAGCCCTTGCCCCAAGGTGAATCCCATTGCATTACATGATTTGGCTGATTTGTAATCCAGAGCAAAAAATCCCAAGGATTCTTCTTTTCCTCATCTACTTCGACACGAGAGCCAGCTTTTTGTTCCTCAAGATTTAAATTGGCAAACTTGGCATAATCAGGGAATTTAGAAGTATCAAAAACAATTCCTGTTTTAGTTTTATAGGTAAAGCCTCTTTTTTCCATCTCCTCTATCATCTTGATTTGTTCTGCAATATGGTCTGTTGCTCGAGGCAATTCGTCTGGTTCTTTAATATTAAGAAGATTCATGCTTTCCTTAAATTGACCAATATATTTATCGGCGATCTTCCAGACAGAGATCCCCTCGCTCTTGGCGCCCTTTTCCAGTTTGTCTTCTCCGGTGTCTTCGTCTGAAGTTAAATGGCCTACATCAGTAATATTCATGACCCAGGTTGTTTTATAGCCAAGATATTTTAGAGTTCGATTAAGCAAATCCCACTCAACGTAGGCATACATGTTTCCGATGTGCTGGTTCCAATAAACTGTTGGGCCACAGGAATAAATACCGACTTCATTTTTTTTGATCGGCTTAAAGATTTCCTGTTTGCGTCCCAATGTATTGAAAAGTTTCATCTCCATAATTTGATTATGCCCAAACTTACGTTCGATATCAATTATTTTTGTTAATTCCAATCTGAATTTTCTCGCCATCGATGGTGAATTCTTCTGTCCCTTCGGATTTTAATTTACCAGATTTGATCGATTTGGCTAAAATTTCTTTGCTAATTACTTCTTCAAATTTTTCCAGAGTATCTGCTAGAAATTTTGATTCTGTTTGATAGACCATACCGATCCTGTCTTCAACTTCAAAACCTGTCTTCTTTCGTAGCGATTGGATGTTTCGGATTATCTCTCTGGCAGTCCCTTCCATTTTCAGTTCTGGAGAAATTTCTGTGTCGATTATTACCTCTGTGATTTTTGAGTCGTTTTCTACAGACTTCACATTTACTTCTTCGGCAATGATTGTTTCTAATTCGGAATCTAATTTACTACCATTGTAAGTTAATTTGCTTAAAGGTTGACGAACTTTAATCCCTGCACTTGCTCTTTTTGACAGACCAGCCTCTACAATCTTTCTGGCCGTATCCATTTCTTTAATTACTAAATCATCCATTTTTACCGGTTTTGGATAATCGGTTAGGTGAATTGAAATTGGATCTTTCTCGGTTCGCAAATAAGAATAAATGGTTTCAGCAAACATCGGAGTGAACGGTGCCAGCAACTTTGCTAGTTGTATGATAATTTCATACAAAGTTTGAAAAGCTTCAATTTTATCACTATCGTTCTCACTCTTCCAGAATCTTCTTCTTGATCGTCTTACATACCAAGTTGAAAGTTCACCGACAAATTCAATTATTAAGTTACTTGGTTTGAAAGTATCGTAGTGGTCTAATCCTTCATTTACTTCTTCAACCAGTTTATTAAATTTAGCCAATACCCATCGATCCAAAATATTTTTGCGTTCAATATTTTCCTTTGGTTCGAAATTATCAATTGAAGCATAAGTAATAAAGAATGAAAAAACGTTCCAAAGTGTTAAGAATAAATTTCTCGATAATGAAGTAACTTCTTTGTCAGAAAAGAGTTTTGGTTCACCTGGTCCATTAACACAGAAGAAATAATATCTAATAATGTCGGCACCATATTTATCGAATGCTTGCATTGGGAAAATGATATTGCCCAAAGACTTTGACATCTTCTTGCCTTTTTCATCCAAAACATGACCCAAGGAGATAACGTTCTTGTATGGCGACTCGCCTTTAAGAATTGTTGAAATGGCAAGAAGGGTCCAGAACCAACCTCTGGTTTGGTCAACCGCTTCAGATATAAAGTCGGCCGGAAATTGCTCTCTGAGAAGAGTATTATTAATAAATGGAAAATGGTATTGAGAAAAAGGCATAGTGCCGGAATCAAGCCAAACATCTAGCACTTCGGGCGTTCGAACCATTTCTCCACCGCATTCGCAATCAAAAGTAATTTCGTCAATATATGGTTTATGCGGATCAAAAAGCTTGCCCCTTGAGTTAATATATCGAATATGCGGTTGACCCTGTAAAACATGGTCTTCAACATGATCATATTCTTCTAAGGATATATCGGCAATATTTTTCATAATAGCAGCTAAAATTCCGCCATGGCTGACCACCACAATAGTTTTGCCTTCGTACTTTTTCATAATCTTATCTAGAAAGGTTTTTACACGTGTTACAACGTCTTTTCTTGACTCAGCACCACCTAGCTTGAATTGATACTTTTCTTCGAGCGTTGTTACTGCTTTGTATCTTTTATATTCTTCAAGTTTTAGGCGTTCTTCTCTACTTATTTCACACCATTCTCCAAAATCATATTCGGAAATAAGGGCATCTTCTTCAGATTTTATTCCAATCTTATTTTCAATAATCTTGGCTGTTTCCTTAGCGCGTAAAACTGGCGAGACAAGGAGTGCGTCAACCTGAATATCTTTTAGGTCTTCGGCAACAGCCTCGGCTTGTGTTCTACCAAGCGTAGTTAACCCCCATTTGTCGTGTAATATTGAATTGAAATGTCCTACATTAGTTTCTGATTCGCCGTGTCGAACAAAAATAAGTTTTGTAATAGTTTCATTTTTGCTTTTGTTAAAATCCATAAAATCACCCACCACTTTTTTCTTGGTACATTTTTGGCAGTTCCAGACAGGAAGTGGAGTCCCCCAGTATCGGTCGCGTGAGATGGCCCAGTCTTCAATATTCTGGAGCCAATTACCAAAACGGCCATGCTTCAAGTAGGCGGGATTCCAGTTAATGTGTTCGTTGTTCGCAACTAGTTCGTTTTTAATTTTGCTTGAGGCAATATACCAAGAGTCACGAGCAAAATATAAAAGAGGGGAGTCGCAACGCCAGCAAAACGGATAGTCGTGCTTAACTTTTTCAGTTTTAAATAAAATTTCTCGTTTCTCTAAGTCTGCTTTTATTTCGGTATCGGCTTTCTTAACAAAACTACCTTTGCCCGCTCCAGCAAGCTCTGTCCCCTTTTCGTCGACAGTTTTTAAAACTTTGATTTGATTTTTTTGATAACCCCAAACATAGTCATCTTGCCCAAAAGCTGGAGCAATATGAACTATGCCACTTCCATCTGAATCAGAAACATAATTGGCAAGTATGATTTTGTATGACTTTTCTCCACCTTCGACAAACTTTTCACCATCTGGGTAGATTGGCTCATAATCTTGTCCACCGGTAGAGTATTTTCTGACAAACTCTTCACCTGAAAACTCTTCGATAACCTTGTAATCGATATTTTTTAAAACACCACCTATTCTGTTCTTTGCCATAACAATTTTTGAATTGCTATCTGCTATCTGCAATAAGCTATAAACGATCTTAGGATTTACTGCTATCGCTGCATTGCCTGCCAGCGTCCATGGAGTCGTAGTCCAAACCAAGAATTTAATTGCAGGATCTTTTTTTGACTTTAATACTATATGTACAGATTCTTCTTCGATATTTTTGTACCCCTGTGCTACTTCATGCGATGAAAGAGTAGTTCCGCAACGATTACAATATGGCACGACCTTGTGACCACGATATAGAAGTCCTTTTTTATCAATCTCAGACATTATATTCCAAATGCTCTCAATATAGTTTGCATCATATGTAATGTAAGGGTGATTCATATCTACCCAATAGGCCATGCGCTCTGTCATTTCCTCCCACTCGCCCTTAAACTTCCAAACCGATTCCCTGCAGAGTTTGTTAAATTTTTCAATCGAAGCTTTCTTGTCGCCAGGAACAAGTGTTTCAATCTGACCCTTGCCAGAAATACCAAGTTCTTTTTCTACCTGCAATTCAACCGGCAAACCATGTGTGTCCCAACCAGCTTTTCGTTTTACATAATAGCCCTGCATTGTTTTGTAACGACAAAAAAGATCTTTAAAAGAACGAGCCTCCACATGGTGAATACCAGGATGACCATTTGCAGTCGGAGGGCCCTCATAAAAAACAAAGTTGCCTTTTGGGCTATCTTTTTCGAGAGACTTCTCAAAAATTCCGTTTTCATCCCAGAACCTAAGAACTTTCTCCTCTTCTTCAGGAAGATTCAATTTTGGATCAACTTTTTTAAACATCTAACTTCATATTATCAAAATTAAGCTTAAGATAAAAGAGCACTTTATGGTTTAAAATGGCTGATATGAACGAGATAAAACTATTTTTGTTCTTTAAAAATTTTTGTAATTACTTCTTCCGCATCAGGATCAGAAATATTAATATTTTCAGGTTCAAATCTTTCAAAGACTTCTTTGACAATACGACCAATTTCATTCTTTTCGGCCCTAATCAACCCAATATTTTCTCGGATTTTTTTATTGCATTTAATCTGAGCAAACTTTTTTTTATCTTCCAAACCATTTAGATATATTTCAATTTTCTTTTCAGGAGAATATTTTTCTTTTAATTTACTTAACTCACCGTCAAATACTTTTTCACCTTCATTAATAATTACTACTCGTTTGCAAAGTTCTTCAATGTCACCCATATAATGACTCGTTAAAATAATTGTGCTTTTCTTTTCTTTATTAATGGTTTTTAGAAACTTCCTGATTGATTGGGCTGATACAACATCCAGTCCAATTGTTGGTTCATCTAAAAATATTACCTTTGGATCGTGCAAAAAAGATGCGGTTAGTTCGCATTTCATTCGTTCACCCAAAGACATCTCCCTCAGTCTTTTTACTAAAAGATGCTTCATATCTAAGGCTTCTACAAACATGTCTAAATTATTTTTGTAATCTTTTTCTTTAATATCATATATTGCTTTGAGCAAATTGTATGAATCTATTGCTGGCAAGTCCCACCAAAGCTGATTTTTTTGTCCCATTACAATTCCCATCTGTTTCAAATAATTAAAATCTCTCTCCCAGGGAACGAAGCCAAAAACAGTTGCTTCTCCCGATGTGGGGAAGAGAATACCAGAAAGCATTTTTAAAAATGTAGTCTTACCGGCCCCATTTGGACCTAAAAAACCAATAAATTCGCCCTCTTCAATTTCGACGCTTAAATTTTTTACTGCATCTTTGTCAGATTTTTCAAAATCAAAATTTTTCCAGTTGAATTTTGATTTGGTAAAAGTTTTTGTTATGTTTTTTGCTTCAATTATTTTCATATCTTTATAAAATATTTTTACGACGAAGCGCTCCCATATTTTTTTAATCCCGCTTTCCAAAATGCTTTAGTTATTATAACAAAAATATAAGTAATAATCATTAAATACAATGCTTGAAGCCAATTAAACCCTATTACAAAAATTGAAGCTGGAATATAGGAAGCAGCCAAGACGGGCAAAACCACAAAAAGACCGATTCGAAGTGGCAGAGCAAAAACTTTTGCTGGGTAACGCATAAATTGAACAAATTTGTTTAAAACATCTTGTATTGCCCAGAGTCTAATAAACCAAAACACTGGAATTACTGTTAAAAGTCGTAAAAAAGAAATCAATACGACACTAAAAATTGTTAGAAAAATTAAAAAACACACTCCAGCAAAAGATATTTGGATTCCCCCTTTAAGTATTGAATAGGAGCCAAGCATAATAAAGAAAAGAGTATTTAAAATGACATATGGTCTAGGTCTTTTTAATAAAACAGAGAGAAACGACTCTAGGGGCTTAGTGAGTAAAAAATCAAGTTCGCCTCTGCGAATTAATTTATTAGCCAAATCTTTAGTACCTCCTCGAGTTATAGCAGCACTTATTGAGGTTACTGTTCTGGTATAGGCATATAAAAATAAAGTTTGATAAAATGTCCAGTCGCCAAATGTTTTAGTATTGGAAAAAATGATATTAAAAAATATTATTGTGATTGATATTTCAAGCAACTCGCCAACAAGATTTGCAAAAACAGCACCCGGTACCAATTTGTCACGCTTGATAGAATTTACAACTATTATCCAAAAAACTTTAAAATATTTTTTCATTTTCCTACTCCCGAATATCTCTTTATACCTTTATTGAACAAAAAGTTAAATGCAAAATAGAATATCAGTATCCAAAGCAATGCTCCTGCAAAAGAAGACATAATTTCAGTATGAGACATTTTACCTAAAAAGATATTGATTGGGGTATTAAATAAATATTTAAAAGGCAAAAGATTAATTATTGCCCCAATTTTTTGTGGCAAAAAAGCAAGCGGGAAGAACGCACCAGCAAAAAAGAATATTATGTAGTTTGCTAGACCAATATTGGCCTCTTGGTCCCCAAAAAAGAAATTCATGCTATGTAAGAACAATCCTATTGAAAGCATTAGTAAAATTGAAAGTAAAAAAGCAATAATAAAGTAAACGAAAGTCAGAGCAGTCGGAAATTGAAGATATTGATAAAAGATTACTATAATAGCAGCTGCAATTGGTAGATATAGAAGAAAGTTAATTGCAACGTCAGCTAAAGAGATTAAAATCTCAATTATTTTAATACTATATGGTTTGATTAAATCGTTTGTTAGGTTCCCCTCCCAGATATCCCATCCTAAGTAAATAAAATTGCTTGGATCAGTTTGAAAAATAAGATTACTAATAAAATAGTATGTAATTGTACTACCAAGAGTATATGAACTAATCTGATCAATACCTCCATTGGTATAAATTGTTTTCCAAATCGTAAAATAAATAAAAAAATAGACCAGATTTATTATTATCGAGAATAGAAAATCGGCTTTGTAGGCAGATTCTGCCCTAAAAGCCGTTGAAAAATAAAGCCAATATTTTTTCATTGTACTCATTATATATTTTTTTAACTTTGTTCTCAATAAAAAATTATTTTTATAAATGACAATTGCGTTTACTTAATTAGAATTGGTATAATGTGATTATTAGTAATAATTTTTTATTTGTCTATGAACTTTAATCGAAGATTAAAAATAGTTGCACCCCTAACTCTTGTTTTTGTACTAGTCCTGGGTGGGTTTGTTTGGCTTAGAAGTAATAAAACAATTGATTTTAGAATATCGGCTGATGCACCCTATTTTGTTCCTGAGGGTGGATCTTCGCCGGCTCCTACTGGCGCTGGTGCCCCAACCGTAAATTCGGTAAATACATGCGGAATGGATATTACTCTTGTAATGGATATGACGGGAAGTATGACTGACGGCGAAAGAGTAATTATGAAAACAGCTCTGAAGAATCTTGTTGATTCATTTGCTTCTACCCCGACCCAATTTGCCTTAGTCACTTTCGGAAATTTTGCCTCTACTGTATTAGAATTTTCACCAAGTACTACGCCAGAATTGATTAAAAATAGTATTGATGCCGCAACAGTGCCGGAAGAAGACGGAACGAACTGGGATGACGCATTGTATAATGCAAAAGATACTTTCGATTCAGTAAACAACCGCTCGGCAAAAAGAGATTTGATTATCTTTGCATCCGACGGACAACCAAATTATTATGACGAGATTACACAAGTCGATGATCTTATTTCGGTAGCTATCGTAAGTGATCCAGGTGGGACAACGGCTGTTCAACACGCCGCCGAAATGGCCGATGAAATACAAGCAGAAAATATTAAGATTTTAGGGCTTGCTATTAGCGCTGACGCCAACATAGATAACTTCAAACAAGTTATCGGAAACAGTGTTTCGCCAGACCCTGATCCCATTACCTTAAGTACAGACATAATTTCTTCCGACTTCGACAACTTGGGCACAAATCTTACAACACTCTATAGTTCAATGTGCAACGATGCAATCGTGGTTCAAGCTCAGATTGACACCGACGGTGATGGTGACGCAGATATCGATGGTGGCATTGAGAACGCACTTTTGACAGGATATGGTTTTGATCTGTCTGGACCTTCATCTATTACCGGTCAGACGACAACCACAACAGGCCTTTTCCAATATACTGAGTTAGACGTAGGAAGTTATTCAATTACAGAAACACCAAAAACTGGATATACATTGGAATCGGCGGAGTGTCAGCAAAATGGTTCCAGCGTAGGGAATTTTAATCTTATTACAAATACAATTAGTAATATCCCAATAACTCTATCTAGTAATGCATACTGTGTTTTTATTAATAAAGCTACGACTCCTCAAATAGGCATAACAGTTACGGCCAGTCCAACTGGCGTTCCAATTGGAGGTGGCTTGGTTGTGTTTACCTATACTATAGTAAACCCTAGTAATACCGAACTTGAGCAAGTTAATGTTACCGATACTCAGTGTTCTCCTGTTACTTATAAAAGTGGCGACACAAATAGTGATTCAAAACTCCAAAATTCCGAGACTTGGCGATATACATGTCAGCGTCAGGTAACTTCGAGTATGACTAGCAATGCTACCGTAACTGGTTACTATAACAACCAAACCGTCACCGCATTTGGTAATGCTTCGGTTTCAGCAGCTGGCAACGCTTCTGTTTCAGTCATTCCAGCTGGACCACCAAAAACGGGAAGATAAGAGTTTATGTATCAATAGTTAAGTAGTCTGGTAGATAATATATGCAAAAAAACAGCCTGAAATATGCGCTGTTTTTTCATATCTAATATAAAATTTACTTTGCCAATACTGCTGAAACTACCAATCTGTGGCTATATGATCTAGCATTCTTATCATAGGTTCCAGAACAAGTTACAAGATTAAGCCTGGCAGAAGTCCCGTTTGAAAATATCTCTTTGGCGGGAAAATTATCTTTCGGATAGCTATTTTTAGAGTCGACTGTATATTGATAACCTTTACCTGTACTGTCGGTAACTAAGACCTTGTCTCCAACGGTAAGTTCACCCAATCGATAAAAAACGGCTTTGCCTTTTGTAGTATCTTTGTGACCAGAAATAACTGCATTTCCAACAGAACCAATTTTGGCACCCTGGCTGTACCAAGCCACCACGTTTGGTCCAGAAGGGGTAGCCATGTTGCCATCTTTATCAAAACCAACAGATTCTAAAGGAGCTGAAACACCAATTTTATCGATAATTAGATAGTTTGCAGGATTTTGTTTCGTGTCTTTGCCTTTTAGTGAACTGGCTGCATTACTTAAGTAGTCCTTTATCAAGGCATAATTTGTCGTAGTCTCGTATTGTTGGGTCGGTACTGACTGGTCTCGAACCACAATAATGACCTCATCACTACCCGAAGCAGCAACCTTAACCGGGATGGGATGAAATAAGTACCAATAAGCACCGTAAACCACGCCAAACATCAAAACCACAAAAATGGCTATCCTTTTAGACGGGCTAATATCCTCAATCTTTATCATAGTAACATTATATAATGATTTCTAAACCAGGTCAAAATATTCAATTGGCGGCCGCGCAAATATGCGGCCGCCAACTATGATGACAACGTTGTCGCCTTCCCTACGGCGACCAGTACTCAATGTCGAACTGACGTCCAGATATCGGGATGTCTGGCGAAAATGCGTCCTCTGCCCAGCGCCAAATATCATTGGTCCCAAAGTAGCTAAACAGACCCTTGCCAGATCCCGCGTAGATAGAACCGCGCCACAGATTGAGCGAGTAGTACTCGCCGATCACTTCTGCCGACTGTGGAATCGTGATCTGGTAAGATCCATCTGGGTTCACGTTTGCTGTCGCAACTGTCTGGGCGTGTCCCCAATCATCAATGTAGTAAAAGTGCACTACAAGATTGGTCGCCCCCGCCCAGTTGCCTGTGATCTTTCCCTTGATCACATCTTTGTTCAGGTTTCCCGGAGGATTCGAGCCCCCTCCGCCTCCACCGCCGCAGCCGACCAGCATTAGCATCACAACTACGAGCACTACTGCAAGAAACAGATTTCTCCTCAATTCAGATGCCCCCTGTCTTCTGCCCTAAAGCAGGTACTTTACTACTACATTTTTTGTATCACAAAAATGGCCCTGATACAATAAAATAACAGTCCAGCAATATAGAAGTTATAAGAAAATTACTATCTTTTCAGCAAGATTTCCCACTCTTTTTGTAGTTCAGAAATTGATGAACCTGTAATTTTTTTGAGAATATCTTTATTCTTTTCTGGAGTAAAATCACGACTTAGTGCTTTATATAAATCAAGAAATTTTTCTTTGCCAATTTTTGTGGTTAAAAAGGTTACAAAGGATCCTGCCGATGGATATGCAACCAGATCGTCACATTCATACCACTCTTCATCATCGATAATCTGTTCCAGATTTGGCAATTTTCCTTCAGACAGAAATTGACTTGCCCACTGGGCATGGCTTCTGCTGTCCCATTTTTCGCTCATATATTCGGCTAAGCCCTCACGAAAAAGTTGAGGAGGCAACCCTAATGGTATTGCCAATAGGTGGGTATCTTCGTGTGGACCAATGCATTTGACATCTTCGTTATAAACAGCATGCACTTCAAACTTTTTAGGGTCGGCATTTCCATTACCGTCGTCACCCATTATTTTACCTTTAACTGTGTTTGATGGATATAGAAAGTAATTAATCTTTCGATTATTTTCCACACCCAAAAATTCCAAAATTTTGGCGTAAGCCGATTCCTGGATTTTTATAATTTTATCAATTTCCTTTTCGGCCAGCGAATCTGGAAAAAAGAAAAAATCATAATGTGCAGATTCTTTTTTAATGAAATTTGTCATAATTCTATATGTTCCTTCGTTTCAGGGGCGTAATCACGCCCCTGAAACGACTGGTTCCCTATTACTCTAGTTTGAGCGACAGGCTAAGTTACTGCACGCCCATGCTATGAACGACACGGGTGTACATCGCTGCGTTCTCTGGGGTATTGCAGTTCAATACTCCTGCATAGTATACCCCCAAGATAACAACAGCTAGGACAGAAACCGCGATTAGGGTCCTTTTTGCGAGTCTCACCGCTTTCTCCTTTCGAACAACAATGCTTCGCATCCACAATAACACAAATCCTGCTATTAGAAAAGTGGTGAGCCAGCACATTTGCTTGACAGGCCCAGCTTGTGGGTGTTATAACTAGCCGTTGCAATGACCATCGTAAATCGTTGGTTTCTCGACAAGGCTCTTTGACATTACTGGAGGAAATGACGTGAAAATTGGGGACTATATCAAGGGATTCATGGGTCCGATCAGTGTTGAACACCCCTTCGGGATCGTCCTGTGGGCGAACCGACCACCAGGTCCTGGTTTTCTAATGCACTCAGTATTGTCTGAGATCTGCACTTATAGAAAGCCCAGCATCTTTGTGGATGACTATCTGCCGATGGCAGTCTTCGGACGGTCGGCCATAGAGCAAGAAGAGCTCAACCGCGAGTTTTTTTCTGCTATATCGGGACTATATTCGTCAGTGCATCTAATGAGCGCTGCAATGACATCTTCTGAATATCTGCGGGGAGTAATCGCAATGCTGGAACGCATTACTTTTCGTGAATTTGTGAAATGCCTTCCCGAGAAGAAGACTGTGAGCGGCCAGACAACGATACCTGTATCCGAATGTCTCCACACATCTGCGGAATTATTTGCATTCGAGCAAGCCCGATTAGTTGGGACTCAAGCGATAATAATTCCACAATTTGCTCAAGCTATCGTTGCGCTGCATCGCAACATATCGTCCGATCCGCTAAGCGCAATTGTTACGGCCAGTTTCACGGTCAAGACCGATTTTGAACACGAGAGCGTGGCGCTAAGACAACTATCCCCCGATGTCCTTGATGCAATAAATGAAAGTCGATAGGAAGGGAGAAACATGTTTTTATTGGCATCGTATCTGTCAACAGACTTCGACCAGCTCAAGAGACATTGGGCTAGACACTCCGTTTTGATGAGCGAAGGAAAGAGAGGAAGCGACAAGCCTTTCGTGAAAAGACTTGGTGGCCGTATAGACATCATTGATTGGGCAACAAAGAAAATCGCCTGGAGCATGACAGTCGAGTGCCCCACGGGAACCTATCGTGCATCTAACGATTTGTTGATGGCCAACACGCTTAGGAGCGGTGCTATATTGGCAATATCGTTATCCCAGAAGGCTATCTTGACGACCATAGATAACGACTTGTTCAACAAGCCACATTCTTTGGTAAAAACTAGCTCTGGCTGGATGGTAGCCAGCACTGGTACCGATGCAATAGTAGAAGTCGACTCTTCTGGAAAAACGATCTACTCGTTTTTGTTTACCGAGCATGGGTACAAGTCAGATCAACTCGGAGGCGAAAGGATCGTTGATCGAGAGACAAAACACCAGGGAGTTGAATACCCCTCCTTGCACCAGACGACTCACGTCAATTACTGTCGCTACGTGGATGAAAAAGAAAGCAAAATCGTGGCAACACTTTTCCATCCGGGCGAGCTTGTACTGATTGACAAGGAAGCCGACACAATTCAGGTTGTGCTAAGGGGACTCAAGAATCCCCACAACCTGAAAGACGCAGGAGCAGGAAGGCACCTTCTCTGCAACACGTCTGCTAATACGATCATGGTCTTAAACGACCAGCTTGAGCTTACGCAAGAGTTGGGCGCAGACCTCGGCATGTCCTGGGTTCAGGACGCGATACACTGCCAAAAAGACGATACTATCTTTGCAGCTGACGCCGACAACCATCGCATACTTCAGCTAGACTGGAGCGGTAAGATTATCGATACATATGATTTCTCTGCCGACGACCGTGTTTATGAGGTGTCCGTGTTCGAGTAGACCACAAGGAGGCAACCAGATGAAATCAAGAATCCTAACGTTCACCGATTGCACCGATGTCGCAAGCAACGAACTGCATGCGACGCTCAATCGAACCATAAACGCGCTAGGCCAAGAAGACAAAGTAGTAATCGACCCGTTCGTCAACTGCAAAGAATTCTCGACCATCAATTGCGCCTTTCTGGTTCGCCTACTAGCAGAAAGTTGCGATCCGTTAAGCACTGTCTTACTGATTGTAGCTAACGCTCTACCTACTGCCCGCGCAAATCGAGCCCGGCTTGTTGGCCGGACCCAGAACGGAATTCGATTTGTGGCCGAAAACACCGGCGCCTTAAGCTGGCTACTGGACGATTTCGGTCTGAGCGAAGTGTACGAGTATTCATCCGAAGGACTTGATGGCGTTCAGTTCATTTCCTTCGGTGGTAAGTATTTCCACGCACCAGAGGCGGTCAAGGTGGCCAGTATGGCCAATCTTAACGGATACAAATGCAAGTTTGATCCCAACCGCCTTACACGGTTAGAGATCGCTGACGGCACAATCGTTCATATTGACAACTTCGGCGTTGCTAAGGTAAAGATGTTACTCCCCCCTAGCTTAGCCGAGGGAGAGAAGTTGCAGTTGGCCATCAACGGCAACGATTGGCAAGTTGTTACCTTCTCACACGCCATGAAGAACCTGCCAGACAGCACCTGGGCAATCTACAAGGGTAGCTCGCTAGGACTTGCTGAAGTAGGCTGTGTGCGCAAGCTCACAACTACCTCAAGTCCATTCAGAATAGGTGACATCGTCACCGCGAAAAGGAGTATGTGATGAATCACGCCAAAAGAGTTTCCGCCGTAACAGAACTGCTCGACCGGGGACACATCCAAGAGATCATCTCCGATACCAGCATGGTTGACCTTCTAAGTGGCCCGCCCCTAAGGATTAAGTGGGGCACCGATCCAACCAGCGAGAACATTCATCTTGGAAGGGCTATCCCGATTATGCTCTTGCGTGATCTGCAGAAGCTTGGCCACCAGATAGTCCTGATTATAGGAGACTTCACGGCCGAGATTGGCGACACGAGCGACAAAGAGAGCGAGCGTCCTGCAGTATCCGCAGATGTAGTCGCAACCAATATGCGGACATATACCCAGCAGATTGGGCAGATACTAGATCTCGCGAAGACTGAAGTCCATTACAATAAGTCTTGGTGGAGCCAGATGGACTTCGGTCGTTTCCTGGCACTGACCAACTTATTCACCCTAGCGGAGTTTTCGGCGAGATCTAACATCGCCAAGAGGCTCCAAGAGGGCAAGAGGGTCTCGGTCAGAGAAATGGTTTACCCCATAATGCAGGGGTACGACTCGCTTTACCTTAGCGCTGACATTGAGGTTGGTGGTACTGACCAGAGATTTAACATGCTGGCAGGCCGAGAGATACAACGCGCCCACCAAGCAAAGCCCCAAGCCCTGATCATGACAACTCTGATCAATGGCTTGGACGGAAGGAAGATGAGCTCGTCCTGGGGCAACACCATCAACCTGACCGACAGCCCCAACGATATGCTCGGAAAACTCATGAGCATGTCGGACGACATGATAGTGCCATACCTGATTCATTTGACGCGGATACCGCGCAAAACCATCGAGAAATCTGAACTCGACATGAAATCGGGAAAGGCTAATCCCCGCGACATCAAACTCGCGCTAGCGATTGAGATTGTCGCTGACCTTCACGGATCCGTAATTGCCCAGAAGGCTGCGGATGAGTTCAATCGGGTTTTCCAGGAGAGGAAAACGCCAGAGAGCATGCCGACCTATGCGATTAGTCCGGCAAACATCGTAGATGTACTGACAACAATTGGGTTCGCCGAATCGAAAAACGGCGCCAGGCGCCTCATCGAGCAAGGCGGAGCCCGAATTGATGGCGAGAAAGTGTCTGACATCGGCTACATGATCACCCACGACTGCATTTTGCGGGCAGGAAAGATCAAGTTCGCCCAAATCAGGCTCAAGTAGCCAGAATCAAAGGGAGGAAAACACACCGAAAGGCGTTGCGAGAGCAACGCCTTTCTTTTATGTTACAATTTAAATTATATTATATAAATTCTTCGATTAACTTGGAGGCCGCCACAAAATCAATCGATGAAGAATGGCCGCCGCCAATAATTTTCAGAGTGCTCCCCGGATAATCTTGGGCCAAAGATGTGGCCATTTCCTTTGGTGTCACCTGATCTTGGTCTCCGACCAGTACGAGTGCTTTCAATTTGCTAGACTTAATTTTTTCTGAAGACAATGGATTGATCACGTCTCCAGCAATTTCGCCAAAAAATTCTGATTTATTTCCAAATCTATAGGAAAGAGGATAGTTCCGAGCCACCATTTCTTCAGTCGTTTTGGAGATTTTACCACTTTCTTGAGTTTGATGATTGTTGGGCCTACTAAGAGGAGAAACAAACATCGTTTTTTCAACACCTTCAAAATCATATTTTCGAAGTGCCAAGTCCAAAATGTAGGAGCCGAAACTGTGAGAGAAAAACACTATCTCCGATGCTTCAATCTCTTGCTTTGGCCTTTGAGGCCCAAAAAAATACTCTCCCTTTTTAATAAAGTTAAACCAATCCCTAACATCCTCAATACAATTACTAATCGAAAAATCTCCCATACTATCAAAAGTTCCCGTGTAGAGAGGGCAAATCACGTTGTAATTATTCTCAACAAAAAAATCGATAAAGTTGTTGGATGCGGGATATTTTGGGAAACCAGTTAAGAACAGGACGAATTTATCTGATTGTGATTTGGCAGGAAATAATACTGCTCTCTTCTTTCCACAAATTTGAGTGATCATAGTTTTATTATGCTTAATTAATTAAATCCTAGCACCAATAATGTACCACAAACAAACAAATATTTAAATAAGGCGCGCTCGTAAGTGCCCCTTATTTTGTTCTACAAAAAAACTAAATCTTGCATAACGAAAATGGCACACTGATGAATTCAGCATGCCATTTTTGGTCAGATGACCGATATATTTCTAGCACCAATGGCGCCGAGTCGTCAGTGGCTAGCATTTTGAGCGACTTAGCTATTCTAACAAGCCAGATATTTTTCGTCAACACTAAGATATCAACAATGAACGCGATTTCATTGCTTTTGTAGACCGATAGTGATAAATTTATGCTATCTAATTATTTATAAAAAACATCATGCCAAAGATTGATAAAGAACTCTTTCAAAAAGAACATCATTCTCGGAATCTAGGGCTGTTAACAGAAGAAGAACAGCAAAAAATTAGCGACACAACACTCTTAATTGCTGGATGCGGTGTCGGTTCTCAAGTTGCACTCTCTGCTACTCGTATTGGATTCGAAAGGTTTATATTAGTCGATGGCGATACGATCGAAATTTCTAACAATAACCGGCAGGGGTACACGTGGCGTGATGTTGGAAAATTTAAAGTTGATGCCCTGGCTCGTAAAATTAGAGCAATTAATCCCCATGCAAAGATTAAGAAGTTCCCGATTTTTGTTGATGCAAAAAACGCAGAAAGGCTTGTAAGAAAGTCCGACATTGTAATTGACACAATTGACCCCGATGCTGCAATAGCAGTGTTGGCAATGCATAGAGCGGCACAGAAGTATAAGAAATCCGTGATTCAGCCTACCGATGTTGGTTGGGGGGCTATGATACAAGTATTTACTCCTGATTCAATTTCTTATGAAAAAATGATTGGCCTAGACCCTAAAACCCCAATGGACAAAGTTGATAATGTAGTTGCATTTGAGAAATTCATTGAATTCTTTGTAAAAATTATGCCTCCATATGTTCAAAAAATTGCAATGGAATTTACTGAAGGAAAACTCCCGCACTTCCCACAGCCAGTCTCTGCGTCATATATTCTTTCGGCCTTGACAGTAATTGCAGCTAAAAGAGTCGCGCTGGGATTACCAGTCAAGGTTGCCCCTGAATATGTAATGTTTGACCCAAACTTAATGCTTACACCTGATGAAAAAAAATAATTTAACCCTTATTCTTGTTGCTGTTGCAACTGCCGACCTTCTCGGTGCCATAGACAGCACGGGGTTAAATGTTGCTTTGCCAAAAATCACTTCTACATTAGATATTCCTATTTCTCTCACCCAATGGATACCAAATGCCCTCACCCTTGCCTTGATAATTTTTTTGATTTTTATGGGCAAATTGGGTGACAAAATTGGACCTAAAAAATTGTATATTTGGGGCCTATCTCTTTTCGGACTATCGTCTTTAGTGCTCGGGTTTATCAGTAATATTGAAATAATGATTGCATTACGTGCAGTCCAAGGTATTTCGATTGCTATTCTATATACTATGCCAATGGCAATTATTGCCCATCTCTGGAAAGAACGAGAGAAAGCTTTTGCTGTAACCGCTGGAACATTTGCCGCTGGTATGTTAGTCGGTCCCATTATTGGCGGAATGTTGTCAAATATTAATATTGGTCAGTTTTACGGCTGGCACTTATTATTTTTAATTAATGTTCCACTTGTCATTGTAGGCTTAATCATTTCATCCAAATATATTCCAGATCTACCAGCTAATAAAGAAATTAAACTCGATTATGGTAGTGTGGCGCTTCTTGCTCTTGGACTTGTTACTATCGCCCTATCGTTATCACAAATCAATAAACTGTTTCTGATTTTAGGTTTTCTATTTTTGGTAGCCCTTTACTATTACCAGAAGCGATTAAAAAATTCTCTGCTTGATTTTCATCTCTTCCAGAATCAAACCTTTACCGCCTCAAACATAATAAGTTTTATTGTAATGGTTTCTGTAATTGGCATGTCTTTTGTTCTTACCTTCTTCCTCCAAAATACTTTGGGCTGGAGTCCAATTCAAGCAGGATTCGCTCTTCTGCCTGTCCCAATATTCACAGGTATTTTTTCAAAGCGGAGAATACTAAAAATGAACGACATAATCTTGGTTGATGAGAATGACAGGGAAATCGGGACGGGAGAAAAGATGCAAGTTCATCGAGATGGAAAACTGCACCGATGTTTTTCAATCTTTGTTTTCAATTCGAAAGACGAGTTGATGTTGCAAAAACGAGCAGATGAAAAATATCACTCTCCTGGCTTGTGGACCAATACCTGTTGCAGTCACCCGGCGCCAAGCGAAGAGACTGTTGATGTGGCCCACCGAAGATTAAAAGAAGAGATGGGTTTAGATACCGAGCTAAAAGAGACCTTTTCTTTCACTTACAAAGCAAATTTGGGAAAGTTAACTGAATACGAATACGATCATGTTTTTGTCGGAAGATACGATAAAGAACCAGAATTAAACCCCGAAGAAGCTTCCGACTGGAAGTGGACAAACTGGAAAGAGCTAATTGAAGATATAAAAAATAGTCCAGAAAAATATTCTTCGTTGTCTTTGACTCGCCTAAAAAGAAGTATTTTACCATCTTTTGTTATAATTCCAACTGCTCTCTTATTTGTTCTCATCTTTCTTATCCTTCTAATACTGTCCGCTTTTAGTTTAACAGAACGCAAGATAGATAGACAACAATTATAATAAATGGTATAAAAATTGTATGGAATTGATATTTATTTATGGAGCCCCAGCAACCGGTAAATATACCGTTGCAAAAGCACTCCAAGACAAAACTGGTTACAAATTATTTCACAATCACCTGACCGCCGATTTGGCTGGTTCTATTTTTGAGTCAGGAACAATACAATATTCCGAACTCGCGACCAGCATACGACTTCAAATAATTGAGCTATGTGTAAAAAATAAGTTGTCCGGTCTGATTATGACTTACGCCTACGGTCTTGAAACTTTTGAGGGAAAATATGATGATGACTTCATAAAGAAAATGATAAATATCAATAAAACAGGTAAAACAGTTTTTGTTAAGCTGGAATGTTCCAAAGAAGAACAATTAAAACGCTTAAACTTGCCTTCAAGAAAAGAGTTTAAGAAATTAACCGACAAAAATATATTAGAAAACATTGAGGCTAAACATAAAACAGACAAAACCGTCCCCTTTGTCGACTCTTTTGTAATCGATGATAGCACTCTATCTCCTGAAGAAACTGTTAAAAAGATCCTCAATCACGTATTGGAATAATTTTCTAAAAAATGCTTATCGTAAAGTATAGCAATATTCTTTATTTTGTGTTGTAATTAAATAAATATTATGTTAACATTGCTTGACGACTCGCAAGAGCGTGGCATCTCTCGAAATTTCGAGGAAAGGAAGAACTGATGATATCAGCTAACAACATTTCAAAGTCCTACGCGGGCCAAGATGTTCTTGTCGATGTCTCTTTCTTCCTTAATCTTGGACAGAAAGTGGCAATTGTTGGCTCAAACGGAAGTGGAAAGTCTACCCTGCTTAAGATTTTGGCAGGGTTGGAGGAGCCCGATTCTGGCAACGTCCAAATAAGTGCCGAAAGGCGCTTAGGTTACCTTCCTCAGGAGATAGTTCTTGGAAAGACAGGACTGACCATAGAGAGGTATCTCAAGGAATTTGTCGGAATCGCTGAGCTCGAAGACCAACTAGAAGTACTTGCTGGTCAGCTCGATGATCCAGAAAAGGCCGAGGAGTATTCCAATACACTTCAGCTCTATATGGATAATGATGGCTACGACTTTGATCACACCATGGCCAAAGTTTTGGCCGGACTTGGACTGGCTGGAATTGAACCAAGTCGACAAATATCAACATTGAGTGGAGGTCAGCGCTCCAAGGTAGCTCTAGCAGGAACACTCCTTCAAGGTAAGGACGTCTTGCTCCTCGATGAGCCAACCAACAATCTCGACTTACCATCTATCGTGTGGCTTGAATCTTTTCTGTCTTCATGCAAAGCTGCTTGCTTGATCGTTTCTCATGACCGCTACTTTTTGGACAAAATAGTGAGCAAGGTCTTCGAGATCGATTGGTATGATCGCAATCTTGTCGAATACGCAGGTAACTATTCCTGTTATATCGACCGCAGATTAGCAAAGATGAGAAGAGACCAGCTAGAACACGAAAGACAAAAAGACGAGATCGTTCGACTAGAAGAAAGTGCTCGCCAGATCAAGTCATGGAGCGACCAGGGAAGCAGACAGGATACTCGCGACAACGATAAGTTTGTTCGCGGTGCCCAAAGAGATCGTTCTGGCAAGTCGGCGGCCAAAGCAAAGGCAATCGAACAGCAGATTTCTGGCATCAAACTCGTAAAGCTGAAGCGCGACAGAGAACCCACCATAATTCCCCTAGCGCCAAAGCATAGCGAAGCAGATACTGCAATTCGTCTTCGTCGAGCAGTAGTGGGTTACAAAGATGGCTTTGCTTTAGAACCAGTTTCTCTTGAGATTGGTTTTGGACAGAGGATTGGCTTCATCGGGAAAAACGGAACGGGTAAATCTACCCTACTCCGAACAATTACCGGAGAACTGTCGCCTATTAGCGGCATAGTCAGGATAAGTCCATCGGTTGTATTCGGCAATCTCACACAGACTCACGGAGATATGCCAAGGAACATGAACGTGCTCGATTTCCTTCGAGACGGTTCTTTGTCAAGTATAACCGAGCTCTATCATGTCCTGGCCAACTTCAACTTCACACCAGAAGCAATCAGTACAAAAGAGATTGGTGAAATCAGTCCTGGAGAAAGGGCCAGACTGGCAATGTCACTCTTTTCACTCAATTCTGCTAATGTACTTGTGCTAGATGAGCCAACTAATCATCTCGATGTTGATGCATTAGATGCACTCGAGAAGGTTCTTTCCACTTACAAGGGTACGGTGATCTTCGTCTCGCATGATCGCCATTTCCTTGAGACTATCTCCGCCAACAAGCTATTTATGATCGAGGATGGCTCAGTCAAGGAACTGAGCGATCTTCAGTCGTATCTGGAAAGTATCGGTGTCGATAAACCTAGGGGCAATGATATTTGTTGATTGGCGTTGACAGTACAGCCAACTGTGGTATTATGTAATCTGAGATTAGGTGCCGTCTTCATCGGCAAGGGAGGTGATTCAAGATGAAGAAGCTTCAGGACAGGAAAGGTTCCGGAACAGACGCGGATCCGACGATCGTCACAATGTGTGGTGTCCAGGGGTGTTGCCCGCAGGCGGTGATTAAGACAAGCGAGGTCACGATCACAGACGACCACGGCGGCAAGATCACGCTCACCAGAGCAGAGTTCGCCGAGCTCGGCAAGACCGCGCGCTAGCGAAGAAGACGCAGGGCCCAGTTGGAGAGGTTATTCCAGCTGGGCCGTTTCATTGTTCTTTAATAAACAGGAAAGGAATCAGGATCCTTGAACAGTAGATTGCTCTTCTCTAAATACCTCAGGGAGCGCAGGCGAGGGACCCGTGTAGCCATCTTTCACGAACTGCACCCCGAGCCGATCTTTCTGACCGCAAGATCCTGGGATTCCTTTCTGGAACACCCGGATTTTGCCTCCCCATTGGCAACTGTGCTGGTGGAGAAACGACTTTTGATAAGTAGACAAGAGGAAGACCAGGCAGAATTGAGGATGGTTCAACAGCGCACCAACCAGAACCTCAACCAGACCATCATCCTTTATCTCTTGACAGCTCAACACTGCAACCTGGCATGTAGCTACTGCCCGGTTCCCAGCTTGGCCGATCAGTATGGGCCAATCAACATGACCGACACGCATGCTCGAGCAGGAGTGTGGCTATGGAGAGAACATCTGGCAGAGCTGTACGACGAGAACAGAGACTATTATGTGATCTTCTACGGCGGTGAGCCGCTGCTGAATATGCCGATTATCACCAATACTCTCGAGTATCTCCACGAACTGCAACAGGGTGGCCTCTTGCCAGGCAGCATCAGAAAGATGATTGCGACCAACGGTCTGCTCATTGATGACAAAACGATCGGTCTGTGTCAGAAACATGACGTGATCGTTTCGGTTGGAATCGACGGATTTGATGCCAAGCACAATCGAGCTCGACAGGCACAACAACCGACCAATTCGACCGATCAGGTCATCGAAGCGATAAAGATACTGGTCAGCAACAACATTACAACCTGTGCATCTGTCAGCATCACCCCGGACAACATCGAGGTGGTGGATAGCTACTATCAGACTCTCGTGGAACTGGGAGTCGAGAAGTTTGGCTTCAACCTTCTCAAAGGGCGTGCATTAGCGGATTATCCAGGCGTTGACGCGGAGACCTTCTACAGGCAAGCTGCCCAGGCAATGATCAGGGGTTTCCAAAATCAGGACAGGACCGACTTTGAGTTTCAGATGGAGAAGAAGTACTCTGGTCTCACGGGCAAGAACTTCTTCCCCGTTGACTGCACCTGCTACGGTAGCCAGATTGTGGTTCAGCCAAACGGTCAAGTGACAAACTGTCCTTTCTACCGCAATGATATGGGAGATGTCACCGAACTGGTAGGCACGAACTTCAGGATCTGGCAGTCGGAGACTGCCCAGCAATGGAGACAACGCCTGCCAATCTTCAACCCGGCATACGATGAATTAGATGCCAAAAGCCTTTGCGGAGGCGGTTGTGCATGGAACAACATTGAGCTTTCTGGCGACTATATGGAACAGGACCTAGCGTCAACCATATTCGCCGAGGAGGCTTTCGACTATCTTCTCTGGCTGAATGACAAAGGAGTATGAGATTGAGCACACAGAAAGCCAGAATCGCAGTGATTGGTGGCTCGGGGCTATGCAAACTGCCTGAGCTCGAGGTTGATAACAGGGTGCGACCAAATACGATGTACGGGTTGCCCTCTGATGAAATCATCCTCGGGAGATATGGAGGAGTACCCATCGCCTTCTTGCCCAGACATGGACCAGAACACTCGATTCCTCCCCACAGGATCCCATACATGGCGAACATCGCTGCACTCCAGTCTTTAGGAGTCAATGCGATTCTGGCGACATGCATCGCCGGAAGCCTGAGGCAGGAGATAGAACCAGGAAGCTTCGTGGTTCCAAGTCAGTTCGTCAATCTAACCTATGGACGTGACGATAACTTCGATCAGGACGGCCTGGTCGTTCACACTCCCATGGCCAACCCTTACTGTCCGACCGTCAGCAGAGTGATCAGTGAAGAGGCTAACTTTCTCGGGATTAAGGTCCATCAGGACAAAACCGTGGTTGTGATTCAGGGACCTCGGTTCTCCACCCTGGCAGAGAGCAGCTACTTCATCAGGAATGGCTGGGACATTGTGAACATGACACAGTATCCCGAGTGCTATTTTGCCAGGATGCTCGGGATCTGCTACGGAAGCATAGCGATGATCACGGACTACGACCCTGGCGTTCGGCACGAGCTTCAAATAGCTCCCGGAAAGATGGAAGAGATACTCCCCATCTTCCACCGAAACATCGAGCTCGGTAAAGAACTGCTCCTCAAAGTTCTGCCAGCACTATCGGACGACAGACAGACCGAATGTGACTGCACCGAGACATACCGCGAGTACTACAAGAAGTAGAGCGCAATCGCCCCTCCCCCCAGACCGGGGGGAGGGGTTTTGCTATATTTTATTTGCAATTTTGTGGAGAAGTTGTATAGTAACCATATCGTTTTGAGAGGAGGTTCTTTGATGGAAGGCGACCAACTTGATCAGATAAAACACCGTGTTGCTACCATCATCGAGCAACTCGAGTGTTTGAGGGAAGAACTAAGAGAGGGTGGGTATGGCAGTTTCGCAGCTTCTGTGCAGGTAGCAATATCGGCGTTGAAAATACTGCTTATTACCCACAAGAAGACCTGGGGCTCCCCGTAACACGGGAGCCTTGTTTTATAAAACTCTTGCTTGTGAAGTAAGAATAAAATATGCTAGAAATATAAATAGTTCCTTTTATTGACATTTATTAATTTGTATGTTATAATTTGGAGGTATAAATGAATTATCTTGAAATCAGTAGAATTTTAACTGTTGTTGGTGGCATTGCGATCACAGTTGGGTTATATGCCCAATCTATTAAAATATTCAAAACAAAAAGCGCGAAGGACTTTAGCTGGATCATTCTCTTTGCTTTAATGATAAATGAGCTCGTTTGGCTGAACTACGGTTTTGCTTTAAGCGAATGGCCTATTATCTTACTAAGCGGGGCGAATATTCCAGGTGTAGTTCTTACAGTAATCGGATTTTTATTATACCGGCACAAGGGAGGTGAAGACCGTGTCAGAGCTAGCATCACTGGTAGAAAGACGAACACTAGTAGAAAAACCTAGCGAGCAAGAACAGTTATGGGACTTCTACTACAGGTTGTTCGCCCCACTGAATTCAGAAACTCCACTGCTGCAAACGTGGCCGAAGAGTGATTTCCTGGCTTGGATGACCAACCCTGACGTGATTAAGTTCACTGTAAAGAAAGGCGACAGTATAGTCGCTATGGGTATAGTCACTAACCGCCTGGAACTGGATCAGTGGCTTTCCCAAGAATACTTTGACAAGAAGTTTCCTGGGAAAGCAGTCTGGAACTTCATGGTTATTGCAGTTGACCCTCGAGCCAGAAGTATTAATATGGCACGAGATCTTCTCCGAGCAATGTTCTGTGAAGTGAAAAAGGACGACATGGCCATTTTCTTCCACTCTGGTATGCATAACAAGGCAATCCCAAGACTGGCACAACTAGCTGGCCGAGGAGCAATCGAGGGTTTTATTCTCGACGAAGAAATATGCCGTGCGTATAAGTGGAAATGATGTCCAAGGTACTGAGGACTCGCCGATAGGCGAGTCCTCTGTTGTATTAATAACATTGAATAAGTTCTACTATTAGTGTAATCTTAGGAAGAAATGGAAAAAGTAATTATGATATCATCTGGGACTGGAACGGGCCAAACAAATTTGGCCGCTTTTGATGCTGCTTTGTGGAATGCAGGAATTGCAAATTTTAATCTAATAAAGCTGTCATCAATCATCCCACCCGGATCAATTATTAAACATGGAGACAAAAATAATAATACTGTGAGTGACTTTGGCAAAAAACTGTACGTTGTGCTATCTGAATGCCGGGAAAGTGAAGTAGGTCGCGAGGCCTGGGCTGGAATTGGTTGGGTCCAAGCACAAGATGGACGAGGGCTCTTTGTTGAACAATCAGGGTCTCAAAAGAGTGAAGTAAAAAGACTAATCACAGAGACATTAAAAAATATGATGGAATATCGTGATACGAAGTTTGGTCTAATTCAGACAGAAATCGTTGGTATGCAGTGTGAAAGTTCTCCTGTTTGTGCCTTAGTCGCCGCAGTATATAGAATTGAAAGTTGGAATTAACAATAAATGATAGGAAGGAATAGGAATGGCACAAGAAGATCCTTTAAAGAATGAATGGCTTGAAAACAAAGCCAACTATACCAAAAAAAGCTTGTTGATTAAGGGTTGGCAAGTAATGCAATACTGGGAAGATAATTATATGAAAGATTTAGCCAATATTGCGACAAGCGAGGGTGGAAATATTCTTGAACTTGGTTTTGGATTAGGAATATCAGCAGGTTATATTCAAAAATCAAAAAAAATTTTAAAACATACAATTATTGAAGCACATCCCGAGGTAGTGAAGCGCGCTTTTAGGTTATTCAACAAACAATTTATTTCTGGTAGGATGCAAATACTCCAGGGTTTTTGGGAAAATGTTGCACCATTGCTTAAAGATGAATCTTTTGACGGAATATTATTTGACACTAGCCCGCTAGATCAAGAAACAGTATTTTTTCATTATTTTCCTTTTTTTGAAGAAGCATACCGTCTGCTTAAAAAAGGAGGAGTGTTTACATACTTCTCTGATGAACCAACGACTATTTCCCCAAAGCATAAGAAACTACTTAATAAAGTAGGATTTAAAAAAATCGATTATAAAATTTGCAAGGTGAATCCGCCTAAAGATTGTAGATATTGGAGCTCACCAACTATTATATCTCCGATTGTTTATAAATAAACTTATTGATAAATATATCAGAAGGGTAAAAAGTGACGGGGAATCTATTTACTTTAGCAAATATTATTTTAGAAATTTGTCTAGTTTTTGTACTGGTGTTAACAATAGTGCTAGGTAAATATATAAAAAAGTCTATTTCTAATAAAATTTTTGTTCTTTTTTGTATAAGTGTTATCTGTTGGATACTAGCAAATCTGTTAGCTAATATATATTCTTCCAGTCCTGGATTATTACTATTTTGGACTCGAGCATCATTATTTGGACCCTCTTTTCTACCAATTTTATATATTTTGTTTGCAAATTCTTTCCCCAATAAACCGATTTCTATCAAAAAAGAGTACTTGGGATTGCTGGTAATTCTTACTTCGGTACTTTTAGTTTTTATTCCTACCGCCCATAATGTTAAAAGCGTAACTTTAATAAATGCAAACACATTGGAATACTCGTTCGATCCTGGAGTATTATATGCATACTTTAGTGTATTTTTTGTCATATCTTTTGTTGTTGCTTCATTTATATTATTTAAAAAATATTATAAATCTAATGAACAGCAAAAAAATCAAATCAAATATATTATCACGGGTATTATTGCATCGTCTATTACGGGTTCACTAATTAGCGCACTCTTTCCTATGCTAGGCCTAAACACTCTAATAAGTGTAGGGCCTGCCTCTTCGCTGTTTTTTATTGTTCTTACAACCGTGGCAATTATTAAACATCAGTTACTAAATGCCAAAGTCATTATTACCCAAGCTGTAACGTATCTTGTGTTAATAATATTATCTGTAGAAATATTTTTCTCCAGAAATATTGTGGAGGTATTATTTAGACTTTTATTTTTAATTGTGACGGCGTACGGCGCAAGGATTTTACTCATATCCATAAATAAGGAAATTAAACAAAAAGAAGAACTTCAGTTTCTAGCCAAGAAATTAGATAATGCTAACAAGCACCTTGAAGACTTAGATGAGCAGAAAGATAACTTTATCTCTATGGCGTCGCACGAACTCAATACGCCTATTGCTGCCATTGAAGGCTATCTGTCAATGATTATTGATGAAAAAATGGCCGGAGATGTTAACCCGAAAGTAAAAGCATATTTGGAAAATATCTATTTCTCTTCAAAGCGATTGGCTGCGTTAGTTCGAGATTTGCTCAATGTTTCACGTATTGAATCCGGTCGTGTTCACTTGATTAACGAAGAAGCCAGCATTGAAGATGTGATCGAGAAATCAATTGCCGAGGTTAAGATTAAGGCGGACGAAGTTGGCCACAAGCTGACATTTGAAAAACCAAAAACTCCACTTCCAAAAACTTGGTTCGATGTTTCTCGTATTACCGAAGTTATGATTAACATTATTGGCAATGCTATCAAGTATACCGATCCCCCAGGAAAGATTACCGTAAGCGCACATGCCGATGACGGCAAGCTAGTTGTGGCGATACAGGACAACGGCCGAGGTATTCCAAAGGGCAAGGAAGAAGCAATCTTCGAGAAGTTTGTTCAGGTTGAAGTTCTCAAGGACCAGGTTAAAGGAACTGGTTTGGGTATGTTTATTACTAAAAATTTAGTAGAGTTACATAAGGGTAAACTTTGGTTTAAGAGTTCAACAGACAAGGCAGATCATGGCACAACATTCTACTTCTCACTTCCGATTTACAAAACAAAGCCAGTTGATCCACATGAAGGTGAAGGCGCCCTATTCCAGAAGAAACCAACTGATGTTACTGCCCCTGTAACCAGTCCAACTCGTCCTCCAATTCCGACAACAACTTTTGACAATCCTTCCTCACCAATTCCAGAAGTAAGCAAAACTGACGAAATCAAAAAAGATGAGCTAGAAACAAAAAATAATAAGTCAGAGATTGGAGATAAAAAATGAAGTTTTTAAAATTTGTTCTGTTCTTAATACTCTCATCATTAATTTTTGTGTTTATTGCGCTTTTGAATATTAATGCCTATTTTTCAACTTCAGATTTTACAAAAAAGTTTCTTGAGGAGAGTAAGGCTTATTCTGCCATTGCCATAGGCTTGCGAGATAATCTGGCTTTGGGCGTTGAAGAGGGAAATAAAGATGCGGTTCTTCAATTCGCTGGAGACGCTATAGATGAAGCTACAGTTAAACAATTTTTAAATAATATAATAGATCAATTTTTCACAATGGCGGGAAAGCCAAAAGCAGAGAGGAAGATTACTATCCCCTATTCAATGATTGGTCAGAAAATTAGTGCTCTTTCTGGGGCTAATAATGTTGATATTATGTCTGACCCTCAAGTAAAACAATATCTGACCGACAAACAGATCGATTTATCGGGTAACTCACTCATTTCGATTGTCTCAAATATTAAAAGATTGCTACTAATATTTGGAGGGTTAATAGTTTTGTTTACTGTTCTTATGCTTCTGGGCGGAAGTTGGTCACAGAAGCTTAAGTGGCTTGGGTTTTCTTTTCTTTTGCCAGCGATTGCTACCTTGGTTGAAGTTTTAATTTTTTTCCTCGCTGGAGGCACCGATTTTTTTCAAAAAATTGCTAAAAGTTTTGGCTTAGAAGATGATCGTTTTATTATTGCCGGTGGCAAAATAATCGCCATTATTTGGACATATCAAAAAGCTTTTTATATTACTACAACTATAATATTACTTATTATTTCGATAGTACTATTTATTGTATCTCGCCAGAGAAAATCTGATGTTGAGAAAATGAACCTCGATAAAAAACCAGAAACAACACTGCCACCGGTCACCAAGTAAACTATTTCTCAAATATCATTTTTTTATAAACACGCCTCGTTGCGTCGACGTCTCTTTTGCAGTACTCGCAGATTTCATCACCTTTACCAGCTAAGAAATAGTCGTAGACTTTTGAACCGTCAATCCCCTCTTCTTTTGGCGAAGCCAGGTCTAGTGCAATGCTGAGCTTGTGCAAACTGGTGCCCTGTGCTCCCCATTTTTCCCACTCTTTCATTGTGTCAAATATTGGATTATTTCTGTACCGAGCAAAATTCAAATCCTTTGAGGGTTGGACTCCAAGGATAATTGATCTTTTGTAAATAAATCGAAAATCAAACTCCATTACGTTGTGACCAATAAAGAGGTCGCAGTCTTTGGCAATACCCCAAAACTTTTGGAGGATCTCTTTTTCGTCACCAAAGAGGCACTCAGATGGTTTGTCATCAATGGCATAGCCAATGCAGAAGATTCGACCAAATTCACCCTGAAATGAAGTGTTACGAAAGAAGGTATCAAAATCATTTAGACCCCTTAGCTCCTTGTTTCCATTTTTCTTGCGTGATTCTTCCCAAAAACTCTTTATCAGATCAACTTTATCACCAGGCGCAGGCAATGTCTCAATGTCAAAAAACAACTTTTTCATAAATTTCCTATTATTGTAATATTACCGAACTAGTATATCAATTTTGTTGGATAATAAAAAGAAAGGTGCGGGCGAATCATCGCCCGCACGCTGTCGGTAAGGAACCTAGACAGGCCCAAATGCCATGATCAGCTTCCCATCGGGGGTTAGCTCGACCCTGTCGGCATAATAACAAACCATGAAAAGACCTCTTGAGATGTGCCTATTGGGTTTATCTATCTCACATCTAAGATTTTTTTCTGTCGCGTTGCAGATAGCCACCATTATACTGTCACGATAGTCAATGTGACTTGGTGAATCGACCACTACAAACACGCCGTGTTCATCGGCCTGAATCCCCAGGTTTACAACATCTTCTCCCCCATGAAGCCGGCAGTTATTGCTGACTTCTCCAACACAATGTTCTACCCTTTCTGCGACTTCGGGGTGAACTCCTACCCTCTCAAGTATGAGGGGAACCGATTTTCTGCATTCCGTTGCTGGGAATTGTCGCATAAACATCGCGAATGCCTCCACAAGCAAAAGCAGAGTTGAATTTACTCTTAAATTTAATCACTATTTAAAATAAATTTCAACCCTGCTTGTATATTATATCTTAGCTAATTTTTCTTTATAATCCTCTATAACATACTTTTTGCATTTTTGAATAACTTTGTGACCCTCATCTTCGAGAAAGGTTTTTTGCTGGTCTATCCCTCCAGGATATTTTGGATTTAACTCTCCTCCACTTTTTAAAGTCCTCCAATATGGAGTAATGTCTTTTTTGCCGATTACCCTCTCCTCTTCTGCGGCATGAGCCGCGATCCAGGAAAATATACCAGAAGTCAAAGGACAAGCAATATCGGTTTTGAATTTTTTGGCCAAAGCTTGCCTAAGTTCATTTATAGTAATTAATTTTCCTTTTGGCACTTTGCGCATTATGTTGTTAACTTCAAGTGGAGAGGGCACTACCATATTTTCCCCATGCCAATGCTCTACCGATTCTTTTTTAAGTTTCACAACTTTCGGCAAGTCTTTGCTGTCGTGCAATTTTTCGATCCAGGTTTTCTTTTTAGTCATAATCCCTCTAATTCAATTTTTCTTTATGAACTTTATGAACCTGCAAACAAGACTGCTAGATTAATCTCTGGTTATTTTTAACGATGAAACACCAGTTTCGAGCCACTATAGCAATTCCAAAAAGAATTAAGAGAACTGGCCAGAAAATTAAAACATCATTAATATTTATCGCACTCCACCAGTCAAAATTGATTCCCAAGACAAAAACTCCAATGATTATGAAGAAAAATCCCCAAAACCATCTCATTATTATACGTAAAAAAAGACATGCTACATTGAGCTATAGCATAAATATAGTAAATAAATTATAAGAAATCTAGTTTTTTTTACCAACAGCCGTAACTATGGCAATCGCACCGATAATGATTTGAACTATTGAATACCAAGCTGGTTGATCTAGCCATTTAGCAGTAAACCCAGCCACACCCATTAGCACCAAGAGGATACCAATGACCGATAAAACACTTTTTGTCATCCCGACTCCTAAGTTAATATTTATTGTAATCCCATTGTAACACAATAATATTTAAAACAAATTGTTGATAAGCATTAGATTAATTAAGGTTGACTTTTTACATAATTATAGTATAATTGTGCTACTGCCAAAAGAATTCTACTTTTTGCAGAATCTGTCTTGGAGAAAGGAAGTGGAAACGATTGGGTATTAATGTGCTACATGAATCTTCCGGCCACTCTGTTCTTGCCACCACCCAGAGCGGAAAGCACAGTGCTAAGCCTGATTTACTGAAGCTGGCTGACCTAGTTTCGGAATACTTGGAGGCTCTTGACCCTCAACCAGAAGTATCAATGAACTACCAGCTCCGCATCGGACCAAAAGTTGGCAAGAACTTGAGTTACGATGTGAAGTTGTGCCACATTCTCGTGCACAACAACAAAGGATTGGCAATCCGAATCAAGGACGATCAGGGGTACTGGGTTGGCGAACTCATCTGTCCAACTGTTGAGCAGGCAAGCAAACTCTTTGCTAAAGTGAACCCTGTCACCGCCAATTTCTTGGAGCTGACAGCACAGACAGAGGAGAAGAGAAGAAGCTTGCTCAAGAGCGCTCCCTCCGATATTGAACCTCTCGTTCGAAGTGATTTTGGGCAGATCAAACGAGAAATCAACTCTGCCTGTAAGACGTTCTTCAAGAGAGAAGCCATCGGAGGTTTCTGTGCTACGGTAATGGAAGAGGGGTCAGACAGGATTACGATCGAGGCAATAGGAAAAGGAATGGCGAAATATGCTATGTTGGTAAGAGCCGTCAAGGCGGTTACCATCGGTTTGTTTGATGAGCTCGTGATAAGGGGATATCTCGTCCCTGTGCTCAGTGGGGGTGAGTATGACCACTTCTTACCAACAGACCTGTTCCTCGAAACACGAGACGATTTCCTGAAAAGGGAGCTCATTGAAGCAAGAGCACAAGCCGAAAGAAGCCTCGAAAATAAACGCAGACTTCTGATTGCGAATGTGCGTGATCGTGAACGAGCACAGAAGCGTGTTGACGATCTTGAACTGGTTATCTCTCAGATCAACCAAGAGATTGCCGAGCTGGAGCAAGAGCTCCAGAGCTGACTGAACTGAATACTAAACCTAAGGTCGTGAATCACTTGTGAGTCACGACCTTTTACATTTTTAAAAATCACTAATAATAAAGTCTTGATAATATGATAAATTATGATATTGTACTGATAGCCCCAAAGGGACCCTTTCCCCGCAGGGGAGTTAGTCTTGGGACAGAAACTCAACATCTAGGAGGAAGTCGGAATGGGAACATGCAGGGCCTGTCTAAACAGTGCCATTGGAGAGATTGAGTCGTCTGGGATCAGAGATGCTCTAAGCAAAGCATCTTCGATTCCCGGTATTATTTCCTTGGCAATCGGCGATCCTGATTTGCCGATTCCAGACATTGTGAAGTTCTGGATGAGAAACGGAATCGGCGAGAATATTACAAGGTACACCCCAACAGAAGGCTTTTCCGAGTTAAGGGTGAAGATCCTTGAGAAGTACAGGGGATACGACTTCGCCGAGAGTTCAATCGTTACGGCAGGGGTATCTGGTGCAATAGATCTTCTCTGCCGAGTTCTGTTTGAGCGGGGACAGAGTGTGGTTGTGCTGGAACCGTACTTCCCCATGTACAAGAGCCAACTCTGCTATGTCGGGGCAACGCCTCTCATCATTCCAATGGCACCCGACTTCCATGTTGACTTTGGGGCAGTTGAGAGAGCTGTCGCGGGCGGGGCAGTGGCAATCTTCGTCAATAGCCCCAATAATCCAACAGGGAGAGTCTATTCTCAGGGAGAGATCGAGGATATTGCACAGATCGCCAATAAGTACGGTATACTCGTCATCTCTGACGAGATCTATGACTGCCTCTCTTATGACGTTGAGATACCGAATTTCTACGGTCTAGTAGAGAATCTCATCGTCCTCAATGGTTGGGCCAAAAACTACTCTTTAACCGGCTCAAGGATCGGGTATGCTGTCGGTCCCAAGTGGGTAATTGAAGCAATGGCCAAGGCACAGATGTACACTTATGTGTGTGCCAATACTGTCGCCCAATGGGCAGTCCTGAAAAGCTGGGACGAGACCGAGGAAGATCTCTCACGGCGCAAGCAGATTTTCAGGGAACGCCGCGATCTGGTCTGGAAGACTCTTCGCCCTCACTTCGCCTTGCCTAAGCCCGAGGGGGCATTTTACGCTTTTGTGCAAGCACCACCAGTTGTGACTGGAAAAGAGTTTGCGGAAGCCTGTTTGAAGCAGAATGTGCTAGTTGTCCCCTCTGGCGGAGTATTCACGGAGAAGGATTGCTTTGTGCGTATTTCCTATGCCCTGCCGACTGACAAGCTTAAGGTTGCGCTTAAGGGCATGATCGAAGCCAAACAAACTCTCGTAAAGTAGCCAAAAGAGCTACAAAAACAGACACAGAACCGTAAGCCCCGCCCCGATGACTTATCGGAGTGGGGCTTTCACTTTTCATCGACAATTATCTTCGTTGATTGAAAAAATACGCTAGATATAGTATAGTTTTAGCATATTCGGGGATCGTCTAATGGTAGGACAGCTGGTTTTGGTCCAGCCAATCGGGGTTCGAATCCCTGTCCCCGAACCAATGAAAAGAAGGCCAATTGTTGGTCTTTTTTTTATCGCTATTGACAGATATTGCCAATATATATATAATAATGATGCTTAAAAGCATGAAATATGACTGCCCCCTTTGGGGGAGGAAAGTCCGGACACCATAGAGCAAAGGCGCTCGTGAAAATGAGCGGGTTGTGAGATTCGAGAACAGCGCAACAGAAAATAAACCGCCCAGCCCTTTCCCATAAAGGGCCGGGTAAGGGTGAAAACGTGAGGTAAGAACTCACGCGTTCGCATGGCGACATGCGTCTGTGGCAAGCCTCGCCTGGTGCAAGTGAAGTGGACCAAATGAGTTTATCCTGCTCGGAATACTCAAAAGGTCTTCACGCTTAGATAGATAGTCATACCACTTTGTGGACAGAATTCGGCTTATTGATTGCTTTGCGGCAAAAATTTAGAACCAGAAAAAGAGCCCTGCCATTTGGCGGAGCTCTTTTTCGTATATAATATTATTTGTTATTTACTTGAGCATCTTTTTCAGATATTTACCCGTATATGATTTTTCTACTCTTGATACTTCTTCTGGAGTTCCTGTCGCGATAATTTCTCCGCCCTTGTTGCCGCCCTCAGGACCAAGATCAATAATGTAGTCTGCTGACTTGATTACGTCGAGGTTATGTTCTATCACAATAACTGTATTACCTTTATCGACAAGGGCCGATAGTACAGAAAGCAATCTTTTTACATCATCAAAATGAAGACCAGTTGTTGGTTCATCAAGAATATAAAGTGTTTTGCCAGTACCACGGCGGGAAAGTTCACTCGCAAGTTTTATTCTCTGTGCCTCACCACCAGAAAGAGTAGTGGCTGGCTGACCAAGACGAATGTAGCCAAGACCAACGCCGACCAAAACGCTTAACTTCGAATGGATATGCGGGATGTTCTTGAAAAAAGCAGTTGCTTCCTCAACGGTCATATTTAAAACATCTGAGATATTTTTGTCTTTATATAAAACTTCAAGTGCTTCATTGTTGTATCTTTTGCCTTTACACTCTTCACAAGTAATATAGACATCGGGCAAAAAGTGCATTTCAATTTTAAGCACACCATCACCTCGACACTTTTCACATCGGCCACCTTTTACATTAAAAGAAAATCGGCCGGCTTTATAGCCACGCATTTTTGCTTCAGCGGTTGAAGCAAAAAGTTCACGGATGGTAGTAAAAGCTCCCGTATAAGTAGCTGTGTTTGATCGTGGAGATTTGCCGATTGGAGATTGATCAATGTTGATTACTTTATCAATATGTTCGAAACCGATTATTTCTTTATGTTCACCTGGTTCATCTTTTGCTCTATAAAATTTTTGAGCAAGACGCTTAGCTAAAATGTCGTTAATTAAAGTTGATTTACCAGAACCAGAAACGCCGGTAACACAGGTAAAAGTATTGAGTGGAATGCTAGCGCTTATATCTTTTAGATTGTTCTCTTTTGCGCCAGTAATATTTAGAAAATTGCCATTTCCCGTTCTGCGTAAATTTGGAATCTTTATTTTCTTTTTACCGCTTAAGTACATTCCCGTAACAGATTCTTTATTCTTTGTAATTTCTTCTGGCTTGCCATTAAATATGATTTGACCACCATGTTCCCCCGCACCTGGTCCAATATCTATGAGCCAATCTGCCGAATGCATTGTTTCTTGGTCATGTTCAACCACAATTACGGTATTACCCAGATCACGAAGTCTTTTTAGAGTTACAAGTAGCCGATCGTTATCACGTTGGTGCAAACCAATAGATGGCTCATCCAGAATATAGAGAACACCGGTTAGACCAGAACCAATTTGAGTCGCCAAACGAATTCTCTGTGCTTCACCACCAGCCAGTGTTGCTGAATTTCTATTTATGCTCAGGTATGAAAGACCAACATCAATTAGAAATGATAATCGTTCGACAATTTCTTTGATCACTTGTTTGGCAATTTGATTTTGAGTGTTAGAAAGTTTTGTTGGCAATTGTTTGAATAATTTATGTGCTTCTTCAACTGTCATTTCGGAGACATCAACAATATTCTTGTCAGCTACTAAAATACCCAGAACCTCTTTTTTTAATCTCTTACCGCCACAAGAAGGGCATTTTTTCTCAACCATATATTTTTCAATTTCACGCCGGACGTAATCAGACTCAGTATCTTTATGGCGACGCTCAAGATTTGGAATTACACCTTCATACCGAGTTTCATAACCCCGAACCATATATAAAGTTTCGCCCGTTCCGTACAAAATTGTTTTTAAATCTTCTTTTGATAATTTGTTTACAGGAGTATCAAGATTAATTTTTAACTTAGATGCTACTGTTTGCAAAATCGTAGAATACCAAGAGTAATTTGAAGCACTTCGCATCCATGGACGAATTGCTCCCTCATTTATAGTCAATTTTGTATTTGGCAAAATTAATCTTGGATCAAACTCTTGACGAATACCGAGACCCTGGCAAACTCCGCAGGCACCATGAGGAGAGTTAAAGGAGAATGATCTTGGAGCCACCTCTGGCATTGAAATTCCACAGTCTGGACATGCAAAAAGTTCAGAATAGGTTATGTCCGTTTTTGTCTCATAATCATAGACCGTTAGCTTTCCTTGTGCCAAAAGTAGAGCTTTCTCTATTGAATCATAAAGTCTCTTTTCATTTGACTCATCAATTTGATCCGGTTCAATAATAAGTCTATCGACGAGAATATCAATATTATGCTTTTTCTGCTTGTCTAGGTCTTTACTCTCAGCTTCATCTAAATCCATAATTGTGCCATTGAGACGAACGCGAGAATAACCACTTTTTAAGATTCGAGCAAAAACATCTTTGTGCTCACCTTTCTGATCAATTACCACTGGTGAAAGAAGAGCAATTCGACGAGTCTGTTTTTTTTGATTATTGATAATGTTGGCAATCTGACCAACGGTTTGTCTTTCGACTGCTTTGCCACACTGTGGGCAATGCATTTTTCCTGCTCTAGCAAATAACAATCTTAGATAATCATAAATTTCGGTAACTGTTCCAACAGTTGAACGCGGATTTCTTGAAGCCGATTTTTGATCAATCGAGATAGCTGGAGAAAGGCCTTCAATGTAATCAACATCAGGTTTTTCCATTACACCAAGAAACTGTCTTGCATAAGAAGAAAGAGACTCAACGTAACGACGTTGTCCTTCAGCATAAATAGTGTCAAAAGCGAGAGAAGATTTTCCAGAACCAGAAAGACCCGTAATAACAACCAATTTATCTCGAGGAATTTCGAGAGAAATATTTTTTAAATTGTGCTCTCTAGCACCAACTATTTTTATACGATTCATATTGACTTGAGATCTTTTATTTGTGAAAACTATAGCACAGCATAGCAAATTTACAGATATTTATCAACACCCCAAGCATAATTATCTCTTTGCATTGGCAATTAGTCTTTTGCTAGTATATGCTTGAAAAGAAATTATTTTATTCACCCAGTGGAATAACCGCGTCGCAATTCCTGCTTCGCATGATTCCACGGGGTATAAGGAGAACTATGGAGAACAATGTGGACACTATTATTGGGCTAAACGTGGTCCTTAAGGGAAATTTAAAAAACAAAGGCTCTATCCAGATCAATGGAAACATTGAAGGTGAGGTTAAAAGTGATGAAAATGTTAACATTGGCGAAACAGCTATGGTAAAAGGACCAGTTACAGCAAAAACTATCGAGATCTCCGGCACGGTCAAGGGTATCGTAGAGGCTACAGATAAACTTGAAATAAATCCAACAGGAAAAGTTGTTGGGGACATTAATGCAAAAAGCTTAATAATTAAGCAAGGCGCTAAGTTTGTTGGCAAGAGTATCATGCCGCAGGAGGGAGAAATGAAAACAGAAGTTGCTCCCCCTACTGAAGACAAAAAAATTGAGGAAAAAGCTGACATTGAAGAAGAAAAGCCAGCTAATGACGATAAGTTCGGATTTTTTAAGAAATAAATCTAGAAAAGGACCCGCCTGAAAAAGCTGATGCTTTAGCATCTGCGGACAGGTGGCAGACAGCGGATATGCAGATTTTTTTGTAAATTGCCCCAAAGGGGAGCCCTTGGCTTAAATTATAAATTTTTAATATGTACTATTATATATTTGACATAAAGAAATGCCGAAAACGAACTCAAGTCGAAAGCATAAAAAACTACTTAAATGATTTAGGTATTTCCGGGGAATATACCTATCCTTCTGGCGCCCAGACAGTAAAAGAGTTAGTTGATTTGGGTCTTTCCAAACAATATACAACTATTGTGGCAATTGGTGGTGACGAAATAGCTAACGCTGTCGCAAGTCGTTTGGTTGGCAAGAAAGAGGCAATGGGCATAATTCCTCTAGAAACTTCCTCTGAACTCTCTTCATTGATTGGAACAAGTAATTGGCAAAAGGCTTGTGATTCACTTCGTTTTCGAAAAATCACTGAGCTTCAGATTGGTGCAACAGCAACCGGCAATTGTTTTCTGACCAACATTAAACTTGATATAAGAAACCCCGTTGAAATAACGCTTGAGTTAAAGGATTTTATTATTCAGACTAGGGTCAAAAGTTTTATGGTCTCTAATTATTCTCCAAATATTAAAAAAACTGGGCCAGAGTATCTTGATATATTAATTACCAGTGTATCTGCAGAGGAAAAAGGCTTGTTTAACAGACTCTCAATTTTTGGCCATAAACAAGTCTCAAATGACAGTTTATCCTTTTCTCTACTTCATGCTCGTTCTATGCGATTATTTACAAAGAACCAAATACCCTTAACTGCCCCCGAAGGAATGGTTGCAAAAACTCCTCAATTTATTGAAAGCACAGATGACTTTTTACGGCTAATAACAACCAAAAAAAGTTAAGTCAGACCAGAATAGTGCTAAATTTCCTATTTCCTGTTTGTTAGTTGCTCCAATGAAATCTTCTTCAATATCCCCAGCCGAAAAGGAAGTAAAAAAAAATCTAGACACCTTCCTCCTTTTTAAAATTTTTTTGTGGGTTCTTATTTTTTTTGTAGTAATTTCTAGTAATGTTTTAGCAATTTTCGAGCAGATTGGGCAAGATGAAGGCGTTTTTTTAGTAATTGCTTCAGGTTTGAAAAATTATCTTTTACCCTATGCCGATTTTTTTGATCATAAACCCCCGGGGATTTATTTTTTCCTTTCTTTTTTTACTCATTTTATCAAAAGTCCATTTGGCTTTCGAATTATTTTTTTGATAATTAACTGTATAACTTCAATCTTCGTTCTTAAATCGGGCAATCTGATCAAAAAAAATACTGGGTATATTGGCATGATCTTATATTTAGGCGCAATTCCTTTATTTCAGGGCAACCGTATCCTTGCAGAACCAATTTTAGCTCTTTTGGTTTCAATTTCAATGTATCTGGTATTAGCAAACAAATCCAATTATACAAATTCAATTTATCGGGGAGTCATTTTTTTCTTGTTTGTTTTTATTAAACAAACTGGTTTTTTGAGCGGGATTGCTCTGCTTTACGCTTTTATAAATAGATCAAACAGAAAAGGAAAAATTATATTTTTCCTAGTTGTATTTTTTTGTGCTGTGCTTCTGACATTTTGGTTTGTTCTTAATAAAAATTTTGATCAGTTTATAAAACAGGCAATATTCTATAATTTTACAAATTACCCTAAAGAACCAATTTTATTTGTAATAAAGCTCGTCATTAATTTAATTATTCACACTTTCCCATTATGGTTATTTGCTATTGCTGGAATAATTATTTCAAAAAAATTAATAGCACAAAAAATAAGATTTTTTTTATTATTAATGCTTTTTTTACCAATTCCTTTTTTCTTTGTTCGTCATTATGAACACTACTGGATACAAATCTTGCCGGCATTGTGCTTGTTCGCGGCTATATTTATTAATTTTACTTATTATTACATGAGTAAATGGGCCACTTTATTAATTGCGATTATCTTATTTTTTAATATTTGGGGCAACTTCAAGTTATATTTTTGGCGATTTCAGAATCAATATTGGCCACAATATCAGGAATACATAAAAATTGATCATTACTTAGAAGACAATAGGAGCAAATACATATTGGCCGAAAATCAATTTATTATTTTTTATTTCAACAGTGATAAAAAAAGATTGAACAAGTATCTTTACATCACTGAAATAAATAACACCACTGAGCAATCAGAAGAAAAAACAATTGAGGATTTAAACTCAAATCTAGATACTATAGTTCTTTGGCCCATAAATCTTGATTATGCATACGCAAAGGAACTGCAGAAATATATATTAAGTAATTTCTCAGTTGAGAAAACTTTTAAACAAAGTGGGCTAGTAATATACAAACGACCTATTTAACCACAATAGCAGTATTGTTAAACCAGGACCATTTGGCCTTAAAACTTGCAGTATCAAAGGTTTGAGAAGGGTAACCATAGCCAGAGTCCGTAACGGTAAAACTTAAAGGATTATCGACTGTACCGGTAAAACCCTTAACCGTCTGAACGTGCATTGAGTTAACTGCTCTAATCTTTTTTCCATTTTTGTACCAAGTCAGCTCATAAGCAGGCCAAACCCCATTAACCCACCAAACTATGATTGGATTGCCAGCAGATATTTCGGAGGCAACCCCCTGAACACTCCATCCTGATTTAAGATCGGCCGTTTTGCCATAGGAACCAATTGCATTTACTACCGGATTCCAGTAGGAACCATAGCCCCAACCAATGTTATTGGCCTTGCCATCAATGTCTCCAACAATTCCAATATCGGGATCGCCCCAAGTAGAGCCTGCTTCATTCCAGCTACCAGACCACGTTGTGGTATCGTAGCCTATACGGCTTAAAATCGAATCCTCCGAGGCTAATACACCCTTGAAGGCTAGAGCAGAACGAGCGGCAGTTGCCATACAGGAATACATATGAGACTGCTTATATGACGGAACGGCAAGAGAGATCGACTGATTTTGGGTTGTAAAGGAATAAGCAAAGTTTTGGTTTGAATCAAGTCCGTAAACAGTAATGATACCAGCAGCAAGATTAATTTGATATTTTTGATTATAGCTAAGACTTTTTGGCACAAATTCCAACGTGTTATTTGACCAAGAAAATGATCCGTCAATACCAGGGTTAAAACTAATATTCTTCTCGGCACTATTATGATCAACTGGTTGATTAAATACAATTTTAATTTTCGAAGAAATTAAAACGTTTTTGGCGTTGTTCACAGGAGAAACGCTACTTATAGTCACGTACCCAATTGTAGAAAAAGAAAAGGAAAGCGCCTCCTCCATATTCTTTCCATCCCAAGTCTTGGCTTGATTTGAAATTTTTACAGTATGTTTAGTATTTTTAGTCATAGAAACGTTAGGCCTAAATGTTATTACACGATTTCCCTCCCAATAAAAAGATCCTTCAATTTTCGGTTCGATAGAAAAAGCTGCTTCGGCACTAGTTACATCCATATCTTGTTTAAATTCTATTCTGATTGAGGTATCCGGCATCACATTGCTTCCCATTGGAGAATATTTTTTTACACCGGATGCTTGAGTTATCGTGAATGTACTGCGCCAAACTTCTTTTTCTGCTTCCAACTCGGTGTTGACAGAAGCGGCATAGTCTCTTTGATATATGGTTGAATTGACCGTAAATGTATACTGCGTTCCTTTTTGAAAATTTTCTTTTGGCTTCAGACTAAATTTATTATCTCCTAAAAAAATTTTTTCCAGTGGAACAGCGGGCGATATCTCAAAATCCAAAAGCACTTGCTCATTTTGAAAATAATCTAGGTAATAATCCTTTGTTTGAACAATTATTTCTTGATCAGGCGCAATACCATCGTCTCCATCAGGTGGTGTCACAGCTATTACAGTTGGTTTTGGCGGAGTCTGAAAAGAAAACATATAATTATTTTTTTGACTAAAAATATTTTGAATCCCTTCGGCCAGAACAGTATATCTTGTATCAAGCAAGAGCGTATCAGTCGGAACAAAAATCAACTTCGATTGACCAGTTATATAATTTTGCTTGATGATCCAATTGCCTTTTACCTCGGGAGCAATTGAATATTTGAGACTGCTTTTTTTTATCGGACGATCAAACTCAAGAATGACTGGGTTATCGCGTGAAATTACCGAGACACCAAGCGAAGGATCTTTAGGTGAAGCAATTTTCGGCGAGGCAATGACTCCCCCAGCAACTGAAAATAAAATTACAAGACCAAAAAATGCGAGACCAAACTTTAATAACTTATATATCACTTTAACTTTATGGTTTGCGTTCTTATTTCTTTTTACAGATAAAAAATAATAAAAGGTTGCAACTAAAAGTAATACAAAAAAGACAAAAATAATTGTAAGAGTATTATAATCAAGCAAAAAAACGACCAAATCGTTCTTGAAATCTAAAAACCAGCGAAAAGAAATTCGGGACAGAAGAAGGTTATTTAAATACTTTATAAATGTCGTTAGATGTTGCATAAACTACCGGTCCGCTATCGTTATTATATGAATAGTTATCTACATAATTGAAAAGATCAGTAATTTTTTGCTGTTCTTTTTCATTGAACCAGTGAGGATGAGTCAAAAAAGTAACCTGTTTTTTTTCGCTTAATATAGGAGTATTGTAATTTTCTTTAAATCGGGCAATCATATCGGTCGACGAAAACCAGTAAGAATCCGCTCCATTGTTCGGAATTTCCAAAATATTAATTGTGTCTTGTATAGTACCACTAGTATTTTGATTGAGATTAGAGGGATAATATGGAAGAGTTGTCGGCAATAAATCCCAATTGCCAGGAAGATTATTTGAACCAAAAGAATACTTCGTTCTGCCAGAGCTATCGACCAGAAATCCTGTATTTTGAAGCGCTTTTAGTGTTTCAACATTACAAAACCATCCACCACATCGATAAGCGGTCGGCTTTAAAAGTCCATTTTTATTGAATAAGGAGAGAGAATATTCAATAATTTTTTGTATTTCTGTCTCAGAATAATTGGTTGTGAGAGAGCCATAGCCATCGCCCCTATCGCCCCAATTCGGACCATTTTTAACTGTTACTCCAGCATTAGAAACAAGATCGTGAAACATATGAAGATGCATTCCGATTGCTTCACCATTCACAATATTTCGTTCTCTGATCCAGCTAGTTAATTTATCCGCCCTAACGGGGGAAATGTCATCCGTAATATATATTCTTGGGTTAAAAAAATGAGTCATAGGCAAACTATACTTTCTTGAAATGTCAGACATTGCTCTTAGATATTGGTCGGAAACATCATATCCCTCCCAATCTTGAGTCCATGCAACATATATCGGATCTGAAAGCATGAACCCCGTCTTATTGCTCTTATACTCGTTTTCGTTATTACTAGCGATAATTTGTACTTCGTATCTGCCCGATTTTAATGCTGAAACATTTATACTCGCTTGCCATTTCCCGCCAGCCATTTTATTCAAAGGACCCTTTTCTTTAGTTGGCATTATAATGTAGTAAGCGTCAAGAATATCAGCATTTTCTGGGTCGAAAGAAAGCGTGATTTCTTTGTCGATGCCCCTTAAATACCATTGTCGTCCGAATGTCGCAAGATATGGATGACTTAAACTTTTCGAAAATCGAGTCAAATATTTATAAGACCAAGATTCGGGTATTGTTCGTTTTACCAACGTTTCTGAGAAGGGATTGCCACTATATAAATAATAGTTGTTTATTTCGTGATTGTTATTAATTTCGTCAAGAATCTTGAAAGTAATTTTTCCCTCTTTATCAGAAATTTTTTCGAAATATGACTCATCTTCAAAGAATTTTTTGCCGTTCCAATAAACTATTTTATAATCAGAACCAGCTAGAGTTGCTTTTTTCTTGTCCACCATCTCTTGGTGGTTAAAAACAAAGGATAGGTATTGACCTTGTTTTATGGTTAAAAAGGATTCGTTGTTTTTGATTGAAATTTGTTCTGCAAAGGCGTACTTTTCATTCCACCAATTGACTGGTTGAACAGATTTGATTTTAGTATCAATCCCCTCTTTAACGCTGGAGATAGTTCCGATTGAAAGAAAAAATACAATCAAAGATATACCTAGAATATGACGTTTTTTGATCAGTCGTTTCTTTCGTAAAGATTTGTCATCAACTGGAAAAAAAAATTTTTTCAAAAGGGAATATTCCTTTTTTGTTTCAAGAAGAGCCTCATTTCCGAGGGCAACCACTGGTTCATTTTCAAAAATTTGCAGTTCTTCTGATTTACGAAATAGGTTCAAGCCCCATTTAAAATTAAATGGGATAAAGGTGGATAAGGCCAGAGAGGTAACAATTACAAGAATAAACAAAACCATAAATAAAAATAATGAATCTACTTTTGCTCCACCCGCCATTTGGTAAAAACTTAAAACAAAAATATGAGTCCAGAAAAGAGCAAAAGCATTCTGGCCCAGAACTAAAAAGAAATCTTTTAGAAGGGGGTATTTTCCAAAATCATTCAACTTCTGAATTAGATATATGAGTCCAAAAATAAAAGCAAGTCCAACAAAGAGAAAACTGATTGAGGGTGGCCAGCGTCGAAAAAGCTCTGCATAGCCAATATTGGAAAAATTTCCTATCGATGCAAATAAAATAATGGCGGTAATAAAAATTGCACTCGCATCAAGAGAAAAACGTTTTTTCTCTTTTTCTGATATTTCACTATCGCAAAGAATATTCCCCCAATAAAGACCAATGAGGAAGATAGGCAAATATTGCAAAATTGGAAAGCGATAAAAACCATCAACACCAACAAAGAAAGCCTTCCAGGGAACGATGCTGTTCGGAACAGAAATGCGATACAAAATACTACCAAAGACATAGCTCAAGGCAGACACCATAAGCGTTAAAGAGAGTCGTTGTGAGATTTTTTTAAGTTCAGTCCTAAACAAAAGTATTAGGGCAGAGAACACAATGAAGGGCGGAATATACTCTGTATAAGAAGGCAAATTTCTAAACGAGATCACATCAACAAAGAGTTTTAATCTCGAAAGCTCAGAAGCAGTGGAAAAATCTTTGATTAGTACAAAAAAAGCTAATAAATAGTATCCGAGAACGAGCACCATTAGACGTCTTAAAATTCTTTTTTTAGGTTCATCTTCTTTTTGAAGATATGCGATACAAGAAACCGTTCCAGACAACAGCAAAAAAGCAACAAAACAAACGCTATTTCCTGCCTTCTCTAAACCTTTTAGAACAAAATTTGAGTAATCATGAAAGAAATAAACCGAGTGAGCCAAGATCATTAAAAAAATCGCTACTCCTCGAGCCAAATCTAAAGTGGCGCGCCTTTTTGTTTTTTCGTTCATGCGTTTGTGTTTATTTTTTTATGATCGTATGTTAGCTTAATTATATACTCAAATGAAATCTCAATCAATAAAAAATAGAGTTTCAAAAGCATCTCTTGTAAGCATAATTTCTCCTGTTTTCAACGAAGAAAAATCTATCAAAAAATTTATCGAAAAACTAATAAAGACAGTTAGTCAATTTTCTTATGAAATTATTTTGGTTAACGATGGCTCTACCGATCATACAATCAAAGAAATTAGATTGGCCCAGTTAAAAAATAGAAACATAAAAATTATAAATTTTTGTCGTAATTTTGGACAACAAGCAGCAATTATGGCCGGACTGGCCCACTGTAATGGCAATTGTGCTGTTGTTTTGGATTGCGATTTACAAGATCCGCCAGAAATTATTCCGAGAATGATAAGAAAATGGAAAGATGGTTATAAAATCATCTTTGCTAAAAGAAAAACGCGTGATGACAGTATTTTTAAAAAAGTAAGTGCTATTCTTTTTTATCGCCTGCTTTCGATTATTTCTCGTTCAAAAATAATTTCTGATGTTGGCGATTTCTATTTATTGGATCGAAAAGCAATAGATAAAGTGTTAAAGATAAAAAATTCAACTCTATTTTTGCGTGGTCAAATATGTCAATTTAATTTGAGTCAAACTCAAATCCTAATTGATCGGCAAAAAAGAGTAGCCGGAAAATCTCACTATTCTATTTACAAAATGATTAAACTGGCTATTAATGCATGCATCGTGTTTTCGATCTTGCCTGATGTTTATTTCAACAAAAATAGACCTCTATATGTTATTGACAAAAAAGAGGGGTTTTTGTGATTGGCAAGAAAATCGCTATTATTGGTGGCGGAATAAGCGGTCTCGTAATCGGATTTTATTTAAGCAAGGCTGGATTTACCGTCACCATTTTTGAAAAGAATAAAGCATTGGGCGGATTTTTAGAATCAATAAATATTGGAAAAAATAAATATGTAGAAAAGTACTATCATCATTTTTTTTCTTGTGACAATCATTTAATTGGTCTTTTGACTGAATTGGGCCTTCTAGATAAAATTCGCTGGCAAAAAACAAAAACCGCCAATTTTTTTTGGAATAAAATATACCCCTATTCCTCTCTATCTGATTCTATGCGATACAGACCAATCTCTATTTTCTCGCGCATGAGATTTATTTTTGGAAACTTGATCTTACTTTGCCTTCCCACTTCTTTCTTTAATAGACTGACCGCCAAAGAACTGTTTGATTCAATTCTGGGTAAAGAGAATTGGAATAAACTTTGGGGCATATTGATGGAGAAAAAATTCGGAAAATATTCAAACAAGGTTGGGGCGCCCTGGTTTATTAGTAGAATTAAAAAAAATGTTCAACCATATTAAATAATAAAATCGGATATATTGAAGGCGGTTTCAAAGTTTTAATTGATTCACTCGAAAAAGAGATTCTAGAAAATGGTGGCAAAATAGTTACAAACTATCGAGTCGGCCAATTAAAAGAAATTGATAATTTACTTTTGATTGATCGAAAGAAATTTGATAAAGTTATCTCAACTGTTGCAAATGAAGAATTGAATCAAATTTCAAATAAAGAAATCGTGATTCAGAATAAATATCTGGGTGTCATCTGCGTTTTAATTCTTTGTAAACAAAATCTTTCACCATATTATTGGATAAATATTTTAGAGAAAAAAATCCCTTTTGTCTGTATTATCGAGCACACCAACTTAGTTAATAAGAATCGTTATTCTGGTTATAATTTATTATATCTCTCAAAATATTGTTCACCCCATGATCCAGATTTTAAAAAGAAGAATGAAAATCTTTCCTGTGAATGGATAAATTATCTTAAAGAAAAATTTCCTCAAATTAATTTAGATATAGCAACAACACTGGTTTTCAAAGACAAATACGCTCAACCAATTAATATAAAAAATTACCAAACCATTAAATATCAAACAAGATTTAAAAATGTTTTTTCTCTCACCATGGCGCATATTTATCCTGAGGATCGCGGAGTAAACGAATCAATCAGAGAGTCAAAAAAATTATATGATGAAATTTGTAAAAAATGAAAATTTATTTTAATAATGAAAAGATATTGAGCGGACGATTTTGGAGAATTATTGTTTTTTTGGTAATTATTGTTGTGCTTTCTTACGTGGCTTATTCATACAGAAGCTCCTGGGCAGAAAAAAATGAGATAAAAAATGCCGAGAAATCAGTTCAGGATATTCCAAAAATTGAAGAACCCTTAGAAGAAACACCTCCGATAATTAATAAAGAAACTACTATTGATACTGCTGACGTTGCACCACCAGTAGAGGCAAAAAGCGATCTACCGCCAACAAGTGCTCTAATTAAAATGTCCTTTACGACCCAGTCTCCTCTAGCCGTCTGGGATGCGACACAAGAAGATGCTTGTGAGGAGGCAAGTATAATAATGGTTGCTCATTATCTCAATAAAACCAGCGTTGGTTCTAAAAATGAGGCGGAAAAAGAAATTTTAGATTTAATTGATTACGAAACAAAAAACAGTTACGGTCCCAGTATAACTTTAAATGAACTCAATACGATTGCAAAAAGTTATTACAATCTAACAGGAAAAGTAAAAACGGATATTTCAGTTGAAGATATTAAAAAAGAAATTACCAAAGGAAATCCTGTAATTATTCCAGCTGCTGGAAAAATCTTGCCAAACCCCAATTTCAGAAATGGCGGGCCGAACTATCATATGCTGGTGATAAAGGGATACGATAAAAATGGATTTATCACGAATGACCCAGGGACCAGAAAAGGTGAAAACTTTCGGTATACTTTTGATGCTTTATTTAATGCGATTCACGATTGGGACCCAAACAATATTTTAAATGGTCAAAAAGCGTATTTAACGCTAAGTAAATAAAATCCGATTAAATATTGTTGACCAAAGGGTAATTTTTTGCTATTATAGTGATGATAATTTATCATATTAGGAGTAATCATCAAGAAGAAAGACATTTTTCTTCGCGCTAACTACCAGATTCGTTTCTCACCACTTGCTGTAATAGATGAGGACGGGCAAAATTTAGGGTCGTTTTCCAAAGAACAGGCCCTATTTATGGCTCACGAGCGCGGATTAGATTTAGTTGAAATTAATCCTACTGCCAGACCACCCATCTGCAAAATAATGGATTTTGGTAAGTATAAATATGACTTGGCTAAAAAACAGAAAGAGCAAAAAGCCAAGCAAAAAATTGTCGAATTAAAAGAAATTCGCCTCACTGCTAAAATTGGCGACCACGACCTTGAGTACAAAGCAAAGAACGCCAAAGAGTTTTTTGATGATGGAGATCAGGTTAAAGTCTCAATGCGCCTTAGGGGTCGAGAAAATATTTTTGCAGATCAGGCAATGGATACATTTATGAAGTTTGCCGAAATGGCAGGATTAGATTATGAAAGCAGACCTTATAAGAGTGGAAATCAAATTACCGCAATGTTAACAGCAAAAAAAGAAAAACCAAGCGCAGTAACAGAACCAAAATCATGAAATTAAAAACACACAAAGCAACTATCAAAAGAGTAAGAGCCACAAAAACTGGCAAGCTTTTGCGATTGCAGTCTTCAAGAAGCCACCTTCTAACTCATAAAAGAGCCCGCTCAAAGATGCCTCTTGAGGTTAGCCGAGCCGATATTAAAAAAGTTAAAGAACTAGCACCATACTTGTAAGTTTATAAAGTTTGTAAAGTCATAAAGTTTGTAAAGTTCTGAACCAATAATCCTTATAAACCTTATAAACTTTTAACCTGATAACTGAAACGGAGTTCATATGAGAGTAAAACGAGGCGTCGTACGACGAGCCAAACATAAAAAAGTCTTGAAAAAAGCCAAAGGATATACCGGACGAAGAAAGTCCGTTTTTAAACTTGCCAAACAGGCCATTCTAAAAGCCGGTCAGTTTGCTTATCGAGACAGAAAAAATAAGAAAAGAGTTTTTCGAGCCGCTTGGATTGTTCGAATTAACGCCGCTATTCGTCCATACGACATGAACTACTCGACATTTATTAAAAAATTATCCGATGCTAAAATTGATATTAATAGAAAAATGCTTTCAGAGATGATTGAAAAAGATCCTCAAGCATTCAAAGAACTTGTTAAAAAAATTAAGTAGCCATTATTTAAAAAATCTCCTGATCTAATGGGAGATTTTTTTATTTGTAATCGAAAATATTAGCAGTACTAGCGAAGCAATGATTAGAATATCGGCCAAGTTAAAAGTTGGGATAGACAATATGTTAATGTAGTCCACCACTCCTCCGTAGATGATTCGTTCGATGATGTTTGAGAGTACTCCAGCTGAAAGCAGCGAGAAAGCAAAATATTGATTTGGATTTTTTCGGATAATTAGAAAAAATATCAATAACAGTATTAAAGCCGATATGAATATCGCCACAATATTATCCCCAGCCAAACCAAAAATGAATTTATCATTTATTGTCGCAGTAGTTAAGAATATTCGATCAATCGCAAGCAAAGCTATCGTCAAAAAAACAGATCCAAAAATGTATCTGCTTTTTTTTATAGTCTTTGATTCCATAAATACTATTTAGATTTTTTTGATTTGCAGGTAACACAAACATCGGCATATGGCATAATTTCCAATCTACCATTTTCAATGTTTTTTTTGCAAAGTGAACACTGGCCATACGTTCCATCATCAATTGCTTTGAGTGCTTTCTTGATCTTTGCAAGAAGATATTCCAGTTGCTCATCTAAAGTCAGATTACTCTCATAATCGGCCATTTCCTGTAAATTATCCTCTTCATCATCGCCATATTTAGGATATTTTTTTAATTTGACTGCCTTTGCTTCAATTCGTTCCTTCTCACTAAGTAAGGCTTCTTTTTGTTTTTCTAAAAAACTTTCAGATAATTTCATTTTTTCTCCTGACGAGGTCATCCTGAGCGACCCAACTTGGTTGGAGAAGTCGAAGGATCTCTCTTCATCTTATTGTTTTTCTCTCTTATTAAAAGAATAACAGAAAAAATAAATATCACAAGACTAATAATTTGCCCCAATGACAAATTGAGTATTATTTTAGACTCTATTCTGCCAAAGTCAATAATAAATCGAACAATTGAATAGATACTAAATAATATTAAAACATTATGCCCCGATTCTGACTTTTTTTGTTTATAGAGTGCTAGACCAAATATAAAAAGAAAAAAACAAAGAATTGCCTCAAAGAAGGGCGTATTAAAAACTGAAATCGATAAAAAACCATGAGCAATTCTTGAGCTTGTTTCAACCCCAGAATACTCTCCAGCAAGTATTTCGCCGATTCGACCAATACCCAAACCAAGGAAGAAAGCGGGGGCGGTAAAATCGAACCAATTCAAAATATTTTCTTTTTGTTTTTTTAATATCAGAGCAAGGATACCAGCTCCAAAAAATATGCCTCCAAAAGAGACAAATCCTCCGCCTGTGAGAGAAAAATATGATCCAATCGTCGAAAACTGACCGTTGTAAACTAAAATATATATCAGTCTCGCTCCAATCAAGCCAAAAATTATAGATAGAACTAGGTTATCAACCAAATAATTTCGCCTTTTAGCTGGCGCCAAAAAATATGCTGTGATTACTCCACAAATTACTCCTAGAGTTGCCATTACTCCATGGGTATAAAAAGTAATGTTTCCGAAAGAAAATAGTATGGGATGCATAATTGTTATTATACATTTTATTGAATAGTTTTTCACTTGACCGAATAGTAACAAGAAGCTAAAATATAATGGTTATATGATTAGCAAAATTTCATCCGAAGAAGACTTGGAAAAAATTGACAAAAACCTAAATTCCGAACAACTCAACAATCTTGAAGTTGAAAATAACCCAACTAAAGATTTTGCCTATTTTTTGTTTGATTTATTTAAAACTGGGGTAGTTGTGTTCATAATCGCTTTCGCCTTGCGATATTTTGCCGTTCAACCTTTTATTGTAGACGGCGAAAGTATGATGCCTAATTTTGTTAATAATGAATACTTATTGGCAGAAAAAATTTCCTATACAACTGGTGAACCAAAGAGAGGAGATGTTACTATTTTTCGTTATCCTAAAAATCCAAATGTTTCATATATTAAACGCATTATTGGCCTTCCTGGTGAAACCGTTAAGATTAAAGACAACACCGTCACTATTATCAATAGTAACAATCCAGACGGTATTAATTTGGATGAAGCCTATCTATCTGCAGGAGCACTTACTTTGGCTACTGGAACCGAGACGGGCAGTTTTTCAGCCACAATGGGAGACAATGAGTACTTTGTAATGGGAGACAACAGACAACATTCTTCTGACTCACGCGAATGGGGTGTTTTGCCAAAGGCCAACATTATTGGTCGGGCTTGGTTAACTATTACGCCAACAGAAAAATTTGGTTTGCAAAAAAGAATCTCTTACCCAGGCTTGAATTTGTCAAAATTAGTCGGAAAAGCACTAGCAAATAGATAGTATCTGATAGGAAAGTTTTATGCTCCAATTTCGCTCCGAAAGGAGTTTTTTTTAATTTCTTTAATCTCAATTAATTGACTTTTGACTAAATATGTGCCATAATTATAGACACAGACTCTTGGAAGGAGGAATATGCTTTGGATACACTTGCTACCATCCTTGCCTTCACTGGCCTCGTGTTCTATCTTAGCATATTCGCCTTTTACAATAAGCGGATTTTGCAGGGCAGAATGGAGGTCAACACTAGCACCTGGCTGATCTGGTGTGGTCTGGCCCTTTTGATCACTCTCAGCTACAGCCGAATGACTGGTGATTGGGTCAAGAGCCTACAGATTTACGGCTCTGGCATAGCGCACTTCGCCACATTCCTCATCGCCGCCCGACACGGAAGGTTGTCCAAGCTTACGGCTGATGAGTGGATAGTGGTTGGAGCATGCGTAGCAACAACGCTCGTGTGGCAGACAAGCCACAACGATACAGTTGCCAATCTCATGTTCCTCGCATGCCTAAACCTTTCAATTGCACCCACGTACAAAGACGCTTGGCGCAAACCGAAAGGACAAGACCCTCTTCCTTGGTTTCTCTTTGGAGGATCATACTGCTTCACATTGGCAGTCAACCTCCTCCGTTGGACGGGGAAACCAGCCGAACTAGGACTCCCGTTGGACGCTGGATTGATCCAGATAATCCTGGGAGCACTGATCGTCTATAGATGTCGATCAAGATCGTGACCCTGTTGCCTGACGGCACAGGGTCACTTTGTTTTTACTTAGTTCTTTTAGATATTAGATCTATAAAAATTGGAGTGCCATTTAGGGGGTAAACGTCGCGTATTTTGTTCTTAATGTAGCGCATCTGTGTTTGGTGAGGCTCTTTTCTGCCTTTGTATGTGGCTGTAAATATAGGTGGCTTTGTTCTTTTTTGAGTCAGGGAAGTGACATTTTCGAGCTGTTGGTTGTCATTTTTAGCTTGTTCAAAAATTTGCTGCAAATCCCCTTCCGGAATCATCACTAGTCTATTTTTGTATGCTGTAACAACTTGGTTTAATAATGGAGAGATATTTTCATCATCTTGAGCCGAGATAAAAACAATTGGCGCCCAAGGAATAAAGTTTAGCTTTCTTTGCAAATAAGCGATAGTGATGGCAACTTTATCCTCTTTTCGCTCTCCCCAAAGATCAATTTTATTAATACCGAGAACTACGCCCTTGCCCCACTCTTTAGCTTTGCCCAAAATGTTAGCATCTGAAGAAACAAGCCCCTCTGTACCGTCAATCATTAGAACAACAACATCGCTCTCGCGAATTGCTCGTTCTGTACGGAATAATGAAAATTTTTCGATTGAGTCCCATTTGATTTTGCCAGGACGACGAATACCAGCCGTATCTACCATATTTATAGTCATGCCTTTGTGCATGAACTTAACAGAAACTCTATCGCGAGTCGTGCCAGGAACAGCAGAAACAATGGCACGCTTTTCTCCGATGATTGTATTGAGCAAAGTTGATTTGCCGACATTTGGTCTGCCAATTATTGCCAAATTTATCTCTTCTGTCTTTTTTTCTTCTACAATTTTGGCTTTGGGAAGTTTCTTTATGATTTCATCGAGCAGATCTCCTGTGCCGATGCCAGAAATTCCGGAAACAGCGACTGAGCTGAAATTTCCAAGTCTATTAAACTCTTCTGAATCTTGGATTCTTTCCATATTATCGGCTTTGTTTATAGCCAAAATAACTGGTTTTGTTGTTTTGCGAAGTGAGCGAGCAATCAGCTTGTCATGTTCGTTATTCTTCTCATTCCAATCAACAATAAAAAGAATAAGGTCGGCCTGTTCGATAGCAACGTTAACCGACGCCTGCATATTTAGATCAATTTCTTCTTTACCATTATAATCAACGCCAGCAATGTCTATAAGATTAAAAATTTTACCATGCCAAACAACCTCACCATAAAGGCGATCTCGAGTGGTGCCGGCAATTGGAGACTCTATGGCCTCTTTTTTCCCGATTAATCGGTTGAAAAGAGTCGATTTGCCTACATTCGGCCGACCTAAAACTACTACATTTGGATAACTTGTCATGATTGCATTATAGTAACACAATTTGTCTCTTCTCGCAACCATCTGTTGCTCTGGGCATTCTATTATGTATACTAAAATTATGATTGCACAAATAATTCCAGAGAAAAAAGCTTTTGACAAAGATGTTTATTCTTATATAGTACCTGATAATTTAGACGGTGACATTAAGGTTGGTTCAATTTGCCATATTCCATTCGGCAAGAAGACTATTCGAGGTGTTATTTCCAATATAAAAAATAACAGCGATGGCGAAAACTTAGGATATAAACTAAAAGAAATATTAGACGTCTCTAGCATAACAATACCGAAAAATTATATTGATATTGCAGAGTGGGTTTCAAAATATTTTCTTTGCTCTCTCGGAGAAGCGGTTGCTCTTTTTTTGCCACCAGACAGAAAAAGAGGAATTGTTGAAGCCGATAAAACAAGGGAAGAGATTGAAACTCCTAAGCTAATGATCAAACTTTCCGATGAACAGGAAAAAATCCTCAGATCTTTAATTAGCAATCTTGGGAAAAAAGACCGTAAACCAGCCCTACTTTTCGGTGTAACTGGTTCAGGGAAAACAGAAATATACCTGAAATTGGTCGAAGAATGTTTAAAGAATGGGAAACAAGCGATCATATTGGTTCCAGAAATTATGTTGACCCCGCAGATTGTGGGAAAGTTTGAAGAACTATTTCCTGATCAAGTGGCCTTCGCCCACTCCCATCTTACTGAAAAAGATAAATTTTTGGCTTATTCTCAATTTTACAGTAATAAAAAACAGATTCTAATTGGTCCCCGGTCAGCACTTCTTGTTCCGAGTAATAACTTAGGACTAATAATTATAGATGAAGAACAGGAAGACGCATATAAACAGGAAAAATCCCCTCGCTATCATGCCGTTACTCTGGCAGAAGAAATTGCTAAAAAAACTGGAGCATACTTGCTGCTTGGGACAGCTACTCCTAGAATTGAGAACTACTTCAAGGCCAAAAGTAATTTGTATGATCTTTTCATATTAAATAGCCGATACCACAAGTTGATTTTGCCACCTGCTGAAGTAATTGATCTAAGAGAAGAGATTAAAAAAGAAAATTATTCCCCTATTTCAATAAAGATGCAAAGTGCAATTTCTTCTGTGTTGAAAAACAAGAAACAGATAATTCTTTTCCTTAATCGACGAGGAATGTCTACCTTCGTTTCTTGCCGAGACTGTGGATTTGTTGTTCTTTGTCCAAAATGTGATATTCCCCTGGTTTATCATTTGAATGAGAAATATAACGGACTTTCCTGCCACCATTGCGATTATACTGCCTCAATTCCCTCTGTCTGCCCCGAATGTCAAAGTTCTAAAATTAAATTTTTCGGAGCAGGTGTAGAAAAAATTGAGTCTGAGATTAAAAAATTATTTACAAAAGCAAGAGTCCGAGTAATTGAGGGCAAATCAATTCAAAATAAGAGCGATTTGGCCAAACTTCACTCCGACTTAAAAAATGGGAAAGTTGATATTTTGATTGGCACTCAAATTCTGGCAAAGGGATTGGATCTAGAAAATATTGATATGGTCGGAATCATTTCGGCTGATGTCGGAATGCATATGCCACATTTCCGAGCAATGGAAAAAACTTTTCAGATAATCACGCAGGTTTCCGGCCGAAGCGGTAGAAAACATAATGTTGGACAAACAATTATCCAGACTTACTGGCCAGAATCAAAAGCAATTATGCTGGCATCACAACATAATTTTGATGCTTTTTATAGGGGCGAGATCATAAACAGAGAGGAATTGAACTACCCACCTTTTTGTCATTTAATAAGGGTAGTTTCGGAAGATGAAAACGTGAAACGAGCTAAAAAAGAAATTTATAGCATTGCAGAAAAGTTAAAAGAAAGTGGCATAAAATATATTGGTCCGGGAAAATGTTTCTTCTCAAAACTTCATAACAGATTTAGATATCATCTAATTATTAAGACTAAAAAATGGCCCAACGAAAAAATATATTCTATCTTCAAATCAAATCCCTACCTCATATGGGATGCAGAACCTGTTGATTTACTGTAAAATAGAATGTATAGTAAGTAGTCAGGTAATTATACAAAAATAATATGATATTGAAGATACGCAAAACTAAAGATCCAGTTCTAAGGGAACCAACTGAAAAGGTTGATGATTTTGGTCATGAATTCCAATTTCTGATTGATAATATGATTGAAACAATGCGCAAGAATAATGGAGTCGGTTTAGCCGCTCCTCAAGTCGGTTTGTCGCACAAAATGTTTATTTGTGAATATGAGGGCGAAGAAGATGACAAATCTATGGCTTTTCCTTTAACCGTTCTTGTTAATCCTGAAATCATTGAATTGGGCAAAGAAGAGGTAAATATGGTTGAGGGTTGCCTTTCATTTCCTGGCATGGAGATTTTAACTAAAAGACCTAAAACCGTAATTATTTCTGGCCAAGACCGATATGGTAAGCCAATAAAAATTGAAGCTGATGGCCTTTATTCTAGAGTTCTTCAACATGAAAATGATCATTTGAATGCTACACTCCTTATTGATCATATTCAGGAAACTTCAGTAATGTTTATTGGCACTGGTGACTTAGGAGCGAAATCTCTTGAGCTTTTGGCCCACGATTCTCAATACAAAGTTGTATCGGTTATTTCTGGCGCAGATGAAGCTATTCAGCGAAGAAACAATATTGGCACCACCAACCCAATTGAGACTATTGCCAATAAGTTAAAACTACCTCTCATAAAAACAAAGTCTATCAATGATCCAAAGATAATCGCTGAAATCAAAAAAAATAAGCCTGAACTTGGGATAATGGCAGATTTCGGACAAATTGTTTCACAAGAAGTATTAGACATCCCAAAATATGGAGTTATAAATATTCATCCTTCCCTTCTGCCGAAATATCGTGGTCCTTCTCCCATTCAGCAAACAATTCTTTCTGGAGACAAAGAAGCTGGCGTTTCACTTATTCTAACATCTCAAAAAATGGATGCTGGTCCAATTATCTCACAAACCATCACAGAAATTTCTCCGTCAGAAACTTATGATACATTAAAAGAGTTAATGTCCGAGATTGGTGCCGTTTTGCTTTTGAACTCAATCCCCTACTATTTAGCAGGTGATTTAAAACCAATTGAACAAGACGAGAGTAAAGCAACTTATACAAAATTAATAAAAAATACCGATGCAGAAGTAACGAAGGAAACCCTAAGTGAGACTGTTGAGCGTAAAATTCGAGCATTTTCGGTTTGGCCAAAAGTATTTACCACAGTAAATAGTAAAAGAGTACAAATTCTGGCTGGATATATGGACGAAGAAAATAATTTTGTTATCACAAGTGTCAAACCAGAAGGTAAAAATGAAATGAGTTATGAAGATTTTGTAAGAGGATACAAAACTAAATTGACATTTAGCTAAAATTTTGTTATTCTATGGTGGATAATTCACAATATCAGTTTTAGACGATCCTAGGAGATAAATGCTAGTAATTAGATTAACCCGAGTCGGCAAGAAAAATAGTCCTGCCTACCGTGTCGTTGTCGCAGACAAAAAAAGAGCGGTCAAGAGAAAATTTATTGAAATAATTGGAAACTATAACCCAACTCTTACTCCAAAGCAAGTTGTAATTGCTAAGGACAGAGCTTTGTTTTGGATTGAGCGAGGCGCACAACCTTCCGCTACTGTTCACAATCTTATGTGCGACCTAGAAATTCTAGCTAAAAAAGATAAGATTAAAAAAGTTTTTGGCAAAAAACAAACTAAAAAGGCCATAAAAGCTGGGCCAGAAGAAGAGAAAAAAGAAGCTCCAGCAGAAGAAACCGCTGAAACACCTGAAGCAGCAGAAACTCCAGAAGAACAAATTGAAGAAGTTGCAGAAGAGGCAAAAACCGAAGAAGAAGCTGCCAATTTAGTTGAAGATGTTGTACCAGTTGTGGAAGCAGAAGAGCCTGCTGAAATCAATATTGATGAAGCTCCGATGCCTCAACCCGAAGTTGAGGATACGGAGTCCCGACCTGAAAGCGTCGGGAAAAACAAAAAGGATTAATTAACTGCGTGTAGCGCAGAAAGGATAATATGGAAAAAGATCAGAAATTCGTTGAAGATGTAGTCAAGGCAATCGTTGACACCCCCGATAAGGTATCAACTGAAAGAACGATCGATGAAATGGGTGTCCTAATTAAATTGACCGTAGATCCATCTGACATGGGTAAAGTTATCGGCAAAGATGGCAAAACTGCAAAGTCAATTCGAACTCTACTTCGCGTGCTAGGTGCTAAAAACAATGCTCGAGTAAACTTGAAAATTGTTGAGCCAGAAGGTAGCGAAAAATACGAAAAGCCAGCGCCAAAGGCTAACGAAGAGGAAACAGAAGAAAAAGTAGAGAAAAAAGAAAAAGACGAAAAAACCTTGGACGATGTTCCAAATGATGTTCTTGCCTAGTCAGTTAAACAGTTGGACAGATATCAGATAACAGATAGTACAATTAGAATTTTATTAGAAAGAGACCGCCGCAGCTCTATTGTTGGCGGTTTTCTTGTTTAATAACTTTATTCTGTATACTGTAATCTGTATACTAAAAATATGAAGATAAATATAATTACACTTTTTCCAGAGATGTTTAATGGAGCCTTTTCAGAGAGCATTATTAAGCGTGCTATTGCAAAAGAAGTGGTTAATATTAAATTGGTAAACTTACGCGATTTTGCCACCGATAAGCGCAAGACCGTAGATGACACACCTTATGGTGGCGGTGCTGGTATGGTACTTAAGCCAGAAGTAATGGACAGCGCACTGCAGAGCATTGTAGAGAAAGATGGAGGCATACATCATATTGTACTTCTAACTCCACAAGGAAAACGATATAATCAGGCACAAGCACAAAAACTGGCAAAGTATGATAATTTAATACTAATTTGTGGCCATTACGAGGGCTTTGATGAGAGAATTCGCGAGCATATGGTAGATGAACAGATATCAATCGGCGATTTTGTGCTTTCTGGCGGAGAGATCCCTGCCATGGCAATAGTCGACTCTGTTGTTCGATTACTTCCTAATGCACTTGGCGGAGAACAATCAACAGAAGAAGAATCTTTTTCTATCGAACATGATGGCAAAAAGTTAATTGAGTATCCTCATTATACAAAACCAGTCGAATATAAGGGTTGGAAAGTACCAGAAATTTTGCTCTCTGGCAATCATGCCAAAATAAAAAAATGGCGTCTCAATGAAGCCATAAAAAGAACCAGATAATAAATTTTTAAGAAGATTATTGGGTAACCCCTGTTTCGGATGACAGGGGTTACCCAGAATTCTGTTGGACTCACAGTCAGGCAGAAGCAGTACTGGCCTGCTGCTGAAGATACTGTGGTCCGGAACGTCTACTCTTCCGTCTGAACCTTCCCTTGCGCTCTTTCTTCTCGATCTTTCGAATAGCGGAATCACTGGGGTCTCCGCTTTGATCCCTTCGGGTATGAACATGCACATCCGACAACCTCATACTCACGACCAACCTCCATGTCTTGTCATTGGGAATTTACCTGTCAATGCTTTTCCCTCTTTCTGCCAACCAGGATATTGGCGTTTCATAAAAAAGAATATATCACATTAATGCCCCTTGCACAATATGTGAATATGTTTTACAATATCAAAACAATGTTCAAACTCGATTCAAAATTCAACCCAACTGGAGATCAGCCAGAAGCAATAAAAAAACTTTCCTCCAATCTCATAAAAGGAGTGAAACATCAGACTCTCTGGGGCGTCACCGGCTCTGGTAAAACTTTTACCATGGCCAATGTGATTAAGAATGCAGGTAAACCAACGCTCGTTATTGCACATAACAAAACTTTAGCCGCTCAACTAGCAGACGAGTTTAGAGAATTTTTTCCTGAAAATGCTGTACATTATTTTGTTTCATATTATGACTATTATCAACCTGAAGCCTATATTCCTCATTCTGATACATATATAGAGAAAGATTCATCAATCAATGACGAAATAGACAGGCTTCGTCATGCTGCTACACACGCCCTTTTAACACGGAAAGATGTCATTATCGTCGCTTCCGTTTCCTGTATTTATGGTATTGGCTCACCGGAATTTTATATTGCAGAGAATTTGTTACTTGAGACAAAAAAACAATACCGAAGAAATAATATTTTAAAATCTTTAGGTGCAATGCACTATGACAGAAATGATACGGAGTTGAAACGAGGTACTTTTTCTTTGAGAGGAGAAATTTTAGAGATCTTTCCTGCTTACACCAGTAATACATACAGAATTCAATTTTTTGGTGACGAAATCGAAGAAATATCTGAAATTGATTGGATAACGGGCAAGACCATATCAAAAATTGCATCCTTAGAACTTTTCCCAGCAAAACATTTCATTACACCGGAAAACTTACAGAAAGAAGCTCTTAAAAAAATTCGTAGGGATTTAAAGATTCAGATCGCAAGATTTAGAAAACAGAATAAATTATTAGAAGCACAAAGGATTGAAGAAAGAACAAATTATGATCTAGAAATGATTGAGCAGACAGGTTTCTGCTCTGGAATTGAAAATTATTCAAGATATTTTGATGGCAGAAAGCCGGGACAAGTTTCTTCGACTTTAATTGATTATTTTCCTAAAGACTTTCTGATGGTAATAGACGAATCACACATCACTGTCCCGCAAATTGGGGCCATGCACGCGGGAGACAGAGCAAGAAAAGAAAAGCTGGTCGATTTTGGATTCCGTTTACCGTCAGCTTTTGATAATAGACCGTTAAAATTCGAAGAGTTCTATAAAAAAATTAATAAAGTCATTTTTACGACAGCCACACCAAGCGAATACGAACTGGATAAAAGCTCGGCCCACAACATTGTTGACGATTTACCCAAAAAGTATGATGCTGTCATACGACAATTTATTCGTCCTACAGGGTTACTTGACCCTGAAGTTGAAGTGCGTAAGACAAAGGGTCAAATTGATGATTTAGTCTCAGAGATTGAGAAACGCACATCCAATAATCAACGCGTACTAGTCACAACTTTAACTAAGAAAATGGCAGAGGCTTTGACTGAATACCTAGCCGAGAAAAAAATTCGAGTCGCCTATATTCACTCTGATGTTGGTACACTCGAGCGAATCGAGATTTTGCGTTCATTGCGGGCAGGAGACTATGATGTTTTGGTTGGAATTAATCTTTTGCGAGAAGGCCTTGACCTACCTGAAGTTTCGCTGGTAGCGATACTTGACGCCGACAAAGAAGGGTTTTTGCGAAGCAGAACTTCCTTAATTCAGACAATTGGTCGTGCCGCTAGACACAGAGAAGGCAAAGTAATAATGTATGCCGACGATATTACTGAGTCGATGCGAATTGCAATTGAAGAAACTACGAAAAGAAGAAAGCTACAACGCAAATATAATAAAGTACATAATATTACACCAAAAACCATCATTAAATCAGTCAAGGAAAAACAGGAGGCAAAAGCCGATGAAGCTTACAATGAAATCGATAAAATATTTAAAAAATTGCCAAAACAAGAGAAAAGAAAAGTTATTGCCGATCTTAACATTGAAATGCACAAAGTGGCAGCTGAATTAAAGTTTGAGCGAGCGGCAGAACTTCGCGATCAAATTGCTGGTCTCGAAAGCATGTTATAATATACTTAAGGCTCAGCCTTGATTTTGGTAATGATTTAAGATATAATAAGGTAAGTTTTATGAATCATAAAGATTTGTTCAATCTTTTAAAAACGGTTAAGAAAAATATTCGTTGTCCACAATGTGGGAGTGAATATAATTTTGACCAGATTAAAATTCGCGGTACTGCTGAATTTATTGTTTTTCTAGAACTTTCTTGTAAAGATCATATGCCGGTCTTGGCAACAGTCGCTCTTACTCCCTCAAAGCTAGAAGAGAAATCCTCAAAGGTACAAGTTGACAACAATGACGTTCTGGCCACATTCGAATTTTTAGAAAAGTTTCCCGGTGGATTTGATAAATTATTTTTAGGAAAGAAAACAGGAAAGTAAATGACAGATTTTAAATTAAAAGCTACTTCTCGAGAAGGCAAACCAAACACAACCAGAAAAGATGGGTTTATTCCGGCTGTTGTTTATGGAAAAGATTTTAAGAATGAAAATATTGCTTTAGAGAAAATTTCTTTTCAGAAATTATTTAAAGAAGCAGGCACTTCTAACCTTATTAATTTGGAAATTGATGGCAAAGGCGCATTTAACACCCTTGTTCATGAAGTACAAGTTGATCCAATTAATTCTAGAATTCTTCATGTTGACTTCTTTAAAGTAAACATGAAAGAGAAAATTCATGCAGAAATTCCTTTGAAATTTGTTGGCGATTCTGTTGCTGTAATTGAGCAAGAAGGTACCCTTATTATTCCAAAAGACTCTATTGAAGTAGAGTGTTTGCCTGGCGATCTTATCTCTGAACTTGAAGTCAATATTTCTGGGCTAGATGATTTTGAGAAAGACATTAGAATTTCAGACCTTAAACTTCCTGCTGGAATTGAAGTTTTGGACGAAGCAGAAGAAGTGGTTGCACATGTTGAAGAACCAAGAAGTGAAGAAGAACTTGCCGAACTGGAGACTGAAGTTGTTGAGGATGTATCCGCTGTTGAATTGGAACATAAGGGCGAGGAAGTCTCAGCTGAAGGTGAAGAAGGTGCAGAGCCTGCAACTGAAGAGAAAAAAGAAGAGAAAGAATAAACACCTAAACAATTTTGTTTATATCAAAAAATGCCTACTCGGGCATTTTTTGTATGACATAACTTAGATTAATCTCTATAAAAAACCCAGTATTTGATTTATTTTCTTTGGTAACAATATTTGTAGGAAACGTATAACAAGATAATTTATGAAAATAATAACAAATAAAATAATTACTTGATATAGAGGTTGAATACTAAATAATAATTGATTTTCTGTTAGTGGTTTTAGTAAATACAGCAATAAAAACATATGCGTTAAAAATATTCCAAAAGAAACCAAACCAATACTTGATAAAAATTTGAGGTAAAAAAACCTGTAAGAAACAAGTACATTTATTAAACATAGGGAATAAATAAAAGAGCTAATACGCAATTGTGAAATTGCAAAAGAAACAAGTTGCTTGTGAGTCATCCAAAACGCAGATTCAATAAGAATAAGTATGATTGATATTGCTAACAGCACCAAAAAAATAACAGATTTTTTTGGTGCACCGTACTTCCCACAATAAAGACCATATTGATAAAAGAAGATCCAAGCTAGAAAAATAGTAGCATAATTAAGATTAGAAATGTCATAATACGAATTTACTCTATACATATATAAAAAAACAAAATACAGAATGTTTATTATGATTGATATTATTAAACCTTTAGAACTATTTATTTTTTGAAGCAATGGTAAAAGCAAATAATACTGGAAAATTAATATGAAAAAGTAATATGGTGAGACAACATCCCCTGTTAAGAAATTTCTCGTAATTGTTTTTAAAGAAATGTCTTCCCCACTATGATAATCAATAATAATAAATATAGAAGTATAAATTGCATAAGGTATAAGAATTTTACTTGCCCGTTTAAAAATGAATGATTTATACTTTTTACTATTTGAAACATCTTTTTTCGCCATAAAATAGCCAGAAACAAAAATAAATAGAGGGACAGCAAAATTTAATAGCTGTCTGTAGTTAAATAAAAATGAGAAGTTTGCTTTGTCGGCTGAATTAATATTAAAAATTACACTTGAGACATGAATCGCCACAATAGCTATGATTGCGATTCCTCTAAGTTGATCAAAATATATATCTCGTACTTTTTCTGACATATTCTCTCCCGACACTATTTTTGAATACATTTTTATGATAATATCTATTGCATAATAATTAAATAGCAATATGAAATACTATATTAAAGTTTTTGGCTGCCAATATAACGAATGGGATGGTGCCAGACTCGATTATCTACTCACAAAAAACGGCTTAATTCCATCAGATGAAAAAGAAGCCGATCTAATTTTTGCCATTTCTTGTTCTGTCCGCAAAAGTGCTGTTGATCGTTTGCTAGGCAAAGTTAAAAATTGGCGTGAAGACCAAAAAAAGGTAATGATTTCCGGTTGTCTTCTCCCAAAAGATAAAAATAAAATAGAAGCAAGGGGAGCGATTTTTTGTGATATTAATGATCTCGATGAATTAAAAAAGATTTTGCCTTCATTTAAAAAACTATCATATTCTGATTTCTCTGCTTCAGCATATTTGCCGATTATGTCTGGATGTAATAACTTTTGCTCATATTGCGTTGTCCCTTACACAAAAGGACGGGAGAGATCTCGTGACTTTGATCAAATTGTTAAAGAATTTAAAAAACTTGTAAAAGCTGGTCACAAAGAAATTACACTGTTGGGCCAGAATGTGAATAGTTATGAATATGATTTTGCACGCCTTTTAAAAACATTGAATGATATACCAGGCGACTTTCAAATCTCATTTACTTCTAACCACCCCAAAGATATGAGCAACGACATTATTAAGGCAATTGCTGACTTACCAAAAGTTAAAAAAGAAATTCACCTCCCATTGCAATCTGGAAGTAATAAAATATTAAAGGCGATGAATCGACCTTACACAAAAGAACAATACATAGAGCTGATCGACAAAATTAAAAAGTCAATTCCGCGTATCAGAATTTCGACGGATATAATCGTCGGATTCCCCGGCGAAACAGAAGAGGATTTTCTAGAAACAAAAAATTTAATAAAGAATGTTGGATTTTATTGGGTCTTTGCCAACAAATATTCTCCGCGCGAAGGCACTACCTCATTCAAGTTTGGTGATCCCATTCCTTGGTCAGAGAAACAACACCGCTGGAGAGAGATTAACAGTTTAGCAAATAAAAAATAGTCCCAAAAAATGTGGGTTATTTTTTATTTGACTTTACACTTAATATGTAGCATCTTTATGTTGGGGGTGATGTACAGATGACAGTGACCAGAAAAAGAGGAATCATTTGGATGAAAGTACCAGACGGTGAAATCGGGTGCAATGTTCACACAATGGATGATTGTACTGAGAATCCTTCTGGTACGGGAAGACATGAATTTCGAGAACGGCCTTCGGGAGGTAGAAAGCCTGGCGATCAGTGCGTACACTGTGGCCGTCGGATGCAAAAAAAACCCGGCGACATCGGCGCAGAGATCAGAAGACGGATGCCACCAGTACCGTAAAGTGAGAGCGACCCGTCGCTTTAGTATCAGAAGAGCCCTAGCTTGCATGCAAGCTAGGGCTCATCACTTTTCAACAAATTTCTTTTATCAGTGTATCTATATCAATTTGTCCTCTATCACCTTCGCCGTATTTTCGGAGAGCTACTTTTTTGGCGGAGATTTCTTTGTCTCCGATAATTATCATGTATGGTATTTTTTGCATTTCGGCTTCACGGATCTTCTTACCGACCGATTCATTGCGTCCATCGATTTCAATCCTGATACCTTTTTCTTTTAACTCTGCGACAATTTTTTCAGAATATTCTAAATGTTTGTCGGAAGATATTGGCAAAACGATTGCTTGGACTGGCGCAAGCCAAATTGGGAAAGCGCCGCTAAAATGCTCAATCAGTAAGGCAATGAACCGTTCGTACGAACCGAGAATTGCACGATGGACCATTACCGGTGCAGTGTCTTTCCCTTCCTCATTTACATAGGTCAAACCAAATCTTTTTGGCGTTGCAAAGTCCAGCTGTACCGTAGGAATTTGAATATCACGACCCATAGCATCTTTAAACATAAAATCAATCTTTGGGCCATATAGAGCTGCTTCCCCTTCATGTTTAACTGCCCCAAGTTTCATTTCATCAGTAATTTCTTCCAACATCTTTTCGGCATGATTCCAATCTTTTTCATCACCAATATATTTTTCTGGATGTGCATAATCTCTAACCGATAAGGAAACTTGATGATTGCCCCACATCCCCAATTCAGAATAGAAGTCTTTAATGATTTTTACCATATTCGTGACCTCATCCTTAACCTGATCAATCCTACAAAAAGAATGACCATCTTCGACTGTAATCGCGAATACACGAGATAGCCCCCCAACTTCTCCTGTTTTTTCGGCTCGATATTGTTTATCTGACTCCATATAGCGGATTGGCAGGTCCCGATAAGACCTTATCTTTGAAGCATAAATTTGAGTTTGATGCGGACATTGCACAGGCTTAAGTACTAAATCTAAACCACTTTTTGAGCTTACCCTAAAAAGTTCATCCCCGAACTTGTCCGCATGGCCGGAAATTTTAAACAGCTCTATCTTTGCTAAAGAAGGACAACTAACTTTTTGAAAGCCATATCGCCTGCAGATACCTTCAACTTTTTTCTGTAACTCGTCTTTGATTATTGTGCCCTTGGGAGTGTATAAAGGAAGACCCGGACCAACTAAGTCTGAAAAGACAAATAAATCAAGTTCCTTCCCCAACTTACGGTGGTCTCTTTTTTCTGCTTCATCTAGAAACGCTCTAAAATCTGTCATTTCTTTTATTGAAGAAAAAGCATAAAAATATATTCTCTGAAGCATTTTATTCTTTTCGCTCCCCTTCCAGTAAGCACCGGCGATTCGATTGAAGCCGAGGCCAATTTCTTCAAGAGTTTTTGTTGAATCAATATGAGGGCCAGCACACATATCAGTAAAAATTACTTTGCCAGTTTTTTCGTCGATAAGATCATAAAAACTAACTTCGTCATTCTTTAGCTCTTCTGCCAATTTGACTTTGTATGATTGATTCATGCTTTTTAGATATTTGATCGCTTCAGCTTTTTTTACTAATCTCTTCACAAATTTATAATCGTTCACAAGCATATGAATCATCTTTTTATGAATTTTTTCAATATCGTCAGGGGTTAAGCTTTTTTCTAAATCAAAATCATAATAAAAACCATTTTCAATGGCTGGTCCAATTCCGAGTTTAGCCTTTGGATACATTTCCAAAACAACTGCCGCCAGAATGTGGCTTAGTGAATGGCGAACAGTTTCAATATTTAATTTTTTTTCCATTCTGCCTTTCTTGTTATTACCTTTACAGCATATCAAAAATAATTGTTAAATCATAGAGATTAACACAATCCACTACTCATAAAAATCAATTATTCCTTTTGGTTTTGGAAGAAACTTTATTTTAATATTTAATTCATCAAATAATTTTCTAAAAGAATTACAGGCATATTTTTCAAAAACTACAACTTTTTTTATCCCAGCATTTGCCATCATCTTGGCACAAATATTACAGGGTGTATGAGTACAATACATTGTCGATTCAGTCGTGGCCATGCCTTTGCTAGAAGCCTGAATAATAGCATTCTGTTCAGCATGAACTGCTCTACAAACTTCATGTTTTTCGCCACTTTTGATTCCCAGCTCATCACGAAGACATCCTTTTTCAAAACAATCCTTTGCACACTTTGGTGCACCATTATACCCTGTTGAAATAACAATCTTATCTTTGACTAAAACAGCTCCAACACTGTGTCGACGACAAGTAGCCCGCTCCGACACCACCGTTGCCATCTTAAGAAAATATGTATCAATATCGGGCCGTGTGGTTTTTCTTTTATCTGTTGTGGTTAATTCTTTTAAATCGATCTTTTTAGGCATTCATTTCTTTCATAATTTTATCAATTTTCTCATGTAACTCTTTGAGTGTTCCCTCGTTGAGAATAGTGTAGTCTGCCAATTCGGCTACTAGTTGTAACTGCTGTGAGTTAATTTCTTTACTTTTTTCAAAATCTTCCTGAGCCTTAAATTGCTCAAAGGATAAAATTTCCTCGCCTTCTCTTTTGCGATTAATACTTCTATCGTATCGTATTTTTATTGGAGCATCGACAAAAATCAATTTCATGCCGTTATTTTTAAGATATTCAACTTCTCCAATGTTACGAATACTTGTCACGACAGCTGGTTCTTTCGCCTTTTTCATTACTTTTTTAGCAAGGTATTCTGGCCCAAAATTCTTTCGTAATTCGTTGGCAACTCTTTGTTGGTTTTCACGTGTACTCTCGATATTACGATCTTTTAACTCTGATCTGATTTCATCGGAAAGAGAATAATGATTGTATCCTTTTTTGATCAGAAAATCAGCAACAGTGTCTTTGCCAGAGGCTAGATATCCAGTTACACCTACAATCATTTCTCCTCCAATTGAAATTATAAATCAATTCCTGGCAGTGGAAATTTTGTTGCCATCGCCTTTACTTCTTTTGCCACTTCATTTAATTCTTTTTTGTTATCTTTATTATCAAGTGTCTTGTTAAAAAGTTCGGCGATCCTTTGCATTTCAATAATTGTCATGCGACGAGAAGTTAGGGCCGACACGCCAACTCGAATGCCAGAAGTTACCATTGGAGACTTTGGATCTCCAGGAACAGAATTTTTATTAACAACTATTCCAACACTGCCAAGCAAATCCTCAAAATCTTTTCCTGTAATGTTTTTATTCTGGAGATCAACTAAAACTAAATGATTATCCGTCCCACCAGAAATCAGATCAAAATCAAATGATTGTAATGTCTTTGCAAAACATTGCATATTATCCAAAATATCTTGAGTATATTTTTTAAATTCTGGTCGCATTGCCTCTTTAAAAGCAACTGCTTTGGCAGCTATGGTATTCACATGAGGGCCACCCTGCATACCAGGAAAAACTGCTTTATCAATCTTTTCAGCTAATTCTTTTTTGCAGATGATGATTGCACCTCTTGGACCGCGAAGAGTCTTGTGGGTTGTTGTAGTTACAACATCAACGTCAGAAAACGGCGAAGGGTGGATGCCACCCGCAACAAGTCCAGCAATGTGCGAGATGTCTGCCATATGAACTGCACCGACTGATTTTGCAATTTTATTAAATTTCTTAAAGTCGATAATTCTTGGATAAGCGGTTGCGCCAGAGATAATGAGTTTCGGCTTGTATTTTTTGGCTATCTCTTCTATCTGATTATAATCAATTCTGCCATCCGGTCCGAGACCATATTGAACGAAATTATATGATTTTCCTGAAAAGTTTACCTTGTGTCCATGGGTTAGGTGCCCACCCTCCGACAGGTTCATGCCCATTACCGTATCTCCAATGTTCAAAAGAGCAAAAAACACTTCCAAATTGGCAGGGGAGCCAGAGTATGGTTGAACATTAACATGCCACTTCGAATCACTCAAATCAAACAGCTTTAGCGCTCTCTCTTTAGCCAGAACCTCAATTTCATCAGTGAATTCTTGACCACCATAATATCTTTTTCCAGAGTAACCCTCAGAATATTTATTTGTAAATAAAGATGCAGTCGCCTCCAAAATAGCTTTGGATACAAAATTTTCCGAAGCTATCATCTCGAGACATTCTTTCTGCCTTTTTTCCTCTTTGTTTATAATATTGTATACTTTTAGATCGGTAGATTTTAAATTCATAATAGAATAGTATCAAAAATCTTGCTTAAGATCAATCTGATTTAGGTAGTTCGATTAGAACAATTTATTTTGAATAATTTTATCTTCAATTTTTTTTAAGAATGATTTTCGGTGGTAACGGCTTAGGCCATATTTTTCTATGGCATCAAAATGGTGTTTGCTACCATAGCCCTTATTTGAAGCAAAATCATAACGAAAAATTTCCTCGTGTATGTCTTCCATAATATTATCTCGATAAACTTTAGCAATTATTGAAGCGGCCGCTACTGAAATTGATTTGTTTTCGCCTTTTTCAATGCAGTGAAATTGATATTCAAACCCATAAAATTGTCTGCCATCAATTAGGGCAAGATCACATTCTTTTAAACCATCCAGAGCTTTTTTAAAAGCCAGAATATTGGCGGCACCAATTCCAATTTTATCAATTTCGTCTGCTTCGACAATGCCAATATTTAGATCGGATGCATTAGTACGTATAATTCGATCTAATTCAAATCGTTTTAAGGGAGTAAGTTTTTTTGAATCGTTAACTTCACTTAACTTTTCAATTATTTTATTGTATTTTTTAAAAACCACAGCTGCCGCTACTATTGGACCAGCAATCGAGCCTCTGCCGACTTCATCAACACCAGCAATAACAGAATGATCTTCCGATAGTCCCCTTTCAATCTCAAAATTTGGCAGTGTTGACTTCACGCCTTTAGTGTACATCAACAATTTTTCAATGCAAGTATTCCAAAAAATTATTTTTCACAGTTTATTATGTTGTTGAACATTTTTATATATAGTATAATGGTGAAGAGTATACAAAACCCGTTTTTTTGTGAGTATGAGGAGGGATTATTCCTTATTGTGAAAAACAAGATTGTTCTACCCCAATTTTTAAGCCGTTAACACGAGCTCACCATTTTTTGTGTTCAAAATCAGAAAGATACCATAAGTGGCATCATTATAAACATCATAAAAAAGTTCATTTTGGTGCGTTAGTGGTTTCTTTACTCGTTATTGTTAGTCTAATGATAAGCAGTCTTGTTGTTCCCATTGAAAGGGCCAAAGCAGCCACAAAAGATTGGGATCTTTCTTCATCTGGAGATTACACCGTTTCTGATTCAAATAAGATTGAAGTAACGGGTGGAGTAGTTCAATTAAAAGCTCAAATGGTGCCGGGCACAGACTGGATTAATACTTTTAGCGGAAGTAACTGGAACTACCGCAGAGCAGTCACAATTTACCGCGCCGGTACAACCTTGTCTAATCAAGTTATCAAAATTACAGAAGCAACCACCGGAATGGCTGATGTTTTTACCAAAGCAAAAACAAACGGCGGTGATATTCGATTCACTCAACAGGATGGCTCTACGCCTATTACTGGCTATTGGATTAAAAATTATACCACTACCCCTTCAAATTTGGCGACTATTTATGTGAATATACCCTCTATTTTGGGAGGCGGAAATTACACTACCGTGTATTTATATTATGGCAATGCAAGTGTCTCCACTACTGGCAGTGGTGTTGTCACATTCAACTATGATTTCGCCGATTCATTTTCAGATTTTGACTTTAGTTATGATTATTCCGGCGAACCGAACACACCAGTAATAAGTAGCGGCACTGTCATACTAGACTCAGCCAATGATTATTTTTGGGGAGGAATGGGTGTTACTCCTGGTGGAAAAGAAGTTGTATGGGAATTTAAGGCCAAGGTTACGGGAGATGATACTCTACAGCTTGGAGTTTTTGGTGACTATGTTGGTGTTCCATTGTCTCAATTAGAATGTTCTTCTCCCGAGGATTGTGTCGCCATGGCATTAGTTGGAGGCACAGGGGGATCAATTAACGGCATGTCGGCTTTTGTAGAAGGAGAAGGTTTTGCATTAGAGGCTCTCTCTGGGTCACCCGAAGAAAATGTCTACCACGACTATAAAATTGTCCTACTGTCGGGAGCATACATTAAATTTTACGATAACGAGGTGCTACTTGGGACAATAGTATATTCTGAAGACCCTGCCCCCAATATGCCAATAGGATATGTTGAGTTGTCTCCCATGGTAAATGGAACTGGAATTATTGATCGAATTTTTAGTTACGAAGCAGAGGAAACATTGGTGATTGCCATTGGAAGTGAGGTTGGTCGTTATCCAACCGACAACCCATGGGTAATGAACAGTACGGCACAATCATATAGTTTAGCATCAGATTTTGTTATTACACCGGATGATTCAACGAATATTAAGTTTCAGATTTCACCTGATAACGGTGTTACATGGTATTGGTATAATAATGGTTGGACAGCAACTACTGGCGGATATACAGAAGCCAACATTTATACTGACATAGATAGTCACATTGGAACTTTTTATAACGGAACAAACACTCGCAGTTTTAAGTGGAAAGCATATTTACATTCAGATAGTGTTACACAAACACAGCTAAGTTCAGTTACTTTGACTTACACAATGGATACGGTAGCACCAGATAATCCGACTTCTGTCACGGCCAAGGATTCAGTTGGTGGGGCACAAACATTAACAACAAACAATTGGTATAATGACACAGCTCCATATTTTACCTGGGATGAACCAAGCGATAACGCAAATACTGGTGGAGGAGAAGTTGTTTCTGGAGTTGCTGGTTATAACGTGTATTTTGGGACAGAAATAGGTGGCAATCCGATCGCGTATCAAGTTACAAGAAATTATACTGGTTCAGGTATGGTTTCGGGCAGTACATACTATTTACGTATGGAAACGGTTGACGTCGCTGGGAACGTTAGCTTGGCGACAGAGCTATTCAGATATAAATATGATGGAGACGCACCGATAAATCCGATCTATGTTACTGTATCACCATCAAGTTTTACTGCTACAAATGAATTTATTTTTACTTGGCCTGCTGGATCAGACGCTCTCTCTCAGTGGGATCATTACGAATATCGAGTTAGAAAAGCAACAGGAACACTCACGGACTGGACAGAAACAACAAATTTAACTGAAACGCTAACCGATTTGGCCGAAGAAGGTACAAATGTATTCTATCTAGCAACTGTAGATATCGCCGATAATCACTCTAACCCAATTCAAACAAACTTTTTATATGCCGGAACTTCGCCAAGTGCACCAACCGGTTTAGAAGTTAGCCCCAGTAATACCTCTGAAGGAAGTCCTGCCAGCGAAAACTCATTTAGTTTCCATTGGCATGAACCAGATACGCACATAGCGGAAATAACGCAATATCGTTATGCCATCAACAGCATTCCCACAAGCATAAATACAACTGTTGTAGCATCGGGTGGCGGAACCACCACTTTGGCTAGCGGGGCTTTTGCGACTCAACAGGGACTAAATACTTTTTATGTCGTAGCAGAAGATTCAGCTGAACAAATTAATTACGGAAACTATGCTTCTGTGCCATTCTATGTCAGCACATCAGCACCAGGTATTCCAACCGCTTTGCAAATTTTTGATATTTCTAATCGTGACAGTCAAGAGTATGCCACAAGTTTAAAATGGTCTGCTCCAGTAAATCAAGGGACTGGATTTGCCGGATATGAAATTTATCGTTCTTTAGACAATACGACATATTCATCAATCGGTACAACTGCTGGTACGACATACGCTGATACTGGAATTCAATCACAGAAATATTATTATTATGTTAAATCAAAGGATAATTCAAACAACTATTCCGAAGCATCTTCAGTCGTAGACATCACTCCAACCGGAAAATACACTCAGGCTCCTTCTCTTGTTCTTGATACATTACACTCTGATGCTCATGCTCTTGCTTCAACAATTACTTGGTCAACCAGAGACAGTAACGATGCAGAACATACCTCATCTGGTTATGTTCTGTTTGGCTCCGATAGAGACAACTTGTCTGGCAACAGAGACGGGACATTTCCAGCAGAATTAAATTATAGCAATGTTCACTCGATCAGAATTACCGGCTTAAGTCCAAAAACTAAATATTATTATCAGGCAGTTTGGCGCGATAGAGATGGCAATGAGGCCAGAAGTGGAGTTTCTGAGTTTACCACAACCGATGTTTCTACGGTTTCAGACGTATTGGTATCAAATATCACTTTATATTCAGCCACGATCGCCTTCAAAAGCACCTTGGATAATAATCCTATCAACGCGACTGTTAATATCCGATATGGGACTTCAACAAGTTATGGTAGTTCTTTACCCTCTAGCTCTGCCGGTAATTCTCATACATTTGCTTTAAGCGGACTAGATGACACGACTACTTACCATTTTCAGGTTTTCGGTACAGATGAGAACGGTGATTCAATCTTGTCTGATGATTATTCTTTTGCTACTTTGACTATGCCAAAAATTGATGGCAATGTTACTATGGACCAAGATATAGAAGCACCGACTACGACTTACCGATTCTCATGGAAAACAAATGTAAAAACTTCTTCAGTTGTAAATTATACAAATGACAAAGGAAAGAAAGAAAGCAAAACAATTCCAGACTTAACACTCGATCATAATGTTACGGTATCGAACCTTGCAGATCAGAGCATTTATACATTTGAAGTTGGCGGAAACGATGAGAACTGGATAAATGTCGAAAACCCCTACACTTCTCAAATAACAACACCAAAAGATTCACGAGCTCCAAAAGTTACAAAATTAACCGTAGAGGTTAAATCATCTGGTTTTGGAGTAACCCAGAAAGCACAATTAGTTGTAACCTGGGAGACAGACGAGCCATCAAGTTCACAAGTTGAGTATGATTTAGGAATTTCTGGTGGCAGTTACGCCAACAAGAGCAAGGAAGATGCTGCTCTCTCTACTTCTCACGCTGTAATTTTGGCAGAGCTTGAACCATCAAAAATCTATCACTTAAGAGCCGTATCAAAAGATGCTTCTGGCAATATTGGTTATTCCGAAGACACCACCACGATTACTGGCAAAATGCAAAACTCCGTTCTAGATATTATAATAAATTCACTTGAAAAATCACTTGGCTGGTTGTTTGGAATATTTAAGTAGCTAACCTATTTTATAATAAAATATTATTGAAAACAAAAACAGAGGGACAGTTGGAAAAAGAACCGATTATAAAAATTGATAATATTGTAAAAGAATACCCAGCTGGCGACGGTGAACCAGTTCCAGTTTTGCGTGGTGTCAGTACAGAAATATATCCTGGTGATTACGCAATAATATATGGCGCCTCCGGTTCTGGTAAATCGACTCTACTTCACCACATAATTGGTTTAGAAGTCCCTACTTCTGGAAAAATTATTGTTTGTGGTACTGATATTACAAAATTGAACTCAGAAGATAGGGCTGTTTTTAGAGCCAAACATTTTGGCATGGTCTATCAATCGTGGTACTGGGCAAAATCACTTTCAGTTTGGGAAAATGTCGCCATGCCACTATTTATTGCGGGAACATCGGAGAGTGAAGCCAAAAAAGCAACTATGAAGATCTTAGAAGAAACAGGTATGATAAAGTATGCTGATAAGCGACCAATGCAGCTCTCTGGTGGTGAGCAACAGCGAGTTTGTCTTGCTCGTGCCCTTATTAATGACCCTAGGATTGTTATGGCAGATGAGCCAACTGGTAATCTCGATACTCATAATGCTGATCAAGTAATGCAAACTTTTCAAAAGCTAAATACTGAGGGAAAAAGAACCATCGTAATGGTAACTCATAATATGGCCTATTTGCCCTATGCAAACAAGACAATTTCTGTTGAAGATGGAAAAATTGTTCCTTCAAAATCTACGAGCTCCTTACAAAAAGAGGAGACCAAATCATGAACGCAAAAATAATTGCAAAGATTGCTTTCAAGAACTTATGGTCTCATCGTCTTCGAACTATCCTGACTGTTGCAGGTGTTACTATTGGTATCTCATCAATACTTTTTCTTATTTCTTTGGGCTACGGACTTGAGCAATTAGTAACAAATCAGGTTGCCAATTTTGATGCTTTTACCACAATAGATGTTCCGGCAGCAAATATTAGTACTTTCAAATTAGATGACACTGTAATTGATAAAATTAAATCATTTCCCCATATTTCAAAAATTGCTCCTGTTACAAATTTAGCTGGAAGACTAAAGAAAACAGAAAGTTCCTCAACTGCTGAGACGATTATTGTTGGTGCGAGCCAGGATTATTGGGACATCTCTGAGTCAGTAACAGAGCTAACAGGTAGGATGCCTTCTGCAGTTGACGAAATTGCAATAAATAATGCAGCTCTCACTCTAATTGGAGAAAACGTAAACAGTGCAATTGGAAAAACTGTTAATCTAGATGTAATTGTTCCAGCCGATTTTAGAACAAATGTGGCTGATGGTATGAAAGTCGCATCTTCTGTTCCATTGAAAATTGTTGGAATTTTAGCTGACAGTAAATCTCCAGTTGTTTATACTTCTGCTGAGTTTTTAAAAAACCAAGATGCCGTAAAATATTCTTCTCTAAAACTAAAAGCTGATGACAGAGAAAATGTTGCTAGTCTTAGAAAACAGTTAGAAAATATCGGCTTTTCAACAGAATATGTTGGTGATACTGTAGATCAAATTAGCCAAGTTTTTTCGTTATTCCGAATAATTCTTGTTGCATTTGGTATGATTGCACTTATTGTGGCAGCCTTGGGTACATTTAATACCCTGACAATAAGTTTACTAGAACGCATTCGAGAAATTGGTTTATTTAAAGCACTTGGAATGAGGAATAGGGATGTTTACAAGTTATTCCTCGCCGAATCACTAATTATTGGCTTGCTTGGAGGAATAATGGGTGTAATTTTAGGTTATTCTTTGGGCTGCGGTATCAACCTTATCCTTTCTACTATGGCAGAGAGGGCTAACGCTGAAAGTATAAAAATATTCGTTGCTCCTTGGTTTGTTACCGCCATTATTGCAATATTCTCAATATTTGTTGGCTTTTTAACTGGCTGGTATCCTTCCCGTCGTGCCGTAAAAATAGATCCACTCGATGCTCTCCGATATGAATAATGGTTATTTTCTGAGTTACTAAAAATAGTCTATAAATGGCTATTTTTGTTTCTCTTTAAATCAATTATTAAGAGACCTAAAAATAGTGCTAATAGTGAATTTACAAACCAGAACGGAAGAACAAATTTTGGCATTGTTTCTTTTATGGTTTCTGCTTTTGTGTTTTTATAGAGATATACATTTTTACTTATATCACTTTCTATTTCGATACCATTGATAGGTTGATAATAATAAGTATCATATGAACTTATTTGAACAAAATTATTTTTGATTGATTTTGTGATTTCAATATCTTTTGGGTAAGTATAGCCAAAATCATCAAAATATTGGGGTGTCAGATTTTCAATCTTTTCATTCAGCACAATAATTCTGGCTTGAGTTAGATCTGGCAAGGGTCGATAAAAATATTCTGGTTGATAAAGATTAATTGTCGGTCTGTTGGCATTAGCAGCCAAAAATATTGCTACATTAGATTGATATTCTCCTCTGTCAATTAGATATGTATCAAAATAGCTCAGAGCCGTTCCAATGGCCTCTCCTTCTTTTGAATTATTTTTTATATCTAAAAATAAATCATGGAATCTTTCTTCTTTCGAGGTTTCAGAATACGTTTTAGTCAGAATAATTTTGGCGACCGTTAGTTGGTTGAAATCAAGAAAAATTGTTCTATCAATAACTAAAATTGGCATTATAAAAATTGAAAAAGAAAATATCAAAAAAGTTAAATATGGAAGGATACGTATCTTGTCTAAAAAACGATCAAGAAATAAGGCGGTAAATAGAGCGATATAAATCCATAAATGACCAGAGAGAGTCCTCTCTGTGGCAAAGAAAGCCATTATAACGAACAACACTAGAAGTATTACAAAAAAATAATCTTCTTTAGTTAATTTTTTCCTAAAAATTAACGTAATGAGAGATATTATTGCTAAGATTACAAAAATTACATTAATCTGAGGCACAGTCTGGTAGCGAGATATCTGATAGCTTGAATCAAAGTATTTAATACTATTAATACCATTTAAAAATATATGTATGAGCCAGGGAGAATAAAGAATTAATGCAATTAATGACGCCTTGAGACCGATCAAAAATCTATTTCTTTCAAAGAAAAAAACATATAAGGCTAAAGCAAATAATATTATCAAAGGTAAAAAGAGATGTAAAAAAAGCATTAAAAATAAAATAACGACATAGCTTATCCATTTTTTTTCTTTAAATAAATAAAATAAAAGTGGGGAAAGAAATAGCACCATCGTAGATGGCATAATCGTTATTGAAGTACAAATGAAACGAATTGATATCGCCATAATAAGTACAGACCAAAAAGCTACTCTTATATTGTATATTTTAGTAATGCCCAATGAAAAAAGTGCCAATCCCCCTATAACAAAAAACTCCATCATCAATTTTACTGCAATTTCTGAAGTAAACCCAATTTTTATCAAATCTGCTAGAATTAAATGAAAAAGTGGAGGATAATTTTGTGACCTACCCAATGGAAGAGAATTCCAAAAATCCCAAGTTGAAATTCCCCCCGCTCGAGTAAAACCCTCCGCCACGGCAAGATGATAAGCATTATCGGTAAAACCAAGAGTTAGGTTAGTATTAAACAGCCAGATATATATTGATGTCAATAATAAAATACCAAATAAGCCCCAAAAATATAGGTTGCAACAGATTTTCTTTTTAATTGAAGTCATTCTTTTTATGCTTTTTCTTATCGAATAATAATAATCCAAACAGAAGTATTATTAATAAGTTCGCAAAGAACAATGAAAGCTTAATTGATGGCAATATTTCAGATATTGAATTATTATTTATATTTTTATATAAATATATTTTTTCATTTTCGCCTGATTGGATTGAAGATACTATTGTGAAATTACTTTTAATTGTTTCTACTAATGCATATGATTCTTCCCAGTATTGATTGAAAAATGTTTCGGTCGATAATTCATCAGCATAGTCATTCAATAAAAGATATTTTGATTTTAAAATATCAGGAGGAGAACGTCGATAAATTTCTGGCTGTCTTAAGTTTAGTGTAGCCAGACCAGTATATGATGCTACCATATTTGAAATCGGCAACTGATAGTTCTTGTCTACCAAATAACCATCAAAAGATCTGAGTATGCTGGTAATGGTTTGGCCGTTTTGAGAATCTTGTTTAATTGAATCAATCAATATCTGAAATTTGCTTGCAGGATCATTAACTCTGAAATTTTCATTAATTAATAAATTATTTAGAGGGCTTGCCAATAATATTATTTTATTTTTTTCTCCAACCATTAGTGTAGGATTAGTCCAACAATAAAACAAAACTATTAGGCAACAAAAAATTTTTGACAATTTTTTATTTAAATTAGATAGAAAAAATGCCGCGAATATTACCGCAAATGGTAAAAAATGACCATCGATAATTCTACCGGCAACGATAAAACTTGGAGATAAAACAATAATACAAGAGATGAAAAAGAGGTAAAATTCATTTTTTTGTTTAGTCTTGTTTTTCGAAAGCGCTATTAATCCAAAAAACGCTAAAATTATTATAAAAGGATTTACTAACACGTATGAGTTCCATAAATCTGTAACACTTCCCTTATCAAAATATTTTATATATTCCCACCCGCCAAGAAAAATGTGAATCAGCCATGGGCAATACAAAATAAAGGGTATTAGGGTCGGCAAAATAGCCTTAATAAATAGTTTGCGATCAGAAATGAGTGAATAAGTTGCAATAGATAAAATAATTAAATATGGCAAAAATAGATGCAAATAGAACATAAATAGTAAAATTATAATGTAACTTACCCATCTATTTTTAATAAGAAAGTGATAAAGGAGAGGTGTCAAGAATATCACAATTGTGGCCGGCATTACGGTCAAGGATAGCTGTACAAAATGAAACGAAAAAGCTAATAATAAGACAGACCAAAAAGCGATTTTTACATTAAATAATTTTGTCAATCCAAAAGCATATACTATCATTCCTCCAATCAAAGTAATTTCCATTATCAGCCTAATTGCAACGGTTGGATTAGAAGTTAGCCTTAATAAATCAGTCAAAATAATATGAAAAAGTGGAGGATAGTTATGGGGGCGCCCGAGCGGCAATGACTCCCAGAAATCCCATGCTACTATACCACCCACACGAGAAAACCCCTGAGCAGTTGCAAGATGGAAAGAAAGATCAGTATAAGACGAAAGAATCGAAATTCCCCTCACCCAAACATAGTAAGCCAAAAATAATAGAATGAAACTGATCAAAAAAACATATATGTTTTTAAATAAATATTTAATTGTTCTTCTGTAATTTTTTATGCCCATATGAAAATATTATCATAAACAAGCGTAATTACTAACACCTATAATTAGATATTGAATTGATTTAGGACTCTAAACTTGATAATATTGGGTTAATATATGCGCCCATAGCTCAGCTGGTTAGAGCGCTACATTGACATTGTAGAGGTCAGAGGTTCGAGCCCCCTTGGGCGCACCATTTAGAATTTGTGGTCGTTTTTTTGTGTCTAATCCGATGGTGGAGCAGGCGGAGCCAATACTGCTTCTTGACTGGATGAAGCCTGTTTAGTTGTTTTTTTAGTGCTAGTCGATGGGCTAGGAGTTGCAGCCACCGGTGCTTCACAAGCAGAACATTCCGGGCAGGGTTCTACTTCCTGACATTTATCACAATTAGATTTGTTTAATACTATGGCATGTTCTTTTCTATAAAGTTGATAATATTTAGCAAAGGATACAGCAAAACCAAGTATTATGACAGCCAAAACAATATATATTAAAACTTGTTTATTCTTATAGAAAGGTTTTTTATCTATAGTGTTAGTAGATATGAAGTCCTTATCTTCAGATATTGGCGGTAAATTAACTGGCTTCGGTGGCGGTGTTTCTGCAATCATACCCTGACTGGGAGTATTGTTGATGTTATCCATGATGTCCTTTCTTATTGATTAATAATGACTTCTGCTACTTCATCTTTCTTTATGACAATCCAGAACCCTCTATATGAAGATATGAAGGTCTGCTTGTGCGCACTTGTTTTATAACGGTTGGGATCATTCGAGATAAAATAATACTGCTTTGGATTGGCAGTTCCTTCCCAACTCCAAGCGTAGCCGGCAATGTCCTTACTCTTTACTGCATCGGCAAAGCTTTTTACAGATCCATTTTTGTATCGAATGTTCAAATTAGCAATTTGCAGATCAGATAAAAATGGATTTCCGAGTAAATTCCAACCCTTAGCGACAGGGACTGAAGTTGAAGTGGCCGACGTAGATTTGTATTTTACACTATCAATTTTTGCGATATCGTCGATTTTCATCCAATAGCCCTGACCTGGAATCGGTTTCACTTCCACTTCTTCTGCCTTGTCATATTTGTTGGAAGAAGAGTTGAATCTTCTGACTTTAAAAGTACTTGGCAAGATTGACCCGAGTGAAGATTCGTCAATCATTGGGAAGGTAACCATATTCCATCCGGAAGCAAATGATTGGCTTGGGGGAACAATCGTTTCATCCCTGCCCACATTAATTGAAGCGGATACACTGTAAAATCTATTGTATCCATAAACCGTTAATCTATTATCTCCATAATTTAAACCGAATGTTTTTAAGTATCTAGCGCCATCAACATAGTATACAACTTCAATTGAGTCTTCCTTTGTTCGAAAATTATCGACTGGTGATTCGATATAGATAGTTGGCGTTGACAGTTGGACTACGTTGTACTTAAGATTAAATGATGTTGTACCAATTGAATTAGTTTCAGTTATTGGAATTAAATTTTCTCCGATTTTCAACTTTTGATCTTTTAGCAGAACGGTAAAACCATCCACTTCGTATAAGATATTGGCAACATAATCGCTTTCTTCTTGGCTTATATACAAAGTTGAGTTGTTAACAGGATATTCATTTTCGACCAAAGGAGCTTGAGCTGGTGCTTCATAGTTCACATTGACTTCTTTTTTGGTTACGTATCCCTCAGCATTTTTTTCTTCAACCTCAATTTTATTTGATCCGAGCACTAAAGTTGCATCCTTTTGCTTTAATTCGCCGTCTGCTGAATATAAAATCTTTATTTTATCCCTATAAACAGTTCCTCCCTCTATTGGCGCAATAATATTCACCTCAATCGGAGGCAATGAGGATACAAAAAATTCGATTACCTTTTCAGATGTGTTGCCTGCTTTATCTCTTGCTTTCAGAGTGTACTTATTATTACCCTTTGCAACTCTAATGCTTTTGGTTTTTTCAATTCCATCGACGCTATAACGCAATTCAGTGCTAGAAATTGGCCCCTGAATTACTCCTCCCTTTTCTGATGGAGAGATCATAATTATTTCTGGAACAGCGTTATCACTTGAGAACAAAGATGGCTGGGAAATGGCTCCCTCAGCAAGGTATAACTTATTTGTAGAAATATTTGATCCGGCGCCATCAAAAACTTCGATTTCATCGAGTGAAAAGGAATCAGCGCCGTCGGACTTATAAAATTCAAATTGCAAATACCTAGTTTCAATAGCTTCCGGCAATTCGATAACAATATTCCCCAATCCAGATTGTCCAGAATTATTCCATTCAGTAACATCTTTATAGCCGTCCCCCTTAAATAAGTGAGCCCAAAGAGTATCGCCAACATCAATATCGGGGGCGCCCCATTTATCAGGCGTTGGAATTGTCATTGAGATCACACCATTATTACTTACAAATGGCACCCCTTGTGTTGCTGTCCCTTGATCTCCCGATAGAGTTCCTTCGACTTTATATTGGGTTTTTGAGATGCCGGTAAGTAGAATTGACTCCTCCTTGAAATTAGGAGATGTGGCGTCAAAATAAACAGGGAAATTTGGTAAAGAGAATACGCCAGTACTGTCGCCAGGTTTTGCAGGGCGAGTGAATTGCATTAATGAACCACCGGAGTTATCTAAATTATTATCTGTGTTAGTGAGGGAACTTTTGACTTTAATTTTTGATATATTCGAGATATTTTTTGCGCTAATTTGGATTTTTTTAACACTTTTTTTTGTTTTGGCCGGATCCGGATCGGTTCCAAAAATATAATCCACCCGGTCTCCAAGATCTAAAATTATGCCTTTATTTTTTCCAATGTTTTTAGCAACTGAAAGCAATGATGCTTCCTTTGCCGGATTTTCGACATACGCAACTGCATCTGCATCATTACCTTCTTGCTCATAAGTTTTTGGATCCCATTCTCTTGCGCCTGATTCAGTTAAAACAAATTCGCCGTTGAAAGACTCATCACTCGCCTCAGAAAGGACAATACGTTCGCCCTTAGACAAATTAGTAGTGAAATCTCCGCAGGTGAATCCGTCTTCATAACCCGTCATTACAACTTTATTATTGCGTCTTTCAAGATTCACTTTTCGTTTTGAATATTTTGCGCAACTCAATAAGGGATGTTCAAAAATATCCCAGGTGATTTCATTTATTATATTGCTAATTGAATTAACTTTTTTGCCGAACATAACATTTTGAGTATGTTGATCGGATAATCCTTGATAATCACTATATAATCGAGCAAATGTATTGCCAACTCCATATTTAGTATCGATGTAAGGTTTTTTCTCAAAACCATAGCCTGATAGCACATTGTCATTATCTATGAAAGGCTTAAATATTGTATTAAAATCAACCACCGTGGAACTACCGGCATAGAAAGAATAAGCATAATTTGAAATTGCCTGCTCGTAATTAATATCAAATTGTTGCCATCCCCTAGTTTTTGCTAAGCCATAATAAGCCGCTTGTAATGCTGGAGGATATTCTGAAAAGTTACCGATAATTTTCGCGTCTCCATTACCAAGTTTTATTGAATCTCTAAATTTATTTGCTATAGAGCTTGACGCGATAGCATAATCCCCCAACCAATAAGAGTCATTTTGCTTGAAAGTGCTCATTTCATATCCCCCCCTAGCTGTAGTATATGGCAGGCCGGTTATTTCCCAATAGTAAATAATATCTTTGTACTTTGAAGCGAGATCCTTAGCGTATTTGTTGAATTTGTCATAATAGAAATAGTTGTAGTATGCTTCTACGGCTGTAGACAATGTGAGGCCAGGTCTTAAAACGAATTCCTCAACAACAATGTCTGTTGGGTAATTCGTGCCAGAAATACCCACTTTAAGATTTGCCGCATTGAGCAATTGAATTTTAGCCGTTTGATCTGTAATACTAGCTTTGTTTGCATAACCGTTTCCGATAAAAGCCCTAGTAGAAGAAAAATAAAAAACATCATTGTCAATTCTTGCATTATTTTCATCGCCCCCGTAAAAGGTATAGCTGTCACCAACCTTTTTAACGTTTATCCAATTGGGTTTATTGTAATGTTCAAAGGTACTTATTTCTGAATAATTTACAACACCATTTACCATCTGTGTTAGCGATTTCCCATTATAGCTCACCCAGTTTAAATTGTCCTGATATACGGTTAAATGAGGAGCATAATCAGTTCTTTTGATAGAGGCAATAAAATTTCCATTTCCGTTTAATTCTTGATAAATGTTTTCACCAAAATTCGCAGTTTGCGTCCCGTTATAAGAAAGCTTGCCGTTACTAACTGAAATGTTTTGAGGATTATTCATGGTCTTCCAGCTAGAATCAAGCGCAGTCCCATCAAATTTATCATTTATATAAGGTGTAGAAAAAGAGTTGTTTTCTTTGGTTATTATGCCAGACAAAACATCCACTGAATAATCAATGTCTTTTAAGTATAAAGAATTTTCACTATCCCATCCTTGATATTCAATTTTTAATTTGGCTGGAGTCCCTTGAAATCTAACTCTAGGGAGAGTCACTTCATTTTCATTTACCAACTCATAGTAAATTTTGCCATCTTCCAGTGTTGTCGGATCATAACGATTAATTTGAATAAAATTGGTATCTGATCCTTCAAGAGATATATAAACCTTTTCTGCTCCCGGCTTGATAATGTGTTGAAGAAAACAACAACGGGTGTCTGATATTGGCAACGTTTCGCTGTAGGATTGAAGAGGAATGGCCGGATCAACCAAGTGCAAATTATTTTGATTATTGTATTGCTTTTTAGTCAAAAGCGGATGATTTTCATCAATTTTAGAAAGTTTTGCTGTATTAGAAGGAAAATTTAATGATTCACCAAGTTGCCCGTCATTCTCATCAATATAAGGGAGAGACAAGACGTTATAACCTTGTCTGTATCCAAGAAATCTTTCTTTCAATTTGGGATCAATAATGCCGCCAAGGTGAACATCGCCGATAAAATTAAAGCCATCATTATAGAGATCATCAATTTCGTCATATTGACCTTGCTTCAACTCATATTCATTGGATGAACTTTCAATTGTTCCCGCAGAAAAGGGGTATTTCAATGTGCGAATATTTGCCTCGTAAAGTGACTTTCTTGTGTCTGGTAAGGATATAAGATCGCCGAGATCATCTCCCTGATGTATGCTAGCTATCCCATATGGTGATAGCTGATCTGCAGCCAACTTTTCCCGCGTGCCTAAATCGTTCGCATCTTTTGTAAAATTGACCCAAGCATCGGAATCAAGGAGAGAAGTTGCTTTTTTGCCATCAGTCAACACGGTATGGACTTTATCTAAATTTGTGAGATCTGAAACAATATCCGCTTTGTAGCGTATAAAATAAACACCAACTGATAGACACGACAAAAAGATAACCAAAACCGATATCTTGAAAGTTCTTTTTTTTATCTTTGGAAATTTTGCCTTAAACTTTAATGTTCGATTTTTTTTAATCATTGCCCTCCTAGCAATTTTATTTAAATATACCACATACCTATCTTTGCAACAAGTAAAAAAGCCTCCATTGCTGGGGGCTTTTTTAGGATGATCTAATTTATTTTTTGTTCTGTCCTTTGCCTAGTTTAACTTTGGTAGCCTTCTTTGGCTCTACCTTGGGAAGCTTGATTGCCAAGACTCCATCTTTCATGTCTGCTTCGGCCTTATCAGCGATCACTTCTGAGGGAAGCGAGAAACTTCGACTAAATTCACCAGAATGACTCTCTTTATGAAAATATCCTTCGCCTTCTGTTTCTTTCTCTTCTTCTCTGCGCCCTGAAATTGTCACTACTCCGTCTGCAATTTCAATATCAATTTCATCTTCCTTTAAGCCAGGAAGTTCGGCTTTGACTATTAAATGACTTTTTGTGTCTTTAATGTCAATTTTTGGCATAACAACAGTTCCCTTTGGTGTTATGACGCTATCTTCAAACAATCTGTCCATAGCATCTCGTAGTGAGACCATTTCTCGAAAAGGTCTCCATGGTTCAATTTCTTGTGGCATATTGCGCTCCTTTCTCTCCGTTGTTTGGTCGGAGTGTTTAAAAATTATTTTCTTCTCATTTTTATCTTCTTGTGTTTTGTATGGCAACTCCAATAATTCATCTAGATCAGAATTGAAAAATTTACACATCGAAAGAATAAGGGGTAGTGATGGTAAAAATTTTCCCTGTTCTAGAGAAATTATGGATTGACGAGAAATACCGAGAGCTTCAGCAAGTTCTTCTTGACTCATGCTATGTTGTTTTCTTAAATCTCGTAATCGAATTATAATTGAGAATTCTTCATTATTGTCCATAGAATAAATGTAAAGAAAACTTTACATTTTGTCAAGTCTTATTAAAATAAATTATTTTAATAAATATTTTGTTCTGTTATAATATAATTAATGACTGAAGAAGAATTTTCAAGACTGGTTAAACAGTTAGTAAAATACGAAAAAAAGCTATCAAGCCTTTGGTGGAATTTTTGTCGTGGTGTTGTCTATGGTCTTGGCTTTTTTATCGGTTCGGCCATATTGGCTGCCGTTTTAATCTATATTCTTGGCCGTGTTGATGGTAATGGTTTTATAGGACGTTACTTTCACGATATTATTACAATTATTAAAAATCCTAGTTAGAGCAAAAAGCTAAAATACCCCTGTAATCTAAATTTTTGATCTTGTCTTATGATATAATGAATAAAAAGGAGATAGAATGACCTTGAATGCATTTTTTCAAATTTCAGTAAGTGTTTTCTGTATCGTAGCTACAATCTATATGATTGTTTTATTTGTCTGGTCGATAATGCTTCAAAATCAACTTGGCAAATTAACAAAACAACTTGGGGAAGTTTTAGAAACAGCTAAAACCACCTCAAATGATGCTAAAGAATTTGTTGAAAAAACTATTAAATCATTAGAATCATTTAAAAACAGTATTTTTACCTTTGATTTCGTTCGCCGTATCGTAACAGAAATCATACAACTTATTAAGAATAATTCGAAAGGATCTAAAAATGGACAAGCAAAGTAAGGGTATTATGATAGGAGCATCGGTCGGCGTTTTGGCGGGTGCGATTGCAGGAATTTTGTTAGCACCAAAATCTGGCGAAGAGACTAGAGCCGACATTACTAGCTACATTCATGAGATGAAAGATAAAATCGCCGAGGAGTTAGCCAAAGCTGGTGAAGTTAGCAAGAAAACCTACAGCCAAATTGTAGAAAAAATCGTTAATGTCTACGAGCTAGAGAAAAAGATTACGCCCAAAGATGCCAAAGATATCAAGACAAAGCTCGATAAAAATTTTGCACAAGTCAAAAAGATCATTAAAAAGTAGCCCGATATTCAAACTAAATAAAAAATCACCTTTCCTACAGGTGGTTTTTTATGAACTTACAATAAGTGAAGAACGAAATAACGAATCGAATGGTGGTGTATGTTAAATTTTCCTCGAAGTTATTTCTAAAAAAAGTGGTTAGTGCTTCTAAAAACCTGACTATCTTAACATAAATAAATTACTCATATCTTATAGCATCGAGAGCATCTACCTTTACAGCGCGTCTAGCGGGATACCAACCAGTTAAAAAGCTTACCACTAAGGAAAATATTCCGATGTAAACAGGAAACGTCCACGGGGTATAAAAAATTGACAAAGGATCAACGCCAGCCTTATTAGCAAACATGGCAAGTATAAAATTAATAATAATTCCCAATAATTGCCCAAGTAGCGCACCCATAATTCCCCCAACAAAACCAATAAATACGCTTTCTGACATAAAAAGAAAATAAATATCTCGAGAATTCATACCCATTATTTTCATCAATCCAACCTCTCGAATTCTCTCTAATAATGAAATTGTAAGAGTGTTGAAAGTACCGAGTGCAGCAACAACCAAGGCTATTAAGCCAAAAGCACCCAAAAGAATTCTGAAATAACTAAAAATTTGTACGATTTGTTTAACCGTATCACCGACATACTCTGTAGAATAACCTAAATTCTCGATTGCTTTTCTTACTATCTCAGCGTTTTCCTTGTCATCAATTTTCACTTTTAAAGAGGTGTAGTTTACAGCACCAATATCTTTCATTGTATTTTGAGGAATATATGCTATCGGACTTGATTCGTCTTCAACAAATCCAACTATCGTCATTTCAGAAAGAGATTTTACAATAGAACCATCTTGTAAGTCTGTCGCCCTTAAACTTTCTTCCAAGTTAATATCTGCCACAATCTTTTTGCCTATTATGACTTCGTTTTCTTTAAAAAGTAAATTTCTAAGAACTGTATTAATAACAATTTCGCTTTTGCTGTCTTCATACCATCGTCCTTCCTTGATGCTTATACCAGCCATTTTCAAGTACTCTGAATCACAGGATTGAACCAAGCTTTCAGTTGTAGCGGCTGTTTCTGCAAGTTTCAGTCTGCCTGCCATATTAATAGTAGTCGCAATTTTTTGGACATGACTGGTGTTTGTAATAACTGAAAGTGTTTCATCATTTATTTTTTGAACTTTCAGGTTGGCAGAGGGTACATCTATTACGGTAAAGGCATCAAAGTTTGCAACTTGTGAAGTGACAAGACGCTCTAAGCCATAGCCCAATGAAACCAAAAATATAATTGCTCCAATTCCTATTGTAACGGCTAAAACTGTTAGAATTGCCCTCAATCGCCTAGACCAAAAATTTGTGATTGCTATGAAAAAAACAGTTGATAATTTCATTTTATCCCCTCCATAACATTGGTAAATTCAGTTTTAATTTTTTCCTGTACTTCTGACTCTTCTGTAGTAATTTTTCCATCTATCATAGCAATTTTTTTATTTGCCAAAGGTAAGTATATCAAATTATGAGTTACCATAATAATAGTATGTTTTTTCTCCTTGTTAAGCTCGTGAAATATAGACATCATTTCATCTGCGGAATGTGTATCAAGATTTCCAGTTGGCTCATCAGCTACCACAATCCAAGGAT